>NZ_JBFAAD010000001.1:0-545489 GCF_040639555.1 Streptomyces sp. NPDC023838
GCCCCCGACCTCGACCTGCTGATCGGCGCCGACGACGTCCTGCTCGAACTCGCCCTCGCCGGCGCCGTCGGCTGGATCGCCGGATACCCCAACGCCTTCCCGGCCTCCTGCGCCGAGCTCTACCACGCCGCCGTCGCCGGTGACCTGGAGAGCGCGCTGCCGCTCTACCGCTCCCTGCACTCCCTGCTGCGCTGGGACTCCAAGACCGAGTTCGTCCAGTCCATCAAGTTGTCCATGGACATCGCGGGCCGTCCCGGCGGCCCCGTCCGCCCGCCGCGCACCCCGCTCTCCGGGGAGATCGAGGCAGGCGTGCGCCTGGCGACCGAGAAGGCCGTGGCCGAGGGCCACCACTGATTCGTACGGCGCGCGCCGCTGGTGCCGGACACCCGTTGCCGCTCGATCCCTTCCTTGGAGGACCCCTCCCGTGACCGCTGACGTCACCGACCTCATCTCCCGCAACCCGGCCGATCCCGCCGACGTCCTCGTCCACATCCCGGCCCCCGGGGCCCGTGCCGCCGCCGACGCCGTGGAGCGGGCCCGTGCGGCCCAGCCGGGATGGCTGCTCGGCGGTGCGGCCGCGCGGTCGGCCGCGCTCGGCGCCGCCGCCGACGCGGTCGAGGCCGCGGCGGACGAACTGGCCGCGCTCGCCGTGCGCGAGGTGGGCAAGCCGCTCACCGAGGCCCGGGCCGAGGTGGCCCGTACCGTCGCCATCTGGCGCTACTACGCCCAGGCCCCCTACGAACCCGTCGGCGCGGTCCATGAACCCGCCGCCGGAGCCGGGCTGCTGCTCACCCGCCGCAGGCCCCACGGCGTCGCCGGGCTCATCACCCCGTGGAACTTCCCGTTCGCCATCCCGAGCTGGAAGGCCGCCCCGGCGCTCGCCGTCGGCAACGCGGTGGTGCTCAAGCCCGCTCCCGAAGCCACGGCCTGCGCTCAGCGCCTGGCCGAGATCGTCCAACAGGCCCTTCCCGCCGGGGTGTTCACCGTACTGCCCGGCGGGGCCGTCGAAGGGGACACGCTCGTCCGCCGCGCGGATGTCGTCTCGTTCACCGGCTCGACCGCCGTCGGCCGGGCGGTGGCCCGGGCCGCCACCGAGCGGGGCGTTCCGGTCCAGGCGGAGATGGGCGGTCTGAACGCCGCGATCGTCCTGCCGGACGCCGACATCGGCCGGGCCGCCGCCCACATCGCCGCCGCGATCGGCGGATACGCGGGCCAGAAGTGCACCGCCACCAGCCGTGTCATCGCCGTCGGCGAGGCCCTCGACCCGCTGCGCGAGGCGCTCGCGGAAGCGCTCCGGGCGCTCCCGGTCGGCGACCCGGCCGGGGCGGACACCGTATGCGGGCCGCTGATCAGCGAGCGCGCCCGTGACCGGGTGGGCGAGGCCTCCCGCGGCCTCAGCGTGCTCGCGGGCGGGACCGCGCCCCGGCACCCCGGCTGGTACACGGCCCCCACCCTGGTCGAGAAGGTCTCCCCGGATCATCCGCTGTTGCGCGAGGAGGTGTTCGGACCCATCGCCGCTCTGCTGCCCGCCGACGACCTCGCCCATGCGGTACGGATCACCAACTCGGTCCCGTACGGCCTGGTCACCTCGGTGCACACCGCCGACCTCGACACCGCCCTGCACGGTTGCGACCGGCTCGACACCGGGATGATCCGCGTCAACGCCCCTTCCACCGGCGTCGACTTCCACCTGCCGTTCGGCGGCACCAAGGAGTCCAGCCACGGGCCGCGTGAACAGGGCCGGGCCGCCCTGGAGTTCTACACCTCCAGCCGCACCTACACCCTGGCGCCGTCGCGGGCGACCTGACCTCGTACGCCCGCGGCCCGCTCCGGCGAGAACGGCCCCCGGCTCCCATAACGCGACGTTATGCGGGAACGGGGGCTCCTCGCCGGGCGGCCGCCCGCGCCATGCTCCTCCAAGAAACGTCACACAGCACACGGCGGCGCCCACGCCGCGAAAGGCATCCATGAACCCGGCGTACGCAACCGTCGACCACGTCTTCACCGTCCCGCTGGACCACGCGGCCCCGCACGGCCCGACCCTCCAGGTCTTCGCCCGCGAGGTCGTCGACCGCGCCCGGGCAGGCGAGCGACTGCCCTGGCTCCTCTACCTTCAGGGCGGTCCGGGTGGCAAGTCGCCCCGGCCGTCGGCCGGTTCGCCCGGGTGGCTCGACCGCGCGCTGAAGACCCACCGGGTGCTCCTGCTCGACCAGCGCGGCACCGGCCGCTCCACTCCCGTAACGGGCCGCACGGCAGCCAAGTTCCCGTCCGCGGAGGCCTTCGCGGACCACCTGGCCCACTTCCGCGCTGACGCGATCGTCGCCGACGCCGAGCTGATCCGGCGCCGGCTGTGCGGCGACGAGCCCTGGGAGACCCTCGGCCAGAGCTACGGCGGCTTCCTCACCCTCACCTATCTGTCCCGGGCCCCCGAGGGGCTGCGTGCCTGTTACGTGGCCGGTGGGCTGCCCGGTCTCTCGGCCACCGCCGACGACGTGTACGCCCGCACCTACCCCCGGGTGCGCGAGCGCGTCCTCGGCTTCTACGCCCGCTACCCCGAGGACGCCGCCCGCCTGCGCGAGATCGCGGACCTCCTCGTCGCCACCGACGTACGCCTGCCCGACGGGGACCGGCTCACCCCCCGCCGTCTGCGCACCCTCGGCCTCGCCCTCGGCATGGGCGACGGCTATGAGCGCATCCACTGGCTGCTCGACGAAGCCCTGGACGCGGAGGGAGAGTTGACCGAGACGTTCCTCCACCAGGTGATGGGCCTGACCGGCTTCACCGGCAACCCCCTCTTCGCCGTCATGCAGGAAACCCTCTACGGCCAGGGCGCGCCGGCCACCGGCTGGGCCGCCGCCCGCGCGCTCGGCGAGTTCCCCGAATTCGCCGACGGCGCGGACCCGTTCCTCCTCACCGGCGAGATGATCTACCCCTGGATGTTCCAGGAGGTCGCCGCCCTGCGACCCTTCGCCGAGGCCGCGGACCTGCTGGCCCGACGCGTGAACTGGCCGACGCTGTACGACAAGGACCGCCTCGCCGCCAACGAGGTCCCGCTCGCCGCGATCGTCTACCACGACGACATGTACGTGGACGCGGGGCTCTCGCTGAGCACCGCGCGCCAGGTCGGGGCCTGCCGCGCCTGGGTCACCAACGAGTGGGAGCACGACGGGATCACCGCCTCGGGCGGCCGGGTCCTGGCCCGCCTGATGGACCTGGCCGCCGGCCGCGCCTGACCACTCCCGCCCCTTTCCGCCCGTCCCCTGGAGGAGAGCCATGCCCACCCCGCCGCTCCGACCGCGCCCCCTCGCCGCCGCTGCCGTCGCCCTCGCCGCGTGCCTGGCCGGGAGCGGCGCGGCGACCGCCGCCCCCCGGCCGCACCCGGCCGCTCCCGCCGCCTGCGCGCTGCCCGGCCGGACGGGCTGGACCGACGAGGGCCACGGCACCGACCGCACCCAGTTCCAGCCGTCCACCGGCACCCACCGCGTCCTCACCCTGTTCGTCGACTTCCCCGACGCACCGGCGACCGGCTCCACCGACCCCTACGCCGCCCAACTCGCCCCGGCCGCCGACTGGATGCGAACCGCCAGTTACGGCCGCTCCCGTCTCGCTCTCACCCCGCTGCGCCGCTGGATCCGGATGCCCGCCGCCTCCACCTCGTACGACTTCGCGCGCGGTATCACCTTCGAGGCCCACGAGAAGTACGTACGCGACGCGGTCGCCGCAGCCGACCCCTACGCCGACTTCTCGCGGTACGACATGGTGTATGTCGTCCCCACCAAGGCGGCGACGGCCATCCCCTTCTCCCCGACCTACCTCTTCGACCCCGCCACGGCGGGCATCACGGCGGACGGCACCCGGGTGAAGTGGGCCGTCACCTTCGGGCAGGACATGTGGCGCTGGGGCCCCAAGGTCGCCGACCACGAGACCGCCCACACCTTCGGCCTGCCGGACCTGTACTCCTTCACCGGCGACACCCACCAGTACGTCGGCGGCTGGGACGTCATGGGCAACATCGCGGGACCCGCGCCCCAGTACCTCGGCTGGCACTCCTGGAAACTCGGCTGGATCCGCGACGACCAGGTCGCCTGCCTGGCCGCACCGGGGCAGCGCACGGTGCGCCTGAGCCCGGTGGAACGCCCCGGCGGCACGAAGATCGCCGTTCTGCGCACGAGTGAGACGACTGCGTACGTGGCGGAGTCGCGCCGTGCCGAGGGCAACGACGCGGCCGCCTGCTCCACCGGCGTCCTCGTCTACAAGGTCGACTCGGCCGCCGCGACCGGCGAGGGCCCGGTCCGGATCGTCCCCACCCACCCCACCACCGTGCCCACCGGCTGCACCGCCCTGGACCTGGCCGCCCGCACGGCGGGGCAGAGCTTCACCGACCCCGACACCGGCGCCCGCATCGACGTCCTCGCGGGCGGCCCGGCCGGGGACACGGTACGGATCAGCAAGAGCTGAGCCCGACGGCTACGCCCCGACCAGTCGGCGCAGCCGGTCGACCGCCTCCTCCAGATCGCCGAGGGAGTGCGACCGTGTGCGTGGGCGCGTGCGGTGTGTGATGGTGACGGGCCTCGCCGGGCAGCACCCGGCGAGGCCCGTACACGGATGTCAGGGCGCCGGGTCCGGCGTCTGCCAAGCCGCCATCTGCTCCCGGAACTTGGGGCACTTGACGATGTCCTCCTCGCTGCACTTGACGGCATGCGTCAGGAGCTGGTGGGCGTGGTCGAGATCGACCATGCGCTGCTCGATCTCGGTGATCTTGGCGCGGATCATCGCCTCTCGGTGCGGCTGGTCCCGCTGGAACTCGCTGATCTCGACCAGGGACAGCCCGGCCTGCTGGCATGTGCGCAGCACGGTGATCCGCTCGGCGGCCTCCGGCGGGTAGCGCCGCTGCCCGCTCTCGCGCTCGGGTACGGGCAGCAGGCCGTGGCGTTCCCAGTACCGGATGGCCGAAGCGGGCACTCCGGTGATCTCCGCGAGCCGGCCGATCGTCATGCGTCGCACGTTCCGCTCCTCCTGCTCCCTGCCTGTCGGTATGGCGGCGGCCCCGTGCTCCCCCGCCTCTCCCCGGTATTTGACTTAAACCTTAGTTCAAGTTGAAGAGTGGTCCGCACGTGGACAGCGGCGAACGATCTGCCGCTGACAGACCCTTGGGAGATGCGGTATGAGCGACACGTACGTACGGAAAGAGCGGGCCGACCAGCTGGTGGAGGCCGCGGAGAAGCTCTTCGCGGCGGGGGTGATGTCCCACTCCGGGCACGCCAACCTGAGCGCCAGGCTCGACGGTGAACGCCTCCTGCTGACACCGGGGTTCGTTCGCGGACTGCGGCCCGAAGACCTGGCGACCGTCGGTTTCGACGGGCAGGTCCTCGAAGGTGAGCTGCAGTCCGTCAGCGCCGAGATCATCGCGATGCACAGCGTGGTGTACGAGGCCCGCCCTCACGTGGGCGCCATCATCCACACGCATTCGCCCTCCGCGACCGCCTTCGCCGTGGCCCACCGGCCGCTGCCGTGCCGCACCGAACCGATGCTGCGCTTCGGGCAGGCCGAGGACGTCCCGGTGGTTCCCTGGGGGCCCCGCGGGTCGGATGTGTCGGTGCGGGGCATGGCCGACATCCTGGAGCGGCGCCCGACGACGTCCGCGGTGCTGCTGGCCAACCACGGCCTCTTGGTGTTCGGCCCGGACTCGGCGGCCACCGCCCACCTCGTGGTGGCGATCGAGGAGAGCGCCGAGGCGGAGATCGCCGCGGCGGCGATCGGCGGGGCGGTGGACTTCCCCCCGGGCGCCCAGGAGGCCGTGCGCGCCGCGATCGCGCGGGCCACGTCATGACGGACGACACGCTCGCCTCCCGTACGGAGGCCGTGCGCGACCGGTACCGCTCCACCCTCGGCACTGTTCCCGGCGGGGTGCAGGAACGGCTGCGCCTGGCCCGTGAATTCGACCGGCTGCCGACGGAGGAGGCGATCGCGGCACTGCGCCACATCGTGCTGACCGGCAACCCGCTGGGCGGGCGGGTGCAGCAGCTCGTCCACTTCGGGCAGCTGCTGGCTCTCGGCCGGGCCGACCCCGCCCGGATCCACGCCCGGGGCGCGCTCCACGCCGGGGCGGGCATCGCCGACCTCATCGGGGTCGCGGAGACCGCGCTCATCACCGCGGGCGTACCGGCGTACGCACTCGGCACGGAGATCATCGCCGAACTGCTGCCGCCCGACGACGCCGGGGAGGAGTAGGCGTCACGTCACTCCGGCCGGGCGCGGGTACATGGCAGCGGCCCGCGGCCCGGCACACGTCCGCCGCCGTCAGGCGAGTACGCATGTGACGTCCAGCGCCAGGTCGAGATACCGCCCCGCCAGCCCACGGGCCGCGGTCACCCCGAAGGCGGTGCGGTCGACCCGCGTGGTGGCGCGGACAGTGAACGAGGTCGTACGTATCTCCGCGTGGACGACCGACAGGCTCGCGGGCCGGGAGATTCCGCACGCGGTGAGCGTGCCGGAGACGGACGTGGCGTCCACCCGATCGGCGACGAACGTGATCAGCGGATGCTGGTCGGTGTCCAGGAACTTCACCGACCGCACGTCGGCGTCCCGTCGGTCGTTGCCGGTACTGAAGCTCGCCGCCTCGACCTCCACGCGCATCCGCGACTCGGACAGCGGCTCGGCCACGTCGACCGTGCCGCTCCCGATCGTGAACGTGCCCCGTACGGGCAGCAGGCCGAAGAGGTGCCGGCTCGTGAAGGTGATCGACGAACGGTCCGTGCTGATCGCGTAGCGACCGAGCCGGGGAGCCGTCGGAGCCTTCGCGCTGGGTTTGTCTGTCGCATCCATGGCCCCATTCCACGCCGGAACGCCCACGGCCCGGCAGGGCGAGCGGTCGCCTCCCGGAGCGACGAAAGGCTGGTCGTCGCGGGTGGCACACGACTTTCGTAGGGTCCTGACGAGCCGGAAGCAGGGCGTGGTCCGGGCGCGGGCGGGGCGGCGGCGCGCATGCCCTACCGTAAGCGCCATGACTGACGGACCGTGCGACCGTCCGCACCGGGTGGCCGTGGACGTGACGATCGCGGTCGTCTTCGCCGTGCTCGACACCGGCGCCACGCTGATCGGCCTCAGCTGGTGGCCGGACCACCCGGGTGCCGTCGCCTGGGTCATGCTGGGCGTGCAGGCGCTCGCCTGCGGCTCCCTGGTCTTCCGGCGCGCCGCCCCGTTCGCCGTCGTCGGGGTGCTCGGCGCGTTCACGCTGGCGCTGACGATGCTGAGCTCGCCGGCCGGCGTGCTGACGCCCGCCACCGACACCAACGTCTGGGCTCCCTACGCGACGGCGGTGGCCGCCTACGGCCCGTTCTTCTGCCGCGACGACCGCCGCACGGCCTTCCTCGTGCTCGCCGCCTTCACCCTCGTCATCATGCGGCCCTGGGAGCCGTCGGTCACCGTCATGACGATCGGGCTGCTGCGCACCGCGCTCGGACCGCTGCTGGCCCTGTACTTCGACGCCCGCCGCCGGATGGTCCTCGCCCTGGTCGAACGCGCCGAGCGAGCCGAGCGGGAACGCCATCTGCTCGCCGAACAGGCCCGCGCCGAGGAACGCGCCCGGCTCGCCGGGGAGATGCACGACGTCGTCACGCACCGGGTGAGCCTGATGGTGCTGCAGGCCGGGGCCCTGCGGGTGACGGCGCGGGACGAGGCGACCCGGCAGGCGGCGGAGGAGCTGCGCGCCGCGGGCTGCCAGGCCCTGGAGGAGCTGCGGGACCTGGTCGGCATCCTGCGCACCGCACCCGAGGGCGACCACACGCCCTCGGTGGCGGAGTTCGCCGACCTGATCGCCGAGTCCGTCGCGGTGGGCACACCGACCGAGCTGATCGAGGACGGCGACCCGGCCCTCGCCTCACCGGTCGTGGGCCGCACCGCCTACCGCGTGCTGCGCGAGGCGCTGACCAACGTCCGCAAGCACGCGCCGGGCGCCCAGGTGACCGTGCGGGCGCAGTACGAGGAGACACGGGTGCGCATCACGGTCCACAACACGGCCCCCACCGCCGGCCCCCGCACGGCCCTCGCGGCCACCGGATCCGGCCTCGGTATCGAGCACCTCCGCAGGCGCATCGAACTCGTCCAGGGCACCCTGCGGGCCGGGCCCAGCCCCGACGGCGGCTTCACCGTCGAGGCGACGCTGCCCGCGTACGTGCCGACCCCGGAACCGGTGGTGTGAGCATGGTGCGCGTAGTGGTCGTGGACGACGAACCCATGGTGTGCGTGTTCCTGCGCACCATTCTCGACTCGGCCGAGGACCTGGAGGTCGTCGACCAGGCCCACGACGGCGCGTCCGGCGTCGAGGCCGTCCGGCGCAGCCGCCCGGACGTCGTCCTGATGGACCTGCGCATGCCGGGCATGGACGGGCTGGCGGCGATCGAGCACATCAACGCGTTGGCGCGGCCGCCGCACATCGTGGTGCTGACGACGTTCGACGCGGACCAGTACGTGCTGCGGGCCCTGCGGGCCGGGGCGACCGGCTTCCTGGTCAAGTCGACTCCGCCGGAGGAGCTGATCGGGCTGGTACGGACGGCCGCCCAGGGGCACACCGTCCTCTCGCCGTCCGCCGCCCGCCGGCTCATCGCCGCCTCCACGGACAGCCTCTCGGCCCGCGACCGCGCCCGCGACCTGGTCGCCTCGCTCACCGAACGCGAGACCCAGGTCCTGACCGGCCTCGGTGAGGGCCTGTCGAACGCGCAGATCGCGGCCCGGCTGTTCCTCTCCGAAGCCACGGTCAAGGGCTATGTGTCGAGGACGCTGGACAAACTGGGCTGCGCCAACCGCACACAGGCGGGCCTGCTCGCGCACGACGCGGGGATCGTCGGCCCGTAACCCGCCCGCATGCTCAGCTCTGGTTCCGTTCGCTGCGCCACCTCCAGCGCCAGAGGCCGTCGGCCCGGTGGTCGTGCTCGAAGCCGGGCCCGAGCGGCACCACGCGCGCGTAGGCCTCCTCGGCCTGCGGACAGTCGCGCTGCGCGAGGCCGTACGCGCCCTCCAGACGCAGCTGCTGATCGTCCTCTTCGAGCAGCGCCACGAGCGCGTCCACGACGGCGGGCGAGCGGTCGTGGGACGACGACAGGGAGGCTGCGGCACTGGCCCGTACGGTGCTGTCAGGGTCGCGGACCAGGGCGAGCAGGCTCTGCCTGACCTCGGGAGTGAGGTCGCGCTCCGTGCCGAGCACCTGGCCCACGACGCCGCGTACGCCAGGGTCGGGGTCGCGCGCGAGGGCGAGAAGCGAGGCGGTGGCCGCGGGGGTGCGCGGACTGCCGTACGTGTGGAAGCACGTACGTCCAGTACGAGGGCTCTCGCCCGGCGCGCCGAGAGCACGCACCAGACGCCGCCGGACCGCCCTTCGGGCGACGACGGGAATTTGACGACAGGCCCTAGCGCTCCTGCACGTGCTTCCCGTCGGTCACCGAGAACTCCTCCAACCGTGCGGCCACCTCCCTCAGGTATCCGGCGAAGTCGTTCGCGATGGGTCCGCTCGGTCCCACTTCGTGATCCATGTCGATCACCTGGCCGACCTCCCCCGCAGGACCCGGCGAAAGGTCCAGAACCGAGCCGTTTCCCGCCCCGTCGGCGTCGAGGGAGACCCAACCGGCATTCCACCAGCCCGGCTTGAGCGCCTCGCCACCGGAGCGGAAGTCCTTCAGCTCGTCAAAGCTGCCGTCGTCCAGGAGCTCTCGCCACACGCGCGTCTCGCTCAGGATGCCGTCACAGGACAACAGCAGGCCCTTGGGCCAGCCCCCGTCGGTCGATCCGTTGTGCCTGCGCAGCGACGCCTTCACCTGCTCGGGCAGCTCGACGCCGAGCGTCGCATCGACCGAGGCGATCTGCTCGTCGGTGGCCGGCGGCAGGAGGAGATGCGCCGCGCCCTGGGCCGCGTACCACCGCTCGATCTCTTCCCAAACGGCCTCAACAGCGGGCGCGTTCTCGTTCACGATGTCGCTCCTTCTCACGTTGCCGAGTGTGACCGGGGACGGGGTCGTGTATCCCGTTGGCCCTACGAGAACCCTAGGGGTGGGGTCTGACATCGGGGCCGGCCCGTTGGAGCGCTGGTCGCACATTCTGTTGTGGTGGTGTGGTCGTGTGGCACGTCGGCGCTCGTTGTCCGGCCGAAGCCGTGCGCCGAGCGCCGCGTGTCCGCACCGCCGTGACCGTCCCCGTAACGACTCACACCGCTTCCGGCAGCTCCATCACCGCGAGCTTGGCCGGGTCGACCACGGCCGTGATCTCGGTGATCCGGCCGTTGGCGACGGTGAACGCGAGGAGTGTGAGCGGGGTGCCGTCCTCGCGCCAGGAGAGGATGCCGGGGAGGCCGTTGACGAACACCGCTCGGCCTCGCACCGTTGCCGCGGAGGACAGCTTCGCGCCCGCGGCGACCTCCGTGGCGCCGAGGGTGACGACCAGGCCGGCGGGCGTGTCGGCGGTGAGTTTCACCTCCGGGTGGAGCACCCGCAGCAGTCCCTCGAAGTCGCCGTGCCGAGCCGCCGCCAGGAAGGCCTGGACCACCTCTCGCTGCTCCCGTCCCACGGCGGTTGGACGCTCGCTCGCCTGCACCTTCTTGCGTGCGCGGCTGGCGAGCATCTTGGTGGCGTCGGTGGACTTGCCCAGGATCTGGCCGATCTCGGCGAACGGCACCGCGAACAGGTCGTGCAGCACGAACGCCAGCCGCTCGCTCGGCCGGAGCGAATCAAGGACGATGAGGAGGGCGAGTCCGACCGAGTCGGCGAGCACCGCGTCGTCCTCGGGAGCGAGCCCGTCGTCGAGCGTCACCACGAACTCGGGCAGCCGGTCGTCGTACGGCGCCTCGGGGCGGCTCTGTCGCGCTCGCAGGACGTCGAGGCTGATCCGGCTGACCACGGTGGTCAGCCAGCCGCTGAGGTTGAGGATGGTGTCGGCGTCCTGGCGGGAGAGCCTCAGCCACGCCTCCTGCACGACGTCCTCGGCGTCGGCGTGTGATCCGAGCATGCGGTGGGCGACCGCGTGCAGCCGGTCGCGCTGGGACTCGAAAGCCTCGGCCACCGGGTCCGTCGGGCTGGTGTCGGACATGTTGTTACCTTCCTCGGAACCGCTCCGTCATGGGTGATGACGGGCCCGGAAGGGCACACGTAACCAATGAAGGAGCAGGACCGATGGAAGCACGTATGAAGGGCGCGGCGAACCCCGATCTGATCACCGCGATCCAGCACCTCCACAAGGCGATTCACGCCGGGGGCGTGGACCCCCGCCTACTGGAACTGGTTCACCTGCGAGCCAGCCAGATCAACGGTTGCAGCCCGTGCGTTTTCGCCGGTGTCGAGTCGGCGAAGAAGGCCGGAGAGACGGAGCAGCGGCTGCACCACGTGGTCGCGTGGCGCGAGACGCCTTTCTTCACCGACGAGGAGCGCGCGGCGCTCGAACTGGCCGAGGCGGCCACCCGTATCCAGGACGGCGCGGCGGGCGTGACGGACGAGATCTGGGACGCCGTTGCCGACCACTTCACGGAGGAGCAGTTGTCCGCGATCATCCTGGAGATCGCGATGACCAACTTCTTCAACCGGATCAACCGTACGACCCGGGAGCAGGCCGGCAAGACCTGGTGAGCCGGGTGGGACGCCATCTGCCTGGGGCCCCGAGGCGATGGCATCTCGCAGAGAGCCCGCTGGCGAGCCTCCTGGTCGGCGGTCAGGTGTGGCCGCCCGGGTGTCGGCGGAGGTGCGCCGGTGTCTGGCTGATGCGGACCAGCCGGTCGAAGTCGACTGCCGCGCCGCGCAGGAGCAGGTCGACGGTCTCGGCCGCGGACGGCCGGGACGTGGTGGTGTCGCCGAGCAGCGCGCGCTGGTACACGGAGGCGGCGAGGAGGTCGACGAGCACGTGCGCGTCGACATCGGGGCGCAGGTCGCCGCGGCCGACGGCCTGTTCGACGGCGGCGGTGGCGGCCTGCCTGCTGGGCTTGACGAGCGCCTCCAGCAGCCGCTGGTGCAACTCCGGTACGCGGGCGCAGTCGGCCACCAGCGGTGCCAGGACACCACGGGGCAACCGCTCGTGCAGCGCCTCGTCCAGCAACCTCACGCTCTGCACGAGGTCGCAGCGGGTGCAGTTGTTGTCGGGCACGGGCGGGATGGCGAGGATCGAGGCGAGTGCGTCGATGAGGAGGTCCTGGCGGAGCGGCCACCGCCGGCGGATGGCCGCTTTGGTCGTGCCCGCCCGTGCGGCGACCGCCTCCAGGGCGAACCCCGTGTAGCCGTCCGCGCGCAGGATCTCCAGGGTGGCGGCGAGGACGGCAGCGTCGATTGCCGGGTCGCGCGGCCGCCCCGCCGCGCTCACTCGGCGTCCTGCGGGTACCACCGCAGCTCGACCGTGTTGCCTTCCGGGTCGTGGACGTACACGGAGATGGCGCTGCCCCGCGCCCCGTACCGCGACACGGGCCCCTCCAGCACGGCGAGGGCGCCCGAGTCGATGACCTCCTGCCAGTCGAGCGGCTCCACGACGAGGCAGATGTGGTCGACATTCGACTCGCCGCGCGGCCGGTCGAACAGGTCGATGATCATCGTCGGGCTGACCCGAACCGAGGGGAAGGGCACCTTGCCGGCCCGCCACTCCTCGACGCGGACCGGCTCCAGGCCGAGGGGACCGGTGTAGAAGGCGAGGGCGCGCTCGACGTCCTGGACGTTGAGGACGAGGTGGTCGAAGTCCTTGACGCGCAGCATGAGTTCAGAGCCTTTCGATCAGGTCGGGGCCGGTCGCGATTTCGATTCGGCCCGGATCGGATCGTAACAGGGGGTGTGGATGGCAGGGAAGGGTTGATGGTGCCTCATCTGCCCTGTGATGTACGGGCGTTGGGGAACATTGCCGCCCGCGGCGGCAAGGTGCGTGCGGAGGTGCCTGCCCGGCTCAGGGGCGGGGGTGTTCCTTTGGGTTACGGTGTGCCGCCGCCCGGGGACATGCGTACGCGCCACAGGGCGAGGTCCTGCCGGCCCGCCCACCCCATCCCGCGTTTGAACGTGTTCAAGTCCTGCTCTAGGCTCAAGGCAACAGAGGGAGGGCAAGTCGATGAAGGTAGTCATTCCCGGCGGAACCGGGCAGGTCGGCGCTGTGCTCGACCGTGCCCTGACCGCCGCGGGCCACGACGTCGTGATCCTCACCAGGCGGCCCGTGCGCGAGCGCGAGGTCTACTGGGACGGTGAGAGCACGGGGCCGTGGACCCGGGAGATCGACGGCAGCGATGTGGTGATCAACCTGGCCGGCCGCACGGTCAGCTGCCGCTACACCCCGGCCAACCTGCGGGCCATGATGGACTCACGGGTGCGTTCGACGCAGGCCGTGGGCCGCGCGATCGCGGATGCCGTACGGCCGCCCCGCCTCTGGCTGCAGATGAGCACCGCCACGATCTACGCCCACCGCTACGACGCCGCCAACGACGAGGCCACCGGTGTGATCGGCGGCGCCGAAGCCGGCGTCCCGGCCTACTGGGGCTACAGCGTCGAGATCGCCAAGGCCTGGGAGCAGGCGCAGCAGCAGGCCGACACCCCGCACACGCGCAAGGTCGCGCTGCGGTCCGCCATGGTGATGAGCCCTGACCGTGGCGGAGTCTTCGACGTGATGTCGTGGATGGTGCGGCTCGGGCTCGGCGGGGCCGTCGCGGGTGGCGCCCAGTACGTGTCGTGGATCCACGAGTACGACTTCGTCCGCGCCGTCCAGTTCCTGGTCGACCGGGACGACATCTCCGGCCCGGTGAACCTCGCCGCCCCAGCCCCGCTTCCGCACCGCGCCTTCATGCGCGCCCTGCGGGGCGCCTGGCGGGTCCCGGCGGGTCTGCCCGCGACGAAGGGCATGGCCGAACTCGGTGCGTTCGTCCTGCGTACGGACACCGAACTCCTGCTGAAGAGCCGCCGTGTCGTTCCCGGCCGCCTTCTCGGCGCGGGTTTCACCTTTGATCACGGCGAGTGGCCGGACGCGGCCCGCGACCTTGCCGAGCGCCGACGTCGACACGAGGGGCGAGGCATGGGTGCGGATCCGGGGCCACGTCCGGTGCGTCCGAGTGTGCGCTGAGGGCTTGGTCGTCGGCCCGCAGCAGGGCTCCCTGTCCGCCGCCCGGGTGTGTGCGCGTGTCAGGCGCGGCACCAGCCGCCAGTTGTCGTGGCCTCGTGGGGTGGATGAGTGGTCTGACTACGAGGAGTTGTGCTGCGGCGAGTGCCAGGGCGAGGGTCGCGGTGGTGGCCCAGAGGGTGGTGACGCCGGTGTGTTCGAGTAGTTGGGTGGCGGTGATGGGGGCTGCGGTGGTCGCGATGCCCCAGCTGATGCCGTACACGGCGAGGTAGCGGTCGGTGGCGCCGGGCGGGGCCAGGTCGGCCACGACGCTCATCGCCCGCCCCAGGATGATGACGTCGCCCAGGCTCCAGACCACGGTGGCGATCAGGAACGCGGGCAGGGTGTGCGCGATCGCATAGCCGGCCAGGCCGACCGTCAGCAGGGTGTAGCCGAGGGTGAGGGCCGCGGGGGCGGCGAGCGTCGTGAGGCGGCGCAGGCGCAGCGCGGGCTGGGCCGCGACGACGGTCACGGCCGAAGTGGTGAACAGCAGCCCGGCGTCGGCCGCTTCGTAGCCGCGCCGGTCCAGGGTGAGGGGCAGCGCCATGACGATCTGCATGGAGATGAGCGCGAACGCCGTGCCCGACGCCAACATCGCCCACAGTGCGCGGTCGTGCCAGGGGCGGGCCACCGCGCCGAGTTGGTGATCGTGGGCGCCGGGAGCGTGAGGAGTCTCGACGGCCGGTGGGTGGGGGGTGTTGGTGGCCCGTCGGCCGTGTGGGTGGTCCGCGGGGAGCAGCATCCGCAAGATCAGCGCGCACACCAAGCACGTCAGCGCGTCGACGACGAAGAGCCAGCGCAGGTCGTAGCGGCCCAGACCGGCCGCGATGAGGCCGGCGCCCGTACCACCCGCGGCGAGCGCGGCATTGAGCAGGCCGTACGCGCGTACCCGCTCGGCAGGAGGGACGGTGTCGGCGATCATCGCCTGGCTCGGCGGCTCGTAGAGCTCGAAGGCCAGACCGAGCAGGATCGCGAAGAAGGCCACTGCGACCAGGGAACCGGCTGCCGCGATGCCCAACTGCGCGAGCGCGCAGCCGGTGAGGCCGGCGACGATCGTACGGCGGCGTCCGAGGCGGGCCGCCAAGTGGCCGCCCGCCAGCCGGGAGGGGATCGTCGCGAGCCCGAAGGCTGCCGACAGCAGGCCCGCCGTCGTGGTGCTCGCACCGAAGTCGGTGCTGATCAGGACGGTCAGGAAGGGCAGCGAGAAGGCGCCGAGCCGGTTGATCCCCCGCGCCGCCACCAGCAGCCATACGGTCCGCGGCATGGCCGCCACCTTCCCTCACGTAACTGGCGAATCGAGTAATGTCAGTCACGGACGCTAGCCATCGAAGGAGTGACTGGTCAAGTGATGTTCGACAGTCACGTCGCGGTACTGCTGGACCAGGCCGTATCGCTCGTGAACGCGTTGACCGACGGACACGCGCGCGGTCGCCCCTATTCCGCGCCGCACGGAGCGGAACGGGCGGAGGCGATTGACGCCGCCATCCCGCGCACCGCGGCCTCACTTCCGCGCGCCATCGACACCGAACAGGCCGCCTACCTGGCCGGAGCGGCACAGCGTATGCGCGACGTCTTCGAGGCCATGCAGGACGGCAGGCCGGATGCCGCCGCCGAAACCGTCAACGCCCTGCTGCGCGACACCGGCGCCCGGCCCCGGCTGGACCGGACCGGGGCCGAGCCCTGGCAGATGCACTTCCACGGCGCCGACGACTCGTTCGCGGCGGGCTGCAGCGCCAGCTGCGCCACCGCGCTCGCCCTGGCGGTGGGCGGTGGTCTCGCCGGCCGACTGGGCGTGTGCCGGGCCGAGCGCTGCGACCGCGTGTACGTCGACACGTCCCGTAACGCGGCCCGTCAGTTCTGTTCCACCGCCTGCCAGAACCGCACCAAGGCCGCGGCCTTTCGCGCCCGTCGTCCGTGAGGCCGCGCCTACGCGGGGTGCGTCAGCAGCGGACGCAGATGGGCATGAGCCCAGCCACTGAGCGGGGTGGGGGTGGTGGTGAGCAGGTCGCGGGGCTGCTCGGGCACCAAGTCGCGCGACGCGGCGGTCATTCCGACCATGCCCTCCACCGCCGATGGGGGCAGCCCCGCCGCGCGTAGCGTGTCCCGGGTCGCGTCGTCGGTCACGGTGTTGAGGCGAATCGGGCGCCCCAGCGCCTCGGTGAGGATCTGCGCGACCTGGCGGAAGGTGAGGTCCTCCGGCCCGTGCACGGCCTGCACCACCCGGCCCCGCCAGACGTCACTCAGCAGCCGGGCCGCGACCACGTCCCCGATGTCGCGCGGATCCACCCAGGGCATCGGGTGTTCGGGACCGAACGCCGTGGTCAGGACGCCCTGGGCGAGCCCTTCGAGGTCGAACAGCAGATTGGTGAAGAAGTACGCGCAGCGCAGGTGCAGGACGTCCGCGCCGGTGGCGTCGAGTTGCTCCTCGATCCCGGCCAGGGCGTCGATGTGCCCCACGCCGTGCCGCTTCTCCGCCCCGATACTGCTCAGCAGCACCACCCGCCCCACGTCACCGGCCCGCGCGGCCTCGATCAACGGCGCTGCGGTCCGCAGCGAGGTCTCGACCGGGTCTGCCGTCGTGTGGGGCGTGGGATCCACCCAGAAGACAGTCCGTACGCCCGCGACCGCCTTGCGGACGAACCCGGCGTCCGTCAGGTCGCCTCTGTGCACATCGGCCCGCGCCCGGGTCGCCTCGTCCAGGCGGGCCGGGTCACGAACCAGGACGCGCGGGCGGACACCCGCCTGGAGCAGCAGCCGGACGACGCGGGATCCCACGTGTCCGGTCGGTGTGGTCACCGCGATGGTCATCGGGGTGTCCCTTTCGTGGACTCCACTGGCACAGCGCACTCTAGAGCCCCGCGGGTACGCGGTCGCTTCGTCATGTGGACCACCCGTGCGAACCAGCCAATGCGCAACGCCGACACCCCCGTCCGGCGCAGCAGCGGCTTCCGCGTGCCGGGTCGCTGGTGAGCGCCGTTGTCAGTGCCCCCGGTTAAGGTCCCCTCAAGAGCCGCACATCAAGGTCATCAAAGGGAAGATGCGTCATGAGCAGCACCGAAAGCAGTGGGTACGAGGGGTTCACCGCCGAGGAGCGGGCCGCGATGAAGGAGCACGCCCAGGAGCTCAAGACGGCGGCGCGCCGCAGCTCGCGCGCGGACAAGGCGGCCCAGGCGGAGCAGGACGTGCTCGCGAAGATCGCCGAGATGCCGGACGCGGACCGGATCATGGCCGAGCGCCTCCACGCCGTCGTCACCGCGAACGCCCCGACGCTCGCGCCGAAGCTCTGGTACGGGATGCCGTCCTACGCGCTGGACGGCAAGGTCGTCTGCTTCTTCCAGAGCGCGGAGAAGTTCAAGTCCCGCTACGCCACCTTCGGGTTCAGTGACCAGGCGAAGCTCGACGAGGGCACGATGTGGCCGTCCGCCTTCGCCCTGACCGAGGTGACGTCCGAGGTGGAGGCACGGATCGCCGCACTCGTGAAGCGCGCGGTCGGCTGAGAGGCCGCCCGTTCGGGTACGGCTGAACCGCGTCCGCCGGTCTCAGCCGCCGGCCCACGGCCCTGGTCCCGGGCCCCTGTCCCCGGTACTGGTGCATCCCCACCCGGCGGGGCGAAGATGGAGCCGGGCAGGGCGACGGGGGGCCAGGATGCCGAAGATCGCTGGACAGGCGGGCGCGGAGGGGGAGTTAGCGAGGAGAAAGGACAGATACCGCAGCGTCACGCTCGCACTCTGTCTGCGCCTTTACGCTCGACCCGCGCGCGCGGACCACAGGAACGCGGACGCCGTACCTCCTCCGCTGGGGGACGCGGCCGCGCGCTGGGTGATCGGGCGGATGCTGAAGACGCCCGCGCGAGCCGTGCCGTCCTGTGGGTTCGACCCGGTGCCCGTGATCGCCCATGCCGTGCGGACCGGCCGGATCCGGCGGGCGCGCGGTATCGCCGTGTTGGCGGTGTTCGGTCTGCTCGCCGCGTGGATGCCGGCCGGTGCGGCCGTGTGGGTGGTGGCCTTCGGGCTCGCCTGGGTGGTGGGACCGTCCGGCGCCGGCTGGCCCGTGACGGTTTTGCTGGCGCCCTGGGGCTACGCGCTGGGCTGGGCCGAGGACGCGGGCGTGCCGTCGGCGTGGCGTACGCAGGTGCTGGTACTGCCTGCCTTGCTGTGCGCGGCCTTGGCGGTCGTGTACGCGGCGGACCACGCGGTGTTCGCTCTGCTGGCGTCCTCGCTGCGCCGCGCCGACGACCTACGGCAGCGGTTGCCTCACACGCGCCGTTCCGTCCGGCGGCGCATCGAGGAGATCGACCTCCGCGAGGCCGAGCCCGAGTACCCGTACGACGCCGACGGCCGCTTCATCGGAGCGGGCCGGGACGTGCGCGGGGCGGCCGACATCCGCCTCGTCCTGCAGCCGCGCACCCCGGGCGAGGCCATGAAGCCGCTGGTGGAGGCCGAGTTGCTGGGCCGTATCAGCATCGCGCTGCACGCACTCGTACACAGCGCGGCAACGGGAACCGATCCGCTTCCGGGGTTCTCGGTGGACCGTGTGGTGGCGCTCCCGGCGGCACTCTGGGCGACGGGGAGACGGGCGGGCGGCACGGAGGCGGAGGCGTCGGAGACCAGCGGCCCGTATCGGCCGCAGCGGAGCTACCTGCGGGCTGAATGCCTCAGCTGGGACGGGCAGTTGGTGGTCAGCCTCTTCGTCCACACCGCGCTCCAGGGCGGCGAGCTCCGGCTCACGCTCAGACCCCAGGTGACAGCCCCGGTGCACCCGCTCCCGGTCAGAACCCGGTGGGCGAGGCTGATGATGGCCGTCGGTATCGAGGGCGTGCTCGTCCTGGGGCAGGGGGTGTGGCGCCGGGTGCTGAAGAAGCGACTCCCTCCCGATCCGTACGAGACCGCTCGTGGTGGCGGCCCTGTCAGCCTGCGCGAGCGCTTCTCGCTGCCCCATGTGTCCGATCTGCACCAGGCGGACGACGCCGAGCGGCACATCGTCCTGATGCAGTCGTGCGTGCTGCGCATCGTCGAGGAAGTCCTGGAGGAGCACGGGGTGCTGACCGAGGTCTTCCGGGACGAGGCGCGGGCGGTCATCAACCACATCCAGGTCTTCGGCGACAACTACGCGCCGATCCAGAACATCGGTGCCCACCGCGTGGTCCACGCGGCCCAAACCGCCCACAGCCAGGAGGGCACGACGATGAACGCGGTCTTCCCACGCCGGGACCCCGGCCCGGAGCCTGGCAGGGCACCCGGGTCCGGAGTCAGTATCGGCGGCGACAACAGCGGCACCGTCCAGAACGCGGTCGGCCGCAGCCTCTCCCACGTCAGTCAGCACGGCACCGGCCAGGGCGCGCCTCCCGCGGACACCGTGGCGGACCTGCTGGCCGCGTTCCGCGCCGACATCGACCGCCACGCCGCCGACCTGACCGACCCTCAATCCCTGCGCGACCACGCCGCCCTGGTGGAGGCGTCCCTGGCCGACCCCGCGCAGCACGCCTCCGCCCTGCGCATCGCCGCCCGCTCGCTGCCGGCGCTGGTCGCCGACACGGCGGTGCGCCGGACGGGCGAGGCGTTGGCGTCGGTGATCGCGCAGCTTCTGGGCTGAGGCGCTGGGAGCGCCCGGCGATACGGGCCGGCCCGCGGATGCGGCCGAGTTCCGCCGAGCTCCGCCCAGTTGTGCTGGATCAGGGTTTGGTCACGACCAACAAGTCCACGACGTACGTCTCTTCGACCATCCCATCCGGAAATACCTCGCTCAGCAGCGCGCGTTCCTCCTTCAGGAACTCCTGGGTCCGGGCCTCGTCCAGCACCAGGAACGCCGAGTGGCTGGTGATGTTCGCCAGATGCGTGTCGAGCGGCACGATCCGGCTCCAGCGCAGCAGACGCCGGGCGTAAGGGAGATCGGACAGACCGGCCAGGCGCCCGGCACGGACGGCGTCGGGGCGAGCGCGGTCATGCGGCGCGACGCCGCACCAGTGCGCGACGCGCTCGTCCTGGGCGTCGGCCCACGGCACGCCTTCGGCGCCGGTGTTCCACCACAGGGCGAGCGCGCCGCCGGGCCGCAGCACCCGAAGTGCTTCCGGCACGGAGCGGCTGGTGTCCGTCCAGTGCCAGGCCTGCGCGTACGTGATCAGATCGCAGGAGAGATCGGCGAGCGGCAGGGCGTTGCCGTCGCCCCGGACGATCGCCACATCGGGCAGGGCGCGCCGGAACTCGGCGGCCATGCCGTCGCCCGGCTCCACGGCGATGACATCGGCGCCCTGCTCGCGCAGCAACGTGGTGGCGATGCCCGTGCCCGCGCCGACGTCCACGACGCGGGCTCCCGCGAGGGGGCGCCCGGTGATCTCTTCAATGGTGCTGAACAGGACGGGCGGGTACGAGGGGCGATTCGCGGCGTACTGGGCGGCGGCCGCGTTGAAGGAGAGGGCGCGGGAAACAGAGGTCATGCAGCCATCCTTCATCATGGACCAGCCAGCCAGCCTCCAGCGACCAGGCCAGCCAGCTACCCACCTCGCCGCTCGCCCGCTCGCCTGCTCGCCCGTCCCGCTCCGCCGGACGCCGGCCTTGCGGTGTCACCTCCGTTGGCAGGGCAACGCGACGGCACCCGGCGCGCGTCGGCCACGGCCCGGGATTTGTTGGCCGAGGGGGTGCTGTTGAGCCGGGGGCGGCGGCTGTCACGCTCGTTTCAGCCCTTGTGGCTCGGCGGCACGGCTTTCTCCTGGCCCGGTCGCCGGTGCGGTGAACGCGGAGGTCCCCCGTCTCGGCGTGCACCGCGGGTGTCTGCCCGCCCATCGGGCGGCGGGCAGACACCCTTCATTCGCCGACGGGTCGGGTCAGCGCCGCCTCGGCCGTGTCCAGGATGTTGCGGAACGTACGGGTGATGACCGGCCGCGCGAGATGCCGGGTGAGGAAGGCGCCGACGAGCGGGACGGGGATTTCGGCACGGGTGGTCCAGCGGACGAGGGTGCCGTCGTCGGTCTCGCTGAGCGTCACACGGCCCAGCTCGTGCCGGGACGGCGGCAGGCTGCGCTCGACGACGTACTCGGTGACGTACGGCGGCTCGTAGCGCGTGATGCGCTCCCGGAACCAGCCGATCAGCCAGACATGACTGCGCACCGCGCCGACACCGTAGGGCGCGCCCTCACGGGGGCAACGATGGCAGGCCAGGGCCTTCACCGGACGTCGGCTGGGGTGGAGGCGACGTCAAGGCGCAATGCGGCCATGTATCCGGATCAAGTGCAGGCTGAAAAAGCCAGCCTCCGGAAGGGCGCAGCCGTCGTCCGGCGTCTCACGGAACGCGAAACCGCGCACGAACACCCCCGTACTGTGGCCGGATTAGTTATCTGACGGGTGTTCGGATCCGGCAATACTCGGACTGGGCAATCCGTCCCGATTCCTATGTCCGGAGGCCGCAGATGCCCCAGACCAGTGTTCCCGCAACCGCCGTGCTCAACGCCTGGCTGTCCGGCGCCGAGAGTGCGTACGGTCAGTCAAACCCCGCCGGGCCGCTCTATGTCGGCGGCGCCGCCGCCGAGGCCGCGCTCACGGACCCGAGCGACGCCCTGTACGGCTTCTGCTCCAGCCCGAGCGGGTCGCGCGGCAGTTGGTGTTGCTGATCATCCGCGGCACCGCCGCTGAGTGACGTTCGCAGTCAGGAAAGCACAGACACACGCGTGGGGAACCGGCTGGTCCGGCGGTTCCCCACGCCCTGTGGAGTGCCTGAATGCCGCCAATGCGCGACGAATTGGGGAGGGGCTGGCCGTGGACGGATCGACGCCGGTGAAGCCGGAAAGGAAGGACGAGGCGGAGTGGTTCGCCCGTCCGGTACGCAACATCGCCCGCCCGTGGCGGGAGGAGCTGGCTCGACGCCTGGCCGCCGTGGACGCCCTGACCGGCACGGAGCGGAACGTGGTGCTGGACGCCGGGCACGCCGCCCTGCTCGGGTCCTTGCACGCGAAGCTGTCGCGCCTGTTTCTGATCGAACTGCACGCACTGCGCATGGCGGAGGGCGTGGGGGCCGGATCCGATACGGCGACCTGGGCCGCGTTCATCGAACAGGCCGACGACGAGGGCTATCTCGACCGGCTGGCCGACCGGTATCCGACCCTGGGGCGGCGGATCGCGTCGGTGGCGCGGCTGTCGGTGGCCGCGACGGCCGGTTTCGCCGCACGGCTCGCCTCGGACCGCGAACTGCTGCGGCCCCTGCTGGGAGCACCCGCGGGAGAGATACGAGCGGTTGAGTTCGGGGCGGGCGACAGCCACCGCGGCGGCCTGACCGTCAGCAGGGTCGACTTCGACGGCGGCAGCGTCATGTACAAGCCCAGGCCGTCCCAGGCCGACGTGGCTCTGGGTGCGCTGCTGGAGGAGTTGTTCGCGGACTTCCCCGGTGCCCCGGCGCCCGACGAGCGCATACGTGTGCCGCAGACCTTGGTCCGGGACGGCTACGGCTGGTCCGAGTTCGTCCGCCACCGCTACTGCGCGGGCGATGCCGAACTGGCCGCGTTCTACCGCAACGTCGGACACTGGCTGGCCGTCCTCCGCTTCACCGGCGGCACCGACATGCACGCCGAGAACATGATCGCGGCGGGCCCGGTGCCGGTGATCGTGGACGCGGAGACCCTCTTCGACGCCCCCGCGCCCTTCCCGGCCAGCGGCCAGGGCGACGCCGTGGACGTGGCGGCGGCGGCCATCCGCCGGACCGTGCTGCGCACCGGACTGCTGCCCGTGCGCGGCACCGGCTTCGCGCTCGGCGGGGTGGACATCTCCGGGGTCGGCGCCCTTCCCGGCCAGCAACCGCTGATCCCCAACCCCGTGATCGCGGACGGCGGCACCGCCGCGGCCCGCTTCGAGGTGGACCTGGTGGCCATGCCCACCGCGGGCAACCACCCCAGCCCCACCCCGGTACTGAGCGCGTACTGGGACCGTGTCCTGGCCGGGTTCCGCGAGATGACCGCGCATCTGCGCCGGCCCGGGACCGACCCGTACCGGCTGCTGCGGCGCTTCGAAGGCGCCCAGGCGCGGCGCATCCTGCGGCCCACCCAGGCGTATGTGGACATCGGCCGGATGCTGTGGCATCCCGCGTCGCTGCACGACGAGGCGGCGGCCGTCGAGCGGGCCCGCGACATCCTGCGGCGCAACGCCGAGGTACTGCCCGGCGCCCCGACCGACCGTGCGGCCATCGACGGCGAGATAGCGGAACTGCTGGCCGGAGACGTACCGATGTTCACCTTCACCGTGGACGCGGCCGCCGTACGGACCACGGTCGAGGACTGGCGCACCGCCGACCTGCCGCTGGAGGAGTCGGTGATCCAGGACGCGCTGGTGGGCGCGTACCTCAACGAGCGTTCACTGCCCCAGCGGGTGCAGGCGGGCGCCCGCGACCCGCACGCCCGCGACCGGGAGCGGCGGCGCCGCGATCTGGCCGTGCGGATGGTACGGCGGCTGTGCGACGGCGCGGTGCGCGGCGAGGACGGTACGGTCACCTGGATCAGCCCCGTGTTCACCCCGGCAGGCTGGTCCATCAGGGTGCTGCCCGCCGACCTCTACACCGGGCAGGGCGGTGTGGCGCTGACGCTCGCGGAGTACATGACCGAGGCGCGGGCGGGGCGGGCGGACGAAGTCCCGGGTGTCACCGAGGCGTTCGAGGGTGCGCTGCGGGTCCTCATCGGCACCGAGGACCGGACGCCGACGCCGTCGGCCGGGGCTTTCAGCGGCGCGGCGTCGCAGGTGTGGACGTGGCTGGCGCTGCACCGGGTGCTCGGTGAGGACTGGTTGGTGGAGCGGGCCGCGCAGCGAGCCCAACTGCTGGCGCGGGGCCGCCTGGTCGAGGACGACGTCGAGGTGGACCTCCTCAACGGAGCGGCCGGGGGAGTGGTTCCGCTGCTGAACCTGGCCGAGGCGACCGGGCAGGACCGCTGGCTCGCCGCCGCCGCGCACATCGGCCGCCGGCTGAGCGGGCTGGCCACCGTCGACGCGAGCGGCGCCCGCTGGGCGACCCGGCTCAACCCCGAGGGCATCGGCGGCTTCGCCCATGGCGCCACCGGCATCGGCTGGGCGCTGACCCGGCTGGCCCTGAGTGAGGCGGGCTCCGCGGCCGAGCGCCGCGACTGGACCGGCCTGGCCGAGCGGGCCTTCGCCTACCAGGAATCCCTCTACCGGCCCGAACACGGCAACTGGCTCGACGTACGCATCGGCGCCGAGGAGGACTTCTTCACCAGCTGGTGCCACGGCAGCGCGGGCATCGGCATCGGCATGCTCGATCTCCACCGGCGTACGGGCGATCCGGCCCGCCTCGACATGGCCCACCGCGCCGCACGCGCCTGCGCCGCCGAGGGCTTCGGCTGGAGCCACACACTGTGCCACGGCGACCTCGGCCTCTGGGAGTTCCTCACCTCCTTGGGCTTCGGCAACGCCGACGACCTCGACGGTGAGATCCTCACCGGCCTCGAACAACGCGGCCCGGTAGGGGGGTTGGCCCGCGAGGCCTTCTCGCCGAGCCTCATGTCCGGCCTCGCGGGAGTCCTCCACACCCTGCTGCGGATGCATCCACAGGCGACGCTGCCGAATCCCCTGCTGCTGGACTGAAGGGGTTTGAGCGCCGCTTGACGGGTCAGCCGATGCGGTTGCCGCAGATGTTGATCGGGATGCTGACCACGACCTGGATCAGATTGCCGGAGAGGACGCGGGGGAGTGGGAGACGGATCCCACGGCGTAGGCGCCGTCGTCGTGGTTGGAGCACTCCCGCCCGTGCGATCCCGCGCGCCGTGGCACCGGTGTTCCGCTTGCCCGAAGCGGACGGGAGTGGGTGCCGCACCGGAAAAGAGAAAGGCAAGGAGGTCGTTCCCACTCCTTGCCACTCTCAATGTATAGCGCACCGGGGGGCTTGCGGCAAGCCCCCCGTCATGCCGCAGAATGACTGGCCGTAGCCACTACCTGCGGAAATGGGAAACTTTGATGATCGACGTGGCCATTGTCGGCGGCGGACCCACCGGCCTGATGCTCGCCTGCGAGCTGCGGCTGCACGGCGTGCACGTGGTGGTGCTGGAGAAGTTGGCCGAGCCGACCGTGCAGTCCCGTGGGCAGGGGCTGCACGCCCGCAGCGTCGAGCTGATGGACCAGCGCGGCCTGCTGGACCGGTTCCTGGCGGTCAGTGAGAAGTTCCAGGCCGGCGGTCTGTTCGGCGGCATCGCGAAGCCTTGGCCGGACCGGCTGGACACGGCGCACCCGTACGGCGTCGCCATCCCGCAGCCGCTCACGGAGCGGCTCCTCAACGAGCGTGCCCTCGAACTCGGCACCGAGATCCGGCGCGGCTGCGAAGTGGTCGGGCTGAGCCAGGACGAAGACGGGGCGGGGGTGACCGTCGAGCTGGCGGACGGCACGCGGGTGCGCTCGCGCTACCTCGTCGGGTGCGACGGCGGTCGCAGTGCGGTGCGCAAGTTGCTCGGGGTCGGTTTCCCCGGCGAGCCCGCCAAGGTGGAGACGCTGGTGGGGCAGATGGAGGTGGCCGAGGATCCGGCGACGGTTGCCGCCGCCGTCAAGGAGGTCAACAAGACCCAACTGCGGTTCGGCGTCACCGCCCCCGACGCGGACGGGGTGTGCCGCGTCGTCCTGCCCGCCGACGGGGTGGCCGAGGACCGTGCGACCGAGCCGACCCTCGACGAGTTCAAGCAGCAGCTGCGGGCCTACGCGGGCACCGACTTCGGTGTGCACTCGCCGCGCTGGCTGTCCCGGTTCGGCGACGCCACGCGGCAGGCCGAGCGCTACCGGGTCGGCCGGGTTTTCCTGGCGGGAGACGCGGCGCACATCCATCCCCCGACCGGTGGGCAGGGGCTCAACCTCGGCGTCCAGGACGCGTTCAACCTCGGCTGGAAGCTGGCCGCCGCGGTCAACGGCTGGGCGCCGGAGGGGCTCCTCGACAGCTACCACGCCGAACGGCACCCGGTGGGCGCCGCCGTGCTGGACAACACCCGCGCGCAGATCACGCTGATGGGGACCGACCCTGGCCCGACCGCGCTGCGGGAACTCTTCTCGAAGCTGATGGACTTCGAGGAGGTGAACCGGTATGTGACGGGGATGATCACCGCGGTCGGGATCCGCTACGACTTCGGCGAGGGCCACGAACTGCTCGGCCGACGGCTGCGGGACGTGCAGCTGAAGCAGGGGCGCCTGTACGAGCTGATGCGCGGCGGCCGCGGACTCCTGCTCGACCAGAGCGGCCGGCTCTCGGTGGAGGGCTGGGCGGACCGGGTCGACCACGTCGTCGATGTCGTCGACGGCGGCGAGGAACTGGACGTGCCCGCCGTGCTGTTGCGGCCGGACGGCCATGTGGTGTGGGCCGGTGACGACCAGCGGGAGCTGCTGAGCGTCCTGCCCCAGTGGTTCGGCGCCGCCGCGTGACGGCGCGGCCGGGGCGCGCGGAGTGGCTCTGCGGCTCCACGCGCCCCGGCCGCCTCCTCAGGGCATCAAGACGTCACGCCATCACGACGTCCTGCCATGACGGCACGGCGTCACGGCAGGAAGTACATCGGGTTGGGGATCTTGTACGTCTTGTCGGCGTGGCCGCCCGCGAGGTCGGTGTACTGGTCGCCGAGGTTGGCGACGATGCGGTAGCCGAGGCCCTCGATGTGCTTGCGGGTGCCTGCCTTGTAGTCGACCGTGGAACACGTCCAGGTGGGCTTGCCGCAGCTCAGGTAGGCCGGCGGGTTGACCTTGTCCTTGAGGAAGAAGTGCGCGCTGTCGACCGGGACGGCGTAGCCCGCCTTGGTGAGGTTGGTGGCGCTCGCGTCGCGCTGCGAGGTGTCGCGGCCGGTGAGGAAGAAGACCGTGACGCCCTTCTTGGCCGCGTAGTTGACCAGGTCGGGCATGCCGAACACGGCTATGGACTGCGCGCTCTGGACGTATGAGTTGAAGGCGGTGGCGTTGTACGCGAAGCCGTTCTTCTTCTCGTAGTCGTAGGTCAGCAGTGTCGTGTCGTCGACGTCGAGGACGATGGCGGGCTTACGGCCGTCCCGCCCCGGGTGCTCGGCGGCCTGCGATATCTGGCGCTTCGCGCGCGCTTCGATCGCGGCGACCTGCTTGGCGTAGTTGCTGGTCGGGGAGGCCTGGTAGGCCCCGGTGGAGTCGGGAGCCCCGCCGTAGTAGGCGTTGATCCGGTCCTCGACCTTGGTGATGTTGGGGATCTCCTTGTCGCTCTTCGGCGTGCTGTTTCCCGCGGTGGCCGCGCCGGCGCCGTAGAAGGCGGCGCCGGTGACGGCGAGGGCGGCCACGGTTGCTGCGGTTTTGGTGATGGTGACAGTGCGCATGGGCAAGATCTACGCGCATCACACACCGCCCCGCCAGGGTGTTTGATCAACTCTTTACCGCGGGGCGGTGAAAGGGGGCTCCACGCGGCAGGTGACGCCCGCCAGGGCTCACCCCCCGCTCACACCCCGCTGAGCGAGAGCTTCGCGGCGAAGCCGAGGAAGAGGACGCCTGCCGCCGAGGTCGCCCCCGCCGACAGCCGCTTGCGGCGGCGGAAGGCGGCGGCCAGCCGGGTCCCGCTGAATATGAGCGTGGACAGGTAGAGGAAGCTCGCCGCCTGGAGCAGCGTGCCGAGCACCAGGAACGACAGCGCCGGATAGGCGTACCCCGGGTCCACGAACTGCACGAAGAACGAGACCAGGAACAGGATCGCCTTCGGGTTGAAGAGGCTGAGCATCAGTGCGCGCCGGTAGGGCCGCTCGGCGGCGACCTCCTGCTCGGGGCCGTCGGCCGCAGCGGGGTCGGCCGCGGTGTGCCGGTTGCGCCACATACCGACGGCCTGGCGCAGCATGCCGATCGCCATCCAGGAGAGATACCCGGCACCGGCGTACTTCACGACGGCGAACAGTAGCGGTGTCGTCTGCAGCAGCGACGCGGCCCCGAGCGCGGAGAGCGTCATGAGCACCGTGTCCCCGGTCCATACCCCTGCCGCGGCGACGTATCCCGTCCGTACGCCCCGTCGGGCGGCGACGGAGAGCACGTACAGCGAATTGGGCCCCGGCGCCAAAATGATCAGCACCAAGCCCACGAGGTATGTCGGAAGGTCGGTTACACCCAGCATGCGGGGGAGTGTCGCACAGAGGTGCGAGGTGGGGTCTGTGTGTTTCACGATGCGGCACGGCGATGAGGCACGGCGCGCCGGCCCGGGGCGGCAGTGGGCAGCTCGGACCGCCTGGGGAGTGCGAGCCATGGCGGCCCTGGAATCGGGTGTTCAATCGGCGCTGCCGACACCGCTGCCACCGCGCCGGAAGGTCGCGCGGTAGTCCCTCGGGCGGCGTCCGGTGTGTTTGGCGAAGAGGGCGGCGAAGGTCGCGGAGTCCTGGTAGCCGACCGCGGCGGAGATGCTGGCGACGGTTCGGTCCGTGGTCTCCAGGAGGTGACGGGCACGACGCACGCGTGAGGACTGCAGGTACTCCAGCGGACTCTGCCCGGTCTCGTCGGAGAAGCGCCGCAGCAACGTGCGGGTGCTGACGCTGAAGGTGTGCGACAGCGCGGTGAGGTCGTACCGGGCGGCCAGGGTCTGGTCGAGGCGTCGCATGACGCGGTGGGAGAACTCGTTGCCGGGCCGCGGAAGCAGTCGCGCGTCGACATAGGGCGTCTGGGACGAGCGGGCGTCGTCGACGAGCGCGACCCGCGCGGTCGTCCGTGCCACGTCGGCGCCGCTGTGCCGGCGGATCAGCTCCAGCGCGAAGTCGTACATCGCGCTGAAGGCCGCCGTCGTCGTCACCCCCTCGTCGGTGACGACCAACTGCTCCGGCCGGACATCGGCGTCCGGACAGCGCCGGGCCAGTTCGTCCGCGAAGAGCCAGGACGTCGTGGCCCGGCGCCCGTCGAGGAGTCCCGCCTCGGCGAGCAGGAACGCGCCGACACAGATCGAGACCACGGCGTGGCCCGCGGCGGTGTGTGAGCGGATCGCCGCGATCTCGGGGGTGAGAGGGCCGAGCCTGGCGTCCACGTCCAGGCCCGGCAGCAGCTCGAACCCGGGGACGACAAGGACGTCGACCTCGCGCAGGGGAGAGACGGCGAGGGCCGCACCGCCCGATGCGGTGACGCGACGGCGGGGCGAGACGAGCGACACCTCGTATCCCGCGTGGCCGGGGCCGGCGACGTGCGTGGCCATGGTCAGGAGATCGGGTACGCCGAACACCTCTGACGCGAAGCAGCCCGGATACGCCAGGACACCCACGCGCAACGCGCTCATGCTCGCCTCCTCTGCTCGCCTCCGCGCTGTCGGCCCATGGCGAGATTACCCTCATGCATGGCGATCTGGCCCCTGACGGTGCGCGCGGCTTCGAGCCAGGCTGTCCCCATGAGCGCTGCCAAAGGACGTCTTGACGACGCGATCACGGACTTCTCCCGCCGCCAGGTGGACGTGGACGGGACGGTGAAGACGGTGTACGTCGCGGGTGCCGGGCCCGCCGTCGTGCTGATGCCGGAGATGCCTGGCATCAGCCCCGATGTGCTTCGGCTGGCACGGTGGGTGCGGGATGCGGGCTTCACCGTCCACGTCCCCTCGCTCTTCGGGGTCGACGGCGCCTGGCCCACGGCCGAGAGCGGCACTGAAGTGGTCCGCCGCGCCTGCGTCAGCGCCGAGTTCCGGGCGTTCGCCGGCGGCGGCACGAGCCCCGTCACCGCATGGCTGCGCGGGCTCGCGCGCCGGGCTCACGCCGAATGCGGCGGTCCGGGCGTCGGCGCGATCGGGCTGTGCTTCACCGGCAACTTCGCCCTCACCATGGCGCTCGAACCGGCCGTCATCGCGCCCGTGGTCAACCACCCGTCTCTGCCGCTGGACGATCCTGCCGGACTGGAGATCAGTGACGAGGACGCACGTGCGGTCCGCGACCGCATCGCGCGCGACGGCCTGAAGGTGCTCGCCTACCGCTTCGACAACGACCGCTGGTGCACCGGCCAGCGCTTCGCCGCGTACCGGAAACTCCTCGGTGACGCCTTCGACGGCCGTGTCCTCGCGGGGAGTTCCGCCGGTACCAACCCGCCGCCGTTCTTCGCCGAGGTGGTCGAATCCCCTCACAGCGTGGTCACCGCCCACCTCGTGGACGAGGAAGGGCATCCCACCCTCAGGGCCAGGGACGAGATCCTCGCCTTCCTGGCCGAGCGACTGACTCCGGCTGGGCACTCGACGAGCCTTCAGGCCTGACGGCTCACCACCGTTTGCGATACTGCCCGGCCCGGACGCACCACGGGGGTGTGAGTCCGGGCCGGGCAGCCCCAGTCGGCCTCGCCGTCGGCGTTCCCGCTTACTTGAGGAGCGGGTGCACTGTCGTGTGGGGGAGACCGCGCCGTATCGTCCGGATGGCGGGTTCGGCGCTGGGTGCTGAACGCGGCCCGTACGGTGAGCGGCCAGGCAACCGGGGCTCCCGCACAGGAGCAGCAACAACCTGCCGCACCCCTCCTCGGGGCCGAGGCCCGGGCTTCGGCCCCGCGCGGAATGGGGTAGAGTTGCTCTCAAGCCGGTCGGCAGAACTGCCAAAATCCGGCCGTGCGTTGGTGGTCCAAGGAAAGACACCCCGCTTCCTGCGGGGAGATGCAGGTGCAAGGCCTGCCCAGCGCTCCGATCCGATCCCCACTCCGCTTTATGCGGGGTGGGGATCGCGCGTTTCGACCGACCCAACGGTCATGAGTGCGCGGTTGTCCGGAGGCGGCCCACGCCGTTCGATCGGGCAGCACGAACGTCGTATGGACGGAGCCGTCGCCGCGCGGTCGGTGCAGACGGCCTGACACGAGCCGTCGAAGTGTTTCCTCGGGTGTCGCCGGTGGCACAGTGGTTCCATGTGTGGCCGTTACGTATCCACCCGTAGCCCCGAGGACCTGGTCCAGCTCTTCCGGGTCACCGACTGGCGTGTCCAGGAAAGGCTGGCGCCGAGCTGGAACGTCGCGCCGACCGATGAGGTGTGGGCCGTCCTGGAGCGTGCCGCGCGGGGCCATGACGAGGCCGCGCCGCACGGCAGGCAGCTGCGGCCGCTGCGGTGGGGGCTGGTGCCGTCGTGGGCGAAGGACGTGAAAGTGGGCGCCCGGATGATCAACGCGCGAGTGGAGACCGTGCACGAGAAGCCCGCCTTCCGCCGCGCGTTCCTCAAGCACCGGTGCCTGCTGCCGGCCGATGGCTTCTACGAGTGGGAGCAGGTCAAGGACCACGGGACCGGCAAGGTCCGCAAGCAGCCGTACTTCATCCTCCCGGAGGACGACCAGGTGATGGCGCTCGCCGGGCTGTACGAGTACTGGCGTGACCGGTCGGTCAAGCAGGACGACGACCCTGGCGCCTGGCTGGTGACCTGCACGATCATCACCACCGAGGCCACGGACGCGGCCGGCCGAGTGCACCCGCGCATGCCCCTGGCGCTCACCGAGGACCACTACGACGCCTGGCTCGACCCCCATCACCAGGACCCCGACGAACTGCGCGCCCTGCTGACCCAGCCCGCCGACGGCCACCTGCACGCCCGCCCGGTCTCCCCGGCCGTGAACAACGTGCGCAACAACGGCCCCGAACTCGTGGAGGGGGCCGGATCGTAGGCAGCCGGGGGTGGGCGGTGGAGATGCCGTGTCGGAATGCGCGCGCGGCGGCACCGGTGCGCGTGATAGGACAGTCGCTGATCATCGGCCTTGGTTCCAGGGGGAGTTATGAGCAGCGGTCAGGAAGACATGAGCGGCGGCCACGACGGACCGGTCACCCTCGTCACCGGCGGGGCGAGCGGAATCGGTGCGGCGACCGTGCGGCGGCTGGTCGCGGCCGGGCACCGGGTGGCCGTCACCGGCCGCGACCAGGGACGGCTCGACGGGTTCGCGGCCGAACTCGGGGCCGGGGAAACAGTGTTGCCCGTGGCCGCGGACACCACCGACTTCGCGGCGGTCCAGGGTGCTGTCGACACAACCGTCAAGGCGTTCGGGCGGCTTGACCACGTCGTCGCCAACGCCGGGTTCTCCACCCACGACAACCTCGCCGACGGCGACCCCGAGCAGTGGCGCGAGATGCTCCTGGTGAACGTGCTCGGCCCGGCTCTCCTGGTGAAGGCGGCGCTCCCGCAGCTCACCGCCAACGGCGGCCGGATCATCCTGGTGGGCAGCACCGCGGGCATCAAGAACACCCCCGGCAATATGTACTCGGTCAGCAAGACCGCCCTCACCTCCCTCGCCGAGAACACCCGCGTCCTGGTCACCGGCGCCGGAGTCGGCGTCACCCTGATCGCTCCCGGCCGGGTCGACACCCCGTTCTGGAGCGGCCACCCACAGGGTGCCGCGCCCACGGGCCCCGTGATGACCGCGGACAACATCGCCGACGCCATCAGCTGGGCGCTCCGCCAGCCGGTCGGAGTCGATGTGAACACCGTGGTGGTCCGCCCCATCGGCCAGGTCCACTGACCCCCAGCAGGCACCGGGGGCGAGTCGTGAGAAACCTGTATCAGCGCTTCGCGGGCAGCAGTCTGGAACGGCTGTCCGCCCTCAGCGACGGCATCTTCGCCGTCGCGATGACCCTGCTCGTCCTCGACCTGCACGTGCCGGAGATACCGGATGCGCACGGGGCCGGGCCGCTCTGGTCCGACGGCCCACGATGTGGTCCGATGCGCTCGGGTGGCGAATCCGCGTGGTCCGTTCAACTCCTGTGTCACGTACGGCCGTTAGACTGCTCGGTGGCAGATCTACGGCGCGACGCACGGGGTACTGGGGGCGTACCTCGGGCGCTCGACGGGGGGCGGCGACGATGTTGGTGACACTGCCTTGTGACGGGTCACCGGAGTCCACGGCGGCCTTGGTCGGGGCGGTCGGCGCCGCGTTGGAGGGTGGCGGGCCCGCGGTCCTGCCCGTGGCGGCCGCCGCCGCGCGGCCGTCGTTCGACGTCACCGCCGGTGTGCCCGACGGAACGGCGGCCGTCGTCGGGACGTCCGGCTCGACGAGCCACCCGAAAGGCGTGCTGCTGTCGGCCGACGCCCTGCGCGCGTCCGCGGAGGCGACGCACGCCAGGCTCTCGGCCCATGCATTGCGTGCTCTGGAGCTGGAGCGCGACGGTTGGCGCGGGTCGGTCACCCCGGGCACCCTCCACTTCGCGTACGGGCCCGGCCCGGCCATGCGGACCGGTAGCTCGCCACCACCCGAGTGGGGGAGCGGGGTGGTTGGTATCCCCTTTGCGGGGCATTCCAAGGGGATGCCCCTGACACCCGCGGGGGCCCGTACGCCAGGAGTTTCCATGACCGACTACGTCATCACCGTGCCGGGCACCTTCGTGCACGGCGTCACCGACGCCCAGCGTTCCGAGGTGGAGCGGAAGCTGCGTCCCCAGGACCCGGCGAACACCGACTTCGGGGAGAACGAGGAGTTGAGCCTGTTGACCGTCCAGGACGGCAACATGTTCTCCGTACGGCTCGAAGTGGAGGCCGCCAGCCGCACCGAAGCCGAGGCGAACGCGGTACGACTGGTCTCCGCCGCCCTGCGCGACAGCGGATTCACCGAAGACGATGCCCCGTTGGGGCCTGCCGCCGTCACGGGGATCGACCGCGAGTTCTGAGCAGTGCCCAGCGGATCCCTGGCGCAGGTCAAGGGGTCAGAACGACCTTGCCGGTGGCGGTGCCGGACTCCGCCAGGCGCAGCGCCTCGGCGGCCCGGGCGAGCGGGAGTTGGGCGGCGATGCGTGCGCTCACGTCGCCCCGGGCGACGGCGGTGAACACCTCGGTGAGGTCGGCGCGAAGGCGGGCGCGGAACCGGTCCTTGCCGAGGGCGCGACCGGCCCAGATGTTGTAGAAGTGGGCTCGGCGCCCGTTGGGCAGGGTGTTCCAGAGCCAGGTGCGGGCGAGGATCTTCAGGACGGGCCACTGCTTGGAACCGGTGTCGTCGCGGGTGGAGGCGCTGCCGTAGCAGACGAGCGTCCCGCCGGGAGCGAGCAGGCTCCAGGAGTCGATCACGCTGCGCCCGCCGAGGTGGTCGAAGACCGCGTCCACCCCGCCGGGCGCGAGCTCCCGAACCCGGGCCGCCACGTTGCCCGCACGGTAGTCGACCGGCGTCACCTGCAGCTCGCGCAGCGCGTCGTGGTGCCGAGCCGACGCCGTGCCGATCACCTCGGCTCCGGCCGCACGCGCCAGTTGGACCAGGACGGAACCCACCCCGCCGCCGGCGCCGTGCACCAGGACGGTCTGCCCGGCGCGGACCCGCGCCCGGCGGTGCAGCATCTGCCACGCCGTGATGCCGTTGACCACCACGGTCTCCGCCTCGGCGGCGGTGAGGGCGTCCGGCACGGGTACGGCGTCGGCGGCGTCCACGACGACATGGCTGGCCCATCCGCCGACCTTCACCAACGCGGCCACCCGCTGACCGACCAGGCCCGGGTCCACGCCCTCTCCGGCGGTCAGTACGCGGCCCACCAGGTCATAGCCGGGCACGAAGGGATAGGGCGGCTGGTCGTAGTACCGCCCGCGGCGCATCTGCTGCTCGGCGAAGGAGACCCCGCTCGCCTCCATGGCGATCAGGATCTGGCCGCGGCCGGCCTCCGGCACACCGCCGTGGCGGATCTGGAGGCCCTCCGGAGCCACGATTCCCGGCAGGACGACCTCGGTCAGGCGTTCGGTGGTCATGACGCCCCCTCTCTGTGAAAGCTGTCTCTGTAGAAGCTGTCGCGTTCGTTAGAAGTTATAACGGACGGCTTCTGTGAGAGTCAAGAGGGAAAGTGATAGCCTCTAACTAGAGATTGATGCTGTAGTCACGAAGCGCGAAGCATGGAGGCAGCCGTGGCAGAGCCGGACGCGAAGACTCCTCGGGAGCGGTACCGCGCCCAGGTGCGGGACGAGATCAAGAAGCACGCGTGGGAGCAGATCGCCGACGCCGGGGCCTCCGCCCTGTCCCTCAACGCCATCGCCAAGCAGATCGGGGTGAGCGGACCCGCGCTCTACCGGTACTTCGCCAACCGCGACGAGCTGATCACCGAGCTCATCAGGGACGCCTACCGCAGCCTCGCCGACACCTTCCGGGCCCGCGCCGCCGCCGGCGCCGACCTCGCCGAGCTGGCGTACACCTTGCGTCGCTGGGCGCTTGACGACCCCCAGCGGTACTTCTTGATCTACGGGACTCCCGTGCCCGGATACGAGGCTCCGGAGGACACCGTCGGGATCGCCTCCGAGATCATGGCCGTCCTCCTGGACGCCTGCGCCGCCTGTGCGGGTGCCGGTGTCGGTGCCGGTGCCGGTGCCCCGGGAGCCTCCCCGGCGGGTCCCTTCGACGATCACCTCGCCGACCACCTCGCCGAGCACGAGCACCGGCCCTGGGCGGGCGAACACCACGCCCCGCCCTCGGTGCTCAGCCGCGCCCTGCTCTTCTGGACCCGCCTCCACGGCGTCCTGTCCCTCGAACTCGCGGGCCACTTCGCCGGGATGGGTTTCGACCCCGCGGAGCTCTACGCCGCCGAGGTACGGGCACTCACTGGCTGAGCTCCGTCAGCGCGCAGGGGCGCGCTGTCGTCGCGGTACTCCAACTGCCCATGGGCGAAGCGGAGGCGCCGACCGCCGCGCCGCGCCCGGGAGACCGCGATCACGGGCCGGACCGGTTGCGCGACGCCGACACCGTGATCGTCCCCGGCTGGGTCGACGTCGACGTGGCCCCCCCCGCCGACCTGGTCGACGCGGCGCACGAGGCGGGCGCCCGCGTGGCGTCACTGTGCACGGGCGCGTTCGTGCTGGCCGCGGCCGGGCTGCTGGACGGGCGGCCCGCCACCACGCACTGGGCGCACACCGACGTCATGGCCGCGCGCCGGCCCCGGGCGGAGGTCGACCGCCGACGTCACAGCCAACCGTGGCGCTGGGCCTGCAGGGCCAGCTGGAAGCGGTTCGCGGCGCCGAGTTGGGCCATCAGGATCTGCAGACGGCGGAACAGCGTCCGGCGGCTGAGCCCCAGCTCGCGCGCGATGACGTCGTCGCTCGCGCCGCCCGCGAGGAGCCACAGCAGCCGTCGGTCGGCCGGTGGCAGGCCGCCGGGCCGGGTGGTGCGGCCGTGGAACGGCAGGGCGTTCTGCCAGGACTGCTCGAAGAGCGCGATCAGCGCGGAGAGCAGACCGCAGGGCTGGACCACCAGCATGGTGTTGTGGACGTCGGCCTCTTTGATCGACAACGACACCAGCGCGTACGCCTCGTCGATGATCACGAGTTTGACCGGCACCGACGGCAGCACCCTGGCCTGTTCACCGGCGTTGACGCACGGCTCGATCGCCTCCTCCAGATGGCCCGGGTACTCCAGTGACTCCCGCGAGTACACGACGCGCTGCGTCACACCCCGCGCGAGCGTGGCCAGCGCGTCCTCCGTGGCCCCGGGCAGGGTGAGGTACGGAGGCGATTCGAGCTGCCGGATCTGGTCGCGGGCACTCGCCCAGGCCTGACGGATCCGGGGGCCGACGGCGTCGCCGGTGACGACCTCGACGAGGTTGTCGTTGTACGCGGCGAGCCGCTGCCGCCGGAACGACTCGAACGCGCCCCCGACGGCGATGCGCGACTCCTCGACCTCCGCCGCCCGGTGCCGAGCCAGGATCTCCAGTCCGGCAGCCGGCGGCACCGGGGCCACCACGTCCCCGCCCTCCTCGGCGGCACTGGCCAGACCGGCATCCACCAGGGCGCCGTACGCCGCGGTGAGCTCGGCGCCGTCCAGACCGGCCGCGGCCGCGATCGTGCTCAGGGGAGCCGGGGCCAGGTCGAGCAGCGCCAGATACACCTGGCCGGCCGCCTGATCGATGCCCAGAAGCCGCAGGGCCTCGCCGAGTTTCGCGTTCCTCATATCCCGCATTATCGACCGCGCCGACCGGGCCCGTGGCCGATCTGTGCCAGTGACACTCTTCGGCACCGGGCGTGCGCGGTGCGGAGTACCGTCCGCCCAGGAAACACACCCAGATGTCCCCTCCAGAGGAAGGTGTACGCCGTGGCGAAGGGCCGGAAGAACGGTCTCTACTCAGGGATCTCCGACGAACTGTCCGCTCTCATGCGGACGGGGTGGGCGGACACCGAGCGGCACGACCTGGAGCCCGACGAGCAGGCCCCGTACGCGGCCGCCCGCCGCGCCGCGCTCTCGGCGCGCTTTCCGGGCGAACGCCTCGTCATCCCCTCGGGCAACCTCAAGACCCGCTCCAACGACGACAGTTACCCGTTCCGTGCGTACACCGGCTATGTCCACATGACCGGTGACCAGGCCCGCGACGGCGCCCTCGTCCTCGAACCCCGGGCGGACGGCGGCCACGACGCCTACTGCTACCAGCTGCCACGCGACAGCAGGGACAACGACGAGTTCTGGACCGGTGCCACGGCGGAGCTGTGGATGGGCCGGCGCCGCTCCCTCGCCGAGTCCGAGGTCGTGCTCGGACTGCCCTGCCGCGACGTCCGTACGGCGGCCGACGACCTCGCCTTCTCCAGCGCCCCGACCCGGATCGTCCGCGGGATCGACCCGTCCCTGGAGGCCGCCGTCGCCACCGAGGAGGAGCGCGACGTCGAACTGGAAGAGGCGCTCAGCGACCTCCGCCTGGTCAAGGACGCGTGGGAGATCGGCGAGATGCGCAAGGCCGTGGACTCCACGGTGCGCGGTTTCACCGACGTGATAGGTGAGCTCTCCACGGCGATCGCGACGTCCGAGCGGTGGATCGAGGGCACGTTCTTCCGCCGCGCCCGCCTGGAGGGCAACGCGCTCGGCTACGGGTCCATCTGCGCCGCGGGCGAGCACGCCACGATCATGCACTGGACGGACAACGACGGCCCGGTCCGCCCGGGGGACCTCCTCCTGCTCGACGCGGGCGTGGAGACGCACACCCTCTACACCGCGGACGTCACCCGCACGCTCCCCATCAGCGGCACCTTCACACCGCTGCAGCGCAAGGTGTACGACGCGGTGTACGAGGCCCAGGAAGCCGGTATGGCCGCCGTCAAGCCGGGCGCCGCGTACCGCGACTTCCACGAGGCGTCCCAGCGCCACCTGGCGGCCCGGCTGGTGGAGTGGGGCTTCATCGAAGGCCCGGCGGAGCGCGCGTACGAGCTAGGCCTCCAGCGCCGCTTCACCATGGCCGGCACCGGCCACATGCTGGGCCTGGACGTCCACGACTGCGCGCAGGCCCGCAACGAGGAGTACGTCGACGGCGTGCTGGAGCCGGGCATGGTGCTGACGGTGGAGCCCGGTCTGTACTTCCAGCCGGACGACCTCACCGTGCCCGAGGAGTGGCGCGGTATCGGTGTCCGCATCGAGGACGACCTGCTCGTCACCGCCGACGGCCACGAGAACCTGTCCGCGGGCCTGCCGCGCACGTCGGACGAGGTCGAGGAGTGGATGGCCCGGCTCGCGGGCTGAGCGGGCCCGTACGCGGGTACACCTCGTGCTTCAGGCGGACCCCGGGCCGAGACGCCACGCCTCGATGTCGCGGTAGTGGATCGGTCCCGGGCCGCGGCCGATGTTGCTCGCGACCAGGTGCAGCCGTTCGGCCCGCCAGGGGCGGCCGGTGAAGCCGGCGAGTCCGGCCGCGGCCTCCACCACGCTGGAGGAGTCGTCGCGGCGGGACCGGGCCAGCGTCAGATGGGGGCGCAGGGGCCGGTCCTCGAAGGCGACACCGCACGCCCGGATCACGTCGCGGACCTCCTTGGTCAGCAGGTGCAGCCCTTCGAGGTTCCCTTCGATCCCGCTCCACAGCACGCGCTCGTCGAAGTGTCCGCCGCCACGCAGGGCCAGGCTCAGTGGCTGGTTCGCCGCCGCGAGGTCCGCGAGCGGCGGCTGGAGGAGTGGGACGGTCGCCACCGGGAGCTCGCCGAGGAACGCCAGGGTGATGTGCCAGTCCTCGATGCGGTTCCACCGCAGACGGGGGTACGCGGCGTAGGCGGGCCGCAGTGCCCGCGCCAGCTCTTCCTTCGCGTCGTCGGGCGGAGCGAGCGCTATGAACACACGGACGGTCGAGGGCTGGATCTGTTCGTTCACGCAAGACTTCGTACACCATCGGCCGCCGGAACGCGGAACAGGCTCCGCGTCTCCGGGGCCGACCGAGCATGTCCATCAGGGCTCGTGGGGTTCACCCGTGCCCCAGTTCCAGTCGGTGATCGTGGTGCGCATCAGGCGGGCGGCGCTGGAAAGGTGAATGTCGGCGCGCCAGTGCAGGGTGAGCGTGCGACGGCAGTCGGGGCTGTCGACGGCTATCCAGGCGACGGGAGCGTGGGAGGCGGCCTGCCGGGCGATGGCGGGGATGAGGCCGATACCCAGTCCCGCGCTGATCAGTTCCGCGATGGCGCTGGGTTCGTCGCCTTCGCAGACGATCTTCGGTGTGAGGCATCGCCCCCCGAAGAGCCGGTCGAGCAGCCGGCGTTGCCAGTGCCCGCTCCGGGCGGTGATGAAGGGCTGGTCGGCGAGTTCCTCGATGCTCACCGAGGTGCGGCCCGCGAGCGGGTGGTCGAGTGAAGTGGCCACCCACACCGCCTCGTCGAGCAACGGCGCCGACTCCAGGCCCTCGGTGGAGATGGGCTGCGAGGCGACGCAGAGGTCGATCCTCTGGGCCCGCAGATGGCGGCCCATGTCCGCGGCCGGCATCTGGTGCAGTTCGACCTCGGCGGAGGGGTGGGCCCGCTTGTACGCCGCGAGTGGTGCGGTGAAGGTGAGGAAGGTTTCCGACGCCAGGCGTACGGTGCCGAGGCCCTTCCCGGGGGCCTCGGCGACGGCTCGTCGCCCCGCTTCGAGCTCACCGAGGGCGCGCTCGACGTATCCGCGGAAGAGCCTTCCGTTGTCGTTGAGCCGCAACCGGCCGCCCCGGTCGAACAGCGGACTGCCGAGCTCGCTCTCCAGCCTCGCGATGGTGCGGCTCAACGACGGCTGGGCGACGTGGAGTTCCTCCGCCGCGCGGCTGAGGTGTTGCAGCCGCGCCACCGTGAGGAACTGTGTGAGCGCGTGCAGATCCATGGCCTTCTCCCCGTCCGTCGACGCCCTCGGGCCGTCGCGGTGGACGCCCTTCGTCATGTCTTCAGAGCTATGACTGCATAACAATACTGATCATAGGCAAGATAACTCGCCGAGCATAAGGTCGAGTTGAGAGCGAGATCAGGTCAGAACCGATCAGAGAACAGCGATCAGAGAACAGAGAGAGCGAGGAGGACACGTCATGGCCACCGCAGCCGAGGAGTTGCGCCCCGCCCGGTCGGGCCCGAACGATGTCACCCAACGGACGAGACCCAGCGAGTGGGTCCTGCGGGCCGTCGTCAGTGTGCACATGGTTGCCATCTGCGGCCAGCCCGTGTTCGCGGGCGTATATCTGAGCGGCGACTACGACGGCCTGCGCTGGCACCTGGCCGGCGCCAACGCCGTCACCTCCCTCGGCTACCTCCAGCTGATCGTGGCGATCACGGTCTGGGTCCGGATGCGTCAGGTCTGGCCGTTCCTGACCACGTTGGGTCTGGTGGTGGCCGAGACGGTTCAGTACGTCGCCGGGACGTCCGGCGCGCTGTGGTTGCACCTCCCCCTGGGGGTGATGACCGTCGCCGCCCTGGTCGTGCAGTTCATCGCCGTCTGGCGCCGGCCCCTTCCGCGGCGGCCGCGAACCCCGCAGGAGAGCGTGCGGGCCGAGCCGGAGCGGACGGGGGCCGAGCGTGCGTGAGCGACACGTCGAACGGTCCGGCCTTCCCCGTGGGCTGGGCAGGCGCCAAGTGCTGGGCATAGGCGGGGCACTCGGGCTGACGGTGGTCGGCGGACTCGCCGCCTCGGCCGCGTTCTCCCGCCACCCGGCGGTCACCGGCGCGGTGCTGCACAGCGCGGTGCCGCTGCCGCCCGCTTTCCAGGTGCCGCTGCCGCTCCCCGCCGTGCTGGCACCGGTCAGCAGGACGGGCGGAGTCGACCGTTACGAGATCACCCAGCGCGAAGTGACCATGGAGATCCTGCCCGGTGTGCGGACGCCGATGTGGACGTACGGGGGAACCTTCCCCGGACCGACGATCGAGTCGCGCCGCGGCCGGCCGGTGACCGTGACGCACCGCAACGACCTGCCCGTACCGACCGTCGTCCACCTGCACGGCGGACGGACCCCGGCGGCTTCCGACGGGTACCCGACCGACCTCGTCCTGCCCAGGAGCTGGCCGGACGCCGCCCACGGGACGCACGCCGGGCACGGCGGCGGGAACGGCTCCGGGCACGCCATGCGTGACCCGAGGGCGGTGCAGACCAGGCGCACGCGCGACTACACGTTCCCGATGGACCAGCGTCCGACGCTGCTGTGGTACCACGACCACCGTATGGACTTCACCGCACCCGCGATCTGGCGGGGCCTCGCCGGACTGCACATCGTGCGCGACGGTGCCGAGGAATCGCTCGGGCTGCCCTCGGGGCCGCGCGAACTGCCCCTCATGATCGCGGACCGTGCCTTCGCCGCCGACGGCAGCCTCGCGTACCCCTCCCTGCGCGACCGGCCGGGCGTCCGCGAGCCCTACCTCGCAGGCGTCCTCGGTGACGTGATCCTGGTCAACGGCGCCCCGTGGCCCGTGCACGAGGCCGACGCGGCCAAGTACCGGCTCCGTATCCTCAACGCGTCGAACGCCCGGCACTATGAACTCGAAGCGGTCGACGACGACGGCCGCCGGCTCGACCTCGTCCAGATCGGCGCCGACCAGGGACTGCTCGCGGCGCCGGTCACCCACGGCCGCCTGCCGATCGCGCCTGCCGAACGCTACGACGTGGTCGTCGACTTCTCCGGCGTCCCCGTCGGCAACCGCGTCAGACTCGTCAACCGGCTGGGTTCGGGGCGGACCCGCGAGGTGATGGCCTTCCGCATCGCGCGCAAGGTCACCGACCACAGCCGGGTCCCCGCCACCCTCGCGAAGGACCTGCCGAACTGGCGGCGGTCGGACGCCGTCCGGGTGCGCGACTTCTCCTTCCGCGCCGGGCGGATGCACGGCGACCACGGGTGGCTGATCGACGGGCTGCCCTTCGACCCCGCCCGCTCCGATGTCACCGTCCGGCTCGGCGATGTCGAGGTGTGGCGGTTGGTGGCCGACGTCCACCATCCCGTCCACCTGCATCTCGTCGGCTTCCGGGTCCTGACGCGCGGCGGTCGGTCGCCGCTGGCCCACGACGCGGGCCTCAAGGACACCGTCTCTCTGAGGCCGGGCGAATCGGCGGAGATCATCACCCGCTTCGACGGTTACCGAGGCCGCTATCTGTTCCACTGCCACAACGCCGAACACGAGGACATGGGAATGATGGCCAACGTCGAGATCACCTGACGCGTCGGGCCCCATGACGGGTGTTCGCCCCGGCTCGGGCGGCGGGACCGCGGGGCGGGTCAGCCGTCCAGGGTGCTGTTGCCGAGCCGGCTGACCATGACCGGGTCGCGATGGTCGAAGAAGAGCGACGCTCCGGTGTCCAGGGCGGCGATCGCCTTCATCTGGTCGTCGGTGAGCTCGAAGTCGAAGACGTCGATGTTCTCCGCCATGCGCTCGGCGCGGACCGACTTGGGAATCACCACGACGTTCCGCTGGACGAGCCAGCGCAGGACGACCTGCGCCACGGACTTGCCGTGCGCGGTGGCGATCTGGACGAGCACCGGGTGGGTGAACAGGTTGTTCCGCCCCTCGGCGAAGGGGCCCCACGACTCGATCTGGACGCCGCGCTCGCGCATGAGGTCCTGCTCGGCGGTGCGCTGGTGGAAGGGGTGGGTCTCGACCTGGTTGACGGCCGGTGTGACCTCGTTGTGGTCGATGAGGTCCACCAGCCGGTCGGGGTAGAAGTTGGAGACGCCGATGGCCCGGACGAGGCCCTCGCGGTGCAGGCTCTCCATGGCTCGCCAGGAGCCGTAGACGTCGCCGTACGGCTGGTGGATCAGATAGAGGTCGAGGTGGTCCAGGCCGAGCTTGCGCAGCGAGGCGTCGAAGGCGCGCTTGGCCTTCTCCTCGCCGGCGTCGGACACCCACACCTTGGTGGTGACGAACAGGTCCTGCCGCGGGATGCCACTGCTCTTGATCGCGCGGCCGACGGCCTCCTCGTTGCGGTAGGCGGCCGCCGTGTCCAGGGAGCGGTACCCGGCGGCGAGGGCGTCGCTGACGGCCTGTTCGGTCTGGTCGGCCGGGATCTGGTAGACGCCGAAGCCGAGGATGGGCATCTCGACGCCGTTGTTCAGGGTGACGGTCTGCATGGGAGGTCCTTACGGGCGGAGGCGATATGGGTGGGCTCGGCCCGGGGAAGGGACGGCTCAGCCCGTCGATCTCCTGCCCCAGTTCTTGAGGTCGGCGTTGCTGTACGCGTGCGTCCCTCGGGCCCAGTGCGATATGTACGTACCGTAACGACACGCCTACCCCGCAGAGCTTGCTCGTATCGCTGCCCGCCGAGTCCTGGGGGCCGCCGCTTGTCAGGCCGACGGGTGTGTAACAGCCTGGAAGGAGAGCGGTCGGCGGCTGCGTGCAGACGGTCTCGGGCGTCGGCCAGGGAGAAGGCAGGCAGCCATGGATACCAACAGTGGCGTTCCCCGTGTCGTCGTGGGTGTCGACGGCTCCGAGGCGTCTTACGAGGCGCTGCGGTGGGCAGTGCGGCACGCCCGTCTCATTCGGGCGACAGTGGAAGCTGTGGCGGCCTACGAGGTGCCCGGCGCGGAGGGGTGGTCCGCCCCGGCGGTGGACGCGGACCTCGATGAGGAGCAGGCGAGGAAGGATCTTGCCGATGAAATTCACACCGTGCTCGCCCAGGCCGGAGATGTGCCGCTGACCAGCCACGTTGTCCAGGGCAACCCGGTGGAGGTGCTGACCGCGGCATCGGTCGGCGCGGAGCTGCTGGTGGTGGGCAGCCGCGGCAGGGGAGGGTTCGCCCGCCTCCTGCTCGGCTCGGTCAGCCTGCAGTGCGCCCAGCACGCCTCGTGCCCGGTGGTCATCATCCGCGAGGGCACTTTGGACGATGTGGGTGCGACGACCCCGCAGGCGTGAGGGCGTGCCGCCTGACGGGAGCGCGGCCTCGCCGCTCGATCGGAGGGCGGCATACCGCGGCCCGGGAGCCGCCCGACCCATCCGTTTCGACTGCGTCCCGAGGAGCACCATGGCACGGCGAGTCACGGCGAAGCACCTGTTGGAGGAGTACGGGACGACCCACGCCGAGGAAGCGGGCATCCGGCTGCGCGACACACCGCAGCCGCTGTACCAGCTGCTGACCCTCTGCGTGCTGTTCTCCGTTCGTATCAAGGCCGACATCGCGGTGGCCGCGGCCCGCGAGCTGTTCGATGCCGGGATGCGTACCCCCCGGGCGATGGCCGCGGCCTCGTGGCAGGACCGGGTGGACGCGCTCGGGCGCGCACACTACCGCCGCTACGACGAGAGCACGGCCACCGCGCTCGGAGCCGGAGCCGAGCTGGTTCTCGACCGGTATCGCGGAGACCTGCGGCGGCTGCGCGAGGAGGCCGACGGCGACCCGGGCCGGGTGAGTGAGCTGTTGCAGGAGGTTCCGCGGATCGGACCGGTGGGAGCCGGGATCTTCTGCCGGGAGGCGCAGGGGGTGTGGCCCGAGCTGCGTCCCGCGTTCGACAGCCGGGCCCGCCACGCCGCAGGTGAGCTCGGGCTCCCGAAGACGCCTGAGGGCTTGGCGCGTCTCGTCGCGGCCGAGGACCTGCCGAAGCTGGCGGCCGCCCTCGTACGGGTCGAACTCTCCAGCGGGGCCGCCGATGCCCTGCGCGAGACGGGCTGAACGACCGCGCTACCGCTCTGTGTCCGAGCCTTCGGGCGGTGTCCGGTCGAGCCGGGCGGGGGCGCGGTGAGCGGGTCAGTCGCGGCGGTCCGAGGGAGGGTGGTGGGCCCATGGGTGGCGCAGTCGGATCCAGATGTCCCGGGCCTGCCGCCCGGCCGCGGTCCGGCTGTGGGCGACGAGGCGGTGCGCCTCGTCGTGTGTCTCGACCATGGGGCCGGACCCGCGCAGCGGCTTGCCCGCCGTCTCGTGCAGGAACAGCGTCGACACGAGACCGATGGCCCCGGCCACCATCAGGTAGTACGCCGGGACCAGGTCGTTCCCCGTCAGCTCCACGAGCCCGGAGGTGAACAGCGGTGTCGTACCGCCGAACAGCGAAACGGAGATGTTGAAGGCGATGGACAGGGCGCCGTAGCGCAGCCGGGTGGGGAACAGCGCCGGCAGGGTGGAGGCGGCCGTGCCCGCGAAGCAGACCAGCAGCAGGCCCAGGACCGCGCACCCCACGGCCGGAAGCAGGATGCCGCCCTCCCGGATGAGCAGGAACGCGGGCACCGCCAGCACCATGAGCGCGATGCTGCCCGCCAGGAAGACCGGCCTGCGGCCCCAGCGGTCCGAGGTGTGGCCCACCGTCGTGATGGTGAGGACCACGAGCAGCATGGTGCACAGCACCAGCAACTGCGCCGTGGTGTCCTCCTCGCCCAGGGTGACGGTCATGTACGTCGGGAGGTAGGAGGTCACCATGTAGTTGGTGACGTTGTAGAGGAGGACGAGGCCCATGCAGATCAGCACCGCGTGCCAGTGCCGGGTGAAGATCTCCTTGAGGGTTCCCCTGGCCGTCGGGGAGGCTTCCACGGTCGTGGGCCCACCGGCCGCGCCGCTCTCGCCCTCCGTGGCGGCGTAAGCGGCCTCCTTCTTGAAGGCCGGGGTCTCCTCCAGTTTCAACCTCATGTACAGGCCGATGAGGCCGAGCGGCCCCGCAACGAAGAAGGGGATGCGCCACCCCCAGTCCTGCAGCCCCTGCGCGCCGAGAGCGGCGGTCAGGATCGTGACCAGGCCGGAGCCCAGGGCGTAGCCGACGAAGGTGCCGAAGTCGAGCCAGCTGCCGAGGAATCCCCGGCGCCGGTCGGGCGCGTACTCGGCGATGTACGTGGTGGCTCCCGCGTACTCGCCGCCCGTCGAGAAACCCTGCACCAGCCGGCAGACGAGGAGCAGCATTGGCGCGGCGACGCCCACCGCCCCGTACGTGGGAAGGAACCCGACCGCGAACGTGCTCACCGCCATCATGATCATCGTCGCCGCGAGCACCTTCTGCCGCCCGATCCGGTCGCCGAGCGGGCCGAACACCAACCCGCCGAGCGGTCGGACCAGGAAGGCCGCGGCGAAGGTCGCGAAGGCGGCGACGACCTGGACGCCCGGAGAGCTCGACGGGAAGAACACCTTGCCCATGGTCCCGGCCAGATAGGCGTACACGCCGAAGTCGAACCACTCCATCGTGTTCCCGAGCGCGGCCGCCGTCACCGCGCGGCGCACTTGGGGCTGATCGGCCACCATCACGTCCGCGCTGCTCAGCGACCGCTTGCGGCGCCGGAGCAGCGTACGGAGCATCTGGTCGGTCCGCGCGTGCCCACGCCGTGGCCCGGCCGGACGACGAGTGGGTCCTGGCATGGGGAGGGCCTCTCTGCCGGGGCGCGCCGCGACGCCGGTGACCTCCCATTCTCCGAGCCCGCCCGGCACTACGGCACGCCGGCGGGTCCCTCCGGGTGACGCGGCCCGCTCTACGCGGGCGTTCGAAAACCCGCGTGCGCCGCTTCGTACGGCTCTGGGACTATTCCCGGATGGTCCACCGTTGCGAACCCCTGGTCATCCGGCACACCCACCGTCTTCCCGCCCCCTGGGGGCCGGAAGGCCAAGGCGGCGTCGCGGCACGGCAGTTCGACGCCGCGCTGATGTCGGTGGGTTTCAAACTGTCGGCGGATCTGATGGAGCATCTGTCCGCGCTGTCCGAGGGGACGGTCGTCGACACCGCCGTCCGGACGCTGGACACGGTCCGCGCGATGGTGGGTGACCACGTCCAGCACAACACCTACTTCATCGACTTCCCGGCCAACGTGCCGGACACGTTCGACTTCTGGATGCGGTGCGTCACCGAGGCGCTGAGCGACGACGCGTCGCGGGAGAGCACCCTCGCCCAGCTGCGCGCGGGCGTGCTCGACCTGCTCACCCTCCCGACCTACGGTACGTACCAGCACACCTACGCCCAGATGCTCGCCGCGCACGACGAGCTGATCGCCGCGGCGGGCGACCGGCTGACCGTCCTGCACCTGGGCGGCACTCCGAACGACGAAGTCACCGCCCTGTACCTGGCCCTGGCCGGGAGCACCACACCGCTGGGCGACGAGGGGCTGCTCGACCTGGGCCTGCTCGCCGGGCACTGCGTGGACGGGCCGCAGCCCGAGGCGATCCCGGTCCGGGAGAACCGTGCCGTCGTCAACCGCGCCCGCCTGGAAGCCGGGGCGGGTCTGCTGCTGGACACCGTCACCGATGTGCTCCGGCTGGCCTGCGCGCTGTCGGACGGCGACGTGACCCTCATGGAGCCGACCCGGTTCCGGTCGCCGTCCCGTTCGGTGCGGCGCGCCCTGCTCGCCGGCCTCGACGCGGTCGTCGCGGCGTCCCCGGCCAAGCTCGCCGATGTGACCGCGCACCGCGAGGCGTTCAAGCGCCTGGGGGAGCGGCTGCACGCGCACGAGTACGCGGCGCGCTGGCCGCACGCCGCCGACGTGTTCGCCGTGGCCCGGGGTGAGAAGGAAGCCCGGTCCTTCGACAGCCGCGTGGCGGAACTCCTCGGCGTACGCGACGTCCTTGGGGCGACGCGGCTGCTGGAGTCCGCTCCGGGCAAGCTGTTCCGCGCGCTGGATCACCTACTCCGCGCTTGCGTCACTCAGGAGGAGCGCGACGCGGTAATGGCCGCCGCCGAGAGGGCTGCCCCGCAGGTGTCCGGCCGCGTGCTGCTGTCGGTGCGCGAGCACGTCCAGAACCGTGGACGAGCGGACGGTAACCGCGTGGAGGAGGACGGCGAGCGGGCGCGGGCGGACGGCGAGCGCGGGAAGGAAGGCGGCGAGGGCGCGCAAACGCGCGGCGAGCGCCGTGTCTTCGTCAACCGTCTCGGCCGTGCCTGGGTCACCGACGACACCCGCCCGCCCGTGCCCGCGGCCGACTGCGAGCGTCTGATCGCCGTCCTGGACGCCGAGCTGCGCCGCCGTCTACCCGCCCCGGGCCACCTGCTGATCGACCCCGACGTCCTGGATGTCGCGCTCCCGCTCAGCGGCAAGGCGACGGCGGCGGGCCTCGGCGTGCTGCCCCGCGGCTCGCTCTCCCCAGTCGACGGCGAACTGCTGCGGTTCTTCGTCCACTGGAAGCAGACGAGCCGCAGCACCGACTTCGACCTGTCGGCGCTGATGCTCGATGCCTCGTACGAGACCGTGGCCTGGCTGTCGTACACCGCGCTCACCGAGATCGGCGGCGAGCACTCCGGCGACATCACCGACGCACCCGACGGGGCGTCGGAGTTCATCAACCTGCGGCTGGACGCCGTACGCGGCACCTTCATCGTCCCGCAGGTCAACATCTACTCGGGGGAGGGGTTCGAGGAGGTCGAGGAGTCGTTCTTCGGCTTCATGCTGCGTGACGCCGAGCAGCTGGGCCGCCCCTTCGAGCCGCGTACGGTACGGATGAAGTCGGAGCTGCGCGGCCCGGGCCGCGTCGCGCTGCCGCTGGCGTTCGTACGCGGCGACGACGGCCGCTGGCGCGCCAAGTGGCTGCACCTGTACCTCAAGGGCTACCCGAACTCCAACCGGGTCGAGGGCAACCGCGTCTCGGTCGCCACCCTGCTGCGCGGCATCGTCGAGCGCGACCACCTCACGGTCCGTCACCTCACCGACCTGATGGCCGACCGGGCCACGGCCATCACACTGTGGGACGGTGTGGCGCTCCCGGACGCCCCCGTCACGTACATCGGCCTGGAACGCCCGCAGGGGCTGCACCCTGACTCACGCATCCTCACACCGGAAAATCTGCGGGACCTGATCCCTGGCTGACTGCTACTGTTGGCCGTGCGAGGCCATGAACGGACTTCCTTCTCACACCTCACTGAAATAGTCCCTTCGCTTTCCTCGCCTCCGACATCGCGCCGGGGTGCCCATGGCACCCCGGCGTTGTCGTTTCAGGGGCCGGGGTGGGTGGCGTACCGCCGGAGTCGACCGGAGTCGACCTCCCCAGGGTGGTACCGCGCGCGGCCCACGGGAAGCTCGGCCGTGCGGCCCCCGCGAGAGGCCTCACCCAAGGTCATCTCGAAGAGCCAGAAGAATTTCTCGCAGCGATGTCGAGAACCCGTGGCCGGCTCCGTCCCCGTAGTGAATGCGGCCACAATGGGTCGCACGCGTACCGAGGAGAAGCATCATGGCCAAGTACTTGCTGCTCAAGCACTACCGCGGCGCCCCGGGTCCGGTCAACAACGTGCCCATGGACCAGTGGACGCCGGAGGAGATCTCGGCCCACATGCAGTACATGCAGGACTTCGCGGACCGGCTCGAGAAGACGGGCGAGTTCGTCGACGGACAGGCGCTCGCCCCCGAGGGAACGTTCGTCCGGTACGACGGCGAGGGGCGCCCGCCCGTCACCGACGGCCCCTTCGCCGAGACCAAGGACCTCATCGCCGGCTGGATGGTGATCGACGTCGACAGCTACGAGCGCGCCGTGGAGCTGGCTGGGGAGCTGTCGGCCGCCCCCGGGGCGGGCGGGAAGCCGATCCACGAGTGGCTCGAGCTGCGCCCGTTCCTGGCCGCGCCGCCCACCGTCACGGAGTGACCTCATCGATGAACGAGGCCCTGCTGAGGAGTCTCACCCCGAGCGTGCTCGGCATCCTCGTCCGCCGTGGAGCAGACTTCGCGGCGGCCGAGGACGCCGTACAGGACGCGCTCGTCGAGGCGGTCCGCGTCTGGCCGGCCGACCCCCCGCGGGATGCGAAGGGCTGGCTGGTCACCGTCGCCTGGCGCCGGTTCCTCGACGCGACCCGGGCGGACACCGCCCGGCGCCGGCGCGAGGACCTCCTCGACGAGGAGCCGGCACCCGGCCCCGCGCCCGCGGTGGACGACACGCTCCAGCTCTACTTCCTGTGCGCCCACCCGTCGCTGACACCGTCGTCCGCGGTCGCGCTCACCCTGCGCGCCGTGGGCGGGCTGACCACCCGTCAGATCGCCCAGGCCTACCTGGTCCCCGAGGCGACCATGGCGCAGCGGATCAGCCGGGCCAAACGCACCGTGTCCGGCGTACGGTTCGACCAGCCCGGCGACGTCGCCACCGTACTGCGCGTCCTCTACCTGGTCTTCAACGAGGGCTACTCCGGTGACCTCGACCTCGCCGCTGAGTCCATTCGACTCACCCGGCAGCTGGCGGCCGCGATCGACCACCCCGAGGTGGCCGGGCTGCTCGCCCTCATGCTGCTCCACCACGCCCGCCGCGCCGCCCGGACCGCGCCGGACGGCAGCCTGGTGCCGCTCGCCGAGCAGGACCGCGGCCGGTGGGACACCGCGGCGATCGCCGAGGGCGTCGAGATCCTGCAGGCGGCCCTCGCCCGCGACCGACTGGGCGAGTTCCAGGCCCAGGCCGCCATCGCGGCACTCCACGCCGACGCGCCCACCGCCGAGGAGACCGACTGGGTGCAGATCGTCGAGTGGTACGACGAGCTCGTCCGCCTGACCGACAGCCCGGTCGTCCGGCTCAACCGCGCGGTGGCCGTCGGCGAGGCCGACGGACCGCGCTCCGGCCTGGCGGCACTCGCGGCCCTGGACGACTCACTGCCCCGTCACACCGCGGTGGCCGCCTACCTCCACGAGCGCGCCGGCGACCTGGCGACGGCGGCACGCCTGTACGCGGAGGCGGCGCTCAAGGCCCCCAACCTGGCCGAGCGCGACCACCTCACCCGCCAGGCCGCCCGGCTCAACACCCGCCAGGCCGCCCGGCTCAACACCCGCCGGAGCCGCTGACAGATCACTCCGGCTCTGCCGGGAAGCCCTCACCGGCTCTACCTGATGCCCCCGTAATTCGATGGCGCGCGCGGCCCGGCATGCCCACTCTGGTGATCGTGAAAGAACCCAAGTATCAGATCCGGGCCCAGTACACGGCCTCCACGGTCACCGTCTACCAGGCGTACGCGCCGGAGATCGGCCTCCCGGCAGCCCGCGAGGGCCGGTTCCCGGCCCTGTGGCAGCGGGACCGGATGACGTGGATCTTCTCTGCACCAACGCGGGCGTTAGAAGTCCGAAGGAGCGTGACTGCGCCGGATCAGTGACGGAATCGGGCGACCTCCCCCTCGATCCGAATCAGGAACTCCGTGATCGGGGCTCCGCCGCTGTCTGGAACGAGGACGAGGTCCTGGGCGTAGATCGTTTCGTCTGCGGCCAAGGCCGCATCCTCGTCACCACGGCGCCAGGCATCGCGAGAAGCGGCGAACAGGGGAGCAAGCCCTTCCCAAGCTGGGCCGGGTTCGAAGCGACAGTCGGACCAGAACATGTCGCCGCTTTCGAGGGCCAAGGTTCCCACCAGCCGCTCACCCTGTCTGAGCTGCCAATTCCACTCCGCCATGTTCCCCTCCCGCGGTCGTTACTGATCTTTCGACTCTATGCCGTGGGCGTGGCCGCAGGGTCGCTGAGCCTCCAGGACGACTGCCGTCCCGGCCACGGATCGGTCCTCGTGCATGGTGATCACTTGGCCGGGCTCAAGGTGCTGCCACTGCTGAGGGTCAAGGGGCGCGAGTCTCACCGAGGCTCGCCCACCAGGTTCGAGGAAGGGCGTGCGCTCAATCCAGAGCATGGCGATGTTGAGGGCCGGTTCGCCGGTCGGAGTTCGGTTTCCGATGTTCCACATCGGTCGCAGGACGCCGGCGCCGGATATGGGCGCCTGTCGTCTGGCCTCGGCGGCCGGGCGGAGGGTGAGGTCGGCCCGGATGATGCCGTTGCGCGTCTCGTAGCAGCGCCAGTGGCACCAGGCCGCGCTCTTCTCCATCCGCATCTGCTCGGCTGCGGTGGCCAGAGCTTCCCAGAAGCTGAGTGGAAGCGGATGGACGTCTCTGAGTTCCTCCAGCAGCCCGAGAGCCACCTCCCACTCGTCCTGGGTGAGGTACTCCCAGACATCGGCCACCGTGATGTCGTTCTCGGTGGCGATGTCCTCGGGAACGAGCAGGGAAGCAGCTTCCAGCAGCTTGGGAACATCCATGCCCCCGATTCTGACCCAGGCCGCGATTCTGGTGTTCGCAGTGCTGCTCACCTGTCTGTGGCCTGGGGTTTCTGATGCGGGATCGGAGGCATTCCGAGGGAGACAGGATCGCTGCGCTGGAAGCGGCGGGCCTGCTCGCGCTTGCTCCGCAAGAAGGTGAGCGTCAGATCGAGACCTTCGATCTCGATGCGCCAGTCCTCTTCGACAGCTCGCTTGCGACGGGCGAGGAGGTCCTCCTCCAACTCGTTGAGGCGAGGCAGCATCTTCGGGTTGATGCTGAGCATCGGGCAGCGGATGCAGGCGTGTTCGTGCGCGCACGGAGTGCCGTAGGGACGACCACAGGAGCCGAGTTCCACGCGGCGCTTGTCGAAATGCTCCTGGAAGTCCTCCCACTCGTCCCGGGTGGGCTCCCGGTACTCCTCCACTGGTCGCGTTCCTCGGCGTCGGGCGAGGAATTGGTGGTAGTGGCTGATGACGTCCTCGTCGAAGACCGCGACGTAGCCGCGGGTGGTGCGGATGTCGAGGTGCCCGAGCAGGGCGGCACCGATGTGAATTGGCAGACCGTTGTTCACCAGCTCGGTCGCGAACAGCCGTCGGAAGTCGTGTGGGGCGAAGTGCACGTTGGCGAACTCCGGGTGCGTGGCGGCCAACTCATTGCACGCACGTCGGACGATGCGCCACACCGTCGTGCTGGACATGCCGCGCTGGCTGCTGCTGTGGACGGTCTGGAAGAGGTAGGGCAGTTCCTCGCTCCACACCTTCTCGTGCAGGTCGTATCGGGCGCAGACCGGGACGGTGCCGTGTTCCTCGCGGTGGCGGCGGATGACCTGGGCGATGACGTGGAACAGCTCGGCCGACATGGGGATGACGCGTTCACGGTCGCTCTTGGACGGGCTGACGACCAGGAGCGCGACGACCTCGCCGTTCGGGTGCTGGTACTGCCGGACGCTGAGGTGGTTCAGTTCGGTGAGTTCCTCGGCGCGCAGGCTGGCCAGCCGGAGTGTCTGCACGACGGCCCACTGCCAAAACGCGGCGTTCTCGTCCTGGGAGATGCGTACGAGGTCGCCAGTGGTGCGGTTGACCACACGGACCGGGGGCCGGTTGTGGCGCTCGTTGCAGGACACCCGCAGCCATGTGGTGCCGTCGTGTACGAACTCTTCGCCGGGTCTGACGCTTTGTGCGGCCTTGAGCAGCTCTCTGCGCTGGTGCCAGGTGTCGTTGACGTGCTGGGAGAGGATCGGCAGCAGCGGCTGGCGGACTCGCGTGCGGTTGGCGATCCGTTCGTTGAGGCGGCGTCGACGCAGCTGGAAGTGACGCAGGTCGGCGTCCCGGACCGGGCAGGGCGCGACCCATTTCGCCCACCGCTCGGGCTCGGCGACGGACCAGGTGTGCAGGTCGAGGTAGAGGGACCGGACCGCCAGCAGCGGGCCGTCCATGTCCAGGCGCGGCTTGTCACCGGGCAGGACCAGCAGCTTCTCCTTACACTGTGTGAAGGTCTCCTCCGACAGCCGCAGGTCGGCCTGCTCAGGATTGATCTCCTCGATCACCTTCCAGAACGTCTTGACCAGGCGGGTGATCAGGTGCCGCAGGGTCGAGTAGTCCAACTCGGCGGAGCGGCGGCGTACGTACTCCACCAACAGGTCCCGCACCTCGCGGTTGCGCAGCTGATGGCGGTCTACGGCTTCCTTGATCGACAACTGCCCCCGGGTGACAGCAGCCCGCAGAGTTCGCGGAGCGGAGCGCGGAAACTGCCCCATCTCGTGCAACACCGGCCAAGCCAGTGTTCCGGAGAAGGTGCCCGACTCGGCGTCTTCCCCGGCCAGAGCATGGGCTCGGCATTCAACGGCGTAGTGCAGCAGGGCCTCGGGCGTGAGCCCGTCCAGGTCGATCCCGAAGACCGTCAACGCGTAGCAAACGTCGGACTTCGCCCGGCCACGACGGGAGGAGCCGACGGGCAGCTGATCGACCCGCTCGCAGAACTCCTCCAGCCACGGATCATTCGCGATGCTGCGGAACCACGGGGTGTAGCGGGTGAAGGTGTTGGAGCGCAGGCCCAGCAGCGTGGGTCGGATCAATCGCATGGCGAAGCAACGGCCCGCCGCCGCGCTCAGCCGACGACTCAGGGCACGGTCGTCTCCTGCGACCCGGCCGACGGGAATGCCCGCATCGTGGCCGGCCGCTTCCCAGCGCTCCTGCCAGGTATCTCCAGGAAATCCGGTCAGATAGCCGAGGAACTCCTGCATTTCTTGACGTGCTCGCCACGTCTTGGAGCCAGCAGGCAGGAAGTGCCCGATGACCACCTCGACGCTCTCCTCCACCGAGGCCGTCGCGAAGTCCCCAAGCGAGCGAGGCGGCTGCATCGGCCGTGGCGGAGGGGCGGGAATGATGGCCGTGGGCTCGAAGTTTCCGGTCGCCACCCGGCCTTCGGCACTCTCATGACGGCGGACCCGATTGGTCGTCGGGCCTCGGAGCCGCAGGCTGTCGCCGACTTTAGCGCCCGGCACCGAACACCGCCTCGATGTCGCTCGCCTCGTATCGCTGCGACCACGTGGTCGGCTGGACCGGCCGTGCGTAGTGCTCTGCGAGCTTGTCCACCAGGTCGTCCAGCCCGACCACCGTGTAAAGCGCCGTGGTGCTGATATGGGCATGTCGCAGGATCGTCTGCACCTCCACCAGTGTCAGCTCCGGGTCGCGGGCGAGTCGGGTCGCGGCGGTGTGCCGCAGGTCGTGCAGCGTCCAGTTCGCCCCGATCGCTTCGTCCGCGCGCTGGATGATGCGGCGGGCCGCCCAGTAGGTCAGCGGTCTCGGCTGGCCGCGGCGGGTGCGCCAGAGCGGCATGCCGTCGGGTGGGAGCCCGGCCTCCTCCAGGTAGGCGGCGAGGTGGGCGAGGGCCTCGGGCGATACCGGAACCGGTTGTCGGGCCCGGCTGCCTTTGGAGATCACCCACAACTGGCCCTTGGTCCAGTCGACGTCTCCGAGTTCGACTCCGAGCAGTTCGGATGCTCGGGCGCCAGACGAGACGTAGCAGGACAGCAATGCCCGGTCCGTGCGCACTTCATCTGCGTGAACAGTTCGTCCCACTGGTGATCGGGCAGTGCCCGCGGTTGCCGGGCAGGCACCTTCGGCCGCAGCCGGCCGCGCCGGTACGCGGCGCGAGCCTCGATGGGCGACAGGTGCGCGAGCGCAGCACGGCGTGCCCTGTTCTCAGGCACTGGGTTCACCACCGGACCTCGGCCGAAGTGCAGGTGAAAGGCGTAGAACCCATGAACTGCCGAGAGGTTGTGAGCGATGGTCGCCGGCGCGTACCCGGCCCGAAGCGTCGGTTTGCCCGTCTTCGGGTTCACCGTCCCGGCCCGGTGGCCACCGGCCCGGCGCTGGCGCTGTGGGTTGCGAGCCGAACGGAGCCAGCCCACCAACGCGGCGGTCTCCGCCTCGGTGGCCTGCTCCCAGCCCACATCCAGTGCCCAGAGCACCCGGTACCAGCGCAGCAGGTCAAAGCCGTAGCTGCGACATGTCAGCGGGCTGACATCGCCCAGCATCCGGTCCCGAAGGTAACTGCTGACCGGCTCGATCTCCCGACCAGCAGCATCCACCACCCGCCACGGCAGCGAAGGCGACTCGCCTTCTACCACCGCCCCATCTGGGGCAGCCGTACCCGGCCGTCGATCAGATCTCGATGAATCGAAGGAGCTTCATGCACACCCGCATGCTCGTGAACCAAGGTCACGGAGTCGAGCCGTGGCCTGAGCTAGTGCAGTCAACTGACCAAGCCGTCGTTCCTGTGGATGATGTACCGCTGCGGATGGGGCACCAAGGAAGGCCAGGAGACCGTCCTGGCGGTGGAGATCACCCGCGAGGGTTTGGCCTGGGCGCTGGAACACGCCTGTCTGTCCCACTACGAGGAGGGCCTCCACACCGATCGCGCCGCGTGGAAGAGCGAGTTGAAGCGGTCTCCGGCCCGAGTGCAGTGGGACCCCGAACGCGACCTGCACCTCCAGCCCCTGCCCCACCGTGCGCTCCAACTCGGCCTCGCCGGCGAGGCCGCGCATCTCTACGCCGACGAGTGGATCGCCTCCATCACCGACGTCACTCCGCTCGCCCGCACGATCCATGACCATGTACGGGAGGGAGACCTGGAAACCGCCCGGCAACTCCTGCCCGCCGAGCGGCCCTACCCCATCGACGCAGGGTTGCTGACTCACCTGCACCGATGATGAACGGGTGCGGTCGCCGGTGCGGTCACCGGGTACGTACGGTCGTTGGATCGGTCGGCTCGGGCTCGGACCTACTTCCTCCCGCCCGAGCTGAAGCGGGCCCGCCACAGGTCGCGGAGCAGCGCGATCTCGGCCATGTGGTGGATAAATTCGAGGTTGCCCGCGGACAGCACCTCCGCGTAGGGATATTCCGCGTCGTTACTGTACGGATACCGCGAGAAGCCGACCGTGTCGAGTTGCTCGTCGGTCAGGGCGGCGACACTGTCGCGCCAGCGGTCGACCAGCGCCCAGAACCGCTCAAGTGCCACGGTGGCGGAGGGGGTGAAGTCGACCAGCAGCTTCGGTTCCTGCCGCCGTTCACCGAAGGTCCACTCCCAGCGGCCCGCCAGGTGGAAGTGCAGGTGGCCCAGCCGCCACGCGATGGTCGTGAACGGCGTTTCGTCAGGCTCCGGCGTACCGGAGTGCGCGAGTACCTGCTCGACCCGCTCGACACTCACGTTCCAGTCTTCGGCGATCTTGGCGACGCTCATACCGTCGGCGGCCTGCCGGGCGACCTCGGCGTACTCACTGGCCGGAATGTCCGGGGCACCGAGGTCGAGTACCCACTCGCCCGGCCCGAATGCCCGGGGCGTCGCCTCCTCACCTCGGCGCCGGACCGACCAGCAACCGGGCACCGGCTCCCACAGATACTCGTCGTCGCCGAGCCGCGCCAGCCGTACCTGCGCCATCTCCCTGGCCTGGTCGAACTGGTCGAGCAGCAAGCCCAAACGGTTGGTCCGCGCGCCCTCGATCTCCATGCTGGTTTCCCTTCGCGGTCGCGTCTCGTACGTCTACAGATCGCTCGTAGCACGTAGGACGTAGCTCGTAGCCCGCAGCTCCTGGCTCAGGCGGAAGCTAACGGCTCGCATCACCGGCCGCCACTGATTTTCTCACCCATAGGCGGTCCAACACCCCTTCCAGCACCGGTAGATGACGTTGCCGCGATGGCGTGGGAACCCGGCCGACGACTTCGAGGACCCGAGCGTGCCCGAAGGTCCCCTCCGCCGGTGTGTGCTGTACCGGCCGCTGGAAGCTGCCGTCAGCGGACCCAGGAAGCGGTCATGTTCTGGACGGCGGAGCCGTCGGTGTCGGCGAGTTTCGTAGCCGTGAAGGCGCGGGCCCAGTCCGAGGTCTGGATCCGGAACGGCGGGTGTGCGGCGGTGAGGGCCTCGATGACGGGGGCGGCCGCTTCGGCGGGGGTCTGGGCGGCGGCGAAGGACTTCAGCGTACGGTCGACGTAGGCGCGCAGGGCAGGCGCGTACGGGCCCGCCGCTGCCAGCAGGGCGGGAATGTCGAGTTCCTGGCTGGCGACGAACTCGCTTGCCACAGCGCCGGGTTCGACCACGGTGACGTGGACGCCGACGGTGGCGGCCACCGGCGCGAGGGACTCCATGAACCCCTCGACGGCGAACTTGGCCGCGCAGTAGGCCTCGTTGAAGGGCTGGCCGATCACTCCGCCCACGCTGGTCACCGTGATGACGCGGCCCTTGGAGGCGCGCAAGTGGGGAAGGGCCGCGCGGGTGACTTCGACGACGCCGAAGTAATTGACCTCCATGGCGGCGCGGACCGGGGCCATACCGTCCTGCTCGACCGTGCCGACGGCCCCGGCACCCGCGTTGTTGATTACCGCGTCGAGCCGCCCGTGCTCGGCGACGACCTCGTCCAGGCAGGCGGCGACCGAGCCGGGATCGGTCACGTCCAGTCGCTTGACCTGCAGGAGGTCGCTGACGCCCGCCTCGGCGGCGGCCTCCATCAGGGCGTCGGCCCGCAGCGGGTCGCGCATGGTGGCGACGGTCTGCCAGCCGGCCCGGGCGGCCGCCACGGCTGCCGCGAGTCCGATGCCCGACGACGTGCCGGTGATCACGACGGTGTGCCGGCCGGTGTCCGTCGCGGTGCCGGTCGCGGTGTTGGGGGTGCTCATCAGGGCCTCGTTCTCCAGTGTTTTGTGAATGATGTGCGGGCGCATATCTGTGTGTGTGCACGCACTCTATATTTGTGTGTACGTGCACGCAAGCAGGTAGGCTGGCGCCATGACCCGTACGGACCTCAGCCTGGGAGACCTGACCGCCCGCGACCACGCCTTTTACGGCCTGGTGTGGGCCGGTGCCACGCTCAGTGCCCGCGTCGACCAGGCACTGACCCGCGCGCACGAGCTTCCCCTGTCGTGGTTCGAGGTGATGCTCTGGCTGCACGGGCAGGATGAGCCGGTGGCCGCCTCGGACCTGGGGGCCAAGACCCTGCTCAGCCGCAGCCAGGTCTCCCGCGTGGTCGACGCGCTGCACGCCCGCGGCCTGGTCGAGCGGGCGCCCGCGCCGAGCGACGCCCGCTCCGTACGTATCGCTCTGACGGCCGCCGGGCGCAAGGCCTTCGCCGCGGCCGACGCGACCCGCCGCGCCGCGCTGGCCGACGTCTTCGACGGCAGGCTCGACGACGCGGACATCCGGGCCCTGGAGACGGTGTGGGCCAAACTCAAGCAACCGCCCGCCGACCGGGCGGCCCGGTAGCCGGTCGCGGTGGGCGGCCCCCTGGCCCTGACCGCGCCGTGGCGCTGCCCGTGACACATACGGGTGATCGTCGCCCCTTCCGGCCCCGGCGGTCCTGCGCGCGCAGGACCCTTGCTGCCTGAGCCCGAGCTGTTCGGTGCGACGCAGGTGGAGGTTGGCATGGCGAAGGGTACGGTCCTGCTGGCATTGCGCGAGGATCCCCTCGGCGGGGGAGTCGGGGGAGAGCAACTACGTCGTATCGGCAAGGAGTTGGAGAACCAGGGCCTGGAAGTGCGGTGGGCGCGGACCGCCGAGGCCGCACGAGCGGCTCTACGGACAGAAGCCGGGCTCAGCGCCGCCCTGGTGGCGTGGGACCTCTCGTCCGAGACCGGTGGGCCCGCCGAAGCCAAAGCCGAAGTCGAAGCGGGCGCCGAAGCCGACGGCGCGGAAGGCGGTGGCGGGCAGACCGGTGGCGCGGCCGTCCTGCGGCAGATCTCCCGGCGGTTCAAGGACCTGCCGGTCTTCGTCGTGATGGCCGAGGACTCCGACCACGGCCTGGACCGGCTGCCCCTGTGGGTGGCGGAGAGTGTCGTCGGGTACATCTGGCCGCTGGAAGACACCCCTTCCTTTATCGCGGGTCGCGTCGCCCATGCCGCACGCGCCTACGGGGAGGCGGTCCTGCCGCCGTTCTTCAAGGCGCTGCGGCGTTTCGACGGCGCTCACGAATACTCCTGGCACACGCCCGCGCACTCGGGCGGAGTGGCGTTCCTGAAGTCACCGGTGGGCCGGGCGCTCTTCGACTACTACGGTGAGCGCCTCTTCCGTACGGATCTGTCCATCTCCGTGGGCGAGTTGGGGTCGCTCTTCGAGCACAGCGGCCCCATCGGCGACGCGGAGCGCAACGCGGCCCGGATCTTCGGCTCCGACCGCACGTACTTCGTTCTGCACGGGGACTCCACCGCCGACCGCATGGTCGGCCACTACTGCGTCACCACGGACGAGATCGCCCTGGTGGACCGCAACTGTCACAAGTCCGTCCTGCACGGCCTGGTGATCTCCGGCGCGCGTCCCGTCTACCTCGTGCCGACGCGCAACGGTTACGGCCTGGCGGGGCCGCTCCCCGCGCGCGAGATCGCCGCCGGAGCGGTCGCGGGCCGCATCGCAGCCCACCCCCTGACGCCGGGAGCGGTCTCCCCGCAGGCCCAGTACGCGGTGATCACCAACTCCACGTACGACGGCCTGTGTTACGACACCGTGCAGACCGCGCGCGCCCTGGCCCCCAGCACGCCCCGGCTGCACTTTGACGAGGCGTGGTTCGCCTACGCGCGCTTCCACCCGCTCTACGTCAACCGTTACGGCATGGCCGTAGACCAGGACACGTTCGAGGGCGAGGAGCGTCCCACCGTCTTCTCCACCCAGTCCACGCACAAGCTGTTGGCCGCGCTGTCCCAGTCGGCCATGGTGCATGTGAAATCTTCTCCCCGCGCTCCGGTCGAACACGACCGGTTCAACGAGGCGTTCATGATGCACGGCACCACCTCGCCGTTGTATCCCGCCATCGCCTCGCTCGACGTGGCGGCGGCGATGATGGACGGAACGCAGGGGGAGTGGCTGATCCACGAGGCGGTCACCGAGGCCGTCCGGTTCCGGCAGGCCGTCATCCGGACGGGGCGCCGTATCGCGGCCGCCGGTGACCGGCCGAGCTGGTTCTTCGGGGTGTGGCAGCCGGATACCGTCACCGATCCGGCCACCGGAGCCCGTACGCCGTTCGCGGACGTCCCGCCCGGGCTGCTGGCCCGCGAACCGGGGTACTGGGAGCTGGAGCCCGACGCCGACTGGCACGGCTTCGAAGGCCTGAGCCAGGGCCAGTGCATGCTCGACCCCATCAAGGTGACGCTCACCTGCCCCGGCGTCACCGCCACGGGCCAGAGCCAGCCGTGGGGCATCCCGGCCCGCATCCTCACCGCCTACCTCGCCGAGCGCGGCATCGTCGTCGAGAAGACCGACACGTACACCACGCTCATCCTCTTCTCCATGGGCATCACCAAGGGCAAGTGGGGCACCCTCATGGACGCCCTGATGGACTTCAAGGCACTCCACGACGCCGAGACTCCGCTGGGGCAGGTGCTGCCGCAGTTGGTCGAGCGCTACCCGAAGCGCTACGGCCGCACGACCCTGCGCGGCCTGTGTCAGGAGATGCACGAGCACCTCACGAACGCCGACCTGATCGACGCCCTGGACACCGCCTTCCGGGACCTGCCCGAGCCCGTCGTCCCTCCCCAGCGCTGCTACCAGCAGCTGATCCGGGGCGGCACCGAGCGTCTGCGTCTGACCGAGGCCCCAGGACGGGTGGCCGCCGCCATGGTCACGGTGACCCCGCCCGGCATCCCCGTCCTGATGCCCGGAGAAGCACTTGGCGCCTCCGACGGACCGGTGCTGCGCTACCTGGGCGCGCTTGAGGCGTTCGACCGCGCCTTCCCGGGCTTCCACAGCGAAGCCCACGGCGTCGTGATCGACGGGGACACCGGGGACTACCTCATCGAATGCGTACGGGAGGAACGCCCCCAGGCAGAGTAGGAGCCGGACAACGCGTGCCACCCACGGCGTCGGGCGGCACGCGTGGGTGGCGTGGAGGTGGTGTCCGGCGTGGCGGTGGCTTGTCGATGCCCTGCTCACGAACGCGGTGATCTTTCACAACCATCTCGCCGTACCTGACCGAGCACGTCGAACGGTTCGGCGAGTACTCCATCCACGAACTCGGCATCCAGCTCGAGGCGTACGACCCCAAGCTCGACGTCGACTTCACCCGGCTCCACGACCAGGACCTGCGCGCCGAGCGCTTCGCGGCAGCGGCCTGGCCGGCCGCGCTCCGCCGACGCCCGGCAGGGCGTCGAACGGCCGCGCGGGTCCCTGGGTCGGCGGCGACTTGGCGGATGGACTCAGGAGGTGCTGGCGCGTACTGCGGTCGCGGCCAGGGTGGTGTAGTTCATCGTGAAGCGTCCGCCCAGGGAGTCGATGGCACCCCCGACCGCGTCCAGTACCTCGGCCAGCTGATCGGGACGGAGTTGGGTGAGGCCGCCGGTGGTGGGCAGCAAGTCCAGCCATTGGTCGCGCGTATAGGACTGCTGCCAGTCGAATCGCCACTGTTCGGGCTCGTTGAACTGTTCGGTCTCGCGGATCTTGTCGGCGAACTTCGCGTATGCCGCCTGGTAGAGGTCGAGCGGACGGCGGGCCGGTTGGCCGTTGAGCGGGGAGTCGGGCGCAGCCCGTCGGTAGGCAGCGGCAAACGGTTCTGCCACCTCGGAAGGCGGCTCGTACACGTGCCCGAAGATCGCCAGCCGTCCCCCTGGACGCAGCACATGTGCCGCCTTCACGGCGCCGGTGACCGGATCCACCCAGTGCCACGACTGGGCGGCGACGACCGCGTCGAACGTCCGGCCGGCCGGCTGCCAGGCTTCGAAGGCCGCCACCTCGACCTGCAGGCCACGGCCTCGCGCGAAGTCGGCCATCCGCGTATCGGGCTCGACGCCGAGCACTGCGCAGTCGGCGGCCTGGAACTGGCGGGCTGCGATGCCGGTGCCGCAGCCGACGTCGAGCACGTGGGGCCCGGGGCTTCCGGCGACGATCCGTGCCACCAACGCATCGGGGTAGCCGGGCCGGGCCTGGTCGTAGCGGTGCGCGTCCGCGCCGAACGCTTCGGCCATCCGCCGGGCCTCATGCGGTTCCGCCGGGGACGGTTCTGGTTGCTCTCGCGGTAAGATGGGCATGCGCCCACCTTAGTGGGCGCATGCCCACTGGGCAACGGATGCCAGCAGGCTGACGCACGAGAGGATCTGTGAGTGCCGACTGGGGTGCACCTTCGCGACGCGCGGCAGCAGCTGTTCGACGCTGCCGAACGCGTACTTCTGCGGGACGGGCCGAACGGGCTGACCAGCCGGGCCGTCACCGACGAGGCGGGCTGCGCCAAAGGCGTCCTGCACCGGCACTTCAGCGACTTCGACGCCTTCCTCGCCGACCTTGTGCTCGACCGGGCCGCGCAGCTTGAGAGGCAGGCGAGTGCGCTGCGCGAGACCGCCGGTACCGGCACGGTGGCCGACAACCTCACCAGCGCGCTGACCACCCTGTTCGGACCGATTCCGGTGGCAATCATCCCGCTCATCACCTTCCGGGACGAGCTGCGCACACGGCTGCGGCAAGCCAGGCCCGGAGGCGGCATCGCGATCCTCGCCCAGGCCACGACCGCGATCTCCGCTTATCTGGCCGCCGAGCGTGAACTGGGCCGCGTCGCAGCCGACGCCGACATCGACTCACTCACCCTCTCCCTGGTCGGTGGCGGGCATCTCCTGTTCGCAGACCGCGACATCGGCCCGCCGACCACGGCAGCCGTCAACAAACTCGTGACAGCGGTCATCGCCGACGCCGTGCAACGACGACCGGCCTAGAGAGACCCTCAGTGTCGGCAAACGATCGCCTGACGACAGGCGCCGCGGGTGTCCAATGAACCCGGACTTTTCGGGGCCCGTTGGCGGCGCGAATCCCATCAGATCCGTTGGTGATTGATGACAGGGTTTCGTGACAGACAGGGTCCGGTCCGGTCGTTGTCCGGTCGGCTCATGACGAGAAAGGCGTGCCCCTTTGAGGCGCCCGGTCGCGATGGACGGCGATCGCCACCCGACGAGTGAGTGGATGAGCGGATGGGTGTCGCCCTCGTTCCACGCCGCCGCCGCGCGGCTCGGCGGCATGTCGATCAGCGGTACCACGGTGAGCCCGCCCGGTGGCTCGTGGGCCAGGAGTGTCACGCCGACCGTGCCGTTCCAGAGAACGGCTTGATGGCACTCCTGCACGGTGCGCACCACCGGACCCTCCCGGGGTTCCCCGCCGTTCCAGTACGACTGCCAGAGCGGGTCGGTGCCCTCCGGGAACAGGAACCAGCGGCGGTCGGCCAGATCGGCCAGCTTCAGGCGGGCGACCGTTCGAGCAGCGTGGCGCCGACTTCGGCTTCCAGCTGTTTGATCGCCCGGCTCAGCGGCGGCTGTGTCATATGCAGCCGGGTGGCGGCCCGCCCGAAGTGGAGTTCCTCGGCCACGGCCACGGAGTAGCGCAGCGTACGCAGCTCCATGGTGTGACGATACCCGTACGGTTTGGACTCCCTGTCCGCCATGCTCACCACGGCCCGCCCCCCCGGGAGACCCGCGTGCGAACGTGGTCCCGCACACGGGCCTTGGGCCATGACCTATGACCCGATCGGTATACGGAAAACCTGCCCCGGCACGATCTTGTCGGGGTCGGTGATCTGGGCCGGATTGGCCCGCACGATACGGGAGTAGAGGGCCGCGTCGCCGTAGTACGTCTTGGCCAGCGCCGACAGCGTGTCGCCCTTCACCACTTTGTGCTCGCGGTAGCCGTAGTAACCCGGCACGATACGGGGCCCGTAAATCACGGGAATAGTGACGGCGTTGACGTCGCCACCGTCCCGGGCCCGCGCTTCGAAGACCTGGACGAGCAGTCGGTCGAGCTGGAAGGGCGCCTGGTGGACGTCGACGGCGACATGGAACTGCCCGAGCTCGCCGCTGCCGCCCCCCGCGGTGAAGGTACCGGTCACCTCGTGGTGGCCGTCGCCGATGCGGTACTCCAGGGTCGCTTCGAATCCGGTGGCGATACCGCTGACGTGGATCGGGTTGCCAACCAGGTCGAGTGGGCGAGGTTGGTCCACGCGATTGGTCATGACGCCTCCTCGGGTGGTCAGTTGTGCGGCAGTGGCAGCTTCGGGGACGGGCGGACAGAAGGCAACCGCCCGCTTCGGCCGACCGACCGGAACAAGACTCGACACCCGGTTCCCGGCGGCTCCGGTCGGTCAGGCAGCCCGTCAGCCGGTCAGCCCGGTCAGCCCGGTCAGCCCGGTCAGCCCGGTCAGCCGGTCAGGCGCGGCAGCGCAGCAGCTCCAGTGGCGGGTTCGCGACGAGGTCCGCCCAGAAGTCCTCGCCGAACTCACGGATGCCGGCGTCCGAAACCTGCAGCGGAACCCACTCCACCGCACTGAAACCGGCCGCCCGCAGGCACTCCTCGTACACCTCGCGGCGCGGGGCCGAGCTGACGATGCTGATCGGCTGCGGGTCGAGGAGAGCCGTGATCCGCACCCGCGGACCCGTCTCGATCTCCTCGCCGGAGGGCTCGCAGAGGAACCCGTACTCGTCCAGGGACAACAAGTCGAACTTGTAGTCGGGCTTCTGGGCGAGCACGAAGAACTCGCCCCCCGGCACCAGGTTCCGGTGGATGTTGCGGCACATCCGCTCCATCACCGCGATGTCCTCGGCGACGCCCCCTTCTGCGCTTCATCCTGTACGTGGCCACACCGGCCCTCCGGATCCAGAGGGTCACCGGGCCGCTGTCGTGGCAGAAAGTCTGCGCCGCGCCTGTCCGGACGCCGTACTGGCAGATGACACAGAGAAGTTGACCGCGTGACCTCGTATCACCCATCCCCCAACCCCCCAACCACCCAACAACGTCATCGTGTGTGTCAGTGGAGCCGAGTGGTCCGTCCTCAGCAAGCTCGCTCTGCGGCGCGGCCGCCTCGATGCGGTCCTCGCTGGCATGTGGTCGGAGGTGGGAAATCCGACCTGCGTTGCCGGACAGGAACAGCTCGGTGGCTTCCTCGTCCAGTCGGTGGCTTCCTCGTCCAGTTAGTAGCCATGGCTACTATGTCCATGTACTGTACTTTCCATGAGCCCGACACCAGACGGCCCGCACGGCGCGTCAGCCCGCCCATCCGGTCCGACCCCCGGATTTCTCCTGTGGCGACTCTCGATGAAGTGGCGGGTCGCCGTGGACCGGGCCCTCGCGCCCCTCGGCCTCACCCACGCCCAGTACTCGCTGCTCGGCTCCCTGCACGGCATGGCGGCCGACGGCGGCAGGCCGAGTCAGAGGCAGCTCGCGGACCACACCGGGCTCGAACCCCTCTACGTGTCCAAACTCGTCCGCACCCTGGAGAGTGCGGGCCTGTTGGAGCGCACCAAGGACCCCGCGGACAGCCGCGCGGTTCAGCTCGCGCTCACCTCGCGCGGCAGCGAGGCCACCGCCGAGGCGATCGAGGTGGTCCAGGAACTCATGGACCACCTGCTCGCACCGCTCGGCGGGCTCGACGGCCAGCGCACCGGGCTCTTCGCCCGTGAGCTGCGGACCCTGCTCGACGTACCCCTGGATCCCTCTTCGAAGGAGTCATGAACCATGTCCACAGTCACCACCCCCAGCGTGAACGGCCAGGTCGTCGCCCTGGCGCACTACGCCACCAAGGCCGTTCTGGAGCAGGCGCTCGCCCCGGCGGGCCTCACCTATCTGCAGTCCCTGTCGCTGAACTTCACTTCGGCGCAAGGCGGTTCCGCGACCCGGGAGAGCATCGTAGGCCGACTGCGGGACGCCCTGAAGATCGAGGAGGCGGCGGCCCTTGCGCCGGTCATGGAACTGCTCGAGGCGGGCCTGCTTGAGGCAGTCGACGAGTCGGTCGTCCGCCTGACGGAACAGGGTCGGGCCCTGCAGGAGGAGACCAGCGGATACGGTGCGGCGATCGCCGCCCGCGTCTACGCGGGCTTCACCCCCGAGGAGCTGGCCACGGCCGGACGCGTCCTGTCGCTCGTCACGGCCCGCGCCAACGCCGAACTGGCAGGCGAGGAGAGGTAGGAGCCTTGCGCCGCTTGGAAGATGCGGGCGGCCTCGGCGTATCGGGTGACGATGCCGCCCCGGCTTCAATTGAGTGACGCAGCACTCGACGGTCTCCACGGTCTCGACGGTATCGCGGGGCATGCAGGCCGAGTTGTCGAGGCCCGCTGGTCGCCCGCCGACGCGCTCGCACCGCCCGGACCGTCCCGCGCGGGCCCGCTGTAGTCTCGACCGTTATGAATTGGCTGCCTGACGACTTCGTTCACCCGGTCCATGTGCCCGTGCCCGACACCGCGCTCCACCTGCGGCCCATCCGGGAGGCGGACACCGAGCTCGACTACCCCGCGGTGATGGGCTCCCGAGAGCGTTTGTGGGAGACGTTCGGGCCGGCCTGGGCTTGGCCCAAGGAGACGATGACGTACGAAGAGGACCGCATCGACTTGCTGCGGCACGAGAGGGAGATAGCCGCGCACCAGTCGTTCAACTATGCGTTGCTCGACGAGGGAGAGACGGCGATCTTCGGGTGCGTCTACATCGACCCGCCCGAGCGCGCCGGCTCCGACGGAGAAGTCTCCTGGTGGGTGGTGGACGACCTCGTCGGAGGTGAGGCGGAGCGCGCGCTGGATACGCTGGTGCCGCAGTGGATCGCCGCCAACTGGCCCTTCCAGCAGCCCCGTTATCTGGGCCGTGACATCAGCTGGCAGGACTGGCTCGCCCTGCCCCGTGCCTCGTGACACGTCCGAGAGGGTGCCTGGACCTGCTGCCCGGCACCGAGGCCAACAACTATGGAGGGTTCCATGTTCAGCGCGCCTTGCCGGGCCTTCCCGGGCAGGTGTGTGGACAACACGTCGCAGGCCGGTGCGGGCGCCGGTCAGTCGCTGGACAGCGCCTGGAGCAGATCGCCGACCTTGGGGTCCGGCAAGGCGCGGGCGACATCGGCCTGGGCGACGATGCCGACCAGCGTGTGCCCGTCGATGACGGGCAGCCTGCGTACCTTGTGCTCGCTCATGGTGCGCAGGATCTCCTCGGCGTCGTCGTCGGCGCCGATGGTGACGGCCTCGCCCTGGGCGAGGTCGCCTGCCTTCACCGTGGCTGGGTCCTTGCCCGCTCCCAGGACCTTCACCACGATGTCCCGGTCGGTGAGCATGCCCTTGAGCTTCTCGTCCGTGCCGCAGATCGGGAGGGCGCCGACGCCCAGCTCCGTCATCTTCTTCGCGGCTTCAAGCACCGTTTCCTGGGCACCGATGCATTCGGTGCCCGCCGTCATGATCTCGCGGGCCTTCGTCATCCGGCAGCACTCCTTCGTCGTGGGACGGGACACGGTCCTACCGCCACAGCGGGCGGACCCGGGCACTGCATGGGTGCCCCTTGACGGTGCCGGATAACGACCTTCGTCGCACATCCACCCGATCTGCCTGATCTGCCCGGTTCACCCCATCCACCCTTCGGGCGATGAGCACGCGCAGCATCTTTTGCGCACGGTGAGAGCGGGTACTCGGGACGCGTCGCGCGAGCGCGCCCATATGGCCGCACGTCCGCGTCCTCGATGTCCTCGATGTCCTCGACGCAAGTCGCAAGTCGCAAGGTGCAAGGAGGCAGCGGAATGCCGGACGATCTTGACACGGTCCATGCCCGCATCGCGGAAGAGCTGAACGCGCGCGCCGAACGGCTCTGGGACGTGGCGCTCGAACTGCACGGCGCGCCCGAGACCGCCTTCGAGGAACACCGCGCCGCGCGACTGCTGAGCGGGGAACTGGAACGCGCCGGGTTCCAGGTGGAGCGCGGCGTGGCGGGGCTCGCGACCGCGTTCACGGCCCGGACCGGGCGGGGGAGCGGGGCGTGCGTGGCACTGCTGTTGGAGTACGACGCCCTGCCCGGCCTGGGGCACGCCTGCGGGCACAATCTGATCGCCGCCGCCGGGCTGGGAGCGGCGCTCGCGCTGCACGCGGCACTCGGGGAAGTGGACGGATCCGTCCTGGTGGTGGGTACTCCCGCGGAGGAGGGCGGGGGCGGAAAGGTGATCGAGGTCGACGCGGGGGTGTTCGACGAGGTGGACGCCGCGCTGATGTTCCATCCGGGCGTGCACGACTGGACCTGGGCGCCCTTGACGGCACAGACGCAGATACGGATCGGGTTCCGAGGGCGGGCGGCTCACCCCACGGGCAACCCGACGGAGGGCGTCGACGCCCTGGCCGCGCTCATCCAGCTGTTCAACACGCTCGCCGTACTCGACCGGCGGCTGCCCCGCGGCTCTCACGTGCAGGGGATCGTGACGCAGGGCGGCGTGGCCACGAACATCGTGCCGGAGTACGCCGAGGGGCTGTTCGGTCTGCGCGGGGCCACCACCGCCGCACTGGAGGAGCTGGTCCGCGGAGTGGGCGAAGCGGCGCGGGGAGTGGCTGCCGCTACGGGAACGTCGGCACGGATCGAGCGCGTGACCGCCGGATACGAGCACTTCCGTAACAACGACGTCCTCGCGCAACGCTTCGCGGACCACATCGCGCGGTGCGGCATCACCCTGAGCGAGCCGGAACCCGGGGTGTATCTGGGGTCCTCGGACATCGGAAACGTCAGCGCCAAGGTGCCCGCCATCCATCCCTTCGTGGCCATCCTGGGGCCGGACGCCTCCGACCACACACCCGAATTCGCCGCTGCCGCCGCAGGGCCCCGCGGCCGTGCGGCGATGCTCGCCTCCGCGACGGCACTCGCCTGCACCGCGGCGGACGTCCTACTGGCGCCCGGCACGGCCGAGCAGGCATGGAGCTCCTGGCACGCGAAGGCCGCGGCCGGCGAATAGACCCCCGCGCACCCCGTGGCGAACAGAGCCCGGCGCGCTCGGCCGTGCCGGCTCGTGCTCCTCACAAGCTCGGCCGTACGCCCTCGAAGGCCGTTGGCCCCGTACGTCCATGCCCTCCTGGCGGACGCTCACCCACGCGGCGGCACGGCAAGCGACGCCGGGTTTCCTCCCAGTTGTCCCGGGGCACTCGGCACCCATGGACCACTCAAGGGCGCCCGTACTCGAAGCGTTGTCGGCCTACCGGAAGAGCGGCCAGACGCCGTTCACTCCGCCGGGGCACAAGCAGGGCCGGGGCGCGGACCCGCGTGTCCGTGCCGTCCTCGGGGACGCCGTCTTCCTGTCGGACGTGCTGGCGATCTCCGGGCTCGACGACCGCCGCTCCACGCACGGAATTCTGGCGAAGGCCCAGGAGCTCATGGCCGATGCCGTCGGCGCCCAGCACACCTTCTTCACCACCTGCGGCAGCTCCCTGTCGGTGAAGGCGGCGATGCTGTCCGTCGCGGGCCCGCACGAGAAGCTCCTGGTGGGCAGGGACGCGCACAAGGCGGTGATCTCCGGGCTGATCCTGTCGGGGATCGAGCCGGTATGGGTGGAGCCGCAGTGGGACGCCGAACGCCATCTGGCCCACCCGCCGTCGGCGGACGCGTTCGCCGCCGCGTTCGAGGAACACCCCGACGCCCGAGGCGCCTTGGTGACCAGCCCCACCCCGTACGGCACGTCCTCCGACCTGGCCGCGATCGCCGAGGTGTGCCACGCCAGGAACAAACCGGTGATCGTCGACGAGGCCTGGGGCGCACACCTGCCCTTCCATTCCGGCCTGCCGACCTGGGCCATGGACGCGGGTGCGGATGTCTGCGTGACGTCCGTTCACAAGATGGGGTCCGGACTGGAGCAGGGATCGGTGTTCCACCTCCAGGGGGACCTGGTCAAGCCCGAGGTGCTGAAGGGGCGCGCAGACCTGCTCGGGACCACCAGCCCGTCCGTGCTCATCTACGCCGCGCTGGACGGTTGGCGCCGGCAGATGGTCGAGCACGGCAAGGCCCTGTACGACGACGCCCTGGCGCTGGCCACGGATGTCCGTAAGCGCATCGCCGCCATCGACGGCATGCACGTGCACGGCAGGGACGACTTCTGCGGAGCCGGACGCGCCGCCGACATGGACCCCCTGCAGATCATCATCGACATCACCGCTTTGAAGACCACCGGCTACCGGGCCGCCGACTGGATCCGCGAGCACCATCAGATCAACCTGCACCTCTCCGACCACCGCCGCATCAGCGCCCAACTCACCCACGCCGACGACGAGGACACCACGGCGGCACTCCTGGCCGCACTGCGCGATGTCGTCGCCCACGCGGCGGACCTGCGCCCCGCCCCTCACGTCACCATCCCGCCTCCGCACCGGCTCCGCCTGGAGCAGGCGCTGTTGCCCCGCGACGCGTTCTTCGGCCATACCGAGCAAGTCGAGTGGGAGCGTGCGGAGGGCCGGATCAGCGCCGAGATGCTGACCCCGTATCCGCCGGGTATTCCCGCCGTACTGCCCGGTGAACGAATCAACGCCGACGTTCTGACGTATCTGCGCACGGGGGTCGACGCGGGCATGGTGGTGCCGGACGCCGTCGACGACGACGTCAAGAGCGTGCGCGTCGTCGCCGAAGACTGAAGCCAGGGCCGGAGTTCGCGATGAAGTCCCAGAAGCAGCCCGCACACCGCATCCGGGCCGGTCGGCACACCGTCGCCATCAGTCGCCCGGAGAAGGTGCTGTTCCCCGAGGACGGCATCACCAAGGCGGATCTCGCGGAGTACTACCGTGCGGTGGGCAGCCGGATGCTGCCCCATCTGCGCGGGCGGCCCCTGATGCTGGAACGGCATCCCGACGGCGCCGACCAGCACGGTTTCATGCAGAAGGACGTGCCGGACTATTTCCCCGACTGGTTCCACCGCGTGGAGCTGCCCAAGGAGGACGGAACCGTCACGTACCCCGTCTGCGACGACACCGCCAGCCTGCTCTACCTCGCCGGCCAGGCGTGCATCACCCCGCACCGTTTCCTGTCCAGGGCGGACCGGCCCGATCACCCCGACCGGCTGGTGTTCGACCTCGACCCGCCCGGCGAGGACTTCACGCCGGTGCGCGAAGCGGCACGGGGGCTGCACGAGCTCCTGGACGAGCTGGAGCTGCCGTCCCTGCCCATGACCACCGGCTCGCGCGGCCTGCACGTCGTGGTGGCCCTGGACCGGCGAGCGCCCTTCGACGACGTACGGACCTTCGCGCGCGGTGTCGCCGAGGTCCTCGCCGCCCGTAACCCCGACCGCTTCACCACCGAGCCCAGGAAGGACGCCCGCCGGGGCCGCCTCTACCTCGACATCCAGCGCAACGCCTACGCCCAGACCGCCGTCACGCCCTACGCCGTGCGTGCCCGTCCCGGGGCCCCGGTCGCAGCCCCCTTGGCCTGGGCCGATCTGGACGATCCCGAGCTCACCGCCCGCCGCTGGACCCTGGCCACCGTCGACCGCCTGCTGAGGAAAAACCCCTGGCAGAACCCTCCGCGCCCCCGCTCCCTCGACAAGGCCGGGAGGCTTCTCGACGCGCTGGGGGAGTGACACGGGCTTTGGCCGTGTCCGTGGCCGCCGTCAGCGGGTGGTTGTCGGTGGTGGTTTCTTCGAGCCTTCGGGTGAAGGGCGGCCACGATGACTGGTGCTGGCGTCAGTGAAACTGGGACTGGAATCGGACCCGGAATCGGACCCGGGGTCGGAGCTGGAATCGGCATCTGAATCGTCGTCGAAGGCGATCGCGTCCAGCGGGCAGATGGTCGCGGACATGTTGACTTCCATCATGCGCAGGGCCGCGCGAGCCAGCTCGGCGTCGATGTGCGCGACGGCCTGGGGGCTGACGCTGATGTCGAAGTGGCGGATGTGCGCGTCCAGCGCCGAGTACAGGACGCACTGCTCGGTGGCCTGCCCGCACAGCACGAGGCGCCGCGTCTGCAATTGCCCCAGCAGGTAGGCCAGGGGTGTTTCGAAGAAGATGGAGTGCCGCGCCTTCACGACGAAGAACGAGTCCTCGTCCGGTGCGATGGGGTCGACCAGGTCGGGATGCCGGCCCGACAGCGCACGGTCCAGGATCTCCCCGTGGTGGGAGCGCCACTGCCCGAAGTTGTCGTTCACGTAGATGACGGGGGCCTCACTGGCGCGGGCGCGCTTCAGCAGGGTCTTGATGCCCGGCAGCGCCTCGCGGATCGAGGGGACCAGCCGGTCGGCGTCCGCGTGCTCGTAGGTGTTCAGCATGTCGATCACGACGAGTGCCGTGTGCGCCATAGGTTCAACGCCTCCCGCCGTGCCGCCGACACGCGGCGTTACTGGCATCCCGAACTGCGGGGGGTGAGTATTTCCACCCTCGCGTTTCCACCCTCGCACACTGAGTAGCAGCCGGTCGGCCGGAGGACGGCCGGGCGTGCTCCGGAAGACTGGCCGAGCGGGTGGGACCGGCGGGCCCCCACGAGAGGTGCCCCACGGGACCTGGGGCCCCCACGGGACCAGGTGGCCCCCACGGGGGCCAGGCGGCGAGGGCTACTTACGCGAGAGGGTCTTCTCCGTCCGTGGTCAGCTGCGCGCACCGGGTCACCACGCGCGCGAGGTCACCCTCGCTGTGCAGGAGGCCGCGCTGCACATGGGCGCCGTTGCCATGCCGCTCCAGCTTCGCGATGCCCTCCTGGACCAGTTGGTCGTCGTCGTGGTCCCGGAGGGCGTCGCGTACGTGCTGGTAGAGGGCGCCCACCGCTTCCATGGGAGATGTCTCGCGCATGGTGTCGGGGTGGAGCAGAGGGCCGTCCAGGCCCGAGCGGCCGGCGCGCCAGGAGGCGAGGCGCAGCAGACTGGTGCCGATCCTGGCCGGTGGCAGGCCGTCCTGCCAGGCGCGTGCGGCGGTCTCGACGAGGGCGCGGGTGAGCGCGGCCAGCAGGACGGGGGTGGAGGCGTCCAGGCAGACGTCGGCGACCCTGATCTCCACCGTGGGGTAGGTGGCCGACAGGCGGGCGTCGAAGTAGATCATGCCTTTGTCGCGCAGCACGCCGGTGCCGACCATCGCCGTGACCTGCTCGTGGTAGCGCTCCGCGGAGCCGAACACCTCCACGGGCCCGGCCGAGGGCCACCGGTTCCAGACCCGGCTGCGATAGCTCGCGTACCCGCTGTCCTGGCCCTGCCAGAACGGAGAGTTCGCGCTCATCGCCGTCAGCACGGAGAGCCAGGGGCGGATGCGGTCCAGGACCGCCACGCCTTCCTCGTCCGATTCGACGGCGACGTGGACGTGGCAGCCGCACGTCAGCTGTTCCTGCGCGGTCAGCCCGAACTGTTCGCCCATCCACTGGTAGCGCTTGCCGACGTTCAGCAGGGGCTTCACGGGCAGGGGCGACGTCGCGATGGCCGCCACCACGGCCCCGGCGGTCGCCGCGAGCCGGGCGGCCTCACGCCGGCTGCGCCTGATCTCCTCCTGAAGTTCACCCATCCGCGTCACCGGTTTGGTGGCGAACTCCAACTGCTCCCTCTGTAGTTCCTTCTCCAGGTGGTGACTGTGGGTGACGTCCCCGGGGCGCTCCCACGCCTGCCGCTCGGCCGCCGCCAGCACCGCCCCGGAGACCGCCTGCGGAAGGCCGCTACGGGCATCGACCAGCAACAGCTCCTCCTCCACACCGACGCTTCTCATGCCGCCTCCACTCGCCCGCCGCTAGCCCTCCGTGTGCCCGTCTTCGGTCCCAGCATGTCGGGGAGGGCCGTCTTTCGGTGGCACCGGTGCGGCCATGGACGGCGCCACGGCTTACGGGCCCGTACGGAACGCTGCTGCAGTACTAGCGCACCCGGTAGATCTGCCCCGTCTGCGCCCCCTCGATGGAGCGGACGTACGCCATCGCGACGCGTGCCGCCGAAACCGGCTCCATTCCCGCGAAGAACGGCCCGTAGGCAGGCAGGGACTCCTCGGCCACCGTCGGGCTGACCGCGTTGATCCGCTGCGGCGGGAGCTCGATCGCGGCGGCCCGTACGAACGCCTCGACCGCGCCGTTGGCCGCGGACGCGGCGGCCCCGGCCACGATCGGCTCCTCCGTGAGGATCCCGCTGACCAGCGTGAACGAGCCGGTCGCGGCCACGTGCCGGGCGCCCTGGCGGACCAGCTCCAACTGGCTGAGGGCCTTGCCGCGGAAGGTCGCCGCGAAGTCGTCCGCAGCCAGCTCGGCCAGCGGCTTGAATACGGCGTCGCCCGCCGTGACGGCCACCGCGTCCAGTGGACCGGCCTGCGCGTACAGGCGGGACACGGCCTGCGGATCGGTGACGTCGCAGATCAGGTCCCCACCCGTGCGGCCCACGCCGATCACCTCGTGGCCGCGCTCCGCGAGCGCCTTGTGTGCGGCGGAGCCCAGCGTGCCGCCCGCGCCGATCAGAAGAATCCTCACAACCCACCGTCCAATGCCTGGAAAACGAAACCCGGGTAGCACCGGGAGATTCCTGGGATCTCCCAGGAGGAGGGCCGGGCGAACCGCCCGGCGTGCATCCGACGCTACGGATCGCGCTCCGCACCCGGAAATGCCATCTGGGCAGCGACTATGCTTCCCAGGCATGGATGTGGAGCTGCGTCATCTCAAAGCCCTGGCCGCCATCGCCGAAGCGGGCACCGTCACCGCCGCGGCCGCCTCGCTGCACATGACGCAGCCGGCGCTCTCCCGCACGCTCGCGCAACTGGAAACGCGCGTGGGAGTCCGCCTCGTCGACCGCTCCTCCCGGCATCTGGACCTGACCCCGGCCGGGACGACCCTCCTCGGGCACGGGCGCGCCATCCTCGCCCACCTCGACGCGGCACTCGCCGACACCCGAGCCGTCGACCGGCCCCTGCGGCTCGGTTACACATGTGCGGTCCTGGGACAACAAACCGTCCCCTTGCTGCGTTCCTGGCGCCAGGCCCACCCACACATGCCGCTCGAAGTGGTCCGCCAGGACAACAGCACCGCGGGCCTGGCCACCGGCGACACCGACGTGGCGGTGCTCCGTACCGTCCCCGCCGACCCGCGCATCCGCACCGAAGCCCTGTACACCGAGGACCGGGTCGCCGCCCTGCCTGACGACCACCCGCTCGCGGCCCGCGAACGGGTGCGCCTGGCGGAACTCACCTCCGGCCCCGCCCTCCCTTTGGCCCTGTGGCCGGACACCGGCACCGCCTCGGTCGACCTCTGGCCCCCGGCGCAGCGCCCGGACCGCACGGTCGAGGTGCGCAACGTCGACGAGTGGCTCAACCTCATCGCCACGGGCGGCGCGTTCGGCGTCGGCGCCGCGGGCACGGCGCAGAGCCACGGCCACCCGGGGGTGTGCTTCGTCCCCCTCGAGGACGCACCCCCCACCACGGTCTACCTCGCACGCCCCGCCCACCCCACGCACCCGCGTACAGAGGAGTTCCTCGCGGCGGTACGGGAGGTGGTCAGCGCCTAGGGCCGCCAGGGCGCCGGTGCGGAAGTAGCCGTCGGGGGTGTCGTCTCACAACCGGCGAGGTCACGGCGGCGACCGCGCGCCCTACTCGCGCATCTGCCACCGCCCGGCACGCGGCGACGAGCCAGGGGGCCAGGGGGGGGCAGCCCCAGCGTGGCGGCAAACGTGGCAAACCCCCTTTCACGATGCGCGGGCGCTGCTCCGCGTGGGCGGTCTTCGGCGTGTCCGGCGGAGAAAGCAGGGGTCCTCCTGCCCGCAGGGTGAGGGTGTGGTTGGTGCCCGGCCCGGCCGGCACCGGGTGTTCGCACGCCCCGGCGGAGGAGACGGTCATGGACGCGAACGTGCTGTTGCGCGAGGACGACGGGACAGTCGAGAAGCTGTACACGAGCGAGACGGAGAGCGTGCCCAGCGTGGTCGCCTCGTGAGTGGCCTTCGCGGACACCGGCTCAGGCGCGGCGCGGGACGCCGTGGTCTGGCGGTGATGGTGGTGGGAGCCGTCGCGGCGGTGCTGTGCGGTTGCGGTGCACCCGAGGCTCGGCTGGAAGGTGCCCGGCAGGCCGGGCGGGTCTTCGAGCGGGCGCTTGCCGACGCCGACTTCCCGCGTGCCTGCGCGCTGCTGGCGCCGCAGACCCGGCAGCAGCTCGAAGACGACCAGCACCAGCCGTGCCGTTCGGCGCTGCGCGGGGAGAAGCTGGTGGCGGCCGGTGAGCTGCGCGGCACGCAGATGTACGGGCGGCAGGCGCTGCTGAGTCTGCGGAACGACACGCTGTTCCTGTCGCAGTTCAAGGGCGGCTGGAAAGTGGTCGCCGCGGGCTGCGTGCCCCAGGGCGACAAGCCCTACCGGTGCTCGCTGAAAGGCGGCTGACGTGCGCTTCCTCTTCACTGCCTGCTTGGTGACGATCCTGGGCGGGCTGGGTTACTTCATCACGATCGGAGCGCTGCACCGGTGAACGGCGGTCGCCGCAGCGGCGGTTTCTGGCGGGACAACAGCCTCACCCTCGCCTTCGGGGGCGCGTTCCTGCTCGTTCTGGCAGGGCAGGCGCTCGCGGGGCATGCCGGCTTCAACGAAGACCTCGCCGTCGACGGGCTGCAACAGCTGACCATCGGCGAGTACCTGATGTCATCGGACTTCGCCGTCGACGTCACCGAGAACTGGCAGTCGGAGTTCCTGCAGTTCTTCCTCTACATCTTCGGCACGGTCTGGCTCCTCCAACGCGGCTCACCCGAGTCCAAGAAGCTCCACAAGGCAGGACCGGAAAGCGACCGTGAGCAGCGCGTGGGCGACCATGCCGCAGCCGACTCACCCCGTTGGGCCGCCATGAAGGACTGGCGGCAGAACGTGTACTCACGCTCCCTGGGGACCGTGATGGCCCTGCTGTTCGTCCTGTCCTGGCTCGCCCAGTCCATCGCCGGCACGGCGGCTTACGACGAACAGCAACTGCGCCAACTCCAGCCCCCCGTCTCCTGGGGCGCCTACCTGGGATCCGCCGACTTCTGGAACCGCTCCCTGCAGAACTGGCAGTCCGAACTCCTGGCCGTGGCGGCGATGGCCATCCTGTCGGTATACCTGCGCCAGCGCGGGTCCCCGGAGTCCAAGCCGGTCGGCGCCGCGCACACCTCCACGGGAGTGGAGGGCTGAACGCGACGGAGCCGATCGCTCAGTTGTGGCGCGGTCGGCCCATGTCGGCCCATGTCGGCGCGGACCGGGGGCCGTCGCGGCTCACGTCCTGCGACGGCCCCCGGAACTCGGCGCGGCTCCTGGCACGCTCCCCGCGCCGTGCCGGTTCTTACGATACGTACAGCTGGGTCGGGCGCGGGAACTTGGCCCGGTAGCCCTGGAGCTCGCGGATGTCGGACGGCTTCAGCTTGATGCAACCGTTCGACTTGTAGTCGCTGTTGCCGTTCCAGCGGTACGGCTCGGCGGAGCCCTGCCCGCCGCTGGGCAGCATCTCGCTGTGGATGAACAGAGCGGTGCGGTTGGTGCCGCCCGGCTTGCAGCGCTTGTCGCCGATGTACCAGGAGATGCCGTTGACGCCGTGCAGCCCACCGTTGTGGTGCGGGTAGTACGCCTTGACGGGATAGGTGCCACGAGGCAGCACACCCCGGTTGGGCAGGCAGGAGTTGGTGCTGCCCGTGCCGGACCCGGCGCGCCAGGAGGCCACCGTGGAGGTGTGGGGGTGGTCCGGGTTGACCATGTTGACGTAGACCAGGCTCAGTCGCAGCTTGATCGTCGGCCTCGACGGGCTGCTGAGCGGGCTGCCCGAGGCTCCGTTTGACTCGTTCTACGGCTGGAGCGCACCCTGGGGACACGGGGGTATACAGCGGACATCTATTTACGTCAGCCACGCGTCGTCGGCACCGCTGATGTGAGGCCGGACGGCGCTCGGAAGAGGCCGTCATGTCCACCGCTCGTCAACTCCTGCGCGTCCGCGTCACGGCCAAGGACGCCGAAACCCTGCGCGCCCTCCTGCGCGAGGCCCGTCCCGATGTCGGGGGACGCCCGCGCCGGGGCGAGGACGGCACGTTCAGCATCGAGGCATACGCCTCCCCCGAGCAGGCCGAAGCCCTCGAACGCGAGGGCGTGTCGGTCACGACCATCGAGGACGCCGCGGCCACCGGCCGCGCCCGCCAGGCCGAAGTCGGTGAGGGAGACCGGTTCGCCCCCGACGACGCGGTCCCGCACGGACTCGCCCTCAAGGTGAAGGACGCCTAGTAGGCAGCCAGGAGGGACACCATGTCGTACTTGAACACCACCGAGGTCGAGTCCGCCGTGACCAGCCTGGCCACCGCCTTCCCGTCCGCGTGCGACCTCATCGACCTGCCCGAGCCGTCCGTGGAGGGCCGGGCCTCTCACGCCCTGCGGATCGGCAACGACCCCGCCGGCACCCGCGACTGCGTCGTCCTCATCGGCGGTGTGCACGCCCGCGAGTGGGGCAGCTGCGAGATCCTCGTACACCTCGCGGCCGACCTCCTGGAGGCCGGTGCCGACGGCAGCGGGCTCGCCTACGGCGCCAGGACCTACACCGCCGCCCAGGTACGCCACCTCCTCGACCACCTGGACGTCGTCGTCTTCCCGCTCGTCAACCCGGACGGCCGTCACTACAGCCAAACCGTCGACGCGATGTGGCGCAAGAACCGCAACCCCGCCAACTCCGGTGGCGACCCTTCCCGTATCGGCGTCGACATCAACCGCAACTACGACTTCCTCTTCGACTTCGCCACCGCCTTCGACCCGACAGCCGGCGTCCAGGTCTCCGACGACCCGGGCGACGTCCAGGTGTACCAGGGACCCAGCCCCTTCTCGGAGCCCGAGACCCGCAACGTCCGCTGGCTGCTCGACACGTTCCCGCGGACCCGCTGGTTCGTCGATGTGCACAGCTACTCCGAGGACATGGTCTTCGTATGGGGCGACGACGAGAACCAGTCGCTCGACCCGGCCAAGAACTTCCGCAACACCGCCTTCGACGGCAAGCGCGGGGTGGCCGGCGACCTGGCGTACGCGGAGTTCATCGCCAAGGGCGACGCCGACGACAACGCCGTCCTCGCCGAGCAGTTCTGCAAGGGCCTGCACGGCGTACGCGGCCGTCCCTACAACCCGATGTCGGCCTTCCACCTCTACCCGACCAGCGGCACCAGCGACGACTACGCCTACTCCCGGCACATCGTCGACCCCCATAAGGGCAAGATCCTCGGCTTCACCATCGAGTGGGGCACGAGCTTCCAGCCGCCGTGGGCGGAGATGAAACGGATCATCCTGGACGTGGACTCCGGACTCGTGCAGTTCTGCCTGACCGCGACTCCGTAGACATCGTCAGGGGCGGTGGCCAGAACACCGCCCGCGACTCCGTAGACATCGTCAGGGGCGGTGGCCAGAACACCGCACACGTCGGCGTCAGTGGTGAGACGTGGGTGGCGGCACCACTCCCGCCGTGGTTGGCCTACGCTCGCGCAGGTACGCCTCCAGCTCTGCGGCCCCGGCGAGCATCGCACGTCCGCGGGCGGACAGCCGACCGTGCCAGTCGTGCAGAGCGGCCTCCAGCGGCTCCAGCCCGCCGGCCGCCCGCACTTGGACGATCAGCGGGGCGATCTGCCCCAACAGGTACCCGCCCCGCCTGAGTTGGTGGGCCAGCCGGGCATCCCGTACGTCGGCCTCGTCGTAGACGCGGTACCCGGTCAACGGGTCGCGGCGCGGCCGCACCAGCCCGGTGCGCTCCCATTTGCGGAGTGTCGCGGGCCGGATGCCGAGCGTTTCTGCCAGCGGCCCGATGAACGTGACGCCGGATTCGGACACCGCACCGGGCTCATGCCCCACGCCGGGCTCGGGCGCCGTGGCGGGCTCCAGGTCACGGAGGGCGCGCTCCACGGCTTCGAGGGTCCGGCGGTCGTCGAGGAGCTGGACGTGGCTCTCGTCGATGAGGCGGAACGCAGCCTCGGCCGCGTCCTCGTTCACGGCCCGCATGATCGACGTCGCTGTCCGGTGGCCGTGGCCGGGCACCAGGGCGAGAAACGCGCGCAGGGCTCCCGCATGCAGCGAGGTGTAGGTGCGGTAGCCGTGCGGTGTGCGACCGGCGGCCGGAAGGATGCCGGCCTCCTCGTAGTTCCTGATCGCCTGCGTGGACAGGCCGTGCTCCCGCGCCAGATCTACCGGCCTGAGTCGCTCCCCGCTTTGAAGGTTTTTCCCCATAGTGCTGAGAATATCGAGGCAAAGTCTCAACCGAAGGTTCAACGATACCGTTGAAGGCATGGCGACTGACATCAAGGACACCGCCCATGCCGTCGAGGCGGCCGCCCTCATGCGACTGCTCCCGGCCCGGCCCCAGTTGCTCGCCCTGGGAGAGCCCGCCCACGGTGAGGACGCGCTGCTCGACCTGCGCAACGAGCTCTTCCGGCAACTCGTCGAGCAGGAGGGCTACCGGACGATCGCGATCGAGAGCGACTGCATGATGGGCCTGCTCGTGGACGAGTACGTCACCTCCGGTTCGGGCACCCTCGACGAGGTCATGGAGCAGGGAATCAGCCACGGCTGGGGAACCTTCGCGGCCAACCGCGAACTCGTGCGCTGGATGCGCGCCTACAATGTGCGCGCCGTCAACGACGGTCGGCCCGCGTCCGAGCGGCTCCGCTTCGCCGGTTTCGACGGCCCGCTGGAGATCACCCACGCCGCGAGCCCCCGGCAGGCCCTCACCGCACTCCACGGCTGCCTCGCGGCCCGGGTGGACGCGGACCTGCTCCCCTGCAGCGCGCAAACGCTCGACCGCCTGCTCGGTAGCGACGAGTTGTGGACCAACCGCGCCGCGATGACGGACCCGTCCCAGTCCGTGGGACAGACGCCCGAGGCCGGCCAACTGCGGTTGCTCGCCGACGATCTGGTCGCACTGCTCGACGCGCAGACACCCCACCTGCTCGCAGCGGCCTCGCGGGACGACTGGAACCGGGCACGGCTGTACGGGCGTACCGCGACCGGCCTGCTGCGCTACCACCACTGGATGGCCGACACCTCACCGGCGCGCATGACACGCCTGTGCGCGCTGCGGGATCTGATGATGGCGCACAACCTCCTCGCTGTCGCCGAACGGGGCCCGGCGCTGGTCCACGCCCACAACGGCCATCTCCAGCGAGGCAAGAGCGCCATGCGGATGTGGCAGGGGCCGGTGGAGTGGTGGAGCGCCGGTGCACTGGTGAGCGCCCAACTGGGCGAGGAGTACGCCTTCGTGGCCACGGCTCTCGGCACGATGCGGCACCACGGAGTGGACGCCCCGTCGCCGGACACCGTCGAAGGACTCCTGTACGCGCTCGCGGAGGACCATCGCCTCATCGACGCCCCGCGACTGGCCACCGCCCTCGCCGAAGCGCCGCCCGCGCCCCGCGTATCTCCCTGGTTCGGCTACGCCCCGCTTGACCCGGCCCACTTGGCGGACAGTGAGGGGATCGTGTTCGTCAAAGACGTCCCGCAGAGCTGAGAACAGGCTGCGACGAGCGTTCGGTGCGTCACCGATCCGGGCGACCTCACCTGGTGATCTCCACGCGACGCAGTCAAGTCGCGCTAGGTGTATGGCGAGGGGCCCACGCGGGGGACCGCGGGGGCCGCAGGACAGTCGAAGCAGGAGCGGGCATCGTCCCGTCGAGAGGACGGATTCGCCAGATCCCCGACTCATCGGTCGACTATCGTACAGACCCCCGCGTGCTGCCCGTCGCAGCCACTTGAGGAGGCACCCTGTGTCATCACGCTTTGGCCCCCAGCATGCTCCCGCCGGCGACGTGGGTGCGGCGCTGATGGTGATCGACTCTCGGCTCAAAGAGATCCACGGCAGCAGGGCCGAGCCGGACCCCGAACAGCAGGAGCTGATCAACAACTTCACCGCGTCCATGGACACCAAACAGGCCAATGACCTACTGGACGGCGCCGGCACCCTCATCTACATGTTCATGACGTGGCTGCGGCAGGCCCACGAGGAACACGGCAAGGACGTCCTTGAGTACGTGGTGCCGAACCTCGTGGGCTCGATGCGCATGATGCCCAAGAGCGTCCGCCCCGAGGCCATCCCCACCATGGCCGGCCTGGTCATCGCGGCAGGCACCGGTCTGAGCCCCACCCTGTGGCGCAAGCAGTACGGAGACTGGACCGAGGAGGAGATGACCGCCCTGGAGGCCACCGCTCTTCTGCTCGCGGAGTACATCAATCGCGTCACCGAGGACCCGGACTTCGCCACGCGCCTGATCACCGAAGCGCTGTCCCGTTTGGACGACGACTGAGCTGCGTGTTTGTCCTGCGGGCCTGCCTACCTGCCCCTGCCGGCCTGTGGTCCGGCGCCTCCAACTCGCCCGACACGGAAGGGGCATCACCCCTCTACGCGGCGGCAGTGAGCTCGGCGCGGCCGAACAACAGCGCGTGGCCGGAGGGGAGTTGGTGCAGGATGCGGGTGAGGAGCTCCGGGCCGGCCAGGGTGGCCACGGCGGAGAAGACGGCTCCGGTGTCCCATCGGGTGGTGGCCAGGGAGGCGTCGGTGCGGGCGGCGAGGTCCTTGACGAAGGCCCAGCCGGTCAAGGGCTGGGGGTCGGGGATCTGCGCGGTGAGGACGCGTGCTGCTTCGAAGGGGAGGCAAGCGGCGAGTTCGACGCGTTCGTCGCCCGTCAGCTGACGTCCCAACCCCGCGAGGACCAGCCGGACGGCTTCCTCGGCCCGCTCCCGGGTGGGGTAGGCGCCTTCGTAGCGGACCTTCTCCAGCAGTTGCTCGTACGTCGTGACGTGCAGCGGCTGCAGCGGTGTACGCGGGTCGGAGATCACTGCGGTGGGTGCCTTTCTGTCGCCGAAGTCGTGGTGCCGGTGCCGTGCGGGCACCGGGGTTGGTTGGTCAGGCGGGCTGGGGGCGACCGAAGAGGAGGTCGTAGCCCGCGGGGAGTTGGAGCAGGATCTGGTGGAGCAGCTCGTCGCCGGCCGCATCGGCCGCCGTGCTGAGAACGGCGCTCACGTCCCAGGCGGCGGTCTGCTCGGTGGCCCCTTCGATCCAGGCCGCCGTCGCCCGTACGAACCGCTCCGGTGACAGCGGTTCGGCGCTCTGCAGGGGGTTGAGGAGGATCAGGGCGAAGCCTTCCGGCAGACGGGCCGCGAGCCGGGTCCGCACCTCGCCGACCAGATGGGCGCCCAGCAGGGCGATCACCACACGGGCCGCGCGCTCGGCTTCCTGCCGACTGCCGTATTCACCGCGCTCCTTCACCTGGTCGAGGAACGCTTCCCATCGCACGGTCACCTCTGCCGCCACCCTTCCTCGGTCCATGGGGTGCGGAGGACGGGAGAGGGGGGAGATCAGTTACCCGTCCTCCGCCGCTGGTAGGGCCGGTCGTCGCCGCCCGGCTCAGCCGGAGATCTCCCTGTGGCCGGATCCGACGCCGATGGCGATCTTACGAGGCTTGGCGCGTTCGGCGATCGGGATGCGCAGGGTGAGCACCCCGGCGTCGTAGTCGGCCTTGATGTGCTCGGTGTCCAGCGTGTCGGCCAGCACGATCTGGCGGGAGAACACGCCCAGAGGCCGTTCCGACAGCTCCATCTGTACGTCGTCGGACTTCGCCACGGGACGGCGCTCGGCCTTGACGGTCAGCATGTTCCGTTCGACGTCGATGTCGATCGCGTCCGCGCTGACGCCGGGGAGGTCGAACGCCACCACGTACTCGTCACCCTCGCGGTACGCGTCCATCGGCATGGGGGACGGCCGTGACCAGGTGCTCGGGCCCACCAGCTGCTGAGCCAGCCGGTCGAGCTCGCGGAACGGGTCGGTGCGCATCAACATCGTGAAAACACCTCCAGCAGGTTCGGGCAGTTGCTGCCAATGCGCTTCACTGAAACCGTTGTAACATGTCATCCAATGGATGACAAACCCCGTGTCGTCCAGACGATGACATCCTGAGGGAGGTGCCCGTGACAGCAGCCGAAGAGCAGGCCTCGTCCAGCGCCGACGGCGGCCGCCCGGCTTCGTTCCTCGCCGCCGCGGCGGCCCTGGAAGCCATAGACGACGCTCTGTGCGCGGCCCGGGAAGAGAGCTCCGGCGCCGCTGACGCCGGCCCCGGACCGGAGCAGGCCCTGGCCTCGCTGCTGCTCCTGCGGCAGGTCCGCGAGCAGCTCGCCGCATGGGAGACGGGGCTGATCGAAACGGCCCGCGACGCGGGCGCCAGCTGGGCCGACCTCGCTCACCCCCTCGGCGTCGCCAGCCGCCAGGCCGCCGAACGCCGATACCTGCGCAACCGGCCCGGCCCCGCCGGAACCACCGGCGAACAACGCGTCCAGGCCACCCGCGACCGCCGCGCCGCCGAACGCACCGCCGCCACCTGGGCCCGCCGCAACGCGGCCGACCTGCGCCGCATCGCCGGCCAGATCACCGCGCTCACCGACCTCCCCACCGCCACCCGTCACTCGCTCAGCGAACTTCACGCGGCCCTCGCCCACGACAACCCCGCCGACCTCATCCACCCCCTCAACGCCACCCGCCCCCACCTGACCGGCACCCACCCCGACCTCGCCGCCCAGCTCGACACCCTCACGAACTCCGCGACGACCCCACCTGCCGACGAGTGACAGCCGTCGGCCCGGCCAATACACCGCGCTCCAGGAACCTGTTCTCGTTCCGGCGCGGGCGCTCGCTCGTATTAGCTGGAACGGCTCCGTGTGGGGCGATGAGCGCGCGCAGATTCTCTTGCGCGCTGCAAGAGTGGGGATGCGGGACGCGGCGGACGAGGGCGCCCGCGCGCCCGTGACGGATCTGTCTGTGGAGGTGTGCCCGTGACCACCCGCCCCGAGCGCATCGACAACCCGTGGGGCCCGCGTACCCCCTACGCACCGGGCACCCCCTGGCCGGACCGTACCGACTCCCACCTCGCTCCCGGACTCAGCGAGCAGGACGTGGACCGGTGGGTGCAGTCCGCCTCCTTGCTGCACTCCAACGGCGACGCCATGGACATCGCCGTACGCGAGGGCCGCATCGTGGGGGTACGGGGCCGCACCACCGACCGCGTCAACCGTGGCCGGCTCGGGCCCAAGGACTTGTACGGCTGGCAGGCCAACCACGCCCCCGACCGGCTCACCCGCCCGCTCGTACGCGACGGCGGGCGCCTGGTGGAGTGCGACTGGGAGACGGCGATGGGGCGGATCGTGACCCGCTCCAAGGAACTGCTGGAGCACCAAGGGCCCGGATCCATCGGCTTCTACACCACCGGGCAGCTGTTCCTGGAGGAGTACTACACCCTCACCGTGCTCGCCCGCGCCGGCATCGGCACCAACCATCTCGACGGCAACACCCGCCTGTGCACCGCAACCGCCGCCGAGGCCCTGAAGGAGACCTTCGGCTGCGACGGCCAGCCTGGATCGTACGAGGACATCGACCACGCCGACGTGTTGGCTCTGTTCGGCCACAACATGGCCGAGACGCAGACCGTACTGTGGATGCGCGTCCTGGACCGCCTCGCCGGGGCCACACCGCCGCGGCTGGTGTGCGTGGACCCGCGCCGCACGCCGGTGGCCCAGCGCGCCGAGGTCCACCTCGGGCCGCGCTCGGGCACGAACGTCGCCCTCCTCAACGCACTGCTGCACGAGGTCATCCGCACCGGCCGGATCGACCGCGACTACATCGACGCCCACACCGTCGGCTTCGAGGAACTCGCCGCACGGGTGAAACCGTGCACACCCCAGTGGGCCGCCGGGATCTGTGACGTACCCGCCGCGGCCATCGAGCACGCCGCCGAAATCATCGGTGGCGCCCAGCGTTTGACCTCGACCGTCCTGCAGGGTGTGTATCAGTCCCACCAGGCCACCGCGGCCGCCGTCCAGGTCAACAACCTCCATCTGATCCGTGGCATGCTCGGCCGACCCGGTCGCGGGCTGTTGCAGATGAACGGTCAGCCCAGCGCGGAGAACACCCGAGAATGCGGCGCCAACGGCGACCTGCCGGGCTTTCGCAACTGGGAGAACGACAAGCACGTCGCCGACCTCGCACGGATCTGGAACGTCACCCCGGACCGCATCCCGCACTACGCACCGCCCACCCACGCCATGCAGATGTTCCGCTACGCCGAGCAGGGCTCGCTGCGGATGCTGTGGATCAGCGGCACGAACCCGGCGGTATCCCTGCCGGAGCTCTCCCGTATCCGCTCGATCCTTTCCCAGGAGCGGCTGTTCGTCGTGGTGCAGGATCTCTTCCTCACCGAGACGGCCCAGCTGGCCGACGTGGTCCTGCCCGCCGCGACATGGGGGGAGAAGACGGGCACCCTCACCAACGCCGACCGCACCGTTCACCTGTCGGAGAAGGCGGTCGAGCCACCCGGCGAAGCCCGCACCGACCTGGACATCTTCCTCGACTACGCCGCCCGCATGGACTTCCGCGACAAGGACGGCGAGCCCCTGATCACCTGGCGCGACCCGGAATCGGCGTTCGCCGCCTGGCAGCGGTGCAGCGCCGGGCGCCCCTGTGACTACACCGGCCTCAGCTACGCGAAGTTGCGCGAAGGCAGCGGCATCCAATGGCCGTGCACGGAGCAGGCCCCCCACGGCACCGCCCGCCTGTACACCGACGGGATCACCTTCGCCGCTGCCGACATCTGCGAGACCTACGGGAAGGATCTGGTGACCGGGGCTTCGGTCGATCCCGTCGAATACCGGTCCCTCAATCCGGACGGCAAGGCGGTCCTCAAAGCAGCCGAGTACCTGCCGCCCCACGAGGGAACCTCCGCCGACTTCCCTCTCCAGCTGATCACCGGTCGCACTGTCTACCACTTCCACACCCGCACCAAGACCGGACGCGTCCGCGAACTGAACGCCGCCGCCCCCGACGTATGGGCCGAGATGTCACCCGCCCAAGCCGCCGACCTGGGGCTGTCCGACGGTGACATGGTGCGGGTCAGCACCGCGCGCGGGGCGGTACGTGCCCGGCTGCGCACCACCGGGATGCGCGAGGGGATGGTGTTCATGCCCTTCCACTACGGCTACTGGGACACACCGGGCGGGTACCGGCCGGCCGAAGACGGAGCCGGACGGGCGGCCAATGAGACGACCATCAGCGACTGGGACCCGGTCTCCAAACAGCCCATGTTCAAGACGGCCGCGGCCCGCGTCACCCGCGATGACACCCCCGGCGGGCCCCAGAGCGACGAGGCGACGAGAGGCAGGTCATGACGGGCATCACCGTGACGCTGCGCGCTCTGCACCACGGCGAACGCGACCTGGAGCGAGAGCTGCTGGCCGCCGCCGACCGCCACCGTACCGACCATGAGTTCCACCACGTCGCCACCGATGTCGCACGCTGGTCGCACGAGCACGCCGCACGTCTCGCCGACGTCGCCCGCCACCACGGCCTGGAGCTGTCCGCGCCACCTGACGACCCGTCACCCGCGGCGCTCGGCGCCCTGCGGGAGAAGGGCACCGAAGCGCTCGGCGGGCGACCCGAGCCGGGTCTGCTCCTGCTGCACGATCTGCGCCACCTGCACCTGGCGGCGGCGAGCAACTCCCTGTACTGGGAGATGCTCGCCCAAGCCGCGCAGGCGACCCGGGACGAGCGGCTCCTCGGCCTGGCCACGTCCTGCCACCCGCAGACCCTCCGCCAGATGCGCTGGACCAACACCATGCTCAAGGAGGTGTCACCGCAGCTCCTCACCAGCACATAGACCGATGCCGGGGCATCCGCGACCGCGGCGTCGGGCTTGGGCCGGTTGCCGCGTACACGCCTGGCGTCCCCGCCCGGGCGGGTGGTGTCGGCACGGCCCGGCGGGGCAGGCGCGGCGGCAGGGGAAGGTATGTCCGCGTCCGTCGGCAGCTGCCGGGGGTGACCCGAGTCGTGAAGGGATGTTCCTGATGTCGCAGGTGAAGCAATCGATCGAGGTTGATGTGCCGGTGACGACGGCCTACAACCAGTGGACCCAGTTCGAGTCGTATCCGCAGTTCATGGAGGGTGTCGAGCGGATCGAGCAGCGTACGGACACACTGACGCACTGGGTGACGAAGATCGCCGGGGTGGAGCGGGAGTTCGACGCGGAGATCACCGAGCAGATCCCCGACGAGAAGGTCGCGTGGGTGACGGTGGGAGGGGAGACCGAGCAGTCCGGGCTGGTCACCTTCCGGCCGATCGACCCGGTCCATACCGAGGTGACGCTGATGATGGACTTCGACCCCGAGGGTATGGCGGAGAGTGTCGGCGACAAGTTCGGTTTCATCGACCGCCAGGTCAAGGGTGATCTGCAGCGCTTCAAGCACTTCATCGAGGACCGCGGCGCCGCGACCGGCGCGTGGCGCGGCAGCGTCTGACTGGTCGGCGTCTGCCGCGAGGTGCTTGTTCCAGCGGCCGGTAGCCGTCGCGCCCCTCTGGACCGTGGCCGGCTCCCTGCGCGGCGGCTGGACCACGGGTATGACGGCCCCGCCGAGGAGGCGGCCACGGGCGGGGCCGCCGCGGGAGGACCGCGGCGGCCCCGCCGCAGGCAATGGCCAGTGCGGGCCTGGAGTTCTCACCCGTTGCCGGGCTGGGGTGTGGCGCGACCGTGGAGCACCAGTGCACGTACGATGCCGCCCAGGGCCGCGAGGCACAGGAGAGTACGGAAGATGTTGGCGGTCTCCCAGGTTCCCTTGAAGTCCTCGATCACCGAGTAGTCGGTGGAGGGGCCCGGGTGGCCCAGGTCGGCCAGCTTGTTGTTGAGAGGGATGTTGATCCCCATGGTCAACAGCAGTACGGCCAGGTAGCAGAGCGCGGCGGCCAGGAGCCACCACCCCATCGTGCGCCGCCCCTTGCGGAAAGCGCGGACCGCAACCCACGTGGTGACGGCCAGCGCGCCGATGAAGACCAACGCGAACAGGCCGCTGCCGTCGATGACGGAGTTGAAGTTCTGCATGGCGGTGGCGTACGTACGGTCATCCGCCTTGCCGAGGCCCGGCATCACGGAGACGTCGAAGGCGAAGAAGAGACCCGCCATCAGACCCATCGTCAGGGCGGCAGCGCCCAGAAGTATTCCCGTCAGCCGGTCCCGGGAGTCGTGCGTGTCCGGTGCGGGGGCCTTGCGAGAGCGGAGTTTCGCGGCCGGCCGACCGGCCGACGCCCCGCCGGCCACGTCGGCGGGCGGGCAAGTACTGCGGGACATCGGTGCGTGACTCATGAAGCCCTCCGGGTGGCATTGACAGTCTGACCGGCCATACGCGTCCGGCGCGTTGCTCGATCGCGGCCACCGGGGCGCGGGGGCGCCGTACTGGACAAGGCCCCCGCCGCACCTGGTGACGCACTCATCCCACCGCGAAACCCCCCGCCCGAACATGGCGCAGACGCTCAACGGCATACGCGAGTGTCCAGAGCGGCCGGGTGAGGGCTGGGCGAATTCCTCAGTCGAACTACAGCTGGCCCTAGCGCCCCTGAGCCACCGACGAACAGAGCGCGGTCCGGGGAGCCCAGGGTGCCGTCACAGGCACGCTGACCGCGCGACTGCTACCACCCGTCCTGTGCCGGTCCGACGATGCGTGCTCCCACCTTTGACGCCAGCCACGCGACGCGCCCGTCGTCTCCGTGGCGCGAGTGGATGAACACGGTGTGCTCGCGGGCGGGAGTCTCGCAGTAGATGTCGTGGCTGCTACAAGCGATCTCCAGCTCGGCGTACTTGTGTTCCTCTTCGAGACCCAGCTCGGGTACACGAGGCCATGTCATGTTGTGCCAGAGCACGTAGAGCGGGCAGATGTCCACGCCGGCCCGAAGGGCCTCCGCTGCCTGCCCGAAGGTACTCAGGCCCATGTTCACCGAGATGGGAATCTTGCTGCCGCCCTTGCCGTAGGACTGGAAGCGCGCATCCGGGAAGAGTGCGGTCAGTCGCTCCAGATCAGTTTCCGTCCGTGCCCACGCCTCCAGGTAGCAGGCCGCTGACACGTACGAGGAAGCGACCATGAGGAGCTCCTGCGCCAGAGCGAGCGCCTCGGGCAGTTCTGTCGTCCTCAGAACGGGGTATGCCTGCGTGTTTCCCATGATCGGAATCATGGCAGGAGCGCCGATCCCGCTCGAGCGCATATCCAGGGAGTGGTGCCGCCGACCGAGCCCGGCCCCGTAGAGGGCTGGGAACGCTAATCCTCCAGCAATGCCCGTGCGTAGTTGCTCAGGGAGCGGTTGTAGCGCGTCAGGTGGGGGGCGAGGGCGCTGAGTGCGAGGGAGACGGCTTCGCGTTCGCGTCCTGAGTCCACCAGGGCCAGGGCCAGGAAAGCGGTGAGGGCGTCGTCGAGTTCGTCGGAGCCCCTGGTGCGCTCGGCGGTGAGCAGGGCGGTGCTCTCTTTGAGTTCGCCCAAGTTGCGCAGGGTGCTGGCGAATTGGATCGTTGCGGGGCGGCGCAGGTCGTCCGGCAGGCCCGCTGCGAAGGCGTCACGGTAGTGCGGTGCGGCTTCTCGCTCGTATCCGGTCGAGTCGTAGGCCGAACCCATCCAGTACGAGGCGAGGGCGTCGCCCGGGGGACGCTCGTCGACCAGTGCGCGTACGGCGGCCACGAAGTCGTCGCGGTCGTAGCTGTCGAACTCGGCCCACAGGGCGTCCATCCGCCGCAGCCACTCCTGCTTCGGCGCCGGGCGGGAGGGCTCGGACCTTCCCGATGCCGATGCCGATGCGGATACCGATGCCGGTTCGGGCTCTTCGCGGCCGGTGCCGGTCGATGCCATTGTCAGGACGATCTTGCCCCGAGTCCGGCCGGACTCGCTGGATTCGTGGGCCCGGGCGGCGGCTTCGAGCGGCAGGACCTGTTCGACGGCGACCCTCAGGGCGTGCCGGTCCACCAGGGCGGCGATGTCCTCCAGGTCGGTGCCCGACGGGGTGAAGCCGAGTTCCACCAGGCGCAGGCCGGTTGCCTGGGCGCGCTCGCGGAGTTCGGTGCGGTCCGGCCCGGTGCCCCGTACGTCCACGAGGATGCCGCCGGGCGCCAGCACTTGCAGTGAACGCAGGCCGTGGTCCCCGCTGATGGGGTCGATCACGATGTCGATGCCGCGCACCTCCTGCGTGAAGTCGGTGGCCGTGTAGTCCGCGACTTCGTCGATGCCGAGATCGTGCAGGAAGGCGTGGTGCGCGGAGCGGGCGGTGCCGACGACGTACGCGCCGTGCGCCTTGGCGATCTGGACGGCGAGGTGGCCTATACCCCCGGCAGCGGCGTGGACGAGGACACGCTGTCCCTCGCGGACCCCGGCGGTGCGTACGAGGGCCTGCCATGCGGTGAGTCCCGTGACGGGCAGCGCCGCGGCGTGCGCGAGGTCGAGAGCGGCCGGGGCGGCGGCGAGGGAGCTTTCGGGCACCGCGGCGTACTCGGCGTACGAGCCGTGAGGCGGAAAGGCGACCCCGAAGACGCGGTCGCCCCGCCGGAACCGGGAGACGTTCGAGCCGACCGCCTCGACGGTGCCGCTGAGGTCCAGGCCGAGCGTGAACGGCGGCTCACCGAACCGGCGCACCTCGCCCGAACGGATGCGCCAGTCGGCCGGGTTGACCCCGGCGGCGCTGATCCGTACGAGCACTTCGCCGGCGCGGGGTTCCGGTCTGGCGACCTCGACGAGTTCCAGGACCTCGGGGCCTCCGTAAGCGTTGAGGTCCACGGCGCGCATGGTGCTGGTGCTGGCCACAGGAGCTCCTCCTCGAATGTGTGAGCGTTGCGAGCGGGCGACGATCTTCATCTTGGGAGGAGGGGTACCGATTGTAAAGTAGGCACCCTTTTGATATCTAGGTACCTCATGGATACCGAGTCGAAGCACTCCGAGGCGGAGGCGCTGCATGCGACCTACCGCAGCGATTGCCCCTCCCGCACTGTCGTCGAAGTACTGGCCAACAAGTGGTCGATGTACGTCCTGGCCGCACTGCGACGGGCGCAGGGCCCCATGCGCTTCAACGAACTGCGCCGACTCCTCGACGGAATCACACAGAAGATGCTCACGCAGACCCTGCGCACCCTGGAGCGCGACGGCTTCGTCGAACGCACCGTGTATCCCACCACTCCGCCGCGCGTCGAGTACGCGCTGACCGAAGTCGGCCTCGCCGCAGGCAGGTTGACCACCGCGATCGCCGACTGGTCCGTCGAACACGCCCGGGAGATCCTGGCTGCCCGCCAGGACTACGACGCCCGGTCCCAGATGCCGACGCAAGCCGTGGTGGCCGTTCCGCGCCGATGACGTTCTGGACGAGTCCGGACAGCGATGAGGGCCCTGCCGACGCGCGTCGGCAGGGCCCTCATCCGTTCGGGTGCGAGCACGGGGGCCCGGCTGGGGTGTTACGCGGGAGTGGGCGCGCCCAGCATCGCCGACGCCGTCTGGAGCGGCGTCATCGCACGGACGGGCATCGCCTCGGGGAGCGCGCGGCAGGCGAAGCCGAGGAGGGTCATGGCGCGGACGACCTCCCGGGCGCTGAAGTCGCGGCGGTCCTGCCGGGTGATGACCTCGCCGACCTGCATGACGGGGTAGCGGCGGCGGCCGATGAGCACGGACTGGCCGTCGACGGGCTGGGGCTTGATGCCCTTCATCGCGTCCTCCACCCCGCTCTTGGTGAGGTCGAACGGGAAACGGGCGATGACGCAGCGCATGGTGCCTCCAGGGGGAGTGGAGAGAAGTGAGGGGGGAGAGGGGCGGGGTCGGCGCCGGTGCCGGCCCTGCCTTGTGCCGGGTGCTACGCCGCCGCTTCCGCGCTCGGCCGCTGCTGGTCCGTACCGCGTACGCGCCGGTCACGTCCCGTACGGCCGCGGCGGCCACGCGACGGGGCGCCGGCACTGCGGCGGGGGCGTTCGGCCACCGGTGCGGTGATGGTGACCGGGATGCCGGAGGGGGCCTGAGCACCGGTGATGCGGTTCAACTCGGCGTCGCCCGCGCGTACTTGGGTGGTCTGGGGGACGATCCCGGCGGTGGCCATCAGGCGGCTCATGTCGCGGCGCTGGTTCGGCGTCACCAGGGTGACGACGCTGCCGGAGGCGCCCGCCCGGGCGGTGCGTCCGCCCCGGTGGAGGTAGTCCTTGTGGTCGCTGGGCGGGTCGACGTTGACGACCAGGTCGAGGTCGTCGACGTGGATGCCGCGGGCCGCCACGTTGGTGGCCACCAGCACCGTCACATGGCCGGTCTTGAACCGGGACAGCGTCCGGGTGCGCTGGGGCTGGGACTTGCCGCCGTGCAGCGCGGCGGCTCGTACGCCACTGCTGAGCAGGTGCTCGGTGAGCCGGTCGACGGCGTGCTTGGTGTCCAGGAACATCAGCACCCGTCCGTCCCGGGCGGCGATCTCGGTGGTCGCCTGGTGCTTGTCGGCGCCGTGGACGTGGAGCACGTGGTGCTCCATGGTGGTGACCGCGCCCGCCGAGGGGTCGACGGAGTGGACCACCGGGTCGGTCAGATAGCGGCGCACCAGCAGGTCCACGTTGCGGTCCAGGGTGGCGGAGAACAGCATCCGCTGCCCTTCGGGGCGCACCTGGTCCAGGAGCGCGGTCACCTGGGGCATGAAGCCCATGTCGGCCATCTGGTCGGCTTCGTCGAGGACGGTGATGGCGACCTGGTTCAGCCGGCAGTCGCCGCGCTCGATGAGGTCCTTGAGGCGGCCGGGGGTGGCCACCACGACCTCGGCGCCGGAGCGCAGCGCGCCGGCCTGCTTGCCGATCGACATGCCGCCGACGACGGTGGCGAGGCGCAGCCTCAGCGACCTGGCGTACGGGGTGAGCGCGTCGGTGACCTGCTGGGCCAGCTCGCGGGTGGGGACGAGGACCAGCGCCAGCGGCTGCTTGGACTCGGCGCGCTGTCCTGCCGTACGGGTGAGGAGCGCGAGGCCGAAGGCGAGGGTCTTGCCGGAGCCGGTGCGGCCTCGGCCCAGGACGTCGCGGCCGGCGAGCGAGTTCGGCAGGGTGGCCGCCTGGATCGGGAACGGCACCGTCACGCCCTCGGCGGTGAGCGCCGCGAGCAGGGGGCGGGGGAGGTCCAGGTCGGCGAAGGCCTCGACGGCCGGGAGTGCGGGGGTGAGCGTCACCGGCGGCGCGAATTCACCCTGGGGGGCGGAGGGGCGGCGGCCGTAGCCGGTGCGCGGGCCGGACCGCATACCCGTGCGTGTTTCGGAGCGTGTCCGGGTGAAACGGTCGTTCGAGCGTGAGCGGTTCATGGGGAACCTTCCTTGATGCTGCTTGCTGCGGCACGTATCAAGGAATTCCCGGGGAAAATGGTCTGCACGGGGAATCGCAAGAACGAGCCGATCAGATGCGCGGAGCGCGGAACGCGGAGTACGAAGCGCAGCGTACGAAGCGCGAAGCGCGGGGTGGGTGCGGACCGGGAGGTGTTCCTCGCGGCGGTCCGCTGGAATGCGGGCTGGACCGTGGCCGTGGCCCGAAAATGAAACGAGCTGGGGCCCGCACCCCAAGGTGCGGGCCCCAGCTGCGACGGACGCGTCCGCGTCTACGTCGATGTTTACGTCAAGATCAGGCGGGAACGATGTTCTCGGCCGTCGGGCCCTTCTGGCCCTGACCGATGTCGAAGTTCACCTTCTGGCCTTCCTGAAGCTCACGGAAGCCCTGGGCGGCAATGTTCGAGTAGTGGGCGAACACGTCCGGACCGCCACCCTCCTGCTCGATGAAGCCGAAGCCCTTTTCCGCGTTGAACCACTTCACGGTGCCAGCAGCCATGTCAATCTCCTTCGGGGCATTCTCGGAACCCGCACTGTGCGGACGCCGTGTCACTGCGATGATTACCCCACCCGGAGAAAAACCGGGACATACAAAAGCGCTCCCACCAGCCTTGACGGGCGGCGAGGGCACTTGAAGTTTTTGGGAACCACAACTGCAACTGAGATCGACAGTAGCACGGCATGGGGGAATCCGCACTGCACAAAATGCGCTTCCGCCCGGTCGGGCGAGAAATTCTGAGCGCGTGGTGCACCGAATTCTCCTACGGCGGGAACAGTTTTTGATTGCCCGGCGGGACGGCATTTACCGCCCCGCCCCGCCCGGGCCCCCGGCCCCGCGCTGCGAGGCGAGGGCCGGGTCCGCACGATCGCGTCGCGCCCCTCACCGGTGAGTCACGCCCTCAGGCGCTCACCGTCACGGGCCGTCGATCATCTCGGCCAGCACCGTCCGCCGCTCCTCGCCCGGCCTGGCCCGCAGCGGGCGGGCCAGGCGTCGGCTGTCGTAGTGCCAGCGGTGGTCGAGGTCCTGCGGAACCTCATCGATCTCGCGGATCTCGGCGCGGGTGCCGAGCAGTTCCGTGAGGTCGTGGGCGAGGTCGTGCCAGGACACGTGGCCGCTGCAGGCGTTGGCGACGCCGTGCAGCGGGCGGTCCAGGCATTCGGTGACCGCGCGGGCCAAGGCGGCCGCGTGCACCCAGGCGGCTCCGTACCAGGGGTGTCCGCCGGTGCCGGGACGCGGCACCTCGATGGGGCCGCCTTCGTGAGCGGACTGGTAGAGCCTGCCGATCGCTCCCCAGCGCAGTTGTTCGCGCAGCCGCTGGTGCGCGCCCCAGACGAGCGGTGACCGCACGGCGCTCGCTCCGCCGCGCCCTTCGGTTCCCGCGGCGCGCAGCACCATCTCCTCGCAGTCGAGCTTGGCCCGCCCATAGGGGCTGACGGGCTCGTGGGACGGTGACTCCTCGGCGATCTGGTCCGCCTGGGGGTGCCCGTAGGCGTCGACGCTGCTGACGAAGACGAACGGGCCGCGCCGCCAGGCTCCGGTCATCGCCTCCATCGCCGCCAGGTCCACCTCGGGGCGGGTGAAGGTGGAGGCGGCGTGGATGATCGCGTCGGCGTTCGCGACGGCGTCCCGCAGTCCGGCCGGATCGGAGAGGTCACCCTCGACGACGTCGACGCCGTCGGCGGCGATCAGATGGGCGGACTCGGGGCGGGCCAGGGCCAGTACGGGGCGTCCCTGGGCGGCCAGTTCGCGCAGCAGGAACGCGCCCACACCACCGGTCGCGCCGGTGACCAACACGGTGCCGGGGCGGACGGCCCGGGACCGGCCCGGCTTGCGCGCGGCCTTCGCGGCCTTCGCGGCGCTCTGCTGCGCCGCACGCTCGTCGAGCAGTGCGGTCAGCGCCCGGGGCGTACGGGCCTGGAGCACATCGAGGCCGGTGAGCGGCAGTTGGAGCTGTGTACGCAGCCGTTCGGCGAGCTGCACGGCGACCAGGGAGTGGCCGCCGAGCGCGAAGAAGTCGTCGTCGGGCGAGGGGACCGGACCGAGCAGCGCGGCGAAGGTCGCGGTGACGGCTTCGGCTCGCGGCCCGGACAGGGCGCTGGGCGCGGGCAGCCTGGGTAGCCGGGTGCTGTCGAGGGTGGCGCCGGCGGTCTTCGGCAGTGCGTCGAGCAGCGTGACCGCGGCGGGTACGGTCTCGGGCGCGAGCGAGCGGCGCAGCAGGGCGAGCAGTTCGTTGCCGGAGGGGCCGACGCTGTCGTTCAGGACGGCATAGGCCACGGGCGGCCCTTGGGCGGGCTGGACGACCATGGCGTCGACCACCTGGGGATGGGCGCGCAGGGCCTGCGCCGCAGGGTGCTCGGCGCCGCCCGGGGCACCGTCCCCTGCGGCAGGGGTGGACTGAGCCGCTGGGGCGGTCCGGCCCACCGGCTGAGTCCGCGCCCCGGGGACACCGTCCGGGTCGGCCGGCTGTGGTGCGTGTGGACCCGGCTGGTTGCCGGAAGCCGGCTGTGTGCTGAGGCCGAGCAGCTTGCTCAGCGCGGTCTTCGGGTCACCCGCCGCCGCGTCGAGCACAGCGGCGTAATCCCGTACGGTCGCCAGCGCCGCGGCCTCGTCCAGCGCGTTGGGGGCGTACTGGACGAGTGCCTTGGGCTGCCTGGCCTTGCTCAGGTCCAGGCCGTACGAGAGGGTGAACTTCGCGCCGTCGGTGGGGATGTCGACGTATTCGGCCGACGTGCCCGGCAGCCGGAGCACCGTGGGCTCGCCGAGGACGTCGCAGGTGACGCCGACCAGTGCGGTGCCATCGGTTCCGCGCGCTGTGGCGCCCAGGTGGTCGAGGACGAGGTCGAAGGGGATGTGCCGGTGGCGCTGAGCCTCCAGCAGCGCGTCCCGCACCCGGTGGAGCAGGTGGGTGAAGGTCGGGTCGCCGGAGAGGTCGACCCGTACGGGCAGGGTGTTGACGCACAGGCCGACCAGGCCGCGCATGGCGGTTCCGCTGCGGTGGGTGCCCGCGACGCCGATGACGAGGTCGTCGTCGCCGGTGACGCGGTGCAGCGCGGCGAAGGCCGCGGCGAGCGACACCGCGAAGAGGGTGGCGCGCTGCTCGGCACCCAGTGTCCTTAGGGTGTCGGGGAGTTGGGGCGCGAGCGGCACGGTGTGCACCGCTGCCGGACGGGCGGGGTCGTGCGCCGCCGCCTGGGCCGGGAGAGGCAGCCGGGGCGGGGCGGCGTCGGCCAGCAGGCCGCTCCACTGTTTGAGTTCCGCCTGGAGACCGGGGATCTGGTCGTGCTCGCGGCGCGCGTAGTCGGCGTACTGCGGTGGTGTGGCCAGGGTGTGGCTGCCGTCGTCGGTGGCCGCCGTGTACAGGACCGCGAGTTCGTCGGCGACGGTTTGCAGTGAGCCACCGTCGACAGCGATGTGATGGAGCGTCAGCAGTACGGTGTGGTCCTGCGGCCCGTGGCGCAGGACGAGTGCCCGTACGGCCTCGCCCACCGCGAGGTCGAACGTCCGCGCCGCCTCCTGCCGCAGCAGCGCCGGGGCGTGCGCGGCGGGACTGTCGACGACGGGGACCGACACGGTCCGCGGCGGCGGCAGTATTTCCTGGCAGGGCTCGCCCTCCTGCTCCGTGTAGCGGGTGCGCAGGATCTCGTGGCGGGCCACCAGCGCGGTGAGGGCGGTGGCGAACGCGGCCGCGTCGAACGGGCCACGCACCCGGGTGGCGAAGGGGACGTGGTACGAGTCGCCCGCACCGCCCAGCCGTTCCACCAGCCACAGGCGGCGCTGGGCGCGGGAGAGCGGGAGGCGGCCACCGCGCCGACTGGGCTCCCCCGGCGCGGGGACGCGCGCGTCCGGGGACGCGTCGTGTGCTGCCGGGGGGTGCCCGGCGGCCTTGGCGCGGGCCCGGCGCAGCAGTTCCCGCTGGAGCTGCTGCTGGGGAGTGCGCGCCGTGGGGTCGGCGTCAGTGGGCATCGCTGTGCTCCGGGGTTTCGGGGTGAAGGTCGCTGTGGGCGGCCAGCAGGGCGCGTTCGACCAGGGCGGCCTGCTGGGCGACGGTCGGAGCGGCGAAGAAGTCGGCGAGGGCGAGCTCGACGCCGAGTTCCTCGCGCAGGTCGTCGGTGACGGCGAGGGCGAGGAGGGAGTGGCCGCCCAGGGCGAGGAAGTCGGCGTCGGCACGGGTGACTTCGCTGCCCAGTGCCTGGCTCCACACCTCGGCGACGGCCTGCTCCAGTGGTGTCAGTGCCGCCACCGGCGCTTCGGCGGGGCCATGGGCGGCCGTGCGGGCGAGTTCGGTGAGCGCGCGCCGGTCGACCTTGCCGGTGGGGCTGAGTGGAAGGTGTTCCACCAGGGTGACCGTGTCGGGCACGAGGTGGGCGGGCAGAACGGCGGCCAGCCGCTCAGGCAGCGCCGTGGCAGGGGGCGTGGCCCCCGGGGCGGCGACGACGAACGCGACGAGCCGCGCTTCGAGGGGGCTGGTGCGATCGACGGTGACGGCGGCGTCGTCGACGTCCGGCTGCTGGCGCAGAGCGTGTTCGACCTCCGCGGGCTCGATGCGGAAGCCACGGACCTTGACCTGGTCGTCGTCGCGGCCGTGGAAGTCCAGGATGCCGTCGGGCCTGCGGGAGACGATGTCGCCCGTACGGTAGAGGCGGCCGGCGTCGGGGTGGTCGACGAACCGCTCGGCGGTGAGGTCGGGCCGGCCCGCGTAGCCGTGGGCGAGCCTGCTGCCGCCGATCCACAGTTCGCCCCGCGCGCCGTCGGGGACCGGCCGGCGGTCGGCGTCCAGGACGTGGACGGTGGCTCCGGCGATGGGCCTGCCGATCGGCAGCGGTGCGTCGCAGTCGTGCGGGGCGACGGTGTGGGCGGTGGCGAAGGTGGTCGTCTCGGTGGGCCCGTAGCCGTTGACGAGTTCCAGCCAGGGGAAGGCGGTCAGCACGTCACGGGCGGGCGCGGCGGCCATGGCCTCGCCGCCCACGATCACCGAGCGGAGCTGGGCGAAGACGCGGGAGCGGCGGGCAGCGAGCTGGTGGAAGAGGGCGGTGGTGAAGAACGCGACGGTCACCCCGTGGCGTTCGACGTGCCGGGCCAGGTCCTCCAGGGAGGGGCGCTGCACGGTGCAGACGACGACTGCGGCGCCGTTGGCGAGTGCGGCCCACACCTCGAACGTCGAGGCGTCGAAGGTCATCGGGGAGTGGAACAGGACGCGGTCGCGGGCGGTGACGGTGAGGTAGTCCGGTGCGGTGACCAGTTCGGCGATGGCCCGGTGCGCGATGGTGACGCCCTTGGGGCGCCCCGTGGAGCCGGAGGTGAACATGATGAACGCCGGGCTCTCCGGGTCGGCCTCGTCCACCAAGTCACCGTCGCCCAGCGGCGCTTCGGGCAGGGCCAGGACCGGGCCGGTGAGCGCGGCGGCGTCCAGCAGCTTCGCGTCCCCGAGAGTGAGGGTGACGTCCGCGTCGGCGATCACCGCTTCGGTACGGGGCCGGGGCTGGGCGGGGTCGAGCGGCACGCACACGGCTCCGGCCCACCACAGCGCGAGCTGGGCGATGAGGGTGCGGGCGGAGCGGGCCGTCAGGAGTGCCACGCGGTCGCCGGGGACCACCTGGTGGTCCCGCAGGTGGGCGGCGAGGGCGCGCCCCTCCTGGGCGAGACGGCTGTAAGTGAGGATGGTGTCGCCGTCGACCACGGCCAGGGCGTCGGGGGTGCGTTCGGCGTGCTGGGCGACGAGTGCCGGCAAAGCCGCCGCCGACGCCGGCGCGGCACCGGGTGTGTGGGCACCGGGAGGGGTCGCGGGTGCGCGATCCGCCGTGTCGGCGGGCTGCGGAAGGGTGGAAGTCATGTCAGGCTCCTGCCGATTGCGGGGTCCGACGCTGGTCGAGGAGGGCGGCGAAGGCGCGCAGGTCGGTGCTGCGCAGCAGCTCGTGGGCGCGTGGACGTCGCCCTGTCTCGCGCTCGACGACCGCAAGCAGCCGGGCGGCGACGACGGAGGTGCCGCCGATGTCGGTGAAGTTGTCGCCGAGGGTGGTTTCGGGCCGGTCGAGCAGGTCGCGTACGGTCGCGAGGACGAGCTGTTCGGTGGGGGTGGCGGCGGCGAGGTCGTCGACGGTGACCGAGGGCGCGGGGGCTGTGTCCTGGGAGGCCAGGGCGGCCCGGTCGACCTTGCCGTTGGCGTCGAGGGGGTAGCCGTCGACGATTCGTACCGCTGCGGGCACGGCCTGCTCGGGCAGCCAGGCGCGGACCGCGGCGAGCAGGTCGCCGGCCACCGGCTCGGAGCCCTCGGCGGGGCGTATGTGCGCGACGAGACGGGCGTGGTCCAGGCCGTCGCGCGCCACGGTGACGACGGCGCTGCGTACGCGGGGGTCCTGCTCGAAGGCGGCCTCCACCTCGGCCGGTTCGATCCGCACCCCGCTGATCTTGACCTGGTCGTCGAGGCGGCCGAGGAATTCCAGGCTGCCGTCGGCGTTCATCCGTACGCGGTCGCCGGTGCGGTAGAGGCGGTCGACCCCGGCCAGTGCCGGGTGCTGCGCCGGAGTTGTGAAGCGGTGTGCGGTGAGGTCGGGGTCGAGGTAGCCGAGTGCCAGGCAGCGGCCGCCGATGCGCAGTTCACCGTCCTGCCCACGGGCGACGGGCAGGCCCTCGGGGTCGGTGACGGCGACGGTGACGCCCGGCAGCGCGGTGCCGATCGGCGGCGGTGCGACCTCACCCGCCTGCGCGTCGGTGCCGCGCATGGCGTAGGTGGTGGTGACGACGGTGGCTTCGGCCGGACCGTACGCGTTGTGCACGGTGGCGGTGACGTCGGGTCCGGGGCGGCGGCGCATGCGGTCGCCGCCGACGACGAGGTGACGCAGCTTCAGGCCCTCGGGCCACGGCCGGTCCAGGAGCGGTTCCACGGTGGGGGTGGCCGCCACAGCCACCGTGACGGCGGCGTCGCGCCACCAGTCGGTGAGTACGTGGGAGTCCCAGCGGGTGTCGTCGGGCGCCGGGACGAGTGCGGCACCGGAGGTCAGTCCGGCCCACAGCTCCAGCAGGTGCGGGTCGAAGGCCACGCCGATGAGCAGGGACTGACGGTCGCCGGGAGCCAGGCCGGTCTCGGCCCGGTACCAGTCGAGGGCGACGGACAGCGAGTCCTCGGCCACGGCGACCGCCTTGGGGCGCCCGGTGGATCCGGAGGTCAGCACGGCGTACAGGGCGCCCTGCGGCGCGCGCCGCGTACCGCGGTCGTGCGCGGCGAACGCCGCCACCGGGGCGGCCGGGGCGTTCACGCCGTCGGTGGGCAGCGGCAGCGGAGCCTGCCGCCCGCCGCGGTGCCCTTCGGACAGGATCTTGGGGTCGCCGATGAGGCAGGCGACATCGAGGTCTTCCGTGACGGCCTGGGTGCGCCGCTCGCCGGGGCGCGGCCCCAGCGGCAGATAGACGGCGCCGATCCGGGCGAGCGCGACGGCGGTCACCACCAGGGCGGTGGAGCGGTCGAGGCAGACGCCGACCAGGTCTCCGGGCCGCACGTGGTCGCGCAGAGCGGTGGCCACGCGCGCGGCCGCGGTGTCGAGGTCCTGGTAGGTCCAGGTGCGCGCGCCGTCGATGACGGCGGGGGCCTGCGGGGTGCGCCGTACCCAGTCCTCGAAGCGGGCGAGCACGGTGGTCGGCTCGGCGGCGGGGCCGTGGAAGACGCTCGGCGCGCTCGCGGTGGCGAGGGGCGCGGCGGCGGTGTCGGGGGTGGGCGTGGTCTGGGTCATCACGACTCCGTGGTGAGGGGGGCGGTGGCCGCGAGCGCGTCGGCCTGGTCGGCGAGCACCGGGTTGCGGAAGAGGACCTTCAGCGGCGGGCGCAGGCCCAGGTGGGGCTCCAGCCAGGCCGCGAGCTCGGCGGCGAGCAGGGAGTGGCCGCCGCTGTGGAAGAAGTGGGAGCGGGCGTCGAAGCGGCTGTGTCCCAGGACCTCGCGCCAGCCCTGGGTGAGCAGGGCCGTCATCGGATCGTCCGGCACGGCTGCCGTCTCCGGCCCCTGCCCGCCCTCCGTCACGCTCTCGGGCGCGGCGGGGCCCACGGGGGCGAGCGCCGCCGCACGGCGGGTCAGCGCCGTCCGGTCGGGCTTGCCGCCGGGGAGGGTCGGCATGCTGTCCAGACGGTCCCACACCGCGGGCACGAACGGGCCGGGCAGACGGCGGCTCAGCTCGGCGTGCAGCGCCTTCTCGTCGAAGTCCCCCTGGTCGGCGCCGTATTCGAGGAAGCCGACGAGCCGGGGTGCGGCGGGGCTGTCGCGGTCCACGACGACGGCGCAGGACCGGCCGCCGAGCGCGGCGGACGCCGCCGCCTCGATCTCCTCCAGTTCGATGCGGTGGCCGCGCAGCTTGATCTGGTTGTCGCGCCGTCCCAGGAAGTACAGCAGACCGTCCAAGCCGCGGTAGCCGAGGTCGCCGGTGAGGTAGACGCGCTGGTGGCCGAGTGCCTCGACGGTGACGAAGCGGGCCGCCGTCACCTCCGCGTTGCCGGGGTAGCCCTCGGCGAGGCCCGGTCCGGAGATGGCGAGTTCGCCGACGGCGCCCGACGGCAGCGGCCGGTGGTGGGCGTCCAGGACATGGACGCGCTCGCCCGGCAGTTCGGTGCCCAGAGGGATCTCGGCGTCCTCGATGAGGGCGTCACGGGCGATCTCGTGGACGGTGGAGCTGATGGCCGCCTCCGTGACTCCGTACACGTTGAGGACGGTGGCGTCGGTGTCGGTGAGGATGCCGCGCAGGGCCTGCGCGGGCAGCCGCTCGCCGCCGAGGACCAGCAGCCTCGGCGCCCAGCTCTCGTCGCGCAGTGCGGGCCGCAACTCCTCGCGGATGGCGAGGAAGTAGCTGGTGGGCAGGTTGGCGACGGTGACACGCGCGGAGGCGAGCAGTTCGGCGAGTTCCGCGCCGGTGGGCACCTCGTACTCGGGCACGACCAGGCACGCGCCGGCGTGCAGGGTGGGGAGCACCTCCTCCAGGGCCACGTCGAAGGACGGCTGGGCGAACATCAGGACCCGGTCCGCGGTGCTGAGGCCGAACCGGTGGGCGGTCGCGGTCATGTGGTGCTCAAGAGCCGCGCGCCCGACGGCGACCGGCTTGGGTGTGCCTGTGGAGCCGGAGGTGTGGATGACGTACGTCGTGGCGGGCAGGACGTCGGCCGCGCGGGCCGGGGGCAGCACGGTCGCGTCGATCCGGGCGGCCGGCAGCGACTCCGGCAGGGCCGGGGTGCTGTCGCCGGTGAGGACCAGCGCCGGGGCGAGCCGCTCCAGCAGCAGGGCGAGCCGGGCCGGCGGGTCGGACGGGGACAGCGGGCAGTAGACGGCGCCGGTGCGCAGACACGCCAGCAGGGCCAGGACCGAGTCGGCCCCCCGGGGCAGGACGACGGCGACGGGCTGGCCGGGCCGCACGCCCGAGGCGCGCAGCCGCTTGGCCAGCGAGGCGACACGCTCGTCGAGTTCGCCGTACGTCAGGCGGCGTGCGCCGCACAGCAGCGCGGGCAGCGACGGGTGGTGGGCGGCCACGGGGTCCAGCGGATCGCGGTCGGCCGGCACGGGAACCGCCTCGGTGGGCGGCTCCACGGCGGCCGGAGCCAGATCGGCCAGGGCCGCCTCGGGGGCGTCGAGATAGGCGCGCAGCAGATCGAGGAAGCGGCCGGAGAGCAGCCGGGCGACGTCCTCGCCGAAGAGGTCGGCGTCGTAGTCCCACACCAGGGTCATACCGGGCGCGCCGTGGCGCGTGGTCACCCCGCGCCGGTCGTCCGGCAGGAGCACCACGTCCAGGTCGAAGCGGGTGGTGCCGGTGTTGAACCCCTCGAAGAGGGTGATGTCGAGGCCGGGCAGGTCGATCTCGGGCAGCGGCGCGTCATGGGCGCTGAACATGACGGAGAACAGCGGGTTGTCGGCGCCGGAGGTGTGCATGCCCAGGGCCCGGGTCAGCTCCTGGACCGGTACGTCCTGATGCGGCAGGGCGCGGATGAGGATGTCGGTGACCTCGTCCATGGTGTCCTGCGCGGGGACCGAGGCATCCAGGGCGAGCGCCAGCGGGATGGTGTTGACGAACATCCCGACGGCGTCCTCGTAACCGCGCGGCCGGTTTCCCACCGCCGTGCCGATGACCATCCGCGAGCGGCCGCTGTGCCGCCGCAGGAGCTCGGCGAACAGGCCGAGCAGCGTCGCGAACGGGGTGAGGCCGCGCGTACGGGCGTGCTCACGCAGCCGCTCGGCGAGATCGGCGCCGATCGTCTGCCGCAGTTGTCCGCCGTGGTGCCTGCGCCGGGCACCGGGCCGGGCGAGGCCGGGAAGCGGCAAGTCGTGGGGCTGGTCGCGCAGTTCGGTCCGCCAGAAGTCCAAGGACTCGGGTGCGTACGCGGCCTCGGCCTGTGCCTGGACGTGGTCCGCGTACGAAGGGGCGGGCGGGAGCGTGAGGCTCTCATCCAGCACGTGGGCGCGGTAGACGCGGAAGACGTCGTCGAGCAGGATCGCGAAGGAGTGCCCGTCGTGGATCAGGTGGTGCTCGACGTGCACCAGCCGGTGGTGGCGGTCGGCGAGCCGCACCAGCGTCCAGCGGATCAGCGGCGCCTCGAAGGTGTCGAGCGGCGTCTCCGCCTCGGTGCGCAGCAGGTCCGCGAAGGCCGCCTCCGGGTCGTCCTCCCCGCTGAGGTCACGCGTGTGCAGCCGCGGCGCGACCTGCGGCGCGACCCGCTGCCCCGGCACGGACCCGGTGGAGGCGACGAGTTCGAGCCGCAGACCGGGGTGGCGCGCCAGAGTGGCGGCGAGCCCCAGGCGCAGCGCCTCGGTGTCGAGGGGGCCCCACAGGTCGAGTGCGGCGGTGAAGTTGTAGGCACGGCTGCCGGGCTGCATCTGTTCGTGCAGCCAGACGATCTCTTGCGAGGCGGAGAGGGGAAGCATGGTGGTCCCTGAGGTCGTCGGGGCGGTTTGCGGGGCCCCGGTCACGGTCGTGGCCGGAGGCGGTCGTGCGGACGGCTCCGTGGATCGCACGGGGCCGCGTGGGGCGGGGCGGGCGTCGGGGGCGGTGGGGGCGACGGGGACTCAGCCCACGGTCGTGAGTCAGCCCATGGGCCGCGCCGCCGGGCGCAGCGCGTGCACCAGCGCCTCGAACGCCCGGTGCGCGTGGTCGTCGTCGAGGACCGTGCGGTCCCACACCATCCGCAGCTGGATCTCCGCCCCCTGGGTGACGGAGACGGCGAAGGGCGCGCGGACCGGTCTGCCGTCGACGTGGACTTCCCGTCCCTCGACACCGGCCAGGTTCAGGGGCGGCCGGCGACGGTCGTCGTCGACGGTCAACAGCCCGTCCAAAAGGCCGTTCCAGCTCGATCCGGCGGATCGCGCGGCGGTCACGACCGCGTCGAAGGGCGCGTCGGCCCGGTCGAGGTCGTCCCACCACAGGTCGGCCGTGGCGTGCGGGCCGGCGTCGTGCCCGGTGACGGCCGGGAAGACGACAGTGTTGAGGAAGCAGCCGATCACCGGCTGCGCACCGGCGGGGCGGCCGCCCCACGGATAGCCGAGCGGGACGACGTGATCCGGGCCGTACAGCGTGTGGGCCGCGGAGCGGCAGGCGTCGAGCAGTCCGGGAAAGGGGACGCCGCCGTCGTACGAGGGCAGCAAGGCCTCGGTCGCGCCGCTCGGAAGCGAGCCCTCGGGCACGCGCTCCGGACGAGGCAGCGGCGCGTGTGCGCGTACCGCGCTCAGCCGGTCCGCCCAGTACGCGGCCGCCTCGGGCGTGTCCGCCCTTTCCTCGGCGCCGAGTTGGAGGAGTACGGCCGCCTCATAGGCGGCGCGTTCGGCGCTCATCTCCTCGGGCGAGGGGAGGGGCTCCTGGAGGTCCTCGGCGTAGGCGGCGCCGAGCTCCTCGACGATCCGCGCCAGCGAGCGGCCGTCGCAGACGGCGTGGTCCAGGACGACGGCGACGATGTCCTCCGCTCGGCTGTCGTCTCTGCTGTCGTCGTCGCGGACGAGGAACAGCCGCAGCGGCGGACCTTGCGGATCCCAGGAGGCCAGCGCGCGGCGGAGCGCATCGACGGCCTGCTCGCCGGGGGCCGGGGCCAGCCGGCTCACGGGGACGTCCGGTTCCCCGACCTGCAGGACGGGAGTGCCGCGGACGACGGTGGGCTGTGAGCGCAGGGCGGTGTGCCGCGCGGCGAGCCGGCGGGCCGCTGCGCGCAGACGCTCGGGGTCGACGGTGTCGTACGGGAACGCGAAGAACATCGGCACCAGGTCGGGGCGTCCCGACGGGTCCAGCGAACGCACCAGTACGAAGCGGCGCTGCGCCCCGGTGACGGGCAGCAGGGGGCCGACCCGGTCGCCGGCGGTCAGCCGCCGGCAGCGGGCCAGGTACTGGCTCGTGATGCTGGGCACGTGGTCCTCTTCTGTCGGGTATGTACGGGTACGGGGTGAAAGGGCGGGCAGCGGCCGCCGCGCACTGATGTCCCGGCTGAGCGGTACGGGTGGTTCAGCGGCTGGGTGCGGGCGCGGGCTCTTCGTCGCCGTCCGGCGTGGTGTCCTCCCGTGGCGTCTCGGGAGTACTCGCGAGAGGCTCGTCCGGGCCGGGCAGGTCCCGCATCCGGCGCAGCGGGGAGAACAGCAACGGCAGCGGCACCGCGAAGAAGCCGGCGGCACACCAGGCGAGTGCCGTGCGCGGCCCGAACGACTCGGCGAGGGCGCCGCCGAGGAGTGCGCCGAGCGGCAGGGTGCCCCACATCAGGAAGCGCAGGGTGGCGTTCATCCGGCCGAGCAGCCGCGGCGGGCAGAGGCCCTGCCGGAAGCTGACCTGGGCGATGTTGTAGACGACCGCGCCGAACGAGACGGCCGCCGACCCGGTGGCGAACACGGCCGCGCCGAGGCCGCCGTGACCGGACAGGGGCCACAGTACGGCGAACGGCCCGGTCGCGATGACGGACAGGAGGATGATCCGGGCCTGCCCCAGCCGGGCGGCGAGGCGGCCGGCGCAGAGCGCGCCCAGGAGACCACCGACGGCTGACGCGGCCAGCACCAGCCCGAGCGCGCCCGGCCGCAGCCCGACGACCCGGACGAGGTACACGGTCTGTGTCGCCATCAGGACGGCCGCGCACAGGTTGGCGAGGCCGGTGGTGAGGGCGATGACACGCAGCAGTGGATGGCCGGTGACGAAGCGGATGCCCTCACCGATGTCCTTGCGCAGGGAACCGCCGACCACGGGGGCCTCGGGCTCTTCCTCGGGCTGTTCGATGCGCCAGAGGAACAGCGCGGAGAGGGTGTAGCCGACGGCGTCGACGAGGACGGCGAGGTGGGCTCCGACGAGCTGGACCAGCCCGCCGCCGAGCCCGGGGCCGGTCACCTGCGCGGTGGAACGTACCGTCTCCAGCGCGCCGTTGCCTGCCATGAGCTGGTCGCGATGGAGGATCTGCGGCAGATAGCTCTGGTGGGCGACGTCGAAGAACACGGTCGCCACGCCGGTGACGAGCGCGACGGCGTAGAGCTGGGCCATCGTCAGTACGTGGGCGAGGGCGGCGGCGGGAACGCTCGCCATGGCGACGGCACGCACCAGGTCCGCCCGGATCATCAGGGGACGCTTGCGCATACGGTCGGTGAGCGCCCCGGCGGGCAGCCCGATGAGCAGGAAGGCCGCGGTCTCCGCGGCGGTGAGCAGACCTACCTGGAAGGCGGAGGCCTCGAGTTCGAGGACGGCCACCAGGGGCAGGGCCACCAGCGTGACTTGTGCGCCGAGCTGTCCGGCGGCCGCTCCTGCGAGCAACAGCCGGAAGTCGCGTCGGCGCGTCGGGCTGACGGCGGAGGCTCCGAATGTGACGGACATGTGAAGACCCTCACCGAGTCGCCGATCCGGAGTCAAAGGGTCCCGGTCAGTTTCGGTCGAATCCGGTACCCGTTTGACGAAAAGTCAGAAGAATTTTTAGCGAACTCACGGTAAGTCCGCATAAACGCCCGTCACTCGGTGATCGCTGCGGGGCTGGCATATGTGGAGTGGCGGTGGAGGGGTGGAGAGGGGTGGAGGTCACCGCCCTGCACAGCGCGCTCGCTTCGATCCTGACCGAAAACGACCACTTGCGATCATGTTGTTGCGGAATCGTCAATTCCGTAGGCTACGGGCGCAAGTAGAGGCGACGCGCGTGCCGTTGGGTGCGGGGAAGCCTGTCGTTGAGCCGCCCCGGCGGGACCCAGGTGTGCCCGGTGTGGTCTGCCCGCTGTGCCCCGAAGACTGCCTCAACGGTCGTTCCGCCCAAGGGGTACGGGCCGGTACAACGACACGACGGGGACCGTCCTGAGACCGGGCAGAGGCGCCCCTTGGGTGGTGCGGCGAGGTCGCACAGGGGCCTTGAGGGTCTTGCCGACCGGAGGGACAGGCGATGCGGGCACATGACGAAGGCGCCGGCCAGAAGGCCGGGAGCGACGGACGGAGTGCGCGGCGGGTGCCGACGACGCCCCCGGGCGCAGTAGGCGGACCGCTCGGCCCCGCGCAGCTCGCGACGCTGCAAGGTCTGGTGGGCAATCGAGTCGTCGCGCGCCGCGTCCGGCAGGAGCGGCGCGTCCATGACGATGGCTGGGGTCACGACCAGGAGCAGCACGTCCACGGCGGTGGCTGCGGTCACGACGGGGTGAACGGAACAAGTCCCTCCGGAAAGCCCGGGATGGAGGACACCAGCCCCGCCGGTCAGCGAGCTCTGCTCGATGCCGCCCTCGCCTCACCGAGCCGCCCGCTGTCCGAGCCGGTGCTCAAGAACGCGGAGGCGTTCTACCAGAACGACCTGTCTCCCACACGGGTCCACGACGACCCGGTGGCCCAGCGCGCCACCGCCGCGCTGGGCGCCGAGGCGATGACCGTGGGACATCACATCTTCCTTCCGCCCAAGGTCGCGGGCCGGATGGACATCCTCGGCCACGAGCTCAGCCATGTGAACCACAACCTCCTGGGCGACCGCGAGACGGGCAACAGCAACGGCGCCGGGGTGACCATCACCGACCCCGGACAGGGCTCCGAACGGGAGGCGACGAGCGACGGAGCCGACTTCGCCGCCGGGTTCGGACGGGCCTCCTCCGTCACCGCGCAGCGAAGCGTCAAGCCGAGCCACGCGGATGGCGTCAAGCCGGGCCACGCGGACGGCGGCGAGCGGGAAGCGCAGACGGGCGCGGGAGGCCACGGCGCCGAGCATCGGCGCCAGGGCGCCGCGCCCGGTGTGGTCGCCCGCTCGGCGCGCCGCGCCTCGCCCCGGACGGTGAGCGGGGCCACGAAGGCCCTCACCCTCCAGCGGATGGCCGGCAAAGGCGGCGCCTCGAGCAGCACCAAGGACGTGAAGGACAAGGGCAAGGCCAAGGCGAGCGGTGCCGGGAAGGCCAGGGAGCCCAGCTGGAAGACGGTCACCAACGAGATCGCCCGCCTGGCCAAGCAGTGCACCTGTCGGCAGCCGAACCCGCGGGGAGGCCGGCCCACCCCCGACGTACTGATCCATTACGAGCGTTCGTACAAGCACCAGACGGACGAGCAGAGCCTGCGGCACGTCGGCCGTCAGGGGGCCGCGATCGTGGCCCACCTGGAGAAGCAGCAGCAACTGGCGGCGAAGGCGGTGACGCAGGAGAGCCAGGCGGCGCAGGGCAAGGGCGAGAAGAAGAAGGCGCCGGCGTCGAAGGACGACGAATTCCAGGCGATGCTCTGCAACGGCCACTTGGCGTTCGCCACCAACATGAACCAGACCGTGCACCAGCTCTATGACTTCCTTCTGGACGACAGCGCCCGCGACGCCTCTGGTGAGGACGCGGAGGTGACGGAGCCCACGGGCGACAGTCTGCGTCGGTCCATGGTCCGGGACCACCCCGGGGCCGTGGTCGAGGACGAGGGGCAGGAGGAACAGGAGGGCACCGCCGCGGGGTCGGGCAAGCGCGCGGCCGCGGGGAGCGGGCGTCAGGGCGGCAAGCGCCGCAAGACCGACAAGGACGCGCACACGGATGCGCCACCGGCGCCCACGTACAAGGACGACCAGGAGCAGCGGGACCGTCAGGCACGGCTGAAGCTCGGCGAGGGACTGATCGCGCGCCCGCGCATCGAAGCGATGCCGCCGGTGTCCCTGGGCACGGAAATGGACGTGGACGACCTGGCGCCGGGGGAGGCCGGTGCATACAAGAGGGACAACCGCACCACGCAAGCCCTGCGAAACGTGAAGTTCCTGCGGAAGGTCGACATCTCCAACGAGGCGGCCGAGGACCCCGCACACCGGGCCTATCTGGCGCAGCTGCTCTCCAAGGAGGAGAACGAGTTCACCGGCTACGCGTATCTCCTGTACAACGGCAGCAACAAAAAGGACATCCTTCACGCGGAGCAGAAGCTCCTCATGATGATCAACAATGCGGACATCACCCGGGATACGCCGCACGACCCCGTACTGATCCGCGGCCGGAAACGGCCGTGCAAGGCATGTCTCGCCCTTCTGAAGTACTTCCGGGAGAACGTGGGAATCGACCTCCGTTACAACGAGAACGGAAACCACTTCTTCAAGGGTTCGCTCGGTACCGTGTTCCAGAATTTCGGTGGGACCGTCGACGTGGACTGGTTCCGTGAGGAGATGACGGACATGGAGCCCTCGTACGTCTCCGCGCCGCGCAAGGTCCTGCCCGACGAGGGCGACCACATTCATCCGGCCGTCCGGCTCGCGCACGGCGGCTGGGAGCAGCGGCTGACGCTGGAGGAGGTGGCGTCGCAGGGCAGGCCGGCCGAGGTCAGCAGCGGGGAGGAGAGCGAGGTCGACGCGAAGGAGACCATGCGCAGGTATCCGGCCCACCGGGGCCTCCAGGGAATGGTGGACACCCCGTCGGACAGCGAGGTGGAGGAGGACGGCCACGCCAACGCGCAGGCGATGGCCGATCTGGTGACCGGTACCCGCCGGATCAACCTCGACACGCACGCCCGCCAGGGGCCCGTCGTCAAACTCGGTGAGGCGAAACGCAAGCGGGAGCAGGTCGACTTCGAGAAGGCCATCGCGCAACTGCGGCCGCTGATACCCGAGGACCTGGAGAAGGAGCGACTGGCGCACCAGAAGGGGAAGTCGTACCGCGAAGAGTTCCCTGCGGCGTTGCTGAACAAGATCTATGAACTGACGGACGACGCATCGGAGAAGAAGCTCACCAGCAAGGCGCGGATCGCCGCGTTCTTCGACATCAAGCCGGTGGCGTTGGGCAACAAGTTGAAGAGTCTCGGTGGTTCGGAGCAGCCCAGGAAACAGTCCCGGAGTATCAACGCGGCTGAAGAGAAGGAGCTCGAGAGGGCGCTGGCGGCCGAAAAAGAGGGCGAGCTCTTCCGTACATGGACGAATCTTGGGGCGGGAGAGACCTGGTCTCCCAGCTACTCACCGGCCTTCAAGAACCTGCTCCTCGATCTGATCGACAACCGCGGGGTCTCCTGGACGTCCGTGGGGGCTCATCTGAAGATAAAGCCCTCCACGTTCAGCAACCGTGTGGCGACGATGAGGAAGGAGGCGGCCAAGAAGGCGGCGGGGGAGGGCTCGGGCTCCGGCTGATCATCCGGACCGTGGTATCCGGACGCGGACTTCACTAATCGTGATCATGACCCGTACGCTCGCGGCGACGGCACGGACGGCAGGGACGCCGCCGACACCAACGAGAGGGGCCTCGTGATGGACCGGACCGTGACGGAGCTGGGCAGCACCGGCCGGGGTGTACTCGTCACCGGAGCCTCCCGGGGCATCGGGCGGGCCGTGGCCGCCGCCTTCGCCCGCAGCGGCGACCGGGTCGCCGTCCACTGCTCCACCCCCGGGCCTGACGCCGAGGAGACCCTCGCCGCGCTGGAGGGGGAGGGGCACGTGCTGATCGCCGCGGACCTCGCGGACCCGGATGCCGTCGAGGAACTGGCGGGCCGTGCCGAGGAGGCGCTCGGCGGGGTGGACGTCCTGGTCAACAACGCCGCCATGATGGTGGCTCACCCCCTCGCGCAGACCTCGTACGAGCAGTGGCAGCAGGCCTGGCGGCAGACCGTCGACGTCAACCTCCTGGGCCCCGCCCACCTCAGTCACCGGGTGGCAAGCCGCATGATCGACGCGGGCCGCGAGGGGCGGATCGTCAATATCGGCTCGCGCGGCGCCTTCCGGGGCGAGCCCGACCACCCCGCGTACGGTGCCAGCAAGGCCGCCCTGCACGCCCTCGGCCAGTCCCTAGCGGTCTCCCTCGCCCCTCACGGCATCGCCGTGGCGTCCGTCGCCCCCGGCTTCGTCGCGACCGAGCGGGTCGCGGACCGCCTGGAGGGACCCGAAGGGGAAGGCATCCGGGCCCAGAGCCCCTTCGGTCGCGTCGCCGACCCGAGTGAAATCGCCGCCGCCGTCCTCTACTTGGCCTCCCCTGCGGCCGTCTGGAGCTCGGGCGCCGTCCTGGACGTCAACGGGGCCTCCTACCTGAGGACCTGAGCCGCCTTCCGGCGGACCGACCTCCAGCACTCACGCCGCGAGCAGGACGCAGACGGCCGCGCCGGAGGATCACAGCAGCTGCGGCCGTGCCCTGGGCACTCCGTTGGAATGTGACATATTACTGCGCCATAAGGTGAGTTCACATGCCCCTTCCTTCCTGCGAGGTTGCCGCTGTGACCGAAGTCCGTACGGTCGACTACCACACCGCCGGTGAGCCCTTCCGCATCGTCCACGAGGGGCTTCCCCCGATCCCCGGCGACACCGTCGCCGAGCGCTTCGCCAACGCCCTCGGTGCGGGAGGCGCCCCCACCGCGCCCCGCCGGGGCCCCCTCGACGACGTCCGTCGGATGCTGGTACGTGAGCCGCGCGGCCACGCCGGTATGTACGGCGGTTTCGTGGTCCCGCCCGACGACGAAGGCGCCCACTTCGGCGTCCTGTTCTGGCACAAGGACGGTTACTCCACCGCGTGCGGCCACGGCACCATGGCCCTGGGTGCCTGGGCCGTGGAGGAGGGTGTGGTGGCCGCGCCCGAGGACGGCGCCGCCCAGGTCCGTATCGACGTCCCGTCCGGGCGCGTCACCGCCACCGTGCACCGCGAGGGCGGCCGTACGACGGCGGTCACCTTCCGCAACGTACCCGCCCGCGTCACCGCCCGAGCCGTCCGCGTCGTCACCGCGCTCGGTCCCGTCGACGTCGATCTCGCCTACGCCGGGGCGTGTTACGCCTCCGTGCCGGCGGCCCGGCTCGGGCTCGCCGTGGACCGCGCCGAGCTGACCCAACTCGTCGCGGCGGGACGGGAGATCCGCTCCGCGCTCGCCGGTCATCCGGGGAGCCGGCATCCGGACAACCCGCTGCTGTCCGGCGTCTACGGCGTCATCCTCCACGAAGACCTCCCTCACACCGGCGACGGCCCGGCGCAGCGCAACGTCACGGTCTTCGCCGACGGCCAGTTCGACCGTTCCCCGTGCGGCTCGGGCACCTCCGCCCGGCTCGCCCTGCTCGCCGAGGACGGCCACCTCCCACCCGGCCGGACCCTGCGCCACGAGTCGATCGCGGGCACGGTCTTCACCGGCCGGACGGTGTCCGGCGCCGCCGACGGAACAATCACCGAAATCACCGGTACCGCGTACCGGACCGGCGTGCACCGTTTCGTCCTCGACCCGCACGACGACCTGCCGGAGGGATTCCTGCCGTAGACCCCGCCTCCGACGTGGTCGGCTCGGTGACGGTCACGATTGGTGCAGCGGCCGGGTTGATCGATAAGGTTCCGGGTCACGACCGCACCCCGTTCGATCAACGGGCTGGTCAGGGCTCTGCCGCAGTTGGTGGCACTCCACGGCTGCCGCGCCGGACTCTGCCTGCCCGGGCCCCGGGATACGGGGGCGGTACTCACGGCCGGGCAGACGGGCCCCGGCCGACGGGTCAGGAGGAACGAGTGGCACAGATCATCGCCGAGGTCTCACGGACGTTCAACGAGTTTCTGCTCTTGCCGAATCGGACGCGGACCGACTGCTCGGCTGCCACGGTCGACCTGCGCACGCCCCTGGTGCGGCACATCGCGGGTGAGGCGTCGGCGATCGAGCTGCAGTCCCCGTTCACGTCCGCGATCATGCAGGCCGTCAGCACCCCCGATCTCGCGATCGCGCTCGCGCGGAACGGTGGTTTCAGCTTCCTGCACCACAACCAGCCGATCCAGGACCAGGCTGCGGCGGTCCGCCAGGTGAAGAACTTCAAGGCCGGGTTCGTCACCAGCGACACCAACGTCCGCCCCGACGACAGCCTGGGCCTCCTGGTCGACGTCATGCGCCGCACCGGTCACAGCACCGCCGCCGTCACCCATGACGGGACCGCCACCGGCCGTCTGCTCGGCCTGGTCACCTCCCGGGACTTCCACCCCCAGCGTCATGATCTGGACGGACCGGTCAGCGGCCGGATGACCGCTGTCGCCGACCTGGCCCATGCCGGGCCCGACATCACGCTCTCCGAGGCCAACGCGCGGCTGTGGGACGAACGGCTCGACTGCCTTCCCGTACTGGACACCGAGGGGCACCTGCAGCACCTGGTCTTCCGTTCCGACTACGCGGACAACAAGCGTTTCCCCAACCAGCTCGTCGACGCCGCCAAGCGTCTGCGGGTCGGCGCGGGCATCAACACCCACGACTATCAGGAGCGCGTCCCGGCCCTGCTGGAGGCGGGCGCGGACGCGCTGTGCTTCGACTCCTCCGACGGCTACAGCGACTGGCAGGCGCAGGCGCTGTCCTGGGTGAAGAAGCACTATCCGGAGATCCCGGTCGGCGGCGGCAACGTGGTCGACGGCGAGGCGTTCACCTTCCTCGCAGAGGCGGGAGCGGACTTCGTCAAGGTCGGGGTGGGCGGCGGTTCCATCTGCATCACCCGGGACCAGAAGGGCATCGGCCGGGGCCAGGCCAGCGCTGTGCTGGACGTCGCGGCGGCCCGGGACGCGTTCCGCGAGCGCACCGGTGAGTACGTGCCGATCTGCTCCGACGGCGGTCTCGTGCACGACTACCACGTGGCCCTGGCGCTGGCGATGGGAGCCGACTTCGTCATGATGGGGCGTTACTTCGCCCGTTTCGACCAGGCGGCGGGCGCGAAGCTGCCCACCCGTGACGGCTTCGTGAAGGAGTACTGGGGCGAGGGCTCGAACCGGGCCCGCAACTGGCAGCGCTACGGCCAGGGTGGCCAGGGGCTGCTCTTCGAGGAAGGCGTCGACGGTTACGTTCCTTACGCGGGCGACCTCAACGAAGGGCTCGCCCTGACCATCGCCAAACTCAAGACCACGATGGTCTCCTGCGGCTCCACCACCCTGCCCGAGTTCCAGTCCACTGCCCGCCTGACGCTCGTCTCGGACCAGAGCTTCCAGGAGAGCCACGCCAACGTCGCCCTGCGGGACACCCCGACGACGGTCTCCTGACGGAACGCTGAGCCCCGACGCGAGGACTTCGTGAGCCGCCCGCTGTGACCGATGGTGCGGGCCGCCCGGTGACACGGGCCGCCCACACCATCCGGGAGTCCAGTCCTACACCCGCCGCTGCACATGGAGCAGATACTCCTCGCGCCGCAGCGGGTTGTGGTCGGTCCGCTCCCGTACGCGCGGCGCGGCGGCCGGGCGGTAGTGGTCGAAGGCGGTCTCCAGGACGCCCTCGCCGCCCGTGAAACCGGGCAGCTCCCGCTCCAGGAAGTGGACCCGGTCGGCGGGCAGATGGCCCTCGATGACGTATGACTCGCCCTGCGCCCGGGGCGAGCCAGGGACGGCCCGATGGCGGGACAGGGCGAGGGCGACCGTCGCGTACGCCTCCTGTGGGCACTCCAGACGGAATCGGTGCATCGGCTCGTGCACCACCGTCCGCGCCCGTCGCAGCGCGGCCATCAGCACCAGCGGGGTCAACGCGCGGAAGTCGCCGGCCGTGCTGCGGATGCTGCAGAAACCCGAGTGGGTCATCGCCACCGTGCAGTCCGGCACCCGCCACCCCGAGAGCCCCTGCCGCAAGGTGGCGTGCACCGCCTCCTCGACCGCGCGTACGAACCCGAGGGGCAGCGAGCCGAGTTCCACCTCCAGGCCGAAACGCACGCCGCTCCCGGCCGGGGCGGGGCCCACCCGCAGACCCACCGTGGCGAAGAACGGGTTGCCCGCCGCGTCGAGGATCTCGTGCGCCGCGCCCGTTCCGCGCACGCGCTCGACACAGATGGGGGTCGTCTCCTCGAAGCCGACCGCGATGCCGAACTCCTCGTCGAGGGTGCTTGCCAGGACCTCCTTCTGCACCTCCCCGTAGAGCGAGACCGACAGGCGCTCGCCGCCGGGCTCACGCCGCAGGCCGATCAGCGGATCCTGCTCGGCGAGGCGGGTCAGCGCCTGGTGCAGGGAGCCCCGGTCGTCCGGATCGGCCGGTACCACCACCGTCTCCAGCGACGGGTGCGCGAAGACGTCGCCGAACGGGCGCCCCTCGGGCACTCGGCCGAGCACATCCCCGATCCGGACCGTCGTCAGGCCGCGCACCACCGCGATCTCCCCGGCCCGTGCCGCAGCCCGGCGCTCCAGCACGCCCGGCTCGAAGACGGCCAGATCGGTGACCCGCGCCGGTATACCCCCGACCGGGACGTGCTCGCGAGCCCGCAGCGTGCCGGAGAACACCCGGACGTAGGCGAGCTTCTCGCCTCTCTCGCCGCGCTCGACCTTGAACACCCGCCCGGACAGCGGCCCTTCGGGGTCGCCCTCGGCGGGCGGCAGCAGCTGCCGGATCCCCTCCAGCAGGGCGCCCACGCCCGCGCCGGTGATCGCGGAGCCGACGTAGACGGGGTGCACCTGCCCGCCACGGGTCCGCGCGGCCAGCGCGGCGCGCAGACGCCCGTACGTGATGGCCTGCGGGTCGGTGACGTACGCGCTGAGCAGCGCGTCGTCGTGCGCGCTGAGCACGTCGAGCAGGCGGCGGGTGAAGTCCGGGTCGGCACCCGTGTACGGGACGGCCCGGGCCGACCGCGTACCGAGGCCCTCGACGACGCGCGCCATCGGCACGACCGGCACGTCCAGGCGGCGTGCGATCTCGCCCAGGACGCGCGCGTCGTCCGCGCCGCGCCGGTCGGCCTTGTTGACGAAGACCAGCGTGGGCACGCCGAGCCGCTTCAGGGTCCGCATCAGCACGCGGGTCTGCGGCTGTACGCCCTCCACGGCCGAGACGACGAGCACGGCCCCGTCCAGGACGCCGAGCGCGCGCTCGACCTCGGCGATGAAGTCGGGGTGCCCGGGAGTGTCGACCAGATTCACCGAGCGCGCCGCATCGCCTTCGCCCAGACGGAAGTTGACGACGGCCGAGCGGATGGTGATGCCGCGGCGGCGCTCCAGCTCCAGGCTGTCGGTGCGGGTACTGCCCGCGTCGACACTGCCGACCGCGTCGATGACCCCGCCCGCGTGGAGCAGCCGCTCCGTCAGGCTCGTCTTACCGGCGTCGACGTGCGCCAGGATTCCCAGGTTCAGTGTGCGTGGTGTGCTGTGCACAGAGCGTCATGTCCTTCACGTTGATGACCGTTCCGTAGGTGGGGGACATCAACGTCTGCCGCATGCTCGCTCCTCAGTGATGGGAAGGGGACCAGGAACCTTCGGCGGGCAGGTTCGCACGCCGGCTGGGCGGAGCGCCACGGGTTTTCCCGCCGCGGATTGCGGTCGGGCTGCCGCGTTGCGTTGACGGTATGTCAAGTACTTGTCCCGTACCGGACGTTGGGGGCCGTGGGTCGCTGTTGCACGACGGTGACAAAGGCAGGGCAACGCCTTCGGGGCGAGGAACATCTTTTCAAGTAAGAAGCGATCAAATAGCACCAACTCGCTGAAGCGTGAGATCTGGGGCTTTTCGACTGAGAGGGATCTTCATGGCCATCACCAAGCGGCACTCCCTGCGTATCGCCGCCGTGGGCGTCATCAGCGCGGCGTCCGTCGTTCTCGCGGGAACCGTCGCCTCGGCCGCCACCCCTGCGGCGACCGGAGTCTCCGCCGCGCAGACGACCGCCGCCAAGGCCGGTATCACCGCCAAGCCGTCGGTGACCTCGGTGAAGGCGTGGCAGCTGTTCCGGGTCACCGGCACCGCGACCGGTCTGAAGGCGGGCAGCAAGATGGTCCTGCAGCAGAAGCAGGGCGCCAAGTGGGTCAGCCTGCCCGCCGTGACCCCGCTCAGCTCCAAGGGCACCTACTCGCTGGGCGTCAAGCTGGGCCTGAAGGGCAAGAACGACCTGCGCATCGTGAGTGGGAGCACCGCCTCGCCGGTGTTCAACGTGACCGTTCACTGAGCCGAGCTCAGGTTGGTCAGGTTCCTGACCGAGCCCGGCCGGGCTCTTCGGAACGTAGGAGAGTCCGGCCGAAGCGGCCGTTGCCCCGGCGGTGTCACCGTTCTTGAACACGACAGTCGGTGGGTGGTTCAGCGTGCCCCCGGGCCCGGTCGTAATTCGCTTGACCTGGCTGTTGGGGCAACGCTGCACTGTGGCGGGGTACCACGCGTGGTGGTGCCGGTATCGCGGGGAGGCAGCGGCAGCCATGGAGATCCGTTCCACGACCGACCAGGACAAGGATGTCTTCGTCGACACCCTCCATGCCGCGTTCGGGCGCTTCCCGGAGACCCCGGCCGAGGGCAGCGGGGTGTGGTGGTCGGCGCTCGAAATGGACCGCGGCCTGTTCGCGATGACGGCGGACGGGCGTCCCGTCGGCACGACCGCTGCGTACTCCTTCGAGCTCACCCTGCCGGGCGAGATCCTCGTCCCGGCCGCCGGAGTGACCGCCGTCGGTGTTCTGCCCTCGCACCGGCGTCAGGGCGTGCTGCGCGCGATGATGCGGCATCAGCTGACCGAGCTGCGGGCCCGAGGGGAGTTCCTTTCCGTACTGCTGGCGTCCGAGGCGCTGATCTACCGCAGGTTCGGGTACGGGCCGGCGACCTATACGCAGCGCCTGACGGTTCCGCGTCACCGGGCGGCCTTCGCTCCGCCCCGGGCACGCGGCGAGGCAGGCGCGTCGTCGGCCGGTTCGGAGAACGGTTCGGAGAACGGCTCGGCCACAGGCTCGGACAATGGCCCGGACAACGGCTCGGTCGAAGTGCTGCGACGTGCCCAGTGCGGCGAGATCCTGGAGGAGGTCTACGACCGGTACCGCCGCGCACAGCCCGGCGCGCTGTCCCGGCCGCACCGCTGGTGGGCCCTGGGCGCGGGGCAGCCCCCCATCTCTCCGGCGCAACGCTACGTCGCCGTCCACCGTGACGCCGACGGCGTCCCGGACGGGTACGCCAGCTACGTGATCGGCGAGTCGGAGACCTTGACGGTCGACGAGACCATCGCCACCGATGACGCCGTCTTCACGGCCCTGGCCCGGTTCGTACTCCGACACGACCTGGTCTCTCGGGTCGTGTTCAAGCACGTCCCGCCCGGGCACCCGCTGCGTTGGCAGTTCGAGGACTTCCGGGCCGGCGAGGTGAGCGGCGACACCGACTGGCTCTGGGTGCGTCTGCTGGACGTCCCGCGCGCGCTGACCGCGCGCGGCTGGTCCACGGACGGCGAGCTCGTCCTCGACGTCGACGACCCGTTCCTCGGCGAGCACGGCCGCTACCTGCTGACCGTCCGGGACAGCAAGGCCGACTGCGTCCCGACGGACCGGGAGCCCGACCTGTCCCTGAACGTGAGCGACCTCGGCTCGATCTACCTCGGCGGCACCGCCCCGAGCAGGCTCGTACGCGCCGGACACATCAAGGCCCACCGCCCGGGCGCGGCCACCCTAGCCGATGCCCTCTTCCGCGCCGAGCGCTCCCCGCACTGCCTGCACTGGTTCTGACCGCGCCCCGGCCGACCCGACTCCGCACAGGTCTTGTCGGCCGGTTCCGAAACCTCAAGTCCCCTATCTTGCCGAGGAGTTCGACTTCGGTGAAACTGGCATGAGCTTGACAATATCTCCGCCGAACCTTCCCCTTCCGCGCACAGAAAGGACCGCCATGAGCCCCCTGGCACTGGAGATCCGCGACGCCGGCCCACTCGATGCGGCCGTGGAGGAAGAAGAGATCCCGTTCGAGGAGCAGGCAGACCCCAGTCGCGGTATGGAGGCGTGCCTGGCAGACCCCTGGGTGACGGCGACGACCCGCTTCGCCTGCGACTAGGCAAGGACCGCGAGTGGCGGCCGGACCGGCCTCGGCCGGTGAGGAGGGGTCCGGGACGGCCGCCAGCGGCGCGCACCGCACGGGCGCCCATGTGTCCCGCGCGTCCCACATGTCCAGCGCTTCCCGTGCGTCCCGCGGGCGAGAGACTCCATCGCCGCCCCGGTCCGGTGGGCCGGGCCCGGAACGCGGCCTCGACGAGCAACTCAGGAACCTGCTCACCGGCTGCGAACGGCGTCTCGTCGCCGACGATCAGTGGCTCTGTGTGTTCGCTCCGCGCCGTGAGGCACGTGAGCTCCCCGACCATGGTTGGAAACTGCACGTATCCGCCCGCCCGGAGGACCTTTCACAGGTCGCGGATCTGGTCGTCCCGGTGCTGCTCCGCTATGTCTGCCACGCCAAATTCGCCCGCGACGCGGCGGTGTTGGGCCTGATGAACAGTGGATCGCTCGATCCCGCTCTCGTCGGGAAGGCGGTCACCGTCTATCCGCGACCGGAGGATGTGACGGCGCTGGGCGGTGAACTCGCGGACCTCCTGTCAGGCCGACCGGGCCCCCGGGTGCTCAGCGACCGGCAAATTCGCTCCGACGCCCCCGTCTACTACCGCTACGGCCCCTTCCGGGCTACCGGCACCGACGATGCCGCGCTCGTCATGACCGGCCCCGACGGGGTGCGCTTCCGTGGGCGCGCGGGCACGCGATACCGCCAACCCCCGTGGGCCGCCGACCCGTTCCGGCCTGCCACGTCGGCCCCGGGCCCTCCTGCCCCCCTGATCGGCGGGCGCTACCGGCTCACCACGGGCATCTCCCGTTCTTCCCACGGCGACGTCTACCGCGCCGTGGACACCGCCTCCGGCGAGCGCGTGATCGTCAAACAGGCCAGGGCGTACGTCGGTGAGGGCCCCGACGGTGTCGACGCCCGTGGCCGCCTGCGGCACGAGCACGCCGTTCTGCGAGCCCTCGCGGGCGTCGAAGGCGTCCCGCGGGTTCGCGACCACCTGCGGCACGGCGACGACGAGTACCTGATCACCACCGACTGCGGCCCCCGTGACCTCCGCCGCGACGTACTCGGCCATGGTCCGTACGCGCCGCCCGCCGCTGAACCCGCGCCCGCGGCCACCGGCGTGCCCACCGCCACCGACGCAGTCGCCGCGAGCGCGAACAAGCGTGAAATCGGCACGCTGACACGCCGTTTGCTGGCCGTGCTCGACGCGGTGCACGCCCGCGACATCGTGGTGGGCGACCTCAAGCCGTCCAACGTGGTGCTCGGCGAGGACGACACCGCGTACCTGGTGGACTTCGGCGTCAGCGCACTCCACGGTGACCGTCCCGCCGGTGCGACGCCGGGCTACTCGATGCCGGTGTACCGCGCGGGCGAGCCGCCCGGGCCGGCCGACGACCTGTACGCGCTCGGCGCGACCCTGCACTTCGCGCTGACCGGCATGGACCCGGTGGTCGTCGACCGCGACGAGGCCGTCAACCGGGACCGCACCCTCGCTTGTCTGGCTGCCGTGCTCCCGGGCGGGCCGCACCAGTCGGTGCGCGAACTCGTCGCCGGGCTTCTGGACCCCGATCCTGTACGGCGTGCCTCCTGCGCACGGCGGTGGCGCGGACAGGCGGCACCGGTGGCCACCGGGCGTCGGCTCCCGACACCGCGGAGGGTCACCCGCGGCCTGCTGGACGACCTGATCGCGCACACGGTCGCGTCCTGCGTGACCGCCGCCGGTGAACTGCCCGCGGGATCGCGGTCCCGGCACGGGCAACAGCACTTCGGGCTGAGCCTGTACGACGGTGCGGCCGGGGTGGGCCTGGAACTGCTGCACCACCGCGAACAGCCGGGCGTCACCCAGACCGTGGCCGGCCTCGCCCGTCGCACGGCCCGTGACATCGTCCTGCCGACGCTGACCGCCGGGCTGTACACCGGCCGTACCGGCGTCGACCTCTTCCTCGACGCCGCCGCTGAACCAGTGGGCTTGGCGGACGAGTTCGTCCCCCCGCCCAGCCTGCGGCCCTACGACGACACCGGTGACCAGATCGGCGGTGCGGCGGGTGCCGGGACCGGGCTGTTGGCGCTGGCCCGGCGCGCGGACGCGGTCGGGCGGCACGACGAGGCCGACGCGCGATTGGCGGCTGCGGGAGAGTGTGTCCACACTCTGCTGGCCATGGAAGCCGGGCGGGAGCGGCCGGAGCCGCAAGCTTCTGCGGCGGCGTCCGAAGCGGCGTTCCCGTTCGGCTTCGCCCACGGCCGGGCGGGCGTCATCCACTTCCTGCACGCCTACCACCGCTTCACCGGTGACCCGGCCGCCGGCGCGGCCGCACGCTCGGGACTGGACGAACTCGCCGTGCACACCCCGCGCCTGTTGGCGCTGGCAGCCCGCCCCGAGGCCCACCGGCGCTACGGATCGTGGTGCCGTGGACTCGCCGGGGTCGGAACCCTGCTGATCGAGACGGGCGCGCACGAGGGGGACCGCCGCCTGACGGACCTGGGAGTGCGGTGTGCCTGGGCGTGCCGCGACCTCGCGCCCCGGATGAGCCCGGTGTCCCAGTGCTGCGGGCTGGCCGGCGTCGGCGAACTGCTCATCGACGCCGAGGCCGTCACCGGCGACGGCAAACTGCACCGCGCCGCCGAGGACGTGGTGGGACTGATCCTGGCCCGCAGCGGCGGCACCCCGCGCAGGCCGCTGTTCCCCGACAACACGCTGGCCGCTTCGGGGCCGGGGTGGGCCACGGGCAGCGCGGGCGTCCTGTCCTTTCTGCGCCGCGTGCGCGATCACGGCGGCCCGCGCCTGTGGAGCGAGGGCCCAACGGCCCCCGCGCAGCTCGTCTCGGGAGGCTGAGCCTGTCCGTCCCGGGCCGCTGAGCCTGTCGCTTCTCAGCAGCCGCTGATCTGGGTTGCTCCGCGCACTTGGCCCTGCGTACCGAGGTAGAAGTCCGCGGCCCCCGGCACACAGACCGTTTTGTCCGGCCAGAGGATGTAGTCGATCTTGATCCGCTCACCGCTGTTGATGCAGTTGCCCCAGTAGCGGTAGTACGTGCCCGCGACGACGTGAACGTGATTCCCGCAGGTGTCCGGCCAGGCGGCGACCGTGCTCGCGGCGGCCGGGGCCGGATCCGCCTGCGCAACGGGGGCGACGGCCACGCCAGTGACGAACGGCGCCAACAACAGCGGCGCGGCCAGGAGAGCGCGCGTACGGTTCCTGCTCATACAGAACCTCCAGCCCAGTAACGGCATTGCTTCCTGTGTTACCCCTCCCGGAGGGTGTTGAACACCCGAAACCGTCACTGGCAAATGTCCTGAGGTGTGTGACGAGGCGGGTCACGTGGTGAACTTGACGAAGGCCCAGCTCATGTCGCGCTTCCGGGCCGCACGGGCCACGGGCACCGGGTTGACGAGCAGGTCGGTGACATCAGCTTCCTGGCCACCAGTGAGTACGACGGCCTGGGGTCGGTCATCGTGCGCCGCGTCCAGCGGGGCGGCCCCGGTGTTCTGCAACTTCGTGTGGCGCCGGGAAGGGGGCCGGTGGACCACGTTGCTGCGCGAGTTCACCTTCGACAAGGAAAAGAGCAGGATCGAGGACAGAATCTGACCTCATTCGTGCGTAACGTGGAGGCCGTAGGGCGGGCGGGGAGGCGCAGGGCTTCTCGGCTCGTACGACCCGTATCCATCGTCGACTGACCCGTGTCGATCGACGCGTGTCAATCGACGCTTATCAAGAGGGCGGACATCATGGTCACTCACGTTCCCGCAGAGGCCCGTGGCGACGAGCGCGGCGCGCTCCTGGCCTTCATCGAGGCCCAGCGCGGCGGGCTGCGGCGTACGCTGCTCGGGCTCACCGAGGAGCAGGCCGCCAGCCGGCCCAGCGCCAGTGAGCTCTCGCTGTCCGGGCTGCTCAAGCACGTGGCGGAATGCGAACTCATCTGGCTGCGCCTGGCACAGGAGCGGCCGAACGAGAAGCAGCGCGACGAGTCGACGTGGCACGAGAGCTTCGTGCTGGTCGGCGACGAGACGGTGGCGCAGATGCTGGCGTTCTGGGACGCGGTCGCCGAGGAGACCGAGGAGTTCGTCCGCGCCGTGCCGTCGCTCGACGACACCTTCCCCCTGCCCCCGGCGCCGTGGTTCCCGAAGGACGGCCGGGTCTCGATGCGCTGGATGCTGCTGCACCTGATCGAGGAGATCGGCCGGCACACCGGGCATGCGGACATCATCCGCGAGTCCCTCGACGGCAGGACCGCCTTCGAACTGGTCGCCCTCGCGAACGCCTGACCCGGGCGGGATGACGCGGTGCTCCGGTCGCCGGGCTCGGGGCGGGGGGGCGGACTGCCACGGGGGACAGCCGTGCGGTCCTCCGCCCCGCCGCCGCGTTACTTCCGGCAGCCCTTCGCCTCCAGGGCCTTGGGCAGATAGGCGCGGAGGAACGACTCCAGCGCCTTTCTGCGGTCGGCCGTCGGCTTCGGTACCGGGTGTGGCGAGGTGAGGTTGATCAGGGTCACGAACTTCCGCGGCGTGCCCTGGTAGGCGCAGGCGCTGACCGCGATCGCGCCCTGGTCCGCGATCCGGGCGTCGTCACCGACGGCGGCCTTCTGCGGATTGCCCATCCGCGCCAGGGCGTCGCGCTGCACGGCGACCGGATCGGTGCCGGCGTCGGTCACGTCGTCCGTGAGGTACACCGCCTGCCGCTTGTCCACGAAGACGGAGCAGGTGGAGCTCTCGGCGCCGAGCGTCTTCGCGGACTGCTCCAGCTTCTTTCCGTCCGGCAGGAGCGGGGCCAGCGGCTTGGACCCCACGGGGACGCCGCAGAGGGCGTCGGGCACGGTGTGGTCGTCGGACGTCGAGCACCCGGCGAGGACGCAGAGCGCGGCACAGAGCACGAGGCCGCGGAGGGTGCGGGTCACTGGTCTCCCGCCAGTCCCTGGGCTGCCGCGTTGCCGTTGAGCGCGGCGGTGCTGGCCTCGTTGGTCAGCGTGTACGCGTTCTTGCCGCTGTCGGGGTTGACCTTGTCCCACTGCTCGGCCAGCGCCTTGAGCTGCCCCTCCCTGCCGACGAACACCTTGCCGTTCTGCTCCTGGATCTCGTGGTTGATACGGGCCTGCTCGTCGAGCTGCCACTGGTAGGTCAGCGCGTCAACCCCGCGCTGCGCGATGTCGCCGACCCCGGGGATGAAGTTCACTGCCGCGCCGAAGCCGTGGTACATCCACTTGGCGTCCCAGGACGGGTCGTGTTTGTCCGTCTTGAGCGCCTGGTAACGGGCCTCTTCCAGGAAGCCGGTGGTCTGCCCGGCGCGCTGGAGCGTCTCGTGCGGGTCCTTGGGATGGTCCTGGTAGATGTCCCGCACCATTTCCTGGTTCATGAATTCGTTGAGCTTTCCGTACGAGTCCTGGCTGCGCGACACCTGCTTGGTGACTTCCAGGAGCTGGCCCCGGTCGAGCAGCTTGGGGTCGTTCGGGTCGTTGGCGAGGGCGCTCATCGAGTAGTGCACCTCGTCGGAGTGGTTGCCGAGGACGATCGCCATGTCGTCGCGCAGCTCGGGTGCGAAGTCGTCGCCCGCGGCGGCCAGATACTTGAGGGAGCGGTCGAGGACCTGGCGGTGCTCGGGGGTGTGGTCGACGGGCCGGGCGTTGGGGTCGTTGGGGTCGACTCCGGTCGCCGCCGCGATGAGCGCCTTGCCGGTGGCGTCCTTGGACTGGTTGGCGTCCCCGTGGTTGAGCGGGGTGTCGTCGAAGGCGTGGCGGTCCTTGAGGACGTACTCGGCGTTGTCCTGCGGCACGGTCGTATTGAAGAACTGGGTCGCCGCGTCGGGTGACTTGGACAGGGCGGTCATGAAACCGGTCATCGGGTCGCGCCCGAACTCGTCCCCGATGAAGTTCATCTTGGGCATCGGGGGGCCGCCGACACCGCCGTTCCAGTAGTGGTCGGGCAGCTTCATCTTCTTCTCGGTGGACACGAGCGCATTGCCGTACCCGTTCAGGAAGGTGTCGTCGTAGTCGCCGACCCGCATCAGGTTGCTCATCAGCTGGAAGCCGTACACCCGGGTGCCGTGCGTCGTGATCTGCTGGCCGCCCAGGCCGATGATCTCCTGCTCCCACTGCTGCATCGCGGGGCTGCCGGTCTGGGTGGCTCCCGCCAGTGTGAGGCTCAAGTTCTTCTGCAGATCGCCGAGTTGGTCGAGACGGGCGCGCTGCAGGCTGCCGCCGTCGGACGGGTCGGAGAGGTCCGCCCAGAAGTCGAGGAGGCCGCGCGAGCCGACGGTGGTGGCGAACTTCTCCTGGAACAGCGGGTCGTTCTTGTACGCACCGAGCTGACGGGTGAGGTTGTCGAACTCCTCGGGGGACATGTCGTCCCCCTTCTTCTTGATGAGGTTCGCCAGGTCCTGGGCGTCCTTGAGTGCCTTCGCCGCCGAGTCCCGGTCGCCGTAGGAGGCGTCGGAGAAGCCGAGCGGTGTCTGCCCCGCCAGGGCGTTCAGCACCTGCGCGGCGCTGTTGTCGCTCTCGGTGGCCTTGCTGAGGATGCGCTGGACCTCGTCGCGGAGGTTGTCCACGTCGGCCTGGGAGTGCTCGGCCACCTTGGTGCCCCTGGCGGCGCGGTCCGGGTGGATGTTCATGGTGACGGTGAACCCGCCGTTGCCCGTGCCCACCACGGTCAGGTTGTTCTTGAGGCCGTGCTCGATGGCCTCGATCAACTTCTGCTGCCAGTCGACGAGTTCGTGGTACGTGTCCTGGAGGATGTTGCGGATGCTGGTCGCCTCGGTGACGGCGTCGCCGAATTCCTTGGCGGTCCGGGTGATGAACTGCCGGGTGACCGTGGCGTTCACCCCCGCCCAGTTCGCCTTCTGGGACTTGCCGTCCAGCTGGTCGTGGGCGTCCGTCCTCAGCGACTCCAGCTTGCTGATCATCGCCGTCCAGTCGGAGACGGCCGTGCCGAGCGGGGTGAAGTTCCCGAATCGGAGTGCGTCGAGTTCCATCAGCCCTGCTTCCCTTCACCGAAGGCCCGGTTGAGGTCGAGCGCGCTGAGGCTGGTGACGATGTGGTACTCGTCGCCCGCGTGCGCGTTCTTGGTGTAGTCGAGGTGGTTGGAGATGTGCGCGCAGGCCTGGAGGAGGCTGTTGACCTGGTTGTTCCAGTGGTCGGCGAGGGTGGTGAGGGCGGCGCCGAGCGCGAAGTCCGACTTCATGGCGGCACCGGCGGCGGTGGTGCTCTGCTTGGCGTGGTCCCCGTCGGTGTCGAGCCGCTGGTAGAGCTTGAATGCCTCGTCGCCGACGGCAGCCAGGTCGGCCTGACTCACCACCAGGTCGCCGTTGGGCGAAGCCCCACCTCTGTCATCGTCGGGCACCCTGTTCAGCCGCGTCCGCGCGGAGTCCTGCTTCTCCGCGGCAGTGCTTTTCAGCTGCGCCCACTCCTGGTCGAACGACACGTTTTCCCCCATTGAGCGTCCATCGAGCGTTCATTGAGCATCCGTCGATCGAGAAGATCTGGCTGCATCCTACGGACGCGCGCAAGGGGCTGCCGGAGAACTCGGCGAGCCGGACTCCGGTTGGGGTGGGGACATCTGACGGACCGACAGGCATCGTCGTCTTTTGCACTCCGGCTGTCCATCACTGTGCTCTGGCAAGCGGACAGTGATTTTCACGGCTCTGCGTACGAGAGCGCTTGCAGTGCCCGGAAGGCATCAGCATGCTCGCGAAAGGGCCCTACGGTTGTGGGGACGGCGGGCACTCGGACGCATTCCGCTGGTGAGATCATCGATCAGCATCTACGCGCCTGCGCGGCACAGGGCGCCGGCATGGGCCCCGCGTCGGTCAGCGTCCGGGAAGCGCGGTGATCGCGCGCCCGTACCGCGTGATCGCAGCAGACGGAGCCGACCGGATTCGAACCGGCGTCCTCGCGGTTTTGGAGACCGCGCGCGTCGACCTCTGCGCTACGGATCCGCCTGCCCCGCATCGTAGCGGGGAAGTGTCCGTGTCTGTCGGTTCCCACTGGTATCGATGGGTGGATGTCTCTAGAGCGAACGGTGCGACGTCTGTTTGTATGGCCTCCGGGAACCATCACAGGAGGTGGCGGATACATGGTGTCCACGGGGAGCATCCTCGCGTTCGCGGCGATGTCGCTCTTGGTGATCGTGATTCCCGGGCCGAGCGTGCTGTTCGTGATCGGTAGAGCCCTCGCGCACGGCCGCCGCGTCGCGCTGGCGACGGTGCTCGGCAATCTGGTGGGTTCGTACCTCCTGGTGATCGCTGTGGCGTGGGGCCTCGGCGCGCTGGTGGAGAGCTCGGCGACGGTGTTCATGGGCGTGAAGCTGGCCGGGGCGGTGTATCTCGTCTACCTCGGCGTGCAGGCCTTCCGGCACCGCAAGGAGATGCGCGCGGCCGACATGGTGGCCCCGGCGGGTGAGCGGCGCGGCGATCTGCGTACCGTCCTGGACGGTATTTTCGTGGGCGTCACCAACCCGAAGGGTGTGGTCTTCTTCGCGGCGGTGTTGCCGCAGTTCGTGAACCACTCGGCGGGCCATGTCCCCCTCCAGATGATGGTGTTGGGACTGGTCCCGGTCGCCATCGGCATGATCACGGACACCCTTTGGGGCCTTGGTGCCTCGGCGGCCCGCTCCTGGTTCGCCCGCTCGGACCGCCGCCTGTCGATGGTCGGCGGGACCGGTGGCATCGCGATGATCGGCCTGGGTGTGACCGTGGCAGCGACGGGCCGCGCCGACTAGGCAGCGTGACAGCGGTGTCGAGACCGCTATGAACCTTTCCCCCGACGCCGCCGACGCATGACTGGAGACAGACCGGACGAGTCCTCGTGGCTGGGGCTGACGCGTAACCCGCATAACGCCGCCGTGCAGGGGCGCCGCCGCCCCCGGTGGCGTCCTCTTCCGCGCGCGCGATGGCGTGGTTGCGCCTAAATTGTTGCTGTCAGTAGTCCGATCGTCACGTAGGGAGTTTGCGATGGCTGGCAAGGGCAAGATGGAGCAGGCCAAGGGCAAGGCCAAGGAAACCACCGGCAAGATCACCGGCAACGAGTCCATGAAGGCCGAAGGCAAGATGGATCAGGCCAAGGGGAAGGCGGAACAGGCCCGCGCCGACCTCGAAGAGCGGGCCCGCAAGGCGGGGCACCCGCTGCCCGGCACGGAGCGGTAAGCAGCGGAACACAGGCGGGCGGGTAGCCGGGGCGATGCATGCCACGGCTACTGCCCGCCCCGCGTATGCACGGGCCCCCACGTGCCGCTCCGCTGACGCCTGCGGTGCCGTCCGGCAGCGTCCGGCAGCGTAAGAGCGGGCGGTGGGCGATGCGCGTGCGTGCGTGGTGGCAGGAGGTCGTCCGCCCCGCCGTCACTGGCCCGGCGCCCGCGGAGCCGGATGTACAACCCGGCGGGTGCCGTCGCACGCGGCCCGTGGAACCCGTTGCCCACGCCCCTTCGCGCCTGGTGTCATGGGGATGAGGACGGGTACCGGAGAGGCAGCATTCACGGCTCGCATGCGAAGAAGAACCCGGCTGGAGATCCACCGGCCGAGGATCGACCTGGTCGTACCACGAACGGCCGGGAGCACGACACGGACACCCGGCGTCCGCCGCAGTGCGAAGGAAGTGGCCATGAGGACCGACGGACAGGACACGCCACCAGCCCGTGACACCGCTGCGCCCGCCCCGCGCATCGCCACAGAAGAGTCGACGCAGCCCCCGTCCCAGGAGCAGGACCTGCCGCGCGATCGCAGCCAGGCGATCCTTGAGGCGGCCAAACAGGTGGGCGCCATCCTGAAGCGGGCCGGGCACAAGTTCGCGCTGGCCGGGAGCGTCGCCGTCTACGCCCACGGCGGCAGCGGCAGACTGCAGCACGACGCCGACTTCTGTGTCCTTCCCGAAGAGGCCGACGCCGTGGCCGCGTCACTGCGCGAAGCCGGCCTCCCCGTGCGGCTGCCGCCGGAGGACTGGCTGCTGAAGACCAGCTGCTTCGACCAGGACGTCGACATCATCTTCGAGCTGGCCCACCGCCCGGTCACCGTGGACCTGCTGGCCCGTGCCGAGGAGCTCCCCGTGGACTCGGTGCACATGCCGGTGCTGTCCGCGACCGACGTGCTGGTCAGCCTGAACAGCGCCTTCTCGGAACACCACTGCGACTTCGGGGCCGTGCTGCCGGTCGCCCGCGCACTGCGCGAGAAGGTGGACTGGGACGATGTGCGGCGCCGTTGCGCGGACGAACCGATGCCCGCCGCCTTCCTCTTCCTCCTGGAGCGGCTGAACGTCATCGAACCGGAGCGCCCCTCCGTCCCCCAGCGGGAGCAGCCATGAACCACCACCCGCAGAGCCTGGAATACCGCGTGGCCCACCTCGCCGAGCGGCTGGCCGCGGGACCGTGCGGCGAGCTGGGGGTGCGGGCCGAGGCCCGGGGCGGCTCGGTCCTGCTGACCGGGACCGTCCCGTCCGCCCAGTGCCGCGACGACATCCGCCGTATCGCCGAGCAAGAGCTCGCGGACCTGCCCGTGCACTGTGACCTCGTCGTCGCGGAGACAGAGCCGCCCACCCATGCGGAGGACCTCCCATGATCAGGATCGCCGCCGTCGGTGACATCCACATGGCGCCCGACACCGAGGGCACACTCCGCCCCGCATTCGAGACGCTGCCGGACTGCGCCGACGTACTGCTGCTCGCCGGGGACCTCACCCGGCACGGGACGGCGGAGGAGGCGAGGGTCGTCGCCCGGGAGATCAAGGACCTCGGCGTCCCGGTGATCGCCGTGCTGGGCAACCACGACCACCACGACGACCGGCCGGACCTGGTGACGGAGATCCTCAGGGATGCCGGAGCGCATGTCCTGGAAGGCGAGGCGACGGTCGTCACCCACGGCGGCGCCCGTATCGGCGTGGCCGGCAGCAAAGGGTTCGGCGGCGGCTTCGTGGGCCGGTGCGCCGGCGAGTTCGGCGAACCCGTCATGAAGGAGTTCGTGCGCTACTCGCGCCACCGTGCGGAGACCCTGCGCGCCGCTCTGGAGGACCTGGGACGGCGGGAGTGCGACGTACGGATCGCCCTGACGCACTTTTCCCCCGTCGCGGACACCCTGGCCGGTGAACCCCCGGAGATCTACCCGTTCCTCGGCAGCTACCTGCTCGCCGAGGCCATCGACACGGCCGGTGCCGACCTCGCCGTCCACGGGCACGCGCACTCCGGTACGGAACACGGTCTCACCAGCGGGGGAGTGAGGGTACGCAACGTGGCCCAGCCCGTGATCGGAGGGGCATTCCACATCTACTGTCTGCCCGGCCCGGACGGGGCCGCACCGCCGGGCGACGGATCGGAGGCCGCGGCCACGTCGTAGGCGGGCTCGGTGGCGTAACGGCTCTCGTCTTGAACCCTCGTCGTGCTGGGCGTGACGGCGCTGCGGCGGTCCGGGGGTGTGCGGTGCGAGGACGGACTCGGCGAGCCCGAGGCGGTGCCCGATGTTGCGTATCGCCGCAGAACGGAACGGGGCAGAACGGAACGGGGCAGAACGGAACGGGGCAGCATGGAACCGCGGCGGTGCGGATCCGTCGATCCGCTCGTTCGTCGGGCTCGCTATCGCCGCCTGTCGTGAGGGAGCGGCGCCGCTATCCGAAGAGGGCGGTGGCGGCCTTCTTGAGCGCACCCGGCTGCTCGGGGCGCCGGGGGGCGTTCGCGCGGACCTCGATCATGCGCGCGCCGATCTCCTGCAGCTCCTTGCGGCCCAGAGCCGCGCGCACTTTGGGGAACCAGTCGCTCTCCTCCTCGTCCATGTGGTGGCTCACCGCCTCGATCAGGACGGTCGTCTTGGCGTCGAAGCGTTCGTCGTCGGGGCCCATGACGTCCAGTTCGGCGCACAGTACGTCGGCGACGTGGTGCTCCTCGAAGGACTCAAGAATGTCGGACTCCAGGTCGGGCACGAGCGCGCGCACCTTCGGGTACATGACCTGGTTCTCGATGTAGGTGTGGACGGTGAGGGCTTCCACGATCTTGTCGACGATGTTGTGCTTGGTGGCCTTCGCGTCTTCACCGGCGGCCTGGAAGGCCCGGAACAGCCGGCGGATCTCCTTGTGATCGTCCTTGAGAAGCACGATGGCATCGGTGGACATGACGGCTCCCTTTCAGCGTTTCCTTCTCTATCAGCTTTGCTCAGGCGGAGCCGCTTCGCCTCCGGGCCGACCCGGCTCCCTACGCGGGCTCGTCACCCGGTCCCCAACCGTGCCTCACACCACGGCAGTTGTCGCGCCCACCCCCCGAACGGATTCGACACTGAATCCCGCAACGCCCCTTGACAGCCCCTCCATCCCTCCTGCACTTTGGGAGCGCTCCCACAGGTTCAAAGCTTGCGCACAGCCCCCGCACCGCGCCCCCGTCACCGAGCCGCTTGGAGTGACCCCCACATGCCCTCGCGCACCAGAAGCAGGCCAGGCTTGCGTCGCCTGCTGGCCTACGCCACCGCATTCTCGCTGCCCCTCGGGGCGGTCGCCGCCGGAGCTGTCCCCGCAGCTCACGCCGCCTCCGTCCAGTGCAGCGTCGACTACAAGACCAACGACTGGGGCTCCGGATTCACCGCGGACATCACGGTGACCAACCGGGGCTCCGCCGCGATAGACGGCTGGACGCTGACGTACGCCTACGCGGGCAACCAGCAGCTGACCAATGGCTGGAACGGCACCTGGTCACAGTCCGCCAAGACCGTCACGGTCAAGGCCGCCGACTGGAACAAGACGATCGCCGCGGGCGCGGCCGTCACCACAGGCGGTCAGTTCACCTACAGCGGCACCAACGCGGCGCCCACCGCCTTCGACCTCAACGGCACCCCCTGCAACGGCGCCCACCAGCCCCCGATCACCGTGCTGACCAGCCCGGCTGCGGGCGCCACGTACACGGTGGGGGACCCGGTGCCGCTCGCCGCCACGGCCGCCGCCGCGGACGGGGCGTCGATCAGCAAGGTGGAGTTCTACAGCGACACCACGCTTCTCGGTGCCGACACCACCGCGCCCTACTCGTTCTCCGCGACCGGGCTCGCGGCCGGCGACTACTCGGTGTATGCCAAGGCGTATGACAGCCTGGGCGCCTCGGCCGAGTCGGCGCCCGTCGGCATCCACGTCACCAGTGGACCCGCCGTGGTCGCCTCGCCCGCCCAACTCTCCGTCCAGCAGGGCAAGTCGGCGACGTTCGGGGTCAAGCTGTCCACCCAGCCGACCGCGAACGTGACCGTGAGTGTCGCCCGCGCCTCCGGCAACACCGGGCTCTCCCTCACGTCCGGCGCGAGCCTGGTCTTCACCCCGTCGAACTGGAACACCGCCCAGCAGGCGACGGTGACCGCCGACGCGACCGGCACCGGCGCGGCCGTCTTCGCGGCGACGGCGCCCGGCCACGCCAAGGCCGAGGTCACCGCCACCGAAATCGCCGCGTCCAAGGCGTACGACGCACGCTTCCTCGCCCTGTACGGGAAGATCACCGACCCGGCCAACGGCTACTTCTCGCCGAAGGGCATCCCGTACCACTCGGTGGAGACGCTGATCGTCGAGGCGCCCGACCAGGGACACGAGACGACCTCGGAGGCGTACAGCTATCTGATCTGGCTGCAGGCCATGTACGGCAAGGTCAGCGGGGACTGGTCCAAGTTCAACGGTGCCTGGGACACCATGGAGAAATACATGATCCCCAGCCACGTCGACCAGCCCACCAACTCCTTCTACAACGCCTCGAAGCCGGCCACCTACGCGCCCGAAGCGGACCTTCCGTCCCAGTACCCGGCGCAGCTCGACCAGGCCGTCCCGGTCGGGAACGACCCCATCGCGGGCGAGCTGAAGAGCGCGTACGGTACCGACGACATCTACGGCATGCACTGGCTGGAGGATGTCGACAACGTATACGGGTACGGCAACGGCCCCGGCACGTGCGAGGCCGGGCCGACCGCGGCCGGACCCTCGTACATCAACACCTTCCAGCGCGGCCCCCAGGAGTCCGTCTGGGAGACCGTCCCCCAGCCGACCTGCGACAACTTCAAGTACGGTGGTAAGAACGGGTACTTGGACCTGTTCACCAAGGACGCCTCGTACGCGAAGCAGTGGAAGTTCACCGACGCCCCCGACGCCGACGCACGTGCCGTGCAGGCCGCGTACTGGGCGGACGTGTGGGCCAAGCAGCAGGGCAACGGAGCATCGGTCACCGCGACCGTCGCCAAGGCGGCGAAGATGGGTGACTACCTGCGCTACGCGATGTACGACAAGTACTTCAAGCAGCAGGGCAACTGCGTGGGGCCCACGACCTGCCCGGCCGGCAGCGGCAAGAACAGCTCCAGCTATCTGCTGTCCTGGTACTACGCCTGGGGCGGAGCCACCGACACCTCGGCGGGCTGGGCCTGGCGCATCGGATCCAGCCATGTGCACGGCGGCTACCAGAACCCCCTGGCCGCCTGGGCGCTCAGCTCGTACGCCGATCTGAAGCCCAAGTCCGCCACCGGTTCGGCCGATTGGGGCACCAGCCTGAAGCGGCAGCTGGAGTTCTACCGCTGGCTGCAGTCCGACGAAGGAGCCATCGCGGGTGGCGCCACCAACAGCTGGCAGGGCCGGTACGCGGCGCCGCCGAGCGGCACACCCACCTTCTACGGCATGTACTACGACGAGGCCCCCGTCTACCACGACCCGCCCTCCAACCAGTGGTTCGGCTTCCAGGCCTGGTCGATGGAGCGGGTCGCCGAGTACTACCAGCAGACGGGTGACACCGCCGCCAAGACGGTCCTGGACAAGTGGGTCACCTGGGCGCTGTCCAAGACCACCGTCAACCCCGACGGCACCTACCGCATCCCCGCCACCCTCCAGTGGTCCGGCAAGCCCGACACCTGGAACTCGGCGTCCCCCGGCGCCAATGCGGCCCTGCACGCCCACGTCGCCGACTACACCGACGACGTGGGCGTCGCCGCCGCCTACGCCAAGACCCTGACCTACTACGGCGCCAAGTCGGGAAACGCGGCGGCGAAGTCGATGGCCAAGAAGCTGCTCGACGGCATGTGGGACCACAGTCAGGACACCCTGGGCATCGCGGTGCCCGAGACCCGTACCGACTACAAGCGGTTCGCCGACCCGGTGTACGTGCCGAGCGGCTGGAGCGGGACGATGCCCAACGGCGACAAGATCGATTCGTCGTCCACCTTCCTCTCCCTGCGCTCCTTCTACAAGAACGACCCGGCCTGGTCGAAGATCGAGACGTATCTCGCGGGCGGCGCCGCCCCCGTCTTCACCTACCACCGGTTCTGGGCCCAGGCCGACATCGCGATGGCCATGGGCGCGTACGCGGAGCTGCTCGAATAACCGGCTGACAGCTCCGCGGCCCCGGTCCGTCCTGCCCGCCCCGCACGGACGGACCGGGGCCCTCACGCGTACGGGGTCTCAGCCGGCCCCTCCCGCGCCCGCCCGCTTGCCGACGAGACCGGGCAGGGCGCGCGGGGCGCGCGGGGCGCGCTCGACGCCGACGAAGAGGTTGTGGTGGAGCGTGACCTTCAGCCTGCCCGCGTCGCCGGCGCCGTCGCTGTTGCCGATCATGAGGGTCTTGTCGTGGTCCTTGAAGGGCGTTCCAGGAGACAGCCGGACGCGGCGGCGGCGAGCGTGCCCTGCACCTTGATGATCTTCGGGGCGTCGCCGCCCTTCTGGAGCGCGGCCTTCAGACCGTCCCAGGTGGTGACGGTGGAGACGTGCGCGGCGTCGGCCGGGCGCCGCCGGTGGTGCCGGAGCCGATCGACCCCCAGCCGTCCCCCGAGGGCAGGGACTGACGGCCCACGTCACGGCTGCGGGCCTGGGCGGAGCCCGCGCCGGACGTCAGGGCGAGCACCAGCGCCGCGCATGCGGCCGTGGCGGCCGCCCGGTGGGCGTGCCTCGCGTGCGACATACGGTTCTCCTCATCGGGGCGGTACGGGTCAGGGGGCCGCGGGCGTCTTTCCTGCCGTCGGCCGCCTTCACCGACTCGACCACGCCCGCGTTGAGTTTGCCGTTGAGCGCCGGGCTCGTCGCGACGCGGTCGCCCACCGGATCGAGCGCGTTCTGCCCCACGATCCCCGCCAGCATGGCCGCGCCGACCCCGCCCACGTCGGGCAGCCCGCCACCCGTCGCGCGTCCACGCGCCCGCCGCGCCGATGCCGAGCAGGTCACCGATCGCGCCCTCCGCGATCAGGTCGCGCACCGCGCCGATCGCGTGTGAGCCGAGCGACTGGAAGCCGATCTGCGCGGCTGTGCCCGCTGTGGCGATGGCGTCGGCCATCCGTCGGAACTCCGCGTACGAAGGGGCGGGCGGCTTCTCCAGGAGGAGGTGCACCCCTTGTCCCGAGGCGGTGAGTGCCACGAGGCTGGTGCGGGAGTCAGCCGACGTACGGATCCGGCACCGTGCCGGGCCGGGCGAGGAAGGCGAAGTCGCAGCCGGTGTCGGCCTGGGTGATCTGGTCGGTGTACAGCGCTCCGTACCCGCGCTCGAACCGGGCGGGCGGCGGCGTCCACTCGGCCCGCCGACGGGCCAGCTCCTCGTCCGGCACATTGAGGTGGAGGCTGCGGGCCGCGACGTCGAGGGTGATGAGGTCGCCGGTGCGGACGAGGGCGAGCGGGCCGCCCACGTGCGACTCGGGCGCGATGTGCAGGACGCACGCGCCGTACGACGTACCGCTCATCCGGGCGTCCGAGATCCGCACCATGTCCCGCACCCCCTGCTTGAGCAGGTGGTCGGGGATCGGCAGCATCCCGTACTCGGGCATGCCGGGGCCGCCCTTGGGGCCGGCGCCGCGCAGGACCAGGACACTGTCGGCGGTGATACCGAGCGACGGGTCGTCGATGGTGCGCTGGAGCTCGCGGTAGTCGTCGAAGACGACCGCCGGGCCGGTGTGCTTGAGCAGGCGCTGCTCACAGGCGATGTGTTTGATGACGGCGCCGTCCGGACACAGGTTGCCGCGCAGCACCGCGAGCCCGCCCTCGGCCGCGACCGGATCGGTGCGGGGCCGGATCACGTCGTCGTGGTGGACCTCGGCGGTCGCGAGCTGCTCGCGCAGGGTGTCGTACGAGACGGTCGGCCGGTCCAGGTGGAGCAGGTCGGTGATCCGGGAGAGCAGGGCGGGCAGTCCGCCGGCGAAGTGGAAGTCCTCCATGAGGTAGGTGTCGCCGCCGGGCCGCACGTTCGCGAGCACCGGGACGGTCCGCGCGATGCGGTCGAAGTCGTCGAGGGTCAGCTCGACGCCCGCCCGCCGGGCCATCGCGATCAGGTGGATGACGGCATTGGAGGAACCGCCCAGTGCGAGGACCGTGGTCACCGCGTCGTGAAAGGCGTCCTGGGTGAGGAGTTCCGACAACCTCCTGTCCTCGTGGACCAGTTGGACGATGCTCAGCCCCGAAGCCGCCGCCATGCGGTCGTGCTCGGAGGCGACGGCGGGAATGGAGGAGGCGCCGGGAACCGTCACCCCCAGGGCTTCGGCGGCCGCGGTGAGCGTGGAGGCGGTGCCCATCGTCATGCAGTGGCCGGGGGAGCGGGCCAGGCCGTTCTCCAGACCGGCCAGTTCACAGTCGCCGATCAGTCCGGCGCGCTTGTCGTCCCAGTACTTCCACATGTCCGTGCCGGAGCCGAGGACTTCGCCGCGCCAGTGGCCGGGCAGCATCGGCCCCGCGGGCACGAACACGGTGGGCAGGTCGACCGAGATCGCCCCCATCAGCAGCGCCGGCGTCGACTTGTCGCAGCCGCCCATCAGCACGGCCCCGTCCACCGGATACGAGCGCAGCAGCTCCTCGGTCTCCATGGCCAGGAGGTTGCGGTAGAGCATCGGGGTGGGCTTCTGGAAGGTCTCGGACAGGGTGGAGACGGGGAACTCCAGGGGGAAACCCCCTGCCTGCCACACCCCGCGTTTGACGGCCTGCGCGCGCTCGCGCAGGTGCACGTGGCAGGGGTTGATGTCGGACCAGGTGTTGAGGATCGCGATGACCGGCTTGCCCAGGTGCTCCTCGGGCAGATAGCCGAGCTGGCGGGTGCGGGCGCGGTGGCTGAACGAGCGCAGCCCGTCGGCGCCGTACCACTGATGGCTGCGCAGCTGTTCCGGGGCACGGCGACGCGTCCCCTCGGGCGGCGGGGTGGATGACGCGGCGGGGTTCATCTGCCCCACCCCGCGACCGCGCCCCACGCCTCGACGATGGCGGCGACCTCCGCGCGCCCGGCCGCGTCGAGCGGTCTGCTGGGGGGACGCACGTGGCGGCGGCACAGGCCGAGCACGGCCAGCGCCTCCTTGACCACCGTCACGTTGTTGGCCGAGGAGTCGGCGGCACGCAGCTCCTCGAAACGGCGGATCTGCTCCCACACCCGCATGGCGGCCGGATAGTCGCCCGACCGCAGTGCTTCGAGCATGGTCAGGGAGATCTTGGGCGCGACGTTGACCAGGCCGGAGGTGAATCCGGTGGCCCCGGCGGAGAAGTACGAGGGCGCGTACGGCTCGGCGAGACCGGCCACCCACACGAAGCGCTCAAGCCCGGCGTCGCGGGCGAAGGCGGCGAACCGCGCCGCGTCCGGCACCGCGTACTTCACCCCGATCACGTTCGGGCACGCCTCGCCCAGCGTCGCCATGTGCCTGCCCGCCAGGCGCGTGTTGCGGATGTACGGGACGACGCCCAGCTCCGGGACGGCGTCGGCGATGGCGCGGTGGTAGTCGACCCAGCCGCCCGCCGCGACATAGGGGTGCACGGGTTGATGGACCATCAGCATGTCGGCGCCCGCCTCCCGCGCGTGCCGGGCGGCGTCGATGGCGGTCGGCACATCGTGCCCGACACCGACGACGATCGCCGCCCGGCCGGCGGCCTCCGCGACGGTCAACTCCACGACGACGCTGCGCTCTTGCGGCGTCAGCGCGTAGAACTCCCCGGTGTTCCCGTTCGGCGTCAGCGTCCGTACGCCGTCGTCGAGCAGCCTGCGCAGCAGGGCGCGATGGGTGTCGTGATCGATCGAGCCGTCCTCGGCGAACGGGGTCACCGGGATCGCCACGACATCGGCCAGGGCCGCGCGCATGGATTCGTACTTCGTCATAGCGCCGCGTCCTCTCCCTGGGGTCGGGGAAACGCCCGGTCGACGAAGGACGCGATGTGGGCGTGCAGGGCGAGGGAGGCGCCGTCCGCGTCGCCGGCCAGAGCGAGCCGCAGGATCTCCCGGTGTTCGGCGGCCTCCCGCTCCCACGACGGCTCGGCCGCCCAGGCGACCGCGGAGACCAGGGCCGCCTGGTCGCGCACCTCGTCCAGCATGCGCGCGAGCAGCGGGTTGCCGCACGGGAGGTACAGCGAGCGGTGGAACTCCCGGTTGGCCAGGGAGCGTTCGGCGGTGTCCGCCGCGGTGTCGGCGCGAGCCAGCGCCTCGCGCGCGGCGTCCAGGTCCGCGGCGCCGTGGACGGTGCGGCGCAGCGCCTCGGGTTCCAGGAGCAGCCGCACGTCGTACACCTCGCGCGCCATGTCCGCGTCCACCATGCGCACCGTGACGCCCTTGTACTGGTTCATCACGACGAGCCCGGTGCCGGCCAGCGTCTTGAGCGCCTCGCGTACGGGGGTCTTGGACACCCCGTACTGCGCGGCGAGTTCGACCTCGACGAGGGCCTGGCCCGGGGCCAACTGGCCGGTGAGGATGCGGTGCTTGACGGCCTCCAATACGAACTGGGTCCGGGAGGGAATGGGGGTGGGCACAGAGGTCATGCGCGCCTCTCGACTGTCACGTATGGCATCTCATATATGACGCATCAGGTACGACGCGATGAAAGTAGGGCGGATTCCGGGGCCCGTCAACGGATCTGACGCGCTGGCATCAGATCCGCCCGGGGCGTTGTCGGCGGGAGCCGGGGCCGGAAAGCTCTGACGGCCGCGGGCCCAGCGACACAAGGAGACGAGAGATGACTTCACCAGCGCAGACCCGCATGCGGCGGCCCCGCCGGCTCGCGGGCCACCGCGCCCTCGCGGCGGGCGCCGCCGCGTTCGGCCTGGCCGCCACCGCGATCCTCGGGGGCGCACTCACCGGAACGGCGAACGCGGCCACCGCCGCGGCCGCCTGGCCTCCCCCCACCACCAGATCAAGCCGTGCGTGCGCTACGAAGGCAACAACACGGGCGCCGAGCCGAAGGTGCTCGGCAGCGGCCCGGACGGCGCGTACTGCCGCTACTCGGCCGCCGACATCACCTACAACTGACCGGTTGTCAGCTGTGGTTCAGCTGTAGCTCAGCTGCAAGCCGCGCGCCCGGCGACGGGCCATGCCGGGCGGCGGCCCGCGCACCCCGATGGCTCGCTCCCCTCCGCCCCTGCCTTCCTCACCCCCCGCAACGGCGCACCTGTCGGTGCCCGTATGGAGGAGCAAAAAGGAGAAGAGCGACGGCCGATGAGTTTCTCCACGGTTCCCAGTCAGAGATCATGGTCGGTACGTGGCCGGGCCGCCAGTGCGGCCGAACCACGCACCGACCCGACCTGCTGAGAACCAGTCACCGGATACCAGACACCGAGGAACTTAGATGCGCACCCTGATCAGCACCGCTTTCATCTCTCTCGACGGAGTCGTCGAGGCCCCGGGCGGCGAGCCCGGCTACCGGAACTCCGGGTGGACCTTCAAGGACATCGAGTTCCTCCCGGAGGCCTTCGACATCAAGGGCCGAGAGCAGCAGGAAGCCACCGCGATGCTGATGGGTCGGACCAGCTACGAGGCGTTCAGCCCGGTCTGGCCCGACATGGCGGACTTCGCGGACTACAAGGTGATGCCGAAGTACGTCGTCTCCACCACCCTCACCGAGGACGACCTGGTGGCGAACTGGGGCGAGACCACCATCCTGCGCTCGCTCGACGAGGTCGCCGCCCTGAAGGAGACCGAGGGCGGCCCGATCATCGTCCACGGCAGCGCCACCCTGAACCGGGCGCTCTCGGACGCCGGCCTGATCGACCGCTACCACCTGCTCGTCTTCCCGCTCCTGCTCGGTGCGGGCAAGCGCCTGTTCAGCACGACGGACAAGGACACCCAGAAGCTGAAGCTCGTGGAGCACGAGGCGTACGCGAACGGCCTGCAGAAGAACGTGTTCGACGTGCTCCGCTGACAGGTGACGCCGACCGGTCGAGGACAGGCCCGTCAGCGCGTGACTCCGCTGCCGTACGGTGCGTACAGGTCGAGGAGCCGGGTCCGAGCCTGCTGCAGTCGGTGGGCTACGACCCGGCCGACCCACAGCGCGACCGAGGAACCGAGCTGTGGGTCGCTGTCGCGCATGCGCCGGCTTCGCGGTTCACCGCAGCCAGCTCCGGTCGCCGACGAACGGCAGGCGCTCCCACAGTCGGCCGAGCCCCCAGGTGCGGCCGGCGCCGGCCACGGCGAGGGTGATCAGGACGGCCGCGTACAGGACGTGGTAGTCGATCAGCGGGTTCGAGGACGCGCTGAGGGTGCCGTCCGAGAGGTGGCGCGCCGGGGGCCATTCGGCAGCCCACATCAGCGCCATCAGGGTGGTTCCCGCCACCGCGGCCAGGCGCAGCGCCACGCCGGTTGCCAAGGTGATGCCGATGCCGAGCAGGCCCAGCATGAACAGCCAGTCGGCCCAGGTGTCACCGGCCCAGGAGTGGAAGGTGGACTCCAGCGGGCCGGCGGCGACGCCGCTGAGGAACCCCTTGGTGGGGGAGCCGCCGTCGATCCAGCCCTTGCCGGAGCGCGTCGCGTAGCCCCAGCCGAAGGTCTTGTCGAAGAACGCCCACAGGAACGTGAACGCCGTCACGAGCCGCAGTCCGGCCAGTGTGCGCCCGAGTGTCGGCGATGCCGCCAGGGCGCGGTCGGCCGACGCGGTCCGCGCTGTGCCGTCCGCCCTGTTCGCGCGCCGGAAGGTGAAGCGGGTGTCTGCGTGCGGATGCGGGTGCCCATGTACTGCCATGGTCCTCGGCCCTCTCTTCATGTTCTTCATGTTCACGCCCAGTGCGTGGACATGGACAATGTGGCGCCGGGCGCGGGCCGCTGTGATGGGGGCGTTCGGGCCACCCGTGGGACCGTTGGTCCCACGGGTGGGGCCGGTCAGGACCGTTCGGCCCTCGCGGCCGAGGCGGGGTGCGGAACAGGGTGGGACCGGTCGCCAGGTCCCGTACCCATGGAGGACGTCATGCGGCCGCCGACGAGGCCGAGGCGCTGGTCCTGGGCTCACGGGGGCTTGCCCCCTCGCGTCCCTGCGACCCGCTGATCGACTACGCCGTCGAGGCCGCCCGGGTCCCAGGGGCCGGCCGGCTGGGCACCGGGTGCTCGTGTCGCCGCGCCCGACCCGTTCGGCCCGACCCCCAGCCGGGTCCGGTCGGCGCCCGTCGTGCGAGGCTCCTGGTCCGCGGGCTGACCGGCCGCTGCCGACGCGGTCACAGCACGGTGTCGCTGCCGCTGCCGTGCGGGGCGTACAGATCGAGCAGCCGGATGCGGGCCGCGTGGAGGCGGTGGGCGAGGACGCGTCCCACCCATGCTCCGATCGCGGCGGAGAAAGCGGGGTCGTCGTCCATCATGGTCCGCACGGCGGCCGCGTCGAACTCGTACGTACGGACCGGCGTCATCGCCTCGGCGCCCAGCTGCCACACGAACGGCCGGAACATCCACGACCAGCCCACCAGCTCGCCCGAGCCGAGCTGCCCGATCACGGCCGGGCGTCGGCCCGGAACGTGCATGTCGAGGGTCACGGTGCCGGAGCGCACGATCCAGAACCGGTCGGCGTGGCCGCCCTCGCTGAAGAGCCGCGTTCCGGCCGGGAAATTGATCTCGCGGGCGATGCCCATGAGGCGGTCGCGGTACTCGACCGAAAGCGCGGTGGTGATCGAGGTCGGATTGCTCATGGACGGCCTCCTTGTCCGGTTCCCTCTCCAGTGTCGCCCTGGAGTGGTCTTCGCGCGGCACCAGCGCCGAGGAGGGGTGTGCCTCGTCAATCGGGCAGCCGGAGGTCGCATACCTCTCCCGGCCGTACGGGTACGCAGCGGTCCGGAACCCCGAGCTCCAGAGGGGGCAGGCCGGACGGCGGCACCTCCACGCGCAGCAGCCCGGGCCTGATGCGCAGCCGTACGTCCCAGTGGCCTCGGAAGCGGATAGCGAAGCCGTATTCGGAGAGCTCCGGCAGCGGTACGGGATCCAGACACAGCGCGTCCCGCCGCACCCGCAGGCCGGTGAGCCCGCGCTCGACCAGGTCCAGGGTGCCCCCGGGCACCGCCCTGTACGGCCGTGGCCGCCTCCTTCGCTCCAGCGGATCATGCGGCGGTCAGCCGTGCTGAGGGAGGTTCGCCACCGGCATTCGGCGTGGTGGAGGAGGGCGTGGGGCACTCGGCTCAGCTGGAGGCCGAGGTGGCTGTGGCGCCGGCGGGCGCCCAGGACCAGGAGATCCGCCGTGGCCGACCGGTCGCGGAGCACCTTGTGGGCCGGGCCTTCGACGGCCGTGGGGACCACCTCGACCCCGGGATGCTCGGCGACCGGGACTCGGAGCGCTTCGTTGATCAGCGCGGAGGCGGTGCGCGCCTCCTTCAGCAGTGTGGCCTCGGGGTCCTCGGTCAGCTTCGCCGTACGGGCCTCCAGGTCCGGTACGCGGCGCCGGACGCGGTCGAGTGCGGTGCTCAGCAGCCGTTGACGGTGTATCGGGCCGGGTGCGGGGCCGAACGACCCTACGGGCAGGGTCGGTTCGCCCCTGCCCGGCGCGGGCGCGCCGGTGGGACTGTGCGCGTGGGGCCGTGGGGCCCCGCCCGGCGGACTCGACACCGGAGGTTGATCATGCAACGCCACATCACCGCAGGCATCGACGGTTCGCGCGAGAGCGTGGACGCGGCCGGCTGGGCGGCCCGCGAAGCGGTACGCCGCCTGCCGCTGCACCTTCTCCATGTGGACGACGGACCCACCGCGCGGCGGGGTTGCCCGAGCTGGACGGCCCTGGCGGGCGCGAGCGGACGGCGCTGGAGGGGGTGGCCGTCCAACTCGCCCACCGCCACCCCGCCTTGGAGATCCGTCCGGCCGTCGAGCCCGGTCCACCGACGGCCGCGATCCTGGAGGCGGCCGCGACCTCGGAGGTCCTCGCCCTCGGCTCGCGCGGTTTCACCGGTTGCGCCGCGTTCCTCGTCGGTTCGGTCGCCCTGGAGGTGGCGGCGCGGTCGGCGAGCCCGGTCGTCCTCGTACGGGCCGGGGAGTGTCCGGAGGACGAGCGGCAGGGGGAGGCGGGCACCGGGGCGTACCGGCCCGTGGTCCTCGGTCTCGATCCGGACCACCCCTGCGACGATCTGCTCGCGTACGCCTTCGACGCGGCCGCCACCCGGCGCGCCCCGCTCCACGTCTGGCATGCCTGGACCTTTCCCCTGGTGCCGTCGGCGGACGCGGAGGACCTGGTGGCGGAGAAGACCCGCGCCCTGGCGGCGGCGCTGACTCCCTGGCGGCCGAAGTTCCCCGACCTGGAGGTGGTGGAGCGTACGGTCCACGGCCGGGCCGGCCGCCATCTCGTGATGGCCTCCACCCGTGCGAGTCTCCTGGTCGTCGGCCGTCGCGCCGCCCGCCTCGGCCCGGTCGCCCACTCCGTGACCCACCATGTGCTGTGCCCGGTGGCGGTGGTTCCGCACGACTGACGCCGGTGCCGTCCGGGGCGGCGTGATACACGCCGAGGCGTCTCGTACAGTCGGCCTTCCCCGGAGGCCCGGCTTCCTTGTCCGGAGGCTGTCGGGGTTCCCCGGTTCCGAGTAGCGTGGCGACCCGCGCCGACCGGATGCCCGACCGCACCGCACGGACAACGGGGGACAACGGCCCTACTGAGACGGGCGGTTGAGGGACAACCCGGGGTCCGCGGCGTCAGTGACCGAGTTCCGCACCACCTGCACTGCCTGGACGATCGCCCATGCCACGACGTGGCAATCGGGGGCCCTTCCCCTGGGACACCACGATGACCCGGAAGGAACTGCCAGTGATCTTCGAACGAGACACCCGGAGCAGACCCAGGCGTCAACGACGTGGCCTGCTCGCGCTGGTCACCGCCGGGCTGGCGGTGCTGGCGATCGGTGTGACCGGCACACCCGCGCAGGCCGCGGGCTTCACCCCGATCAACGTCTGGAACTCGAGCCACTGCCTCGACAACGCCACCCAGAACGCCTCACGGCTGCAGATGTGGTCGTGCAGCGGCGCGACCGAACAGAAGTGGCTGGAGGGGTTCAACACCCAGACGAGCCTGTTCACCTTCACCAATCAGCGCACGGGCCTGTGCATCACCGCGCCGGCCTGGGGGCCGGGGACGGCCACCATGGCGTTCTGCAACGCGGCCGACCCCAGCCAGCAGTGGCGCGTCTTCTACGCGGACAACCCCAATGGGCCGCCCTCGGGCTGGTACGACGTCTGGCAGAACGTGTCGAGCGGGTACTGCCTGTCCACGCCCAGCGTGGGAAACGGCACTCTCGTGCAGACGATCACGTGTGACGCCTCCGTCAGGTACGAGAGGTGGCATCAGCAGTAGCCCCCGCCTCGCGTCAGGCTGTCGGGCGCTCGCCCCTCTCTGGATGTTCCAGCTGGGAGGCGAGCACCGCGGCCGGGAAGCCGCTGAGGGGCTCCGTCTGCGTCATCCGGGCGTCGAGTTCACGAGCGAGCAGAGATCCGGGCACCCCGGCGACGTGCTCTGCGAGGTGGCGAAGACCGCCGAACTGCTCGTCCTCGGATCGCGTGGCCTGAGCGGAATCGGCGGCTTCATGGTCGGTTCCATCGGGCTCAGCGTCGTGGCCCGCACCGGGCGGCCCGTGGTGCTGGTCAGGCCGGGGGAGCAGGCCGCCGACGAGCACGAGAGCGACCCGGCGGGAATCCCCGGCGCCGCGGCGTCCTTCCGGCCCGTCGTCCTGGGGCTGGACACCTCCCGCCCCGACGACACGCTGATCGAGTTCGCGTTCGACGCCGCCTGGCGCCGCGCCACGTCGCTGCACGTCGTGCACGGCTGGTTCCCGCCTCCGTACTACGCGTACGGGATGGCCGCGAATCCTCCGTTGCACGAAGCCGTCGCCCTGGGCGAATCGCAGGCGCTGGCCGAGGCACTGCGCCCCTGGCGGCAGAGGTTCCCGGACGCCGAGGTCGTCGAGGACTCCCGCTACGGCAGCGCCGCCGTGCTGCTCCTGGAGGCCGCGCAGGAGGCTTCCCTCGTGGTCGTCGGCCGGCGCACCCGGCGCGGCCCGCTGGGCGCCCATGTCGGCCATGTGGCGCACGCGGTACTGCACCACTGCGCGGCTCCCGTCGCCGTCGTCCCCCACGGCTGACACACTCCGAGGAGGAGAACTCTGGCGAAGGCGGAGGCCGCACGAGCATGTGATGCCGTACCAGGAGGGACGTGAGCGGGGTGGCCGGCTGTTCAGAGGGTCGCCGCGTGGTCCGGGACATACGTCTGCAGGTTGCGCGGCGGGCGTTCGTAACCGGTCGACGGCGGCCGTTCCGGCAGCCGCAGCACCTGCGGCGCGGCCTCCTCGTACGGGACGGAGGCCAGCAGATGGGCGATCGTGTTCAGCCGTGCCCGCCGCTTGTCGTCGCTCTCCACGACGTACCAGGGCGCCTCGCCGATGTCGGTGTGGACCAGCATGTCGTCCTTGGCGCGGGAGTACGCCTCCCAGCGGGTGATCGACTCCAGGTCCATCGGCGAGAGCTTCCAGCGCCGCAGCGGATCCTCCAGCCGGCGCCGGAACCGGTCCTGCTGCTCTGTGTCGCTCACCGAGAACCAGTACTTGCGCAGCAGGATCCCGTCCTCGACCAGCATCCGCTCGAAGATCGGGCACTGGCGCAGGAAGCGCTGGTACTCCTCCTGCGTGCAGAAGCCCATGACGTGCTCGACGCCGGCCCGGTTGTACCAGGACCGGTCGAACAGCACGATCTCCCCGGCGGCCGGCAGATGTTCCACATACCGCTGGAAGTACCACTGGGTGCGCTCGCGCTCGGTCGGCTTGGGAAGCGCCACGATCCGCGCCACGCGCGGGTTGAGGTGCTCGGCCACCCGCTTGATCGTGCCGCCCTTGCCGGCCGCGTCCCGCCCCTCGAAGACCACCACCAGACGGGTGCCGCTCGCCCGGACCCACTCCTGCAGCTTCACCAACTCCGTCTGCAGGCGCAGCAGTTCGCGCTCGTAGACCTTGCGCGGCAGCGCCGCCGCCTTCTTGTCGGCCATGCCGCCTCCACCACCCGATGACCTGCCCCCGACGACTTCTGGAGCCCCATCCATGTCCAAGGTCGAACACCAGGACGCCACCGTACTTTCCGACGACGAACTGCGCACCCTGGACGCGCACTGGCGCGCCGCCAACTACCTCGCCGCGGGCCAGATCTACCTGATGTCCAACCCGCTGCTCACCGAGCCGCTGCGGCCCGAGCACATCAAGCCCCGGCTGCTGGGCCACTGGGGCACCTCGCCCGGCCTGAACCTCGTGTACACCCACCTCAACCGGGTGATCAAGGCACGGGGGATCGACGCCGTGTGCGTGTGGGGGCCGGGGCACGGCGGGCCCTCCGTGCTGGCCAACTCCTGGTTAGAGGGCAGCTACAGCGAGATCTATCCGGACGTGCCGCGCGACGCGCAGGGCATGGGGCGGCTCTTCGGGCAGTTCTCCTTCCCCGGGGGAGTGCCCAGCCACGTGGCGCCCGAGACACCCGGCTCGATCCACGAGGGCGGTGAGCTCGGCTACTCGCTGTCCCACGCCTACGGCGCGGCCTTCGACAACCCGGGCCTGCTGGTCGCCTGTGTGATCGGCGACGGCGAGGCGGAGACGGGACCGCTCGCCGCCGCCTGGCACTCCAACAAGTTCCTCGACCCGGTGCACGACGGCGCGGTGCTCCCGATCCTGCACCTCAACGGCTACAAGATCGCCAACCCGACCGTGCTCGCCCGTATCCCGCAAGAGGAACTCGACGCGCTGCTGCGGGGGTACGGGCACGAGCCGATCCATGTGAGCGGCGACGACCCGGCGCAGGTGCACCGGGACATGGCCGCCGCCCTCGACGACGCGCTGGACCGGATCGCCTTGATGCAGCGGACCGCCCGCGAGGAAGGCATCACCGAGCGCGTGCACTGGCCGGTGATCGTCCTGCGTACGCCCAAGGGCTGGACCGGCCCCGCCGAGGTCGACGGCGTGTCCGTCGAGGGCACCTGGCGCGCCCACCAGGTCCCGCTGGCCGGCGTCCGCGAGAACCCCGAACACCTGCGGCAGCTGGAGAGCTGGCTGCGCTCCTACCGGCCCGAGGAGCTCTTCGGGCCGGACGGGCGCCCCGTCGCCGACGTGCTCGCCTGCCTCCCCGAGGGCGCCAGGAGGCTCGGCGCGACCCCGCACGCCAACGGCGGACTCCTCGTGCGGGAGCTGCCCATCGCCCCGCTCGACGACTTCGCCGTCCCCGTCGACAAGCCCGGCACGACCCTGCACGAGCCCACCCGTGTCCTCGGCGACCTCCTGGCCCGGGTGATGAAGGACACCGCGGGGCGCCGGGACTTCCGGCTGGTGGGGCCGGACGAGACCGCCTCCAACCGGCTCCAGGCCGTCTTCGACGTCAGCGGCAAGGCCTGGCAGGCCGAGTACCTTCCGGTCGACGAACACCTCGAACACCACGGCCGGGTGCTGGAGATCCTGTCGGAACACACCTGCCAGGGCTGGCTGGAGGGATATCTGCTGACCGGCCGGCACGGACTGTTCTCCTGCTACGAGGCGTTCGTGCACATCGTCGACTCGATGGTCAACCAGCACATCAAGTGGCTGAAGACGTCCCGCGGGCTGCCGTGGCGCGCCCCGATCCCCTCCCTGAACTACCTGTTGACCTCGCACGTGTGGCGGCAGGACCACAACGGCTTCTCCCACCAGGACCCCGGCTTCGTCGACCACGTCCTCAACAAGAGCCCCGAGGTCGTCCGGGTCTATCTGCCGCCGGACGCCAACACGCTGCTCGCGGTGGCCGACCACGTCCTGCGCAGCCGCGATTACGTCAACGTCGTCGTGGCGGGCAAGCAGCCCTGCTTCGACTGGCTGTCCATGGACGCCGCCCGCGCCCACTGCGCCCGGGGAGCCGGGATCTGGGAGTGGGCGGGAACGGAGAACGGCGGCGAGCCGGACGTCGTCCTGGCCTGCGCCGGCGACGTGCCCACCCAGGAGGTGTTGGCCGCCGCGCAGCTGCTGCGCCGACACCTGCCCGACCTCGCGGTCCGTATGGTCAACGTGGTCGACATGACCCGGCTCCTGCCGCACGAGGAACACCCGCACGGGATGAGCGACTTCGAGTACGACGGGCTGTTCACCCAGGACAAGCCGGTGATCTTCGCCTACCACGGCTACCCGTGGCTGATCCACCGCCTCGCGTACCGCCGCACCGGTCACAAGAACCTGCACGTGCGCGGCTACAAGGAGTCCGGTACGACGACCACGCCGTTCGACATGGTCGTCCGCAACGACCTGGACCGCTACCGCCTGGTCATGGACGTCATCGACCGCGTCCCCGGTCTCGCCGTGCGCGCCGCCGCCGTACGCCAGCAGATGGCCGACGCCCGCACGCGCCACCACGCCTGGATCCGTGAGCACGGAACCGACCTGCCGGAGATCGCGGAGTGGGCCTGGAACGCCTGACCGCCGTTCACTCCCGGCGCCGGTCGCGGACGGCCGACACGGAGCGGGCCGCGCGGAGCGGAAGGGGGCCGATCGGCTGCCGCGGAAGAGCCGACCGGCCCCGGCGGGCGTCCGGGTGGCCCATCAGGCGGGCGCCGCGGCGGACGGAGTCGATGCGGGGTTCGGGTTCGACGCCGTCGATGACCTGGATGGTGACCGGCTCCCGGCGCCGCCGCAGGATGCCCCCTCCCCTGACGCCCCCCACGATGCCCCCCCCACGACCGATGAGTTCCGCCCCGCCGCGTCGTCTGTATGTGGGGAACGTCCTCCTTCTGCTCGTGGGGGAGGCCCGGGACGAGACGACAAGGAGCGTGCACACCGTGGACCAGGAGAGAGTGAGCGCCACCCTCACGGTCGCTGTGCCGGCCGCGAGGGTGTTCGCGGTGCTGGCGGATCCGACGGCCCATGCCGCGATCGACGGCACCGGCTGGGTCCAGGAAGCGGCCGACCGGGCGCCGCTGACCGAGGCGGGTCAGATCTTCCGGATGGACATGTATCACCCTGGCCATCCAGACGGCGACTACCGGGTGGTCAACAAGGTCCACATGTTCGACCCGCCGCGCACCATCGGCTGGCTGACGGGGACGGAGAAGGGCGACGGGCGGCTGGAGTTCGGCGGCTGGATCTGGCGTTACGACCTTGAGCCGCTCGGTCCGTCGGAGACCGAGGTCACGCTCACCTACGACTGGTCGGCGGTGCCGCAGTTCATCCGGGACCGGGGCATCCAGTTCCCGCCATTCGGCCCTGACCACCTCATCAACTCGCTGCGGCACCTAGCCGAGTTGGTCTCCGGTAGGTGATGTCGCCGACCAGGATGAGCACCAGAACCGGAGACCTGCCCTGTCAGCGACTTCTCGAGCAGCGGAAGAAGTGCCGCTGTGGCCCCAGACCTACCAGGGCACGACCTGCCCCTCGTAATCCAGGAACTGGAGGCCGGGCTTCCCCTGCTGGCGCTCGATTGTCTCCGCCACGCCGGGAACGCTCTCCTCGACGCTGAGCTCGGCGTGGGGGCCGCCGAGTTCGGTGCGGACCCAGCCCGGGTCCATGAGGAGCAGTGTCCGCGAGTCACCGGCGTGGCGGGCGGCGTAGCTGCGCATCAGCTGGTTCAGCGCGGATTTGCTGGCGCGGTACAGGTCCTGTCCGCCCTCGGTGTTCAAGGCGATGCTTCCCTGGTCCGAGGACATGATGCCGATGGTTCCGGTCGGCGCGACCAGCGGGCGCAGGGTCTCCACGACGCGCATCGGGCTGAGCGCGTTGGTGATCATGACCTCGGCGAACATGTCCGTCGGGACCTCGCCGATCGGCAGATCACCGCGCGTGATGGCGGCGTTGACGAAGAGCAGGTCGAGAGCGCGTCGCGCCAGTCGGTCGCGCAGTGCCGAGATCTGCTCCGGGTCGGTCATCTCCAGCGACTCGATGGTCAGCCGCCCCCCGGACGCGTCGGCCAGGTCGTGGAGACCGGTGCGCCGGCTGCCACGGACCGTGCCGATGACGTCCCAGCCCCGACGGAGGTACTCGGCGGCGAGCCCGAGGCCCAGGGTCCGTGAAGCCCCGATGACGAGGGCGGTCTTGCGGGTGTCGTTCATGTGATTCCTTGGATGGTCAGGGCGTCAGGACTGCCGCGAAGCGTCGTTGACGGCGGTCGTCGCGATGGGCGATCGTTCGTCGGTGGAAGCGGCACTCTCCAGTCGGAGAGCACAGGAACCGACTGTCGACGCCGGCTGCTGCGGCGATGCCGGCGAGCGATCACGTTGCAAGTCTCCGAGCGTCCGAGGCGGGCGTCCAATACCCTTCCAACCACATTGATACCGTGAGGGCATGGACCTGGATCTGCGAAAGCTCCGCTACTTCGTCGCGGTGGCCGAGCACCGCCACTTCGGCCGGGCGGCACAGGAGCTGTTCATCGCGCAGCCGGTTCTGAGCCGGCAGATCCGCGCGTTCGAGCAGGAGCTGGGATGCTCCCTGTTCACGCGGACCACGCGCAGCGTCGAGCTCACCCCTGCGGGGCAGCAGTTGTATGACGAGGCGTCAAGGATCACCACGGTGGTGGACATGGCGCTGCGGCGCGTACAGGAGGCCGAGCGCGGCGAACGGCGGCTCGTCGTCGCCTTCGCGGCCGGCCTGCACGTGGCGGACACGATCCGGGCGTTCACGGCGAGTCATCCCGAGATCGAGGTCGATGTCCTTCCGCTGCGCTGGTGGGAGCGGGACGCGCCACTCCGCGACGGCCGCGCGCACGTGGGGTACCTCCGGCGCCCCTTCGAAGACTCGGGGCTATGCATCGTCCCCATCGGTCACGAGACCAAGGTCGCGTGTCTGTCGGTGACGCACCCGCTGGCCGGCCGCGACGCCCTCACCCCGGCCGATCTCGACAGGGAGACGATCCTCGATGTCAGGGCGCGACGGACGTCGTCGCTGGAGGAGAAGTTCGAACTCGTCGCCTCCGGACAGGGCATCGCGCTCGTCCCCGCCAGTATCGCGGGCTCTTACTCCCGCCCCGACCTCGTTTTCTTGACCGTCACCGACGCCCCGTCGGTCGAGACGTGCCTGGCCGTACCGGAGAGCAACTGCTCGGGCCCCGTAGCCGACTTCCTGGACATCGCCACCACAACACTGCGCGGGCACTCCGGCGATTCGGAGAGCGAGGACGAACTCGGGGCCGTGCCCCCGGGACTCGCGGCCGCCACGGACTGACCGGGAGTCCAACGCCCGAGCATGCGCGCTCCAGCGGCAGGCAACACAGGCCCGCACGGCGGTACGTCGTGAGCTCTGCCCCATTCGCGCTTGTCAGAAGCACGCCGCTTTGGCTTCACAAGGTGAAGCTATGCAGACCGCTTGACAGTCAATCAGCGGCACTGGCTTCATTTGTCGCAGCGTAAGCGAGCCGCGCGAGCTCGCATGTCGCTGCCCCGCACTGGTCCTTCTGTATTGGATGTACCGGCTGTTCGGATGTGCCGGATCTATCGGAGACGGTTCTCGTGGGCCGCTTGCCCCCGAGTTCCCCCTCGCATCGATCCCGAAAGGAGTCGATGTCGGCGCTGCCTCACATGGGGAGCGCTCTCCCCATTGGCCGGATCGTCAACCCGCACAGCGGCAAGTGCCTCGACACGGCCGCCGGTTCCACGGCCAACGGTGCCAAGGAACCCAGCCCAACCAAGTCTGGAAACAGAAGTAGCGCCCCCGGCGCTGCGAGACTCGGCGCCGGGTCACCTCAAGGAGTACCGACGTGACACATCAGCCCGTACGCGGCACCGTGCCGCGCGCTCGTACCACCGGCCGACGGCGCACGGCAGGCCTGCTGCTGACCGCCGCCGCCTTGGTCGCCACCGCCGTCCCGGCTGCCCCGGCCCTGGCCGCTCCCGACTCCGCGGCCGCCGTCTCCCATGGCCGCCTGCTGCCGTATCTCAACCCGGAACTGCCCGTGGGGCGGCGGGTCTCCGACCTTCTCGGCCGTATGACGACGGCGGAGAAGATCGGCCAGATGACCCAGGCCGAACGCGGCTCGGTCGACGCCGACCCCGCCCGTATCACGGACCTCAAGCTGGGTTCGCTGCTGTCCGGCGGCGGATCCACTCCCACGCCCAACACGCCCGCGGCGTGGGCGGACATGGTCGACGGCTACCAGAGCCACGCTCTCGCCACCCGGTTGCACATCCCGCTGCTGTACGGGATCGACTCCGTCCACGGCGACGGCAACCTGATCGGCGCGACGATCTTTCCGCACAACATCGGCATGGGCGCCACGCGTGATCCCCGACTGGTGGCCGAGGAAGAGCACATCACGGCCACCGAGACCCGGGCCACCGGCCCGCAGTGGGTCTTCGCGCCGTGCGTGTGCGTCGCCCGCGACGACCGCTGGGGCCGTACGTATGAGAGCTTCGGCGAGGACCCCGCCCTGGTGCAGCGGATGGAGAGCGCCATCGACGGCTTCCAGGGCACCCGTGCGAAGGACCTGGCCCAGCCCGACCGGGTGCTGGCCACCGTCAAGCACTACGCGGGTGACGGTGACACCACGTACGGGACCTCCACCACCAACGACTACACCGTCGACCAGGGGACCACCGTCACCAGCCACCGGCGCTTCGCCGCCGTCGACCTGGCGCCGTACGTCACCGCCGTCCAGGTCCACGGGGTGGGCAGCGTCATGCCGTCGTACTCGTCCGTCCAGTGGACCGACGTACCCGGCAGCCGGCCGGTCAAGATGAGCGCCAGCAACGAACTGCTCACCGACGTCCTGAAACGGAAGATCGGCTTCGAAGGGTTCCTCATCAGCGACTGGGACGCCATCACCCAGCTGCCGGGCGACTTCGCCACCCAGGTGCGCACCTCCGTGAACGCCGGGATGGACATGTTCATGCAGCCGTATGACGCCCCCGAGTTCGAGCAGGCGCTCACCGCCGAAGTCCAGGCCGGCCGCGTCCCGATGTCGCGCATCGACGACGCGGTCTCGCGTATCCTGCGTGCGAAGTTCCAACTCGGCCTGTTCGAGCACCCCTACACCAACCGGGCCGGCATCGGCACCGTCGGCTCGCCCACCCACCGGGCCGTGGCCCGCCGCGCGGTCGCCGAATCCCAGGTCCTGCTCAAGAACGATCACCACACACTGCCGCTCAAGCCCTCCCAGCACATCTACGTCGCCGGAGCCAATGCCAACGACCTCGGCAACCAGGCCGGCGGCTGGACGGTGAGCTGGCAGGGCCAGTCAGGCAACACCGCCTTCCCCGGCACCACCATCCTGCAGGGCATCCAGCGCGACGCGAAGGACGTCACCTACAGCGCCGACGCCACCGCCCCCACGGCCGGACACGACGTCGGCATCGTCGTCGTCGGCGAAACCCCTTACGCCGAAGGCGTCGGCGACGTCGGCACTGGCGGGCACACCCTGAACCTCTCCGCCACGGACCAGGCGAACATCGACCGCGTATGTTCCGCGATCAGGACCTGCCTCGTCCTCGACGTGGCGGGGCGCCCGCAGATCATCACCGGCCAACTGCCCAAGGTGGACGCCTTCGTCATGTCCTGGCTGCCGGGCAGCGAGGGCGACGGAGTCGCCGACGTCCTCTTCGGCAAGCGCCCCTTCACCGGCAAGCTCCCCGTCACCTGGCCCCGCAGCGAGGCCCAGGAGCCGATCAACATCGGCGACGCGCACTACGACCCGCTGTTCCCCTATGGATACGGCCTGACCACCAGGCCCTGAACCCCCGCCCCACTCCCTCGGTGCCGGCCGCGCCACCCCGGCGCGGCGGGCACGGGCGGGTCAGACACGGCCATCGCGTGGTCAGGGCGTGGGGCGGGCGGCGGCTTCGGCGGCGTGGAGTGCGTCGAGCGTCCGCTGGAGTTCGGCCAGCGTGGCCAGGGGGACGTGCCGGGTCGTCGTGGCCTGGCCGTTGAGCGCGCCCGGCACCGCGGGGAGCTTGGGCAACGGCGGCAGCTTGACGCCGAGGAGGCCGCCCAGCACGTCCTGGAGGGTCTTCACCAGCCCCGTCACGATCGACAACAGCCCGCCTCTCGCCTCCGTCATCGGCGGGCGCCGCGGGCACGGTGCTCAGCGGTGTCGGCGGGCTCGGCGCCTTTCCCTGGGCAGCCGGATCCGCCCCTGTCGGCAGCGGCTTCACCGGGAGGGGCGCCGACGGCTGCCACATGGGTGCGGCAGGGGCCGTGACCGGCTACGGGGTGTCGATGCCGGGAAGCGCGACAGCGGCGGCAGAGGCGACCGGGGTCAGGCTGAGGGCTGCGGTCAGGACGGCAGCGGTCCAAGTGGCACGCATCAGAGATGGTTCTCCTGTTCGAGATGTGATCGGTCGGCGGATACCGGGGCGACGGGAAAGGACACCCCGTCTCCTGGTCCACATCACACCGTGCGACACGACGACCACCTCAGCTACTGCTCCTGCGCCGAATGCGTAGCCTCACCCCTGCCGAGGGCCACTGTCGGGCCTGGACGGGCGAGTGGGCGCGGCTCCACGAGGTGGAGAGTCGCCCAGGCCCAGCCATCCCTTCGGCCCAGCCGCACTGCCCCCGCGCACTGACTGACACATCTGAGCCCGCTCACCGAACCGTCCCGTCCATGAATTCGGGACTTGACGAAGAACGCACAGCTATTGACGCGGATCGTTCAGGAAATTTATGGTCCCAGGAACCTCGCAGGCGAACCAGAGTGACGGAGAACAATGACGTACTCCCTCGGTGTGCGGCCGCGCGCCGCCCGACTGACCGCGGTGCTGCTGGCCGGAGCGCTTGTCACCTCAGCGCCATCGGCGGCCTCGCAGCCGACGAAGAACACCGCCGCCACGACCGCTACCTGCCGCGACAGCGACGACTGGACGCTCGGCACCACCCGTGTGGACGCGGCAGACACCCACCATGCCTTCGTCGGCAACGGCTACCTGGGCCAGCGCGTGCCGCCCAACGGCGCCGGGTACGCCGACAGCGAGGCCAAGACCGGCTGGCCGCTGTTCACCCCGCGCTACGACGGCTCCTTCGTCTCCGGCCTGTACGCGCACAACAAGCAGACCGCCGGCGACCGGCAGGCCGTCGCGGCGCTGCCCACCTGGACCGCGCTCGCCCTCACCACCGGTGGCGCCACCGGCGATACCTTCAACTCTTCGACGCCGTCCGGCCGGATCTCCCACTACCGGCAGTCGCTCTTCCTCCACTGCGGACTGGTGCGCACGTCGCTCACCTGGACCGCCGCCGACGGCCGCCGGACCGACCTCGTGTACGAGGTGCTCGCCGACCGCGTCAATCCGCACGTGGGCGCCGTACGTATGAGCATGACGCCGCACTGGAGCGGGGAGGCGACCGTGACCGACATGCTGGACGGTCGCGGTGCGCGGCGTATGCGGCAGACCGGCGGCGGAGACCGGACCAGTGGGTCCCACCGCGACGGCAGGACCGCACCGACCATGGATGTGGCCTTCCGTACGGACGGCACCAACGTGGACGGAGCTGTGGCCTCCACCCTGCGCGCCGGGGGCGGGACGTCTGGCGTCAAGGCCCAACGCGCCGGGCAGGCAAAGGACATGACCGCCCGACAGGCCCTCACTCTGCCGGTCCGGAGCGGGCAGTCGTACGACGTCACCAAGTACGTCGGCGTCGACACGGCGCTCACCTCACGCGCACCGCGCCGTGACGCCACCGCCACCTCGCGGCGTGCCGCCGACCGTGGCTGGGCGGCCCTGCTGCGCTCGCACACCGCGGCCTGGTCGCGGCTCTGGAGCAGCGACATCGAGGTGCCCGGACAGCCCGAGATGCAGTCGTGGGTGCGTTCGGCCCAGTACGGGCTGCTGTCGAACACCCGCGAGGGTGCGGCCAACAGCATCGCCCCGGCGGGCCTGACCAGCGACAACTACGCGGGCCTCATCTTCTGGGACGCCGAGACCTGGATGTACCCGGGCCTGCTCGCCACCCGGCCCGAGCTCGCCAAGTCCGTCGTCGACTACCGCTACCGGACCCGCGCGGGGGCGCGCGAGAACGCCCGCAAGCTCGGCTATCAAGGGCTCTTCTACCCCTGGAACAGCGGGAGTTCGGGCGATCTGACCCAGGAGTGCCACAGCGTCGACCCACCGCACTGCCGCACCCAGATCCACCTTCAGTCCGACATCTCCCTGGCCACCTGGCAGTACTATCTGGCCACCAAGGACACGCGCTGGCTGCGTGAGCGCGGCTGGCCGGTGCTGCAGGGCATCGCCGAGTTCTGGGCGGGCCGCGTCAGCCCCAACGCGGACGGCAGCTACTCGATCAAGGACACGGCCGGGCCCGACGAGTACAGCAATGGCGTGGACGACGCCGTCTTCACCAACGCCGGCGCCGCCACCGCCCTGCGCCACGCCACCCGCGCAGCCGAGCTGCTCGGCAAGCAGGCCCCCGCCGCGTGGAAGACGATCGCCGACCGTATCCGTATCCCGTACGACGCACGGCGCAAGGTCTTCCAGCAGTACGACGGTTACGGCGGCAGCACCATCAAGCAGGCCGACACGGTCCTGCTGATGTACCCGCTGGAGTGGCCGATGCCCAAGGGCTCCGACACCGCAACCCTCGACTACTACGCACAGCGCACCGACCCGGACGGCCCGGCCATGACGGACTCGGTACACGCCATCGACGCCGCCGGGATCGGCGAGCCGGGCTGCTCCACGTACACCTATCTGGAGCGTTCCATCAAGCCGTTCGTACGCGGACCCTTCGCGCAGTTCTCGGAGGCCCGCGGCGACAAGGCGGGCGCCGCGGACCCCCTGGCGGGCTCGCCCGCCCACGACTTCCTCACCGGTAAGGGAGGCTTCCTCCAGGTCTTCACCAATGGCCTGACCGGCATGCGGATGCGGGAGAACCGTCTGCACCTCGACCCGATGCTGCCGCCGCAGCTGGCCCGCGGCGTCACCCTGCACGGCCTGACCTGGCAGGGACGCACCTACGATGTCGAACTCGGCGCCCACCACACCACCGTGCGTCTCACCAGCGGCGCGCCGATGACGCTCGACACGCCGCAGGGCGAGCAGACCGTCAGCAGGGACGTCCCGGCCGTCCTCAAGACCCGTCGCCCCGACCTCACCCCCACCACCAACGCGGCCCGCTGCACCACCGCCACCGCCTCCTCCCAGCAGCCCGGCATGTACGCGGGCGCCGCGGTCGACGGCAACAGCGCCACGGCCTGGGTCCCCGACGGCGCACGCGGCGAGCTCACGACGGACCTCGCCAGGCCCGTCCGCGTCAAGAAGGTCACCCCGACCTGGAACGACACCAAGCCCGCCTCGTACAGCGTCGAGCTCTCCCTCGACGGGCGGCACTGGCAGCGTGCCGTGGCGGGTGATGCGCGGCTCGCGCGGTACGTACGGGTCACGGTGCAGGGTGACGCGGCGGCCAAGAAGCATCCGGGCATCGCGGAGCTGACGGTGAACTAGGGCCTGTCCGGTGGGTCCGGTGGTGACGTGTACGCCGGTCGCCCGCTACTCCGCCTCCACCGCCTTCCGGGCGCATCGCCCGCACAGGCCCTCCGCCGAGGGGGAGGCGGTGGAGTCGCGGCAGCCGGCGCGCGCGCTTCATCACCCGGCCGTGTACAGGCACACATCGAGTCATACGTCGTCGATCAGCTCGACGAGCTCGGTGATCTGTTCCATTTCCCCAGTGTCCACTGACGAACTGACCGGGCGCACCAGGGTTTCGCAGGTCAGATCAGTCGAGCCTGCGCGAGGCACGCTCATTCGCCGAAGGCGGCACGCGTCATGGCGTCGGCAGACCGCGGCTTGAGCACGTAGCGATACCAGCGGTGGTGCACCGCGGGTTCGACACTCAGCACGGCGGCTCCCGCGATCGCGCCTACCAGAAGGGCGGGCCAACCGCCGCCGTTGAAGAGCGCGCCCAGGCAGGCGGCGACGACGGCGACAGGGCGTAGGAGTGTCAGCGGGCCGAGGCCGATGACCACGGCGAGCGTGCTGGCGCGGAACGGCAGGAGGAAGTAGGCGGCGAGTGAGAGCAGGACGGCGGTGGCGTAGACCGCGAGCGGGACCATGTAGCCGATCCCGCCGGCCGTCAGGGAGTCGTACATCGAAGATCCGTCCGGCGCCGCAAGAAGCAGGAGGGCCGCGGCCAGCGCGGGAGCGAGCAGCAGGGCGGCCCCCACGGCCAGTCCACGCACGGCGGCTCGGGTGGTCGCACGGCGTTTGCGGATGCGGGCGTCGCGGCCGGCGTAGGCGCGGAAGCCGCTGAACGCCGCGTCGACGAGGCCGAGCAGGGCGAGCGGCACGGCCGGTGTCATCGGGTGGACTCGATGAGGTACTCGGGGCCGACGAGTCTGCGGGCGGCACGTCCCAGGGACCGTCGGAACGGCTCCTCCAAGTGCGGGCGCACACCGATGACCGGGCGCAGCGTGGTGCAGAACGGGTTCGCCGCGCCGCGGGGCTCGTACAACAGTGGTGTGATCCCGGGGACGTGGGCGGCGCGAAGCAGTGTTTCGTCGCTGTGGGCGCGCCGTGCGGAGGCGACGCCGTCGTGGCGGCCGAGGGGATGGCGCATCCGGGCGCGGTGGAAGATCCACGCCCCCAGGGGTGCGATGCGGGTCGCGGCGATGTCGAAGTGGCAGAAGGCCTGCGCGGGCGAGGCGGCCTGGGACCGGAAGAACCCGTCCAGGGCGGGGCCGGGGAAGTGGTGCAGCAGGCCGGTGGAGATGTAGACGGTCGCCGCCTCCGGCAGATCGAACGCGTTTCCGTGGATGAAGCGGCAGTCGAGTCCCTCGGCGCGGGCCAGGCGGCCGGCCTCGGCCACCAGTGCGGCGTCGAGGTCGACTCCGACGAGATCGACCTCCGGTCCCAGCGCGTCGGTGGCCGCCAGCCGGCGAACGGCGTAGCCCAGACCGCAGCCGACATCGACCAGGCGGTACCGGCCCGGCCTCCCGCTGGTCGATCTGATCGCTTCGAAGAGCGGACCGAGCAGGTGCAGGAGGCGTTCGCCGATCCGGAGCTCCTCGCTGAGACGCTGAAGTTCGGTGTGCACGCTGACCAGCAGATCGTCCACGGCCTGCGGGTCCAGTAGCCCGTCCCGGTCCGTGGGCAGCCCGGCGACGATCCGGGCGGCGCGCTCGTCCCCGGCCTCGTCGAGCCGGCGGACGACCTCGCTACGTGACACCGGGAGGCGTCGGCCGGTGTGGGGATCCACCGCGGTGATCAGGTCGGAAATCTCCAGCACGGGCACGAGGCAGAACCCTACGGCTTCGTCCGCGCACCGGCCTGGGCGGCCCCACCGCGGGCCGGGCCGGGCCACGTTCGCGCGGGCGCTGTGCCGCCCTTGGGGGGCGCCGCGACGGTGAGGCGGCGCTCGTCCGCTAGCGCCTGTGGCGAGCCGCGGTGTGTCCCATTCGGGTGAGTGCCTCGGTGAGGACGGCCTGGGACGTGGCGAAGTTCAGGCGGACGTGCCCGGCTCCTCCCGTTCCGAAGATGTGGCCGGAGGACAGAGCCACCCTGGCGTGCTCCAGGAACACCCGCGCGGGGCCGGCCAGGTCGGTGACGATCGCGAGGTCCGCGGGGCCTTCGTCCGGCGCGAGGCCCAGGGGCCGGCAGTCGAGCCAGGCCAAATACGTTCCCTCCGGCCTGGTGTAGCCGATTTCCGGCAGATGCTCGGCGATGAGCCGGCCCAGCAGGGCCCGGTTCGCGTCGAGCCCTGCCAGCAGCGCGTCGAGCCACGCGTCCCCGTGGCGGTAGGCCGCCATATGGGCGACGACGCCCAGGAGGCTGGCGCCGTGCTGGACCTCCTCGGGCATCCGGCGCAGATCGGCAGCGGCCTCCGGCCCGGCGAGGGCGAGCGCCGCCTTGATTCCGGCGAGGTTCCAGCCCTTGGTGGCGGACATGAGGGAGAAGGCGTCCTCCGCCCCGGGCACGCTGAGGTAGGGCGTGAACTCGGCGCCCGGCAGGACGAGTGGGGCATGGATCTCATCGGCGACGACACGGACTCCGTACCGGCGGGCCAGCTCCGCCACGGCGGCGAGCTCCTCGATGGTGTGAACCGTGCCGGTGGGGTTGTGCGGATTGCTGAGGAGATAGGCGATCTTTCCCTTGCCGCTCCGCTCCCGGGTGCGCCGGAACGTCTCGTCGAGCGTGGCCAGGTCGATCCGCAGATCCCGCCCGAGCGGGGCCTCCACGATCCGGCGGTCGTCATGGGTGACGAAGGCGTAGAAGGGCGCGTACACCGGGGAGTTGACGATCACCGGGTCGCCTGGGTCGGTGATCAGCCGGAGCACCTGGACCGCGCCCATCATCACGTCCGGGATCACGGCGGTGCGGTCGAGCGCCACCCCGTCCCAGGTCCAACGGCGCGAGGCGAAGCCGGCCAGCGACTCGGCGAAGTCGGTACCGGCGGGGTATCCGGTGTCACCGGTATCGATGGCCTCGCGCAGCGCGTCGGCGACCGGGGGCGCGAGCGGGACGTCCATCTCCGCCACCCACAGCGGCAGCACATCGGCCGAATGGGTGCGCCACTTCATGCTCCTGCGCTGACGGAGCTGCTTGAGCGAGAGCTCCTCAAGAGGGTTCGCGTATTCACCGGCCCCGGCCCCGGCGTCCGGGGAGCCGCGCCCACCAACATCAGTCACCTTCAGCATTGGACCGCCATCGTGATCCCGGCGCAAGTGCCGAACGGGACTGGCGCCATGCCGAGCAGCGCCGTGTCCGGCTGACGCACTGCTGTCAGCCGGACACGGCAGGCCGGTGGGTCACACCGCCCGGTACGCCCTCTCCGTACGGTCAGATCAGGTTGTAGATGTTGTAGCCCCAGCCGATCTTGACGCGGTTGTCGAAGGGGTCGTGCCAGGGCGAGACCCGCTCACTGGGCCGGACCCGGCCCGGGCGGGGCGTTGTCCGCCATCCCGCCCGGGCCGTCGATCAAAGCCGGTGCAGCGTTGAGCGCTGGATCAGCCGGTGGTGACCGAGGTGTCGTCGATCAGGAAGCTGGTCGCCAGCGAGGAGTCCTCGGCGCCCGTGAACTTGATGGTGACCGTCTTGCCCTTGAAGGCGGACAGGTCGAGGGTGCGCTGGACGTAGCCGCTCGGCGTGGCGTTGGAGTACGTCGCCAGGGTGGTCGTCGTGGTGCCGGAGACGACCTGCGCCTTGAGGGTGTCGTACGCGGCGGTGCCGGTCTCCTTGGTGTCGATCGCGAGCCAGAAGGAGAGCTTCGGGGCCGTGGCCGTCGCCGGGATGGTCACCGACTGGGACAGGGTGTCGGTGTGGGAGGAGCCGTAGCCGTCCAGCCAGGCGTAGTACGAGCCGGCGTGGGCGGTGGCGCCGGTGTCATTGGTGATGGCGCCGGAGGTCGCGGACCAGCTGGTCGCGCCCGACTCGAAGCCGGGGTTCAGCAGCAGGTTGGAGCCGCTCGGCGGCTGAGTGGTGCCGCCGCCACCGCAGGTGGTCGCGGTCGGGGCGACGGCGACGCCGCTCCAGGCCTTCTCCACGGTGGTGCACTGGGTGCTGGTGGCGCCGTACAGGTCGGTCGCGGCCTTGATGGTCGCGGTACGGGCGTCCGCGTACGTGGAGGCGGCCGTCAGGTACGTGGTGAGCGCGCGGTACCAGATCTTGCCGGCGGCGTCGTTGCCGAGGCCGGTGACCGTACCGCCGTCGCAGGTCGGGCTGTTGCCGTAGCTGGACGCGCCGGAGCCGACCGCCATCAGGTAGAACCAGTGGTTGCCCACGCCGGACGAGTAGTGCGGGTCCAGGTTCTTGGTGTTGGTGGTCCAGCAGCTCTGGGAGACGCCGTCCTTCTTGGGGTCGTCCATGTACCGCAGCGGCGTGGTGCCGATCTTCTCGCCGATGAGGTAGTCGGGCGTGTCCGCGGGGCTCTTGGCGTTGAACTCGACCAGGGTGCCGAAGATGTCCGAGGTGGACTCGTTCATGCCGCCCGCGTCACCGAAGTAGTTGAGGCCGGCGGTGGCCGCGGTGACGCCGTGGCTCATCTCGTGGCCGGCCACGTCCAGTTCGGTGAACGGCTTCTGGCCGGAGGCGCCGTCGCCGTAGATCATGCTGAAGCTGTCGTCGTCCCAGCCCGCGTTGGCGTAGTTGACGCCGTAGTGGACGAAGGAACGGGCGCCGACACCGTCGTTCTTGATGCCGTTGCGGCCGTGGACGTTCTTGTAGTAGTCCCAGGTGGCCTGGATGCCGTAGTGGGCGTCCACGGCGACGGTGGCGCGGTCGCTGAGGGTGCCGTTGCCCCACACGTTGTCCGTGTCGGTGAAGGCGACGCCCCAGCCGGCCGGCGGCGAGTCGTTGGTGACGGTCTTGTTCTGGGCGTCCCGCGTCTCCCCGTTACCGCGGGTCGGGTCCTTGAGCTCGTATCCGCCGGAGACGCTGCTCGTGCCCAGCGTCACGTCGCCGACCTGGTAGCCGTGGCCGGTGCCCGAGGCGGCGGCACCGGCGACGGTGGTGGTCTGCGGAGCGGTGGTGGTCTGACCCGGGACCACCGTGCTGTGGAAGGTGTTCCAGGACTTCCCGGCCTTGCCGGTCGTCGCGTCGACCAGCGTGTGGACGTGGCTGGGCGAGCCGTCGGGGGCGGTGCCGTCGACGACGACCTGCCAGGCGAGCGTCGGCGTGGCCGAGGTCGCGTCGACGACGAGCTCGGCCTTGCTGCCCTTCCTGGCGCCCTTGAACCGCGCGACGGCCACGGCCACCGCGCGCTCCTTGCCGACCTTGGGCGTCACCGAGAGCGTCAGCGGGGCCTTGAGGGTCAGCGAGGTGGAGCGCAGCTCGCCGTTGGGGGCCGAGTGCACGATGACGTCGCCGCCCAGGACCGGCAGGCCCTGGTAGCGGCGGTCCAGGTGGACGTGGCGGGTGCCGTCCTTGTCGACGGTCACGTCGTGCGACAGGAAGGTGTCGTGGACGCCTGCCCGGACCGCGTCGGGGCTCGCGGCCACCTCGGCGGTGGCGTCCCGCAGGGCCTGGGCCTTGCTCGCCTTCGGCGAGACGGTCCGGGGGCCCTTGGCGGCGGAGGCGGGGCTGCCCGCGCCGGCTATGAGAAGGCCACTGACCGCGAGGGACAGCGTGCCGACGTACAGAGATCGTTTCATGAGCCCGGAGAATGGCGGGATTTGCGTCTCCGGGGCAATGAGATGCCAATTCTGTTTAATAAGGATCCCTGTGAAACGGCCATGACAAGTAACGGGGGTGTGTCCCCGCTGTTTCCTGCCCTGATGGGCGTGTGTGCACAGGGCAGACCGAACGGTCGGTGCTCGCTCCGGCGCAACCGGGGCCTTGGTCAAGACTGTTCACATCGTGACGTGCGTCACCCGTCGTTTGGCTGGAAGTCGCTAGCATGTGATAACCCCGCACGGCACGCAGGACGGATCACCTGTGCCCTCTCAAGCCCCGCTGCCCGAACTGGCCGACGCCTTGCGCCACGGCCCGTTCGAGACCGCGCTCGACTGTGCTGTGCGCGCCAGCGGCCTCAGCCTGGAGCGTATCCAGCACCGGCTGGCGGCCCGCGGAGTCGCCGTCAGCGTGACCACGCTCAGCTACTGGCGTCGCGGCCGCAGCCGCCCCGAACGCCCTCAGTCCCGCCAGGCCGTCCGGCTGCTGGAGGAACTGCTGGGGCTGCCCACCGACTCCCTGGTCTCCCTGCTGGGCCCCCAGCGCCCGCGCGGACGCTGGGTCAACCGCCCGCCCCGGACCCTGGAGACCGAGCATCTGTGGCAGCAGTACAAGAGCCTGCCCGGCCTGCTCGACGCGATGGGCTCCACCGACGACGGGCTGACCCGGCTCGCCGTGCACGACAGGTACGAGATCGACGAGAACGGCGCCGAACGGCGGCTGACCGTCACGATGGTGCTGCGCGCCGAGCACGAGCGGGTGGACCGGCTGGTGCTCATCAGCCGGGGTGACGACCCGCAGCGCGCACTGCCCGAGATCACCGGCATCCGCAATGCCCGTAAAGGCCGGGTACGTTCCGATACGTCCGTACCGCTGTCCGTCGCGGAACTGCTCCTGGACCGGGTCCTCACCAAGGGCGAGACCGACGTGATCGAGTACACCTACGCCTTTTCGACCACCGGCGCCCGCACCAGCGAGGTCGGCACCGGCTTCCGCGCCCCCGCCCGGCTCTACACCCTCGAAGTCCAGTTCCACCCCGACGCCGTGCCCGTCCGGTGCCACCGCTACTCCGGCACCACCGCCGGCGGGCCCATGGACCCCGCCGAACAGGTCTGGATCAGCGCCTCCGGCCGCGCCGCGTTCACCGTCGAAGACCCCGGCCCCGGCTTCCAGGCCATGCGCTGGGAATGGGAGTGACGGGACCGCTGCGCGCGACCGCCGCAGGTCCGCCGCCTGACCAGCGCCCCCCGGGTGGACGCCCGGCCGCGGTCACCCGCGCGGGGTACCGGCGATCGCGTTCACCATGTTCGTGACCGCGGTGAGTTGCCGGCCGCCCTTTTCGGCGTAGTGGGTGTCGCCCCCGTACGCCCACCAGTTCCAGCAGCCACGGGGGTTGTCGCTCGCGGTGGTGGCCTGGGGGTACAGGACGACCATGCTGTTCGTGTCGGCGTATTCGTTGAGGTTGGCCTCGGCCATGAACGTGTTTCCGATCAGGCCGTAGTACTGGTAGCAGCCGTGGAGCGCCACCATCAGCTTGCACGAGACGCCCGTCGCGCAGGACTGGGGGATGTAGGCGAACCCCTCGTTTCCCATGCTGATCGCTGACGCGCTCGCGCCGGGCGCGTACGCGTTCTGGTCGAATTGAACGAGCTTGCCGGTCAGCGTGGTCGTGGTGGCGGGCCGGACCGTGCCGAACAGGTGGGTGAGCATGGCCCTTTCGGGGTCGCCGCCGCAGTTGTTCACGTAGGGCGCCGCCGTTGCGGTGCAGGACACCTCACCGAGTGGGCTGACCCAGGCATGCCCGGCGCTCGACGTGGTGTCGTAGGAGACGTCGGCTCCGAAGTCGCGGTAGTAGGTCGCGAGATCATCGTTCACTTTGCGGTCCACGGTCCGGTCGGAGCTGCCGTGGGAGAGCCAGACGGGCGCACCCGACAGGTTCGCGACCGGGGCGACGCTGCCGGACGCCGCCCGGTCGCGCGTTTCCCGCTCCAGCTGGGCGGGGGTCTTGCGGGGGAGGAGCGTGTTCATGCACGCGTACAACGCGGTGGTGAGGTTGCCCTGCGCGCAGTCGTACGCCCCCGCGGAGAAGATCCCGACACCTCGGAAGATGTCGGAGTGCGCGATGTGCAGCTGGTTGGCCATGAATCCGCCGGACGAGACGCCGGACACGTAGACCGAGTCGATGTGGAGGGGCTGCAGCGATCCCGGAGTGGGGGCGGGGACGGCCGCACCGGCGTCAATGGCCGGGCTGATGGACAGGGCGACGGCCGCTGAGGCCGCCACGAGCAGATTCCTGACGCGGAGGCGCTTCACGTGAAGCATGCGGGCTCCAAGTGCGGGTGGGGGGCAGGTTTCCCTCAGTTTGGGAGCGGCCACCTGGCGTCGCGACGTGGGGGCGCGACACATTCGACAGGCCTCGGGTGGCGCGCGTCGCCATTGTTGGACACGCCGGACACACCGTCAGGGCCTGTCCGGCGGATCCCGCCGGACAGGCCCCTGGTCCCGAGGAGGCCCGGTCCCGAGGAGGGCTCAGCGCTTGAGCGTGAAGGTGAAGTCGCCGGAGAGCTTGCCGCTCAGCCGGACTGCCGAAACGAGGCTCCCCTCCGCGATCAGCCTCTCGACCTCGGCCCGCGACAGACCGCAGCCTTCAGCGATCAGTCGCACCGGCCGGACAGGGATCCGCGCCGCGAAGCGGACCGAAATGTCGATCACCTCGCGGTCCAGGTGGTCCGATCCGCCGGTGTCGAGGCGCCAGGCGTTGTTCCAGTCGAGGGCTATGCGATTGCGGCGTCGCACGACCGGATCCTGGAGCAGCTGGGCTGCCAGGCCAGGGTCGTTGTCGTGCATCCGGTCCAGCAGTTCAGGCCGTACGGAGCGCACGTTCACCCGCTCCAGGATCGTGAGCTTCGCCGTGTCCCCGCAAGCGGTACAGAGCACGAGGAGCCAGGCGTCGAGGAGCTTGTGGTTGGCGTTGACGCGGAACTTGCCGTTGGCCCGGAAGCGTTCGGACGCGCACGCGTGGCAACGGCGGAGAACGGTCGGCAGGCAGGTGGGCATGACCACCCAGTTTTCGAGCACAGAAGTACACCGGTTTCAGTGAGAAGACCGCAGCAAAAAGGAGCGCGGCGCACAGGTGCGACGCGCGACGATTCATCGCTCGGGAGGTCTCACAGGGTGTACAACGGCACGTCCTTGCCTAGACGACTTGGCTCGCCAGCACGGTAGGACAGCACAGCGGGGCTGTGCCACTGATTTCCTAGCCGAGCCCGTCCGACGGCTGCCGGGCCGTGGCGGCGAGCGTGCCGAGGAGGGTGAGGGCCTGGGCGCTGGGGCTTCCCGGTTGCGCGTGGTAGATCACCAGCTGCTGGCCGGGAGCGCCGCACACGTCGAAGGTCTGGTACGTCAAGGACAGGGGGCCCACCTCGGGGTGGACGAGCTCCTTGACGCCGTGGGTCTTGCCGCGAACCCCGTGCGAGCGCCAGAGCGCCGTGAACTGCGCACTCGCCGCGCACAGGGTCCGTACCAGCTCGTGCAGCCTCGGGTAGTGCGGGGCGAGGCCGGTGGCCTGGCGGAGGGCGGCGACCGTCGCCTCCGCCGCCTGGCTCCAGTGGGTGAAGAAGCCGGGCGCGGCCGGATCCAGAAAGGTCATCCGGGCCAGGTTGTCCGCCTTCTCGAACGGGGAGAACAGGGCGTCGGCCAGCGCGTTGGCGGCCAACAGGTCCAGAGCCGGGCCCAGGACGAACGCCGGGGTGTACGCGTACCCGTCCAGTAGTTGTCGCAGCACGGGGCTGACCGTCTCGCGTGGTTGCGCCCCGAGCGCGTCGGCTGCCGTGCCCGCGAGACGGTGTGCGTGCTCGCGCGCCTCGTCGTCCAGCCGCAGGGCACGGCAGACCGCGTCCAGCAGCTGCGCGGAAGGGTGGCGTTCACGCCCCTGCTCAAGACGCGCGTAGTAGTCGCTGTTCATTCCGGCGAGGACGGCGACCTCCTCCCGGCGCAGGCCGGCCACCCGGCGCTGCCCGTACGAGGCGAGGCCCACCTCGTCCGGTGTCAGGCGTGTGCGCTGGGCCCGCAGGAAGTCCCCGAGTTCGCTGCTCGTCATGGAGACAGGCTAGGAGTACGGCCGGTCCGCTGCCTGGGTGTGCCGTACCCAGGCAGTGGCTGTCCTGGTCGAGACCCCCGCCGTCGTCGAGAGTTCCCGTGACCTCCCGTACAGGGAACCGAGTGGAAAAGAGACGGCGAACCATGACGCAGGACGCCCAGCGGTACGCGGACCAGGACGCCAAGACCGTACTGATCACGGGAGCGAGCAGTGGAATCGGTGCGGCGACCGCTCGTCGGCTGGCGGCGGACGGCCATACGGTGTTTCTCGGCGCGCGCCGCACCAGCAGACTGGCCGAGCTGGTCGAGGAGATCACCCGCGGCGGTGGAAGCGCCGCCTTCCGCCGTCTGGACGTGACCGACGCGGCGGACACGGTCGCCTTCGTCGAGGCGGCCCGAGCGGCGTACGGCCGCGTCGACGTCCTCGTCAACAACGCGGGTGTGATGCCCCTGTCGCGGCTGGACGCGCTGCGTACCGACGACTGGGACCGCATGATCGACGTGAACGTCCGTGGCGTGCTGCACGGAATCGCCGCGGCCCTGCCCGTGATGCGAGAGCAGGGGAGCGGGCACATCGTGAACATCGCCTCCGTCGGAGCGTACGAGGTGTCGCCCACCGCGGCTGTGTACTGCGCCACCAAGTTCGCGGTGCGGGCGATCTCCGAGGGGTTGCGGCAGGAGTCGGGTGGGAGTGTCCGGGTCACCGTCGTGTCCCCGGGCGTCACCGAGTCCGAGCTCGCGGACCATCTCACGGACCCGCTCGCCAGGGAGGCCATGCGGACCTACCGCGCCGTCGCCCTGCCCGCAGCGGCGGTCGCGGCAGCCGTGGCCCACGCCGTGGGCCAGCCACCGCAGGTCGACGTGAACGAGATCGTCGTCCGCCCGGCTGTCACCCCGGCGGCGGGTGTGCGCCAGGCCGACGTATAGCCGTCGGCGCGGGCAGATGGACGTGCGGCGGGTCCTACCGTGCCGACACTGACGCCGAGGCCGAGACGGGCGCCGATGCCGATGCCGATGCCGATGCCGACGCGGACGCGGCCTCGCGCGGCTGCGCGGCCAGTTCCATCACCTCGTCCAGGACATCGCGCGAGCGCAGCAGATCGGCGATGAGCCGGTCGATCCGTCGGCGCTCCTCGGCGAGTTCGGTGACCAGCCGTGCCGTCGCCTGCGCGGAGGGACCGCCGTCCGCGTCCCGCATGCAGGGCAACAGCGCAGCGATCTTGGTGCTGTTGAGGCCCGCGGCGTACAGGGCCTGAATGCGGATGACCCGGTCGACCGCCCACTCGCCGAACTGGCGGTGGCCGCCGGGAGTGCGCTCGGCGGTCAGCAGGCCCTGCTTCTCGTAGTAGCGCAGCGAGCGTTCACTCACGCCCGTCCGTTCGGCGAGTTCCCCGATCCGCATCTTTCCCCCTGCCCGCGACGGGATCACCCCGTCCCTCTTGAACCTGACACCGGTGGCAACTTCTACCGTACGGTCATGACGCACACAACAGCGCACTCCGCTCTCTTCGCCCCCGCCCGTCTCGGCCCGCTGCACCTGCCCAACAGCCTGGTCATGGCACCGCTGACCAGGAACCGGGCCGACGCCGACGGTGTCCCGGGTGACCTGATGGCCACGCACTACGCCCAGCGCGCCTCGGCCGGGCTGATCATCGCCGAGGGCACCACGCCGAACGCCGTGGGGCAGACCTACCCCAACATCCCCGGGATCCACAGCGCGGCACAGATAGCGGGATGGCGGCGGGTCACCGACGCGGTACGCGCCGAAGGGGGCACGATGTTCCTCCAGCTCCAGCACGGGGGCCGGGTGGGCCACCCGGACAACAGCGGGCTCATGCCGGTCGCCCCCTCGCCCGTAGCGCTCACGGAGACCATCCACACACCCGCAGGACGCCGTCCTTCCGTGGTGCCCCGTGCCATGAGCGTCGAGGACATCCACGCCACCGTCGCCGACTTCGCCCAGGCGGCCCGCAACGCGGTCGAAGCGGGCTTCGCCGGAGTCGAGTTGCACGCCGCCAACGGGATGCTTCTGCACCAGTTCATGGCCGAGAACACCAACCTTCGCAGTGATGCCTACGGCGGGTCGGTGTCGCGACGGATCCGCTTCGCGGTCGAGGTGGCCAGGGCCGTGGCCGACGCGATCGGCGCCGACCGGACGGGGCTGCGGATCTCCCCGGCCAACACCGTCAACGGGATCGAGGAGGGCGACACCGAGCGCATCTACACCGAGCTCATCGAGGCTCTGGCCGATCTCGGCCTGGCCTATCTGCACTTGGAGCTGGCCGATCCGGAGCAGCCGTCCTTCACCCGGATCCGCGACGGCTGGCCCGGCACGCTGATCGCCAACCCGAACCTCGGCTGGCCCGCCCCCCTGCCCGCGGACGGGGGGCGGAAGGCGGCGGAGCGCCTGCTGGCGGCGGGTGCCGATGTGATCGCGCTGGGCCGGGCGTTCCTCGCCAACCCCGACCTGGTCGAGCGTCTGCGGGTCGGCGCGCCGCTGAACGAGGTGCGTGACAAGTACACGATGTACGTGGGCGGCCCGACCGGTTACAACGACTACCCCACGTGGAGCGACCCGGCCGACCGGGTTCTCACCTCGGGAGGCGTGGCTTGACAGGGGGTTGGCGGCCGCGAGGAAGGCGATGAGCGCGGCCGCCCCTCCGCTGTCCGGCGACGGTCGAGCGGCGAGCGGGCGGTCAGATTCTGCGGGCGCCGTAGAAGCTGCCGAGGTAGCTCATCTTCTCGTAACGGACGAAGGCACCAGGCTTGGGGGCGTGCAGCACCATGCCGTTGCCCGCGTAGATGCCGACGTGCAGAAGGTTGTTGAAGAAGACCAGGTCGCCGGGGGCGAGCTCGCTGAAGCCGACCGGGCTGCCGTCGTTGATCTGCGTGTATGTGACGCGTGATATGTGGACGTTGACCTGGGCGAAGGCCCACTGGGTCAGCCCTGAGCAGTCATAGGAGTCGGGGCCTTCGTGGCCGGACTGGTACGGCTTGCCGATCTGCGTCGCGGCGGCCTGCAGGGCGGCGTAGCCGCGCCCGGAACCCGGCTTCTCGTGGCCCAGGTTCACGCGCTCGCCGGCGTCGCGGCTGGCGCGGCTCTCGGCCTGCTGGAGCTTGGCGCGCTCGGCCGTGGTGAGGGTGTTCAGGAGCTTCTGCGCTTCGGCGAGCTTGCCCTGGAACGCGCTCTTCCTCTCGCCGACCGTCTTGCGGACCTTCGCGAGGTCGTCCAGCTTGCGGGTGGCCTCGGCGCGCTTCTGTGCCAGGGCCCGCTGCTTGGACTGGATGATCTGAAGAGCCTCGGTCTGCTTGGCGCCCAACTGGTCGATCGTGGACGCCTTGTCGAGGAAGTCGTCCGGGTCGGCGGAGAGGAAGAGGGCGATGGACGGGTCCAGGCCGCCGGAGCGGTACTGGGCGCTGGCGAGCGAACCGATGCCGTTGCGCAGGGCGTTGAGCTCGGCCTGGCCGCGGGCCACCTGGTCCTGGAGGGCCGTCACCTCCTTCTGGAGGGCGGTCTGCTTCTCGTTGGCCCCGTTGTACTCCTCGGTGGCCTTCTCCGCCTGGTGGTAGAGCTCGTCGACCTTCGCCTTCACCTCGTCCTTGCTCGGCTTGGCGGGCGCGGCGTTGGCGGCCTGGGAGCTGAGCGCGACGGCCGCGGCCGCGGTCGCGGTGAACACGGTGACCCGGGCGCGGTTCGGATGCTTGGGACGACGGTGGGACCCCACGGGCGGCAGCTCCTTCTTCCTCAGAGCCGCCGAACTACGCAGACATGGCGGCCCCTTCGCCGACACCCCGAATGAGTGACCGATCGCGCGAAGGTTCGAGACCTGACCTTAGTGACCAAGTTGTGATGGATTCAAATCCCCGTGAGAAAAATCTGCCTCACGCAGCACATTTCCTCCACACATCGTCTGCGGCGCGGTGGCGACGGCAGCGCTCGCCCAAGGGCGCACCAGGGCACCAGCGTTGGCGGCAGAGGAGGCAACGCGCTGCCGTCGCGGAAACCGTCACCGAGCGCCGTCCGCCCCCGGCCGGTGGTGAGCAGCGGACGCGCCTGCAGTGCCTGCTTCCGCCTACGACACCGTACGAGCCACCACCGCTGCCGCGTCCGCGATCAGTTTGTTGTCGTAATCGGCGTCCCGGGTCCCGCGGTTCGTCAGGATCGCCATGACGATGGGCGCGGAATCGGGCGGCCACACCACGGCGATGTCGTTGCGAATGCCGTAGACGCCGCCCGCGCCGGTCTTGTCGCCGACCGTCCAGCCCTTGGGGACTCCGGCCCGGATGAGTTCGTCTCCGGTGGTGTTGGTCCGCAGCCACCGTGTCAGCTGGGCGCGTTCGGCCGGGCCGAGGCGGTCGCCGAGGGCGAACGCCCGCAGGTCCTGGGCCAGCGCGCGGGGCGTGGTGGTGTCCCGTACGGTGCCGGGCGCCCACTGGTTGAGGTCCGGCTCGCGGCGATCGACATGGGTCACCGCGTCGCCCGTCTGCCGGAGGGCGCTCTGCAGGCCCTTCGGTCCGCCGAGCGCGTCGAACAGCAGGTTCCCGGCCGTGTTGTCGCTGTAGCGCACGGCGGCGTCGCACAGCTCGCCCAGCGTCATCCCGGTCTCGACGTGCTTTTCGGTGACCGGCGAGTTGGCCACCAGGTCGTCCTTGGAGTACTTGACCACCTTGGTCATGCCGTTCAGGGAGTACTTCCATAGGACGGCCCCGGCGGCGAGCGCCTTGAACGTGGAGGCGTAGGCGAACCGTTCACCGTCCCGGTAGGCCACCTCACGCCCGTCGCCGGTGTTCACCGCGTACACCCCGAGCCGCGCCCCGTACTTGCGCTCCAGCTCCTTGAAATCGGCCACGGGCGGCTTCGCGTTCGTCTGCGGCCGTGCCGTGGTGGCGGCGGTGGGCGGCGCCGGTGACGACGTTTGGCCGTCGCCCTGCGCGCAGGCCACCAGAGGAAGAGTGGCGAGCAGGGCGAACCCGCCCAGCGCGGCACGACGGGCGCGTAAGAACTGCATGGTCCGACCTCCAAGGGCACCGGGGAAACCGGCACGTATCAGGAATGAAAGGCGCGTGTCCCGATCATGCCCGGGGAACCCGGCGTCTCCCAAAACTCGCAGGTCAACCCCGCTAACGCACAGGTCCAGGCCGTCGGCCAGGGTCTGGCCGACGGCCTGGAGAGACCTACGGGCGTGGGAGGGCAGGGCCCCGCCTGGGGCGGTCTGCTACTTGAAGAGGCGGTCGCTGCTGGTGGCCATCCGATGGGTGGTGCTGTGGCGGTTCACCCAGTCGCGGACGAGGTTGATGGCGTTGGCACACTGCCAGCTGTCGTCGTACTCGCGCACTCCCGTGAAGGCGCCGTAGCCCGCGATGATGCCGTCCACACGCGCGTCCCCGAGCAGTTTGTCGACGTACCACGGATCGTTGTAGGTGGTCGTCCAGGACAGCGTGGCCGCGAGTTTTCCCGACGCACGGTCCCCGGCGCCCTTCTTCAGTTCCGCGCACGTGTTGTAGCTGGGTTCCGTGCAGTTGCCGAACCCCTTGGTGATGTCGGAGTCGCCGTAGTCCATCACCCGGTGACCGGCCGGGAACCCGGAACCGGATCGGTTGAAGGCGCCCATGACCTGGTCGCGGGTCCCGGTCGTCGTGATGCCCTCCAGGCTGCCGAGCCTGCCTTCCAGGCTCTGCCAGCCACGGCCGCCGACGTCCGGGGTGCTGCCGCCGTGGTACTCGTAGAAACCGTAGAGGACCTGGATGCCGGCAGCCGTCAGCCGCTGCGCCTTGTCGCGCAGTCCGGCGACGCTGCATCCGCGGTTCGGCTGCTCTCCGCAGTAGTTCGGGTCCTTGATGTCCAGCCAGACCAGCGCCAGTCGGCGCCCCGCGTTGGCGTTGGAGACGATGCGGTCGATCATGCTGTCGAAGCTGGGGCCCCGCCGGTTGTCACCGGCCGAGGAGCAGTCGTGATAGGCACGCCATTCGTTCGGATTCCACCATGCACAGACGTCGATCTCGATGCCGTTGGCGCCGTGCTTGAGCGCGGCGTCCACGCCGTCCAAGGTGTCGACCCGGTGCGCGATGGCGTAGATCGCGTGACGCTGGTCGGCTGCCGCCGCCGGGCTCGTACTGAGCGCGGTGGCACCGATGAGCCCGCAGAGCGCCGCCACCAGCGCCAGCACCATCCGCGGGCCGGCGCCCTGTCGAAGGTGAGTGGTCAAGAAAGGTTCCCCCTCATGTCGTGTCGGGCCGCCCGCCGATGTGGTCAAGACCGGCCGGTGCGGTACCTGGACCCTCCGAGCCTGCGGGATGCTCGGCCCGGCCGCCAGGAGATCCATGCATTTGGGGACGTGGGAACACGGAAGTCGGCGTGTTCGGGCAGTTGGCTGTGCCCTGATGGTCTGATCGCGGGCGGAGAGCCTTCCGATTCCCGCGTGTTCAAGGTCCGGGACGGCCTGACGGCCCTGGAACCGGCGGACGACGCCGTCCGACCCAGAGCGCCAGGAGCACCGAGAAGAGCGCGGCGAACGCGCACCACGTCGAGATGTACTCCTGCCGCCACAGGACGAAGGACACCGCGGCCCCGATGGCCACCAGGACACCGAACAGGACGAGACCCCGGTCGCCGGACAGGAGCAGGGAGCCGATGGTGGCCATGAGGTAGCCGATGACGACCAGTTCCGCCTGCGGTAGACCCAGGGAGTATCCGACGGTGTGTCCACGGATCTCGGCTGTCACGGTACGGGTCGCCAGCGCGTGGGTGAGCGCCGTCGCCGTGGCGACTCCTGCCGCCAGCGGGACGAGCAGGCGGCGGCGGGCGCTCGGTGACGCGGCGCACAGCACGGCCACCGGTACCCACAGCGCCAGCAGCGGCAGCGCGATGACGGACCAGGCGAGGGTGGCGGGCCCGGTGCCGCCGTCGTTGTGCCACACCGCGGCCTCGATGATCTGGTGGATCCCCAGGAGGAGGGGCAGCGCGGCCAGGGGCAGGTCGTGGGGGCGGCGGGCCGCCAGGCTCACCGAGGCGGCCCCCACGGCCGCAATGGCCGCTCCCGCAACGAGGTCGGCCGTCGCACTCCAGCACATGGCAGCAACAGTACGGCCACGGCCCGGTGGCGGGCGGGGCGGAGGGGGACACGCCGCTACCCGGCAATGTCTTCGTCCGTCGGTGTCTGTCGCCGCATCCTGTCCCTGAAGAAGATCAAAAAGTGGGGGGCAGCGGAGTGTGGTCAGTGGTCTCGTCGAGTGTGGTTCCCGCAGCGGACCGCTTCGACTGGTTCGCGGACATGGTGTCGCGTGAGGTGGTGCCCACGGCGATCCGCAGCGAGTGTCCGGCCGGCTTCCAGGCCGAGGCCGCCGTACTGGACCTGGGGGGCCTTCGGATGTCGAGGCTCGCCTACTTGCCTCTGCGCTCGCGGCGTACACCCGCACTCATCAGGCGCAGCGATCCGGAGCAGTACCAGTTGGCGCTGGTGACCAAGGGCTCCATGTCGCTGTCCCAGCACGGCAACGACTGCGGCGCCGTCACCGGGGACCTCGTCATGTGGGACACTTCCCGGCCCTCCGTCGCCGAGTCACCCTCCGGTGGGGGCCTGGGTGAGCTGGTCGTCCTGCAACTGCCCCGGTCAGCCCTCCCGCTGCGCACCCCTGACCTCGAGCGCCTTCTGGCCCGCCGTATACCTGGAGGTCAGGGCATTGCGGCGATGCTGGCCTCCTTCATGAAGGCTCTCGTGGAGCACGGCGACGGGTGCACGGCGGCGGAGTTGAACCGCCTCGGCACGGTCACGGCCGAGCTTGCGGCAGCCTGCCTGGCCCAGCACCTCGCTGTCGAGGAGGACCTGCCTCCCGAAGTCCGATCTCAGGCGTTGCTGCGGCGGATCCACATGTTCATCGAACACCGCCTCGGCGACCCGGAACTGACCCCGCCCGTCATCGCGGCCCACCACAACATGTCCGTTCGCGCACTCCACCAGCTCTTCCACGGTACGGGCGAGAGCGTCCACGCCAGGATCCGCCGGCGTCGCCTTGAGCGGTGCCGTGCCGACCTGGCCCGCCCCGACCTGCGCGTACCGGTCCAGGTCATCGCCGCCCGCTGGGGTTTCAGCAGGCCGGCCGTGTTCAGCCGTACCTTCCGCGAGGCGTATGGACTCAGCCCCTCCGAGTTCCGTGCGCTGAAGATCAAGGAACTCGGCGCTGAGGGCAAACCGCGGTGACGTTGCCCTTTTCTAGGCTCGGTGGCGACTGATCAAGCACCGGTACAGGGGGAGAAGACCGTCATGAGGAAGACAAGCGTCCATGCGGCCATGGCGACGGCGGCGGTGGCCGTCTTCGGAGTGATCACAGCGTCTCCGGCGAGCGCCGGCGGAGGGCCGAACACCCACCGGATCGTGAACGTCGCGAGCGACAAGTGCCTTGAGATCCCGATGGGCCACGACTACGACGGCGCCCCGGCTCAGCAGTGGGACTGCAACGGCGGCGCCAACCAGACCTGGATCGTGGACGCGACGCAGACGGCCGATGGACGCCTGGCGTGGACGTACCGGAACGCCGAGAGCGGCAAGTGCCTTGAAGTCGCCGACTGGCGCAAGGACGCGGGCGCTCCGGTGCGGGTGTGGCAGTGCACCGGCGGGGCCAACCAGCAGTGGGTCGAGGCGGTCGGCCAGGTCGGCGTGTCCGTTCGCAACGTCAACAGCGGCATGGCGCTGGACATGCCGGGGTTCACTACGGCCAACGACACCGACGCCGTCCAGTGGTGGTCCAAGAGCCGCAACGAGGCGGCGGGCAACCAGGAGTGGTACACGGGGCGCTGAAGCCGGCACCGGTCCATCCCCCGCCCGCCTCACCCAACCCTCCATCGCCCCCTCGGTTGCTGACCCGACCGACATCACCGCGTCACCCCGGGGGGCCAACTTTTTGGTCGTCAGGCCACAACTGAAGGGAGACGCGCATGCGTTTCACGATGAGAAGAAGCAGTCTTCTGTCCCGTGCGGGGCTGGTTTTCGCGGCCGTCCTCGCCGCCTTCGCCACGCTGATGGTCGCTCCCGGCTCCGCTTCGGCCACCGTCACCTCCTGCTCCGGATTCGGCTGTGACGGACACGACCCCGCCATCCAGAGCTGGCAGCGCGGCCCCACTCACCGCGACGGCCGGGATCACTCGAGCGGGTTCGGCGTCGAGTTGTGGACCGGCACGACGGACGGCGACTTCTACGCCTGGGCCAAGGCCTCGTATCCCACCGGCAGCAACCCGTACGACTACACCGTGTTCATCCAGCGCTGCCGGCTGGACTACAGCATGTGCGAAAACCTCGGGGAGTCACGCGTGGACGAGCTCAGGTACGAGGGCATGGACGGCAACACGGTGATCAGGCACACCGGAATCTTCTACGACCCGGCGGCCCGTACGGCCCGCGCATGCATGCGAGGCGCAGGCCGTGAGGTGTGCACGGGCTGGGCCTAGAAGACGACACGCGAAGGGAGCGGCAGCCCTCTGCCGCTCCCTTCCCGCTGTCGTTTCCTCTTCCGCCGCCCTGGCATCGGACCAGGAACGCCGCACCCCACCACCGTGGCAACCGAGTTGACCCACGGCATACGAAACCGGAGTTCTCCTTGAGACCTCGCACAATCGCCCGCAGAGCACGGGTGCCCGTGCTCGCGTCGGCAGGCCTGGCCATGCTCGCCGGGCTGCTGCAGGGCAATATGGCCTGGGCCGGGCAGCCGGACGCCGAGCCCCAGCCCCCGGCGCCCGGTGCCACCGCGCCCAACACCGTGGCGCCCGACCAGCGCGGCGACGCCCTCGGCAAGGACTGGAAGAAGTCGGGTGACCGCGCATGGACGACGGCCGGGGACGCCACCGGGTTCCATGTGCTGGTCGCCGACGCCAACGCGGGATACACCTGGCGCACCGTGGCGACACTGTCGGAGCCGGGCCTGGAGACCGATCAGTGGATCGGCAACGCCTGTGTGACCGGCTCCGGCAACCGCGCCGTGGTGGTCTACGCACCACGGGCGTTCACCAACCGCGACGACCTCTTCGACCGGGGTGCCTTCACCGCGGTCGTGGACCTGCGGTCGGGCAAGGTGACCAAGCTGGCGCTCAACGCCAGTCTGGCCTACTTCGACCCCGGTTGCGGGGCGGGTGAGACCGCCGTCGTCACGCAGGCGAGCGCCGACGCCAAGAGTGAACAGACCCAGTTCCAGACCGTCGACGCCGTCACCGCGAAGATCGTCTCCACGGGGACGGTCGACGGCCAGGCGACCTCCGCGGTCCCGGTCGGCAAGGACGTCATAGCCGCGGCGGGGCCGCACCTCATCAAGGTGAACCCGGCGGGCAAGGCCGACGTGGTGGCCACCACGCACGGCACCGCAACGCGACTGCGCCCGGACGCCGACGGCAACGTCGCCTTCCTGGAGCCGGCCAAGGGCGGGAAGGTCGACGTCAAGCACCTGCGCGGCCGTACGGTCAAGACCCTGGCTGTCGGCGACCTCGGACAGGTCGGCCTGGCCCAGGGCACGGCCGGCAGGGTCTTCCTGACCGGCAGGTCCACGGCGGCGAACGACCTGCCCTCGACGGTGCGCCGCGTCGCCGAGGCACCCGCCCGGGCGGAACTGTCGACCGAGGGCCAACTGGCCGTCGTCCAGGCCGTTCCCCAGCACCTCGCGGACAAGGTGGCCGCACCGCTGCGGCGGGCGACACCCGCGGCCGAGGCCGTCGAGATCAAGGCGACGGTCACCGGCACCAGCAAGCCGCTGGACTTCACCGTGGCCACCCAGCAGACCTCGGCGCAGGCCGAGACCGGTGCGCGGCCCTCGCCGCTGCTGCCGTTCATCGCGGGCGGCCGCACCTCCGTGAAGAAGGCGCTCACGGCCTCCGGTGCCAAGGCCGCGGCCTCGGGCGACGCCGCCGGCGACCCGGTGGACAACGACCGTTACTGCTCGGTGCCCCGTAACGACGTGAACACCCAGGTCTACCAGCCGACCCCCAACCAGGTGGAGTGGGCGGCCGACATGGCCATCCGGGGCCTGCTGACCGCCGACCACGTCAACCGGCCCGCGAACTGGCACAACTCGGGGCTGCCCGCCTTGTCGCCGCAGGGCATGTTCCCGCCGCGCACCCTCGTCACCGGCGGCCGGATCCCGGCGCAGGTCATGCTGGGCATCCTGACCCAGGAGTCCAACCTCTGGCAGGCGACAACGCACGCCGTTCCGGGCGAGTACGGCAACCCGCTGATCGGCAACTTCTACGGCACCAACATCTACGCCGGCACGACCGGCTACGACCCGAAGCGCATCTGGAAGATCAACTGGGACAAGGCCGACTGCGGTTACGGCATCGGCCAGGCCACCGACGGCATGCGCATCGCCGGACACCCCAAGGAAGGGGAGGTGCTCCTGCCGCCGGACCAGCAGCGGGCCGTCGCCGTGGACTACGCCACCGGCATCGCCTACTCGGTGCGCATCCTGCAGGACAAGTGGAACGAGCTGCACACCGCCGGCACGCAGATCAAGCTGAACGACGACGACCCGACGCGTCCGGAGAACTGGTTCGCCGCCGTGTGGAACTACAACGCGGGCCTCAACGTGCCGGGCAGCAACCCGGACGATCCATCGGCGTGGGGACTGGGCTGGGCGAACAACCCCTCCAACCCCAAGTACCCACTGGACCGCGGCGCGTTCCTGGACAACAACCACTACGCGGATGCCGCGAAGCCGCAGAACTGGGCGTACGAGGAGAAGGTGATGGGGTGGGGCGCCTACCCCATCGACACCGGGCGCTCCTACGACGACAACGGCACCATGAACAAGGGCAACACCCACGGTTTCTCCCCGGCCTGGTGGTCCAACGCCTCGGAGCGCACGTACGCCATCAAGCCGCCGCCGTCGACGTTCTGTGACACCACCAACGGGTGCGACCCGCTCAACCCGCCGGTCTGCCACACCGTCGCGTGCTACAACCAGCACTGGTTCCGCCACGACGTCACCTGGAAGAACTGCGGCAGCAAGCCGACGACCCCCAACGGGCTGATCAACGAGTGCGGCAACGAGTACCTCACCTACAAGACGGTGCGCGGCGAGCCCGGCGACGCCCCATCCCACGCTCGGCCCCTGTGACACGACAGCCCTGCCCAGCGGCACGGTGCTCGTCGACGACCTGCCGGACGGCGCGCCGCAGAACCGCTGCGCGTCTCGCGGCTGGTCCAACAACGGCTCCTTCTCCTGGGAGTTCCGCACCGACGACGAGGGCAAGTACGAAGCCAAGGAGGATCTGCACCAGATCGGCGGCGGCTTCGGCGGCCACTACTGGTTCTCCCACGCACGTCAGCCCAACAACTGGGACAACTACCTGACCACCAACGGTACCTGGAAGCCCAACCTGGCCGATCGCGTCTACAAGGTACAGGCGTTCGTCCCCTACCCCTCCCACACCACCAAGTCCGCCCACTACGAGATCACGACCAGGGACGGCAAGACGCGCGAGCGGATCGTCGACCAGTCCAAGGCCAACAACGCCTGGGTGACCGTCGGCTACTTCCAGCTGGGCGCCAACGCCAAGGTCTCCCTGTCCAACGTCACCAGCGACTCCACCTCCGGCGACCTGGACGTGGCCTACGACGCGCTCGCGTTCGTCCCGGTGGACGGGACGTACGAGCACCACACCTTCGACGCGGCGGCCATCTTCGAGAGCAACCAGAACCTGGACACCGACACCCCCTGGCTGATGAAGACGCCCATGCGGACACGTCAGACCATCTATGACTGGGCGCACTCGCGCACGGCCGGCGGAACGACCTTCGACGACCGCGGACGGCTGGTCGGCCTGTCGAACTTCCAGGTCTGCAACAGCGGCGCGTACAACGACCTCTGCCTCGGCGGCAACGTCTCCGCGGCGGTGAAGTCCTGGCAGGCCGACGTCGACGCGGCCGGAACCGACCCGAACGCGCACCCCTCCCAGGCCGACTGGCTGGGATTCGCGATTCCCGCGCCTCCGGCGACGATCAACGAGCACACCTTCGACGACGACCGCTCGTACAAGATCCGGACGCACATCGACACCTCGTACGTCGTCGGCCCGGACGGGAAGATCATCCCGGGGAGCGAGGAAATGGTGGACTCGGGCCGCACCGGCAACACCGAGATCGCCCCGTTCGCCCGCAACTTCATCCAGGCCACGGTCAAGGACTACGGCTCGCTCGGCGTCACCCTGCCCGACCTGTCCTTCGACGCCAAGGACGGCAACGTCACCGGCCGCACCACCCACGTGGCCAACCCGCTGGAGACCGGCATCACCCCCGGGCAGGCCTACCGTTCGGGCCAGCAGCCGACCACCATCGACTCCACCGGCGCGTGCGTGACGACGAAGTTCGTCAGCGGCGGCAGCATCGGTTACCGCCCGCTCGACGAGGCGCCCAACACCGACGCCAACATGAGCGCCTGGGTGAACAAGCTGAAGAGCCTCGCCGACCAGCGCCAGATCCCGGCCGAGGTCGCGGACACGGCGGGCGACCTCTACAGCCTGTTCTTCCGCAAGCCCGCGCTGGACGGCGGCGGCAACCCGCAGGGCTCGCTGTTCAACATGGCGCCCCCGATCTGGCAGAACGTCAGCATGGCTTTCTGCGCGGGCGGGACCGTCAAGTCCACGGCCGCGGCGAACATCGACGACAACCCGACGACGGGGCTCGTGTACCAGAGCTACATGCCCAACCTGTACCTCTACCTCGACGGTCACATGGTCGACGAGACCGGACAGCCGGCCAACGGTCCCGTGCAGCGCGGAGACTTCAGGTCGTTCTCCAACCTGCCGCTCGGCGACGACCACCACACCGGCTACGGATCCTGCGGCACCGAGATCAAGGGCAACGGAGGAAACCCCTGGAGCCTGAAGGCAGTGCCTACCGGGTTCCCCGGAGGCACCCCCGGCATCCCGATGTTCTGCGATGACGGAAGCCACTCCGCCGGCTGATGTGCACGCCCCGGCCGGGGCCGCCAACCGCGGGCCCGGCCGGTTCGGCGTTCGGGCGGCTCCGGCGCATGGGTGCGGGACTGGCGTGTCTGCGGGCCCGTGCGGCAGGATGCGGCGGCAGTGATCGTGAGCGACGGGGGCGCGGGATGACGACGGACGGCAACGAGATCACCGAGGCGATCGAGCAGTTGCGTACGCAGCTGGCGCAGGCGCAGGAGTACGGCAAGGACGCGCGGCTTCAATTCCGCATCACCGAGGTGGAGATGGAGTTCCTCGTCGAGGTGCGCAAGGACGCCGGGGGATCGGGTGGCGTCCGCCTCGGCGTGGTCAAGCTCGGCGCCGACGCGAAGGTGTCGCAGGGGACGACGCACCGGCTGCGCCTCAAGCTGGATGTACGCGACACCCTGACCGGGGATCCCGCCGCGGTCTCCGACCGACGGTGACGGGCTCGCGGGCCGAAGGCGCGTACGACGGGGCCGCAGGCGCGCACGACCCGGCCGCACCGTTGCACCCGGGGCTCGTGGCGGTCACCGCGGGCCCGGTCGACGCCGAGGGACACAGGGAGTTCTCGTCCGGGCGGCTGCTGGCGCCCTCGCTGGTGCTCACCTCCCGCCACGGCGTCGCGTTCGCCGACGGCCGGCACCGGCCGGACATCACGGTCAGGGCCGTCGTCGGCGGGCGGGGTGCGGTGCGCCTCACCGACCCCGTGCCGTGCACGGTCGTCTGGCAGGGGGACGCCGGACTCGACGCGGCGCTGCTGCGGCTCGGCGTCGACGGCGGAGAGGGCGCCCCCGGCACGCCCGGCACACACGGCGCCCTCGGCACACCCGGCGCCCCCGGCACACACGGAACCCCTGACGCGCAGAGTCTTCCCGAGCCGCTCGGCGTTCCCGAGCCGCGCTGGGCCGAGGTGTCGGGGACCGAGCCGGTCGCCGTGGCCGTGACCGGCATGTCGGCCGCCGCGGCGCGCAGCACGGGCGACGGCACGGAGACCGAGACGGTGCGCGGTGTCCTGGACCCGCTGACGTACACGCGCAGCGACCGATACGCCATCGACGTGTCGACCGCCTGGCCGGCCGGCTGGGACCAGTGGTCGGGGATGTCAGGCAGCGCGGTCGTCCACAAGAGCGGTGCCCTGCTGGGCGTCGTCGCCTGGAGCGACCGGCCCTACGAAGGACGGCGGCTGACGGCCGTACCGGTACGGGCCCTGCTCGCGGATACCGGATTCCGCGACGCACTGCGGGAACTGACGGGCCAGGAGCCGCTGTTGCGCGCGCTCGATCCCGAACGCCCGGCCGACTCCGCCCGGTTGCCGTCCGCGCCGGGTCCGGCCGAGGCGGTCCGCACCACCCTCAAGGCGGCGCCCCGCCAGATCGTGGACCGGGTCGCGGAGCGCCGTCGGCTTCCCCAGCTGGTCGCCGGGAACCTCACGGGGCGGCCCGAGTTGGTGCACGCCATCGTCGGAATGCCGGGCGTCGGCAAGTCCGCCCTGGCCCGGCACCTGGCCCACCAGCTCGCCGCCGACTTCCCCGACGCGCAGTACGAACTCGACCTGTACGGCCACACCCCCGACCGGGCGCCGCTGGACGCGCACGCCGCGATGGAGGCGCTGCTCACCTGGGCGGGCATCCGCGGTGACGACGCGCCGACCCTGGACGCGAAGGCCGCGCTCTGGCGGAACTGGCTGCACGGCAGACGCGGCCTGCTGCTGCTCGACAACGCGGCATCGCTCGACCAGGTGTCCTGTCTGCTCCCCGGGGACGACAGTAGCCTGGTCCTGATCACCAGCCGTATCGCGCTGCACGACCCCGACCGCATCACGCTCACCGCACTGGACGTGCTGCCCGCCGACGAGGCGGTACGGCTCCTGGTGGCGGGCGCCGGGCTGTCCGCGCAGGAGGCGGCCGATCCCGCCCTGGAGGAGATCTGCAGGGCCTGCGGGTTCCTGCCGCTGGCCGTGCAGGCGGTCGCCGCCCGGCTGCGCTTCGAGGAACCGGTGGAGCTGCTGATCGCCATGCGGGAGACGGACTCGCCGCTGCTGGAGGTACCCGACGCCGACCGGCGGGTCGGCGCGGCGTTCGCGGTGTCCTGGCAGGCACTGGAGGCGGCGGACCCGGTGCAGGCGGGCCTGTTGCGGGTACTGGCCATGCATCCGGGACCCGAACTGGAGGTGGAGGCGTGCGCGGCGATGACCGGGACGACGGTGCGCGAGTGCCGCCGTCGTATGGCCGACCTGGCCGAGCGGCACCTGTTGCAACGCCACGGCCGGGGACGCTTCGGCTTCCACGACCTGTTCCTCGCGTACGCCCGGAGCCTGGCGGTGGCGCAGGAGCCGCAGGAGCGCTGGGACGAGGCCCTCGACCGGCTCTTCGTTCACCAGCTGAGCCGGGGCGAGGCGGCGCGGGAGGCGCTGGCCACCGGAGCGGGCGAACCGGGTGCCGCGCGGGCTTGGCTGGAGGCGGAGCGCACCAATCTGATCGCCGTGACGGTGGCCGCCGTCCAACGCCGCTCCCCGCACGCCAGGCGCCTCGCCGCACTGGCGCACGCCGTCCTGGGCGGGCTCGGTGCCACCACCGAACTCGCCAGGATCTGGGTCACGATGAGGGATGCCGCCGTGGCTGACCACGACCTGCCCAGCCGGGCCGACGCCTTGCGGGGCCTGGCCGACACGGAGCGCACACGCGGCGATCTGGCGGCCGCGCGGGACAACTACCGGGCCGCGCACGAGTTGTACGAGGCTCTCGGCGACCGGCGTGGCCAGGCGGACGCCCTGTGGGGGCTCGCCGAGACCGAACGCGCCCGCAGCCGCTACGACGACGCGCGTGAGCTCTTCACCGGCGCGCTGCGCGTCTACGAGGAGCTGAACGACCGGGCGGGCCGTGCCGACGCCCTCTGGGGCCTGGCGAACGTCAGCGTCTCGCAGGGCCGCTACGAGACGGGCGCCGGAGAGTTCCGGCAGGCCCGCGAGCTTTATGCCGGGCTCACCGACCGCCGGGGCGAGGCGCAGGCGCTGCGGGGCCTGGCCGACATCGCGCGCAACCGGGGCCGGGGCGTCGAGGCGCACGAGGGCTACCGGGCCGCCCTGGCGACGTACGAGGAGATCGGCGACGTACGCGGACAGGCGCAGGCGCTGCGGGGCCTCGGCCATGTGGCCCGGGTGGGCGGCCGCCACGACGAGGCCGCCGACCTCTTCGTCCGGGCCCGTGACCTGTCCCGTCGCATCGGCGACCGGCGCGGAGAGGCGAACATGCTGCGCGGGCTCGGCGACGTACAGCGGCTGCGAGGTCAGTACGCCCAGGCCCGCGAAACGCTGGCCCGCTCCGCCGCCGTCCACCGAGAGCTGGGCAACACGGGCGGCCTGGGCTTCACGCTGCGCGCGCTCGGCGACACCGAACGCGCCGACGGCCGGCCGGACCGGGCGCGCGCCGCCTACGACGAGGCCCGCGCCGCCTTCGAACGGGTCGGCTCCCGCCGGGGCCTCGCCGACATCCTGTGCGCCCTGGGTGGCGTACTGCCGCGCCCGGCCGAGGCGCGGGACGCGTACACCGAGGCGCTCGGCATCTACGAAGAACTCGGCGCGGACACCGCGGCGGCCGGGTGCCGCGAGCGGCTGGCGGCGTTGGACGGGGAGCCGCGGACGGAACAGTGAGGCACAGCGTCGGCCGCCGGGCGGGCCGCCGCCCGGCGGATGGGCGCGCACCTGCCGGCACGCCGGGCAGCGCAGCAGGTCGAGGAACAGTTCGATGGCCGGGGGGAAGCGCCACGGACACGCCACGCGTCGGCGGCCGTTGGCCTCGTCGAGCGGCGACGCCGACCCCATGCGGGTACAAGCGCGGCCGCAGCCATGGAACCTCACCCGGCAACACCCTCAACTCCGCATCTTCCCGCACCTGTTGACGGCTGTCCCGGGCGTCACTACTGTCCGCCTCGAATCTTCGATCCGCCGACCGGTGTTCGGTATTCCGACAGTTGGGAGCGCTCCCAGTCCGATTCCGCCCAGGGCGGCCGCCGACGCCGGCCCAGCGCCCGGAGCGACTCCCTCCGCCCGCCCCGGCGGATAGGACTGCTCGCCCAAGCCAACTCCACCCGCTGACCCATCGACACAGGAGCCGCTCATGCCCCCCACCCCTTCGTCACGCCACCGCAGACGCCTCGCCGCCACCCTGCTGACGGGTTCGCTCCTCGGCGGCGGCCTCCTGATCACCCCCGCCACGGCGGCCGTCCCCTCCGCGGCGGCGGCGACCACGGCCGTACGCGTCAACCAGGTCGGCTACCTGCCGGACGGTCCCAAGCGCGCCACCGTCGTCACCACGGCGACGCAGTCGCTCACCTGGCAGCTGCGCAACGCCTCCGGGACGGTGGTCGCCTCCGGTGCGACCGTCCCGCGCGGCGCGGACACCCCCTCCGGGCAGTCCGTCCAGGTGGCCGACTTCTCCTCGTACCGAGGGTCGGGCTCGGGATACGTCCTGGCGGTGGACGGCAGCGGCAGTGTGCCCTTCGACATCCGCGCGAACCTGTACGACGGTCTGCGCTCCGACGCGATGGCGTTCTTCTACCACCAGCGCAGCGGCATCCCCATCGAAGCCTCCCTGGTGGGCTCCGCCTACGCACGCCCGGCCGGACACTTCGGAGTCGCCCCCAACAAGGGCGACACCGCCGTCCCGTGCCAGGCCACCGTGTGCGACTACACCCAGGACGTCAGGGGCGGCTGGTACGACGCGGGCGACCAGGGCAAGTACGTGGTGAACGGCGGCATTTCCACCTGGCTGATGGTCAATTCCTTCGAGCGGGCCAAGCGGGCGGGCAAGGACGCGGCGCTGGGCGACTCGACGCTGCGCGTCCCCGAGCGCGGCAACGGCGTCCCGGACGTCCTGGACGAGGCGCGCTGGGAGCTCGACTTCCTGATGCGGATGCAGGTGCCCCAGGGCAAGCCGTACGCGGGCATGGCGTTCCACAAGATCCACGACGCGGCCTGGACCGGCATGCCGATCCGCCCCGACCAGGACGCCCAGCCTCGCGAGCTGCACCGCCCGTCCACGGCGGCGACCCTCAACCTGGCGGCGGCCGCCGCGCAGTGCGCCCGGGTCTTCCGGCCGTACGACGCGGCGTTCGCGGACCGCTGTCTGTCGGCCGCCCGCCGGGCCTGGACCGCGGCCCAGGCCAACCCGGCGCTGTACGCGCCGGATTCGGACAGCACGGGCGGGGGCGCCTACGGCGACACCCAGGTCAGCGACGAGTTCTACTGGGCGGCCGCCGAGCTGTACGCGACGACCGGCGAGAGCGGCTACCGGGACGCGGTCACCTCCTCGTCCTGGCACACCTCGGCCAACGCCTTCTCCGCCTACGGCTTCGGCTGGGCGGACACGGCCGCGCTCGGCCGGCTCACCCTGGCCACCGCCCCCAACGGGCTCCCCGCAGCCGACCGGGACCGGGTCCGGGCCTCGGTGACGGCAGCCGCCGACGGCTACCTGTCCCGGATGGCGGCTCAGGGCTACGCGGTGCCCGTCCCGGCGGACGGCTACTTCTGGGGCTCGAACGGCGAGGTCGCCAACGACGCGATCGTCCTGGCCGTCGCCGGGGAACTGACCGGCGACGGGCGCTACCGCACCGGCGCGCTGGAGACCATGGACTACCTGCTGGGCCGCAACGCCCTCGGCCAGTCCTACGTATCCGGCTACGGCAAGACGTCCTCGCAGAACCAGCACCACCGCTTCTGGGCACACCAGTTGGACGCCTCACTGCCCCACCCTCCGGCGGGGTCGCTCGCGGGCGGGCCCGACAGCGCGCTCCAGGACCCGGTGGCACAGGAGAAGTTGGCCGGTTGCGCGCCCGCCGCCTGCTACATCGACGACATCGGCTCGTACTCCACCAACGAGGTGGCGGTCAATTGGAACGCCCCGCTGGCCTGGCTCGCCGCCTACGCCGCCGAGGGAACCTCCACCGGCGAACCGCCCACCGCGGCCTGCGCGGTGACGTACAAGGTCGACAGCGTCTGGAACAACGGCTTCACGGCGACCGTCACCGTCAAGAACACGAGCCCGAACTCCGTGGACGGATGGCAGCTGACCTGGGCCTACGCCGGTGGCCAGCGCGTCACGAGCGCCTGGAACGCGACCCTCACCCAGAACGGCACCGCCGTCAGCGCCCGCAACGCCGACTGGAACCGAACGATCGCACCCGGTGCGACAGCGAGCTTCGGAGTCCAGGGGACGTACAGCGGGACCAATCCCGCCCCCACGGCCTTCGCGCTCAACGGGGGTGCCTGCGCCTGATCCACAGCCGACCAGGCCCAGCTCGTACGCCCTGCCCGGGCCTGGTCGCTGCTCAGGATCAGAGGAGATCACCCAGCACCAGGCGGCCAGGCCATCGGACACGCACGCCGCCCGTAGACCGCGCGCCTGCCGAACTACGGGCAATCCCTCTCGCACTGCGCCGCGCCCACGCGGTGAGGACCACGGCGCCACGGACGGGACGCGGTGGGGCGTTAGCATCGTGTGACGCTGCTGTTCGTGTGCCCGTGTGTCCGCGTGTCCGTGAGAGAAAGCGATTGTCCGCGATGGCCGACGACGCCTACCTGTTCCTCCTTCCCGAGCGGCACCCCCGGCTGGGGGCGGCCCTGACCGCCGTCGGAACCCTCGAGTGCTCGCAGACGCCGGCCGTGCATGGATGGCTGCAGGCCCACGGGGTCTCCGCCTCCTCCGAACACGTCCGGATCCTGCCGGCCGGGGCGGAGGCGTTCATTCCGGAGGGAGCCGAACGACTGCCGGTTCCGCTGAGCGAGGAGGAGACCGTCCGGGTTCAGCAGGAGTGCGCGCCCCAGTCGGTCACGGACGTGGAGGCTGAGCTGCTGGAGTTCCGGGAGACGACCGAGGACTGGCAGGCGCTCGTACAGCGGGCCCTGACCGCGGGCGTACCGGCCCCGCGCATCGCGCAGCTGACCGGCCTCGATCCGCAGGACATCGCGCGTCTGACCCTGTGACATCCGCGCGGCGGCGCTCCGTGACGTATGTCGACCTCGCCAGCCGGCCCTGTGCCGCGTTTGCCCGGTATGCCTGCCGGGTACAGCGATGCATCACCTGAGAAGTGAGGCCGAGGCCGAAGTACGACCACGAGGAGATCCGCATGTCCGCCCCCACCTCGCCCGCGCCCAAGACCGCTCTGATCACCGGCTCCGACTCCGGGATCGGCCGCGCCACCGCCGTCCGCCTGGCCGAGGCGGGAATGGACGTCGCCATCACCTGGCACAGTGACGAGAAGGGCGCCCGGGAGACCGCCGACGAGGTCCGCGGGAAGGGGCGCCGAGCCGTCGTGGGCCGGATGGACCTCACCCGGCTCCCGGCCGCCATCGACACCATGGACGACCTGTGCGCCCAACTCGGCCGTCTGGACGTCCTCGTGAACAACGCCGGTACGGGTACGGCAACGCCGTTCCTCGACCTGAGCGAGCACGATCTGCGCCGGGTCCTGGACGTGGACCTGGTGGGCCCGTTTCTGTGCGGGCAGAAAGCGGCCCGACGGATGATCGAACAGGGCGACGGCGGCCGGATCATCAACGTGACTTCGGTGCACGAACACCAGCCACGGGTGGGGGCGGCCCCGTACTGCGCGGCCAAGGGCGGCCTGGGGCTGCTCACCCAGACCATGGCGCTCGAACTGGCCGAGCACGGCATCACGGTGAACGCGGTCGCTCCGGGCGAGATCGCCACCCCGATGACCGGCCAGGAGGACTCGGACGTGCACGCCACGCACCGCCCGGGCGTTCCGCTCGGCCGCCCCGGCGACGCCCGGGAGGTCGCCGCCGTCATCGCCTTCCTGGCCGGCCCCGACGCCTCCTACGTCACCGGCGCGTCCTGGAGCGTGGACGGCGGCATGCTCAGGATGGGCCCGATGGCCGGCTCCCACCTCACCAGCGACGACTGGCGCCGCCCCTGAGCGGTACGACCGGGCGTGCCGGAAGCGATCACCGCTGCGGTCGCGGGGGGCGGACCGCGCCCAGCCTGGACGGGCGCGCGGGCGGCGGCGTCCGGCCGGTGGAAGGGGCACCTCCGCAAAGTGGTTAGCGGGTTGTTAGGGGGTGTTGCCATGCTCTTCCCGTTGGGTTTCCCGACGTTGTGCAGCGGTGCGGCCGGCTCGTGCAGCCGCACCGATTCCATTGGCTCCGCGTGCCCCGGTTGACCGGCGGGTGGCGTGGAGTCCGTTCCAGAAGGGGGAATGTCATGAAGCGACTGCGCATGGCAGGGACCGTGTCCACCGCGCTGGCCCTGGCGGCCGGGGCGATGCTGTTCGCCGCGCCGTCCGCGAGTGCGTCCAGCAGCTGCCACGCCTACAACCGCAACGACGGAGCCGGTGTGGGCTGGTGCGACAGTGGCAACGGCCGCTGGCGTGTCCACGGCTACTGTGCCAACGTCGGCGGCGTGCGCGGCCCGTACACCGGGTCCGAGGGCGGCCGTTCGATGGGTCGGGAGTGGGCGTCCATCCTCGACTGCGGGATGGGCGGCGGCGCCGTCAACATGTGGGTCGAGACGTACGGCTGAGCCGTACGGCCCGGCGGACCGGCCCGTTCCCCCGCGTGCGGCGGTGGGGGCGGGCCGGTTCCGCGTTGCGGGCGCGGTGGGACGATCACCCAGGAGTTCCGCAACTTCTCCGCCGGTGCCATAGCCACGGGCCGCCGTGGCCGTGGATTCCTACCCCGGCCGGATCGGGACCTGCCGCCGACGGGACGGCCGCCGACGGGACGGCCGCCGACGGGACGGCCGCCGACGGGACCGCCGGCACAGCGACCGGTTCACCGCCTGACCGCACCTCACCTGATCCACAGCTCTTGACAATTGATCATGCGCCTGACAGGAGTGGCACTGCACCACTCCCAGGATCGGCACCACACCCGAAGGGGGCGATCAGCGCATGACCAAGCCTGAGAGCGCGGGATACGACTACGACGTCGTCATCAGCGGAGCCAGCCTCGCCGGCAGCGCTGCCGCGATCTTGCTCGCTCGGCGCGGTGTCCGGGTCGCCCTGCTGGAGCGCCGCTCGGACCCCGACGCGTACAAGGTGCTGTGCACCCACTCCCTCACGGCCAACGCCTACCCGGTGCTGGACGAACTCGGCCTCATCCCCGCGCTCAAGAAAGCGGGAGCCGTCCGCAACGATGCCCGCTGGTACACCCGCTGGGGATGGATCGAGCCGAAGGCCGCGCCGGCAGGCCCCGCGCTGCCGCACGCGTACAACATTCGACGCAGCACGCTCGATCCGCTTATCAGAGCCCATGCGTCGCAGACCCCGGGCGTCGATCTGCTCCTCGGCCACCAGGTGGCCGGGCTGGTGCAGGAAGCCGGGCGAACCGTGGGGGTGCGGGCCTCGACACCCCAGGGCGAGCGTGAGATCCGGGCCCGCCTGGTGGTCGGCGCCGATGGCAAGGACTCGGCCGTGGCGAAGTTCGCCGAGGTGCCTGCTCGGCAGTACGAGAACACGCGGTTCGGCTATCTCGCGCACTTCCGCAACCTTCCGCTGCACGGCGGAATCGGTCAGGCCTGGTTCCTGGAGCCCGACATGGCGTACGCGTTTCCGAACGACGACGGGGTGACGGTCATCGCCGTACTCCCGGACAAGAAGCGGCTGCCGGCCTTCCGGGAAGACCTGGAGGGCAGCTTCTACGCATACGTGCGTGCCCTGCCCGAGGCACCGCCCATCGACTCCGCCGAGCGCACCTCGAAGATCACCGGCACTGTCAACTACCCCCTTCTCAGTCGCGAACCGACCGCACCGGGCGTAGCGCTCATCGGCGACGCCGCCCTGACCGGCGATCCCCTGTGGGGAGTGGGATGCGGGTGGGCTCTGCAGTCCGCGCAATGGTTGGCAGACGCGGTCGCCCCGGTGGCGACCGGCCGAGGCGACCTCGACAGGTCGCTGCTGACGTACGCACGCAAACACCGGCGCCAGCTGCGAGGCCACCAGTTCCTGGCCGCCGACTTCGCCAAGGCCCGACCGTTCAACCCCATGGAACGGCTGATGTTTTCGGCGGCAGCGCGCGACGAATCGCTGGCGCGGCACATGCATCTGTTCGCGTCCCGCCTGATCGGTCCGCTGCGATTCCTGAGTCCCGTGGCACTGGCCAAAGCCTCGGCCGTCAACATCAAGCACCGCAGGGCGGCTGTGCCACCCGAGCCCCTGTCACACACCGAGACATGACCGGGCTTCCCCTCCCACTCCACTCGCCCTGACGGGCATGCCGGGAAGATGCCGGGCGTGGCGGAAGAGACGCGCTGGGTTCGCCTCCGGCCAGTGGCGTGGCCGACCAGGTGCGGGCCATCCGGGCGAGGCGCCGGGCTCGTACGGCATGGTGCCCAGGGCCGCGGCCTCCCGCGAAGGATGTTGATGCCTCCCCTTGCAGGAGAGGCCCGTGAGTGATCCCAGCCCCCGCGTGACCCCGAGGCCGGCACCGGTCGCAGCAAGCGGTGAGATTCCCGGCCCGGGGGTCATCGGTATCGGACTCGCCGCGGTGCTGACGTTCGCTCTCGCCCAGGGTTCCTGGCAGTCGTTCGCCACGTTCGTCGGGGTGACGCTCCTTGCGGTGATGCTCGCCTTCCAGCGGCGGGCGCAGTGGACGCCGGGCGTTCGCTCGGCCTATGTGCGCGGCCTGGTCGCGTACGCGCTGGTCGTCGGCCTCTGTGTGGCCGTCGCGCTCGCACCCCTGCTGCAGCGCGAGGGGTGGCTGTTTCCGATGCCGGCCACGCGCAGCGAGTGCGGCCTGATGGGCAGATACGAGGCCCTCCAGGTGAAGGCCTCGCTGGGGAACCTGGCCGGCGGCGACGGTACCGCTCTGGCGTACGCGCAGGACGTCCAGGCCCGCAAGGCTGTTGCCGAGTGCCTGGCGGCCACGACGACTCTGTGGCTCCCGGTGTACGGGGTGGGGGTGGCCGTGCTGGTAGGTGGGGCCACGTGGTTCCGTGACCGGGCCCGGGCCCGCCGGGCCCCCGTGGACCAGTGAGGTTTCGGTGCGGGTGAGGTCGTGGCGGCATCGCGACGAGCCCCGTCTCGGCGAGGAAGTCGCCGAGCAGGCGGGGCTGCACTTCTTGGGCATCGTCGAGTGTGGGGACGGATCGCTCCCGGCCTCCTTGCCCTGTCGGCGCGTCACCGTGGTTCACGCGGTGCCCCGCTGCCCTGGGAGCGGGTACGCCGCTGTTTCGACAGACGGTGCCAGGGCACACGACGTAGCGTCACGACGAGCTACAGCGGGAGGGTTTATGTCCGGGCTGATCGCGAAGATCAAGCAGTTCAGCCGCAGTCCCCAGGGGCAGCGGACGATCGCTTCGGTGCGGCGCGCGGCTTCCGACCCGCGCAAGCGGGAGCAGGCCCGTGGAATGCTCAGGCGACTTCGAGCCAGGAGCTGACCGATCCAGCTGCGCGCGAGCGGCTGGAGCCGGACGTGGCATCCGTAGCGTTGTCCGCGCGGGATGTGCGCCGTACGCCAGGAGAGGCGCTGCGGCCGTCTGCGGGCGTACCCGGCCACCGTTGACTTCGAACAGGTAGCCGCCGTCCTCTGCGCGAGCCGATCGCTCCGGGTCTGTTCCGCCAGGCTCGGCCGGAGGTCGCCGTCATACGTCCCCAACAGCCGCGCCGCCCCCCTTGGCCAAGCGCTGCGGGTCCATGTCGGCGGCTAGTTGACCGCCCGTCAACTAGCCAGGACCGAAAAATTCCGACTGGCCGCCCACAGATCGACCACAGCCGGTGGCGTGGCTGATCCAGATGCCTGGACATGTCGATGTGACTGGCAGCGCACAAAGCGCACTGAGCGGCTGCCGTGTCGGATCCGGCAGAGATAATGCGGACCGTGGACCTGAGACCGGAGCTCCTGCCCCCGCCTGTGAGCCGAGAGCGGCTGGAGGAATTGAGTCGCGAGATTGAACGGATCGCTGACCTGCTGCTGAGCGGCTCCGAGGGCGCGAGCGAAGCGATCTGTGCCTTCAACTCTGCGACTGGGCATACCTATGAGGCTCTCGCCTTCGTGGAGTACCACGGAAGCAGAAGCCTGGAGGAGTTCGCGAGGGAGGCCGCCAGGCCGGCTCATCCCCGGGTGCCGGACATCACCCGGGACGAGCTCGTCGAAATCGTCCGCAGAGTTTTGACGGGGTCCCCGGAGACTGGCTACTACCTGCTGCTCCTGGGAGCGAACGTGCCGCACCCTGGGGTCAGTGACTTGATCCATTACCCCTCAGCCGAGCTGGAGGGTGGGACGGCGGAGCAGATCGTCGAGGAAGCCCTGCGGTACCGGCCGTTCGCACTCTGAGGCCCGCGGCCGCCCCGGCTCCGGGCGATGGGGTGTGACGTACATCGCACGACTTTCTTCCTCTGGGCGGCAACTTCCCTGTGCGCGGCGGCAACTGAAGGCCGACAGAGCAGTACTCCGCTCCATCTCCGCACAAGGAACGCCACCCAATGCCCCCTTCCTCTCACCGCCGCCTCCCCGCCCGCCGTCGTATCGCCCTGGCCACCACGGGACTTGTCACCGCGGCCGGTCTCGGCGTCCTGCCGTTCGCCATGCGCGCTGACGCGGGTGCCGTCGATCTCGCCCACGCCGTCCTGGCCGCGCAGGACGGCTGGGCGTCGAGCGGCTCCGGAACGACCGGCGGACAGGCCGCCGACGCGGCGCACGATGTCACCGTCACCACACGGGCCGAACTGGTCAAGGCGCTCCGCGCGGGCCCCTCCGGCGCTCCGCGGATCATCCGGGTGAAGGGCCGCATCGACGCCAACACCGACGACCAGGGCCGCTCGTTGACCTGCGCCGACTACGCCAAGGGCACGGGCTACGCGCTCGCCGCCTACCTCAAGGCCTACGACCCCTCCGTATGGGGACGGTCCAAACTGCCGTCCGGCGCGCAGGAGTCCGCTCGGGCGGCAGCGCAGGCGAGGCAGGCCGAGCGGGTGGGCATCACCGTGCCGTCGAACACCACGGTCATCGGCGTGCCCGGCACCGACGCGGGCATCAACGGAGGCAGCCTGCTGGTTCAGAAGGCGGACAACGTCATCATCCGCAACCTGACCTTCGCCGACACCCGCGACTGCTTCCCTCAGTGGGACCCCAAGGACGGCTCCACGGGCAACTGGAACTCCGCGTACGACGCCGTCACCCTGCGCGGGGCGACGCACGTGTGGGCCGACCACAACGCGTTCACCGACAGCCCGCACCTCGACGCTTCGAACCCGCGGTACTTCGGCCGCGAGTACCAGGTCCACGACGGAGCCCTCGACATCACCAACGCCTCGGACCTGGTCACCGTCTCGTACAACCGCTTCACCGACCACGACAAGACCATGCTCATCGGCAGCAGTGACAAGGACTCCAAACTCCGTGTCACGCTGCACCACAACGTCTTCCAGGGCATCGTGCAGCGCGCGCCGCTGGCCCGGGTCGGACAGGTCCACCTCTACAACAACCTCTTCGACACCACGCCGCGCGACGGCTACGTCCACAGCTACAGCGTGAACGCGCGTGCAGGTGTCCAGATCGTGGCGCAGAACAACTACTGGACGCTCTCCGCCGACCGGAAGGCCTCCCAGCTCCTGTCGGGCGACGGTACGGGCGCTTTCGCCGGCAGCGGGAACATGGTCAACGGCTCGGTCACCGACCTCGTAGCCGCCCACAACGCGGCGAACAGCAAGAAGATCAAGTCCGAGACGAAGTGGAAGCCCGTCCTCTCCGGGGGACTGGAGTCCTCTGCGGCGGGCCTGCCCGCGTCCCTCGCCCGCCGCGCGGGCTCGGGCGTCCTGAAGTGATCCGCCGCCCCGGTGGTCGGGCGGGCGCGCCGGTCCCGCCCGGACACCGGGGCGGGCCACCGCAGAGGAAGCGACCCTGCACGACATGGAGAGAGCTGACCGAATGCTTAGTATGCTCATCAGCCCCGTCCCTGACGGCGGGCCCGAACACCGGCGCCGGCTCGGGCTGAGCACGGGCAGACCCCACGGAGGCTCCGGCATGGCCCTTGACGACGCGTCCGCGGAGTTCCACGACTTCTTCGAGCGCCACCACGCCGAACTGGCGCGCCTCGCTCACCTGCTGACCGGCGAGGCGCACACCGCCGACGACCTGGCCGCCGACGCCTTCGTCGCGCTCTGGCACCGCTGGGACCGTGTCCGGGGCGCAGACCACCCGGTGGCCTACGCCCGCGGTGTGGTCGCCAACATGGCCCGGGCCCGCATCCGCGCTCTCACCCGAGAACGGCGCCGCATCCACCTCTTCTGGGCCAGCCTCCCGGCACACGCGCACCACCCCGACGTGGACGCCGTCATGGACGTGCGCCGCGCGCTGGCGCGACTGCCGTTCCGTAAACGTGCGTGTGTCGTGCTTCGCCACGCACTGGACCTCTCGGAGAAGGACACCGCTCTCGCTCTGGGGACATCCGTCGGTACTGTGAAGAGCCAGACCTCCAAGGGCATGGCCGAGCTGCAGCGCCTCCTCGGGGCGCAGGCCGCCGAGGAACTGAGCGGAACGAGGAACTGATGGAGGACCTGAAGCGCCGGCTCCGGGACGCGGCGGCGGCTCACGAGCCCGACCGGGACGCCATGCTGGCGCGCGTCCGGCACGGTATGTCCCGCAGTCCCCGCCCCAACCGCCGTGCGACCGGGCCCCTTTCCTGGCCCCGCGTCACCGTCGCCACCCTTGCCTCGGCGGCGGCGCTCGTGGCGGGTGGATACGCGATCGCCACCACCGTCCACACAGGCGGTCCCGGAAGGGAGGTCGCCGCGGTCCCGGCAGCGCCGTCACCCCCGCCCACGTCGGGTCACGCCTCCCCGCCCTCCACCCCGCCCTCCACCCCGCCCACGTCGGGCCACGCCCCCACGCCTTCCACCCCGCCCGCGTCGGGCCACGCCTCCCCGCCTTCCACGCCGCCCCACCGACAGGACGGACCGCTGCGGTCCGACATCTCCATCGACTCCCACACCAATGCCTACTGGGCCCAGAGCGACATCACGCTCCAGACCGGTGTGCCACTGAGTACGCTCACGCTGGAGGTCCGCATCGTCCAGACGGGCGGCGTGGCCTCCACCGGCGCCTGGCGAACCCTGCCGGCGGGTGACTTCACACTCACCACCACCGACGAGGGTGACGCCCTCAGGTACCGGTGGACCCTCAGACCGGGCCGGACCGTCCTCCCCGGAAAGCATGTCTTCGCCGTGCAGTACAACCACGCCCGCGGCCCGCGCGCCGCGACCGCCGATACCTACACCGCCACGGCCACCACGGCGAAGGGGCAGCGGTACACCGTCACGGGAAGGTGCTGCGCGGCGCCGAACGCATCGGGCTGACGCAGTCGCGGGCCACGGCGTGCCCGCCCATCCGGAAGGGCGGGCACGGCGTGCCCACCCTTCCGGGACGAGGGAGCCCGGGAGCTGCGCGACGGCGCGTCTCCCGGGCTCCCTTCTCCCATCGGTTTACGGAGTCCAGCCGCCCAGCCAGTCGGAGACCTTCTGGGAGGCGGCCTGGGAGTCGGTCAGGTGGGGCCGGTCGGTGCTCTTCGGACCGGCGCCCGGACCGGTGTTCATGTACTCGGCGAAGCGGTCGTCCTTCCAGGAGAAGCCGCCCATGTCGCTCCAGGGCGTGCGCTTGATCGCGGCGCTGAGGGTGGAGTTGCGGACGGTGGTCTGAGGGTCGGCGGTCTTGTCGCCGCCGGGATGCCAGTTCCTGCCGAGGTAGAAGGAGGATGCGCTCACGTCACCGTTGACCGTGGAGCGGTTGATGAGGATGCCGTTGCGGCCCGCCTGGGTGCTCGGGGCGGTGATGTAACCGGCCGAGGTACCGTTCCAGCGCTTCTTGAGGGTGATGACCGACTGGTCGATCACAGCCGTGGCACGGCCGAAGATGAAGTCGACGTTGCCGACGATGTAAGAGTGGGTGACGTATACGCGGCCGGGTGTGCCCGCCGCCGCGGTTTCCAGCTCCAGGGTGTCCTGGTCGCCGCTGACGATGAGGCCGTCCAGCACGATCTTGTCCGCGATCGTGAGCAGGGCGACAGCCTGATGGTCCTTCAGGGACTGATGCGACGCCTCGTCGAAGTCGTTGGAGACCGTGAGGTTGCGCAGCTGGGAGTCGTCCGACCGGATGGAGACCGTGGCACTGCCCGGAGTGCCGTACGTGCCCGAACCGTCCGGCTTCCGCATGCCGGCCGCGTTGCCGTACACGATCACCGTGTCCTTACGGCTGGTGCCCGAGCCCTGGATGGTGAGGTGCGGCTTGTTCGCCGGAACGTTCACCGTCTCGCGGTACGTGCCCGGCTTGACCGAGATGACCACACGGGAGGGATTGTTGACGGGCACGGCGTCCACCGCGGCCTGGACCGTCTTGTACTGGCCGGTGCCGTCCTTGGCGACGGTGAGGGCCCTGGTGGCGGCGGGGGTCCTGGTGGCGGCGTTGGCCGCGGCCGACTGGCCCAGGGAACCCCTCGGGCCGGCTCCGGACTTCACCAGCGCGGGCACGTTGCCGGTGGCGTCCGGGGTGTAGCCGTAGTACTTCTTCGGGTCGAAGGACGCACCGCCGCCGCTCTCGTTGCGCCCGCTCGTACCGGAGAAGATGTTGCCGCGCTGCGCGAGAACGGCGGTGGCGTCCCTGATCACTGGGTTGTTCATGCCCTGGAAGTAGGAGTTCTCCAGCAGCATCCGCGTCTTGCCGCGTGCGTAGTTTCCGTAGGAGGACTTGATGGGTGTGCCCGGGACGTCTTCCAGGAAGTTGTTGTAGAGATGCGCGTGCGCGGCGTTGTCCGTGGACGGGTTGCGCTGCTCGGTCTCACGGATCCAGTTGTGGTGGATCGTGATGTCGGTGACGAGATTCTGGGTCCATCCGATACCGAAGGCCTTGTTGGCGTTGCTGAGCTTGTTCCAGGACACCGTCACGTACGTGCTGTCCTTGCGGACGTCGATCAGCCCGTCGGCGGTGTGCCGCAGGTCGTTGTGGTCGATCCACACATGGTGGGCGCCGTCCATCTGGATGGCGTCGAAGTCGTGCTTCTTGTCGTTCCACACGCCCTGGTACGAATCCCTGATCGTCAGGTTTCGAATGATCACGTTGTGAACGCCCTGGCCGAGGAAGAAGCCGCCGCCGACGATGTGCCCCAGGGTTCCGGAGCCAATGATCGTCTTGTTCGAAGCGACCTTGATCTCCTTGCCGACGGGGGCCATGTTGATCGTGCCTGAGACGACGATGACGTACGGTTCCGGGGCGGTGGCGTACTTCTCCAGGTCGGCGAGCGACTTGACGGTGACCGTCCTGCCACCCCGACCGCCGTACGTACCGTTCTGCCCGAGAGCGTTGACGGAAGCGAACCCGTCGGCGGCGACTGTCGCCCAGGCCGGAGCCTCCGCCGCCGCTGCCTTCTCCTGTTTCCCCACGCCCAGTCCGAACACGGACCCGTACGCCAGAACTCCGGAAGCGACCAGCGCCAGCGGCACGCCGACGACCAGGGCCCGTTGCCGTCTGCGATGGCGGGCGGTGCGGCGGGTCGAACTCATATGCAGTTTCCGTTCCGTGAAGAGGGGACCATCGGTGAGAGGTTGCCGCCGGGCTCGAAAGGGTTGCCGTGCTCGTCGAAAAGGCCCGCGCTCTTGGTGGCGTCCGGGGTTCGCATCGCCGTGATCGGCGTCGCGAGGAGGCGCTTGGGAGGAGGTGCTTAGCGTGTACACGACGCACACGTAGCGCGGTGTCAGCGGGATTCGGCGTGCGTTCGTCGCCGTGCACCGGACCAAGACGGCCGTGCAGCGCCCCCATCGATTACGCATACGCCCTGTGGGCGCCGTCCTCGGCGGCCTCCTCGCTACCCTCATCGGCCTCCGGGCGACCCTTCTCATCGGGGCGGTCGGCGGAGCGCTGTCCCTGCTCTGGTTGCTGCCCTCGCCGATACCACGCATCCACTCCCTGGCTCCCGACAACGCACTGGCTCCCAACAGCGATACGGGCTCGGACGCGCGGCCATTGCCTTGCTGACCTGCCGGGGAACCATCCGGGTCCGAGAGGGGACTTCGCTAACCCGACGGTCGGCTCGTACACGGCCGGCCGCAGTCGCTCGGTCCAACTCAGCGCGTGATCGCCGGTGGGGCATGTCAGTCCCCGATGAACCACAAATAGCTCCCGGGCGTCGCGGCGCAGGACTTCAGGAGCGCCGCGAGGTCGGCCACGGCGGTGGTTTGTGACTCGTCGGCGCACTGCTTCAGCAGTCCGGCGATCTCTGAGAGTGCGGCTTTCGCCTCCTGCTCGTTGAAGAGTGTGTTTTGTCGTACGGGTCCACCCAAGACAGCTTGGCGACGCCGTTGGCCTTCAGTGTGGCGAGCACCTGCGCCAACGCTCTCCGTGCTCGTACGAACCCTGCAGGAGCGTGTCTCTGGACATCTCCCAGTTGTTCCGCGCCGGCCGGGTGCGATGCAGTTCGAGCTTGATCCCCGTGATCGCCTCCTCGGCGCCAGCCTAACCAACTCCGGCGAGCCATCTAGTCGTGCACTCAGAGCCGACTGGCCGGTGGTCTGGTCGGTTTGGTGCGAGCCGATGAGGCCGCGAAGGGGTGTGGCCGCACTGCCCCAAGCTGTCTCCGGTTGCCGGGGGAGGGCGGCGCACAGCCGTGCGCGCCGGCCTCCGGCCTCCAGGCTCAGGCCTCCGGGCTCCGGCCTCAGGCCTCCGGGCTCCGGCCTCAGGCCTCCGGGGTCAGGCGGCGTCGGCCTCGGAGGCGAGCGGGACCTCTCCCGCGGTCTTGCTGAAGCCGAGGGCCTCGACGATGCGGCCGTCGATGATGCGCATGACGTTGACGCCGCGCACCCAGTGGTCGGGGCCGTCTCCGAAGCGGTAGGTCCACACGATCGTCGCGCGATCGCCCGCCACGATCACCTCCTGCGGCGTGAACTGCGTGCTGCGGTCTTCGGCGAGCGCCGTCCACCACTCCGTACACGCTTCGCGCCCGAGCACCCGCTCCCCGCCCGGCGCGGGCTGGACGCTCTCCATGACACAGTCCTCGGCGATCAAGTCGCCCAGGAGGCTGGCGTCGTGAGCGGTGAACGCGCGGTTGAAACGGTCCATCACTTCGGCGGTGCTGCGTACGGACATGAAGCCTCCTCAGGAGAGATAGACCATTCGGTCTACCCATATAGATAGACCGGTTGATCTACCGCGTCAAGTGCTGGCAGAATCGCGCCATGACCACCTCCGCCAAGCCAGGTCCCCGCGAACGGCTCCTGCTCGCCGCCCAGACGCTGACCTACGAGCAGGGCGTAGGCGTCGGCGTCGACGCCTTGCTCAAGGCGGCCGGCGTCGCCCGCCGTTCGCTGTACGAGCACTTCGGGGGCAAGGACGGGCTGATCGCCGAGGTGCTGCGCCGCAGCACCGCCGAGGACGAGACCCAGTACCGCGCGACGATGGCAGCCGCAGGCGACGACCCCCGCGCCCGGCTCCTCGCGGTCATCGACCGACTCGGCCGCATCGCGTCCGAGACCGACTTCCACGGCTGCCGGTACCTTGCCGCCGACCTCGCCCTCACGGACCCGACCCACCCCGGCCACGAGGTCACCCGGGCCTACCGGCGTACCGTCCACGGCCTGTTCGCCGACGAACTCCTCGCCCTCGGGCACACGCGACCCGGGTTCGCCGCCGACCAGTTGCTCATCCTCGTCGACGGTCTTCTCGCCGCCGGCGCAACGCGTCCCGCCAGCCGACCCGCCGTCGCGGCCCGAGCGCTCGCCGAGCACGTCATCGACTCCGGACTCCCTTCTGGCGGCGCGAAGGTCGACGCTGGTGCGCTGTGACGCCGCAGGCTGGGCGGTGCCGTTGAACAGGCTCAAGAGGTGCGGTGGCAGCCGGAATCTCATCCAGTCGCACGGGGCGGTGGGCGGTGGGCGGGTGGCGGTAGGGGTTCTCGCCGCTCTTGCCTGCGCGGTACGCAGTCGGCGAGAGGGACGCGCAGGTACGTGCCCGTGCGCCGCTCCTGCCTGCGCGGTACGCGGACTTGCTGATCCCGGCTACTCCGTTCCCCTGGAACGCTGATCGCTCGGACCACGCCTACGTGGCGTGGGCGCGCCCGGGTCGGCACTCGGTTCGCCAACCCGGGCAGTCACTCGCCGGTGACTGGCGCCTCACGGGCGCCAGTCAGCCTCCAGGTCATGGGAGTCGGTCTTGGTGAGTTGGGTCAGTGCGGTGCCGTCGGCCCGTACCAAGTAGAGGTGTTCGGGGTCCGCGTCGTCGGCGCCGCCCCTGGTGAAGACCAGGCGGCTGCCGTCCGGGGACCAGGAAGGGTTCTTGTCGTTGAAACGAGCCGCGGTGATGCGGTGGAGTCCGGTGCCGTCGGGGCGGACGAAGTAGAGGTGGGCGAACCCGGGGGAGTCCACGCGGCTGAAGGCGATCCGGTCGCCGTGCGACCAGTCGGGCGTCCAGTCGTGGGAGCCGGGCCCGGTGACCGCCGTCTGAGCCAGGGTCGACAGCCGGATCCGCATCACCCTGCTGTGTCCGGCCGCGTCCGCGCGGTTGAACGCCAGGGACTTGCCGTCGGGGGACCATGTCGGATGGAGGTCGTCCCCCGTGGTGTGGGTGAGCCGGGTCGCGGGAGTGCCGTCGATGCCGGCCACGTAGATCTCGCGCTGGGTGCCGACCGGCTTGGCGTAGGCGATCCGCTTGCCGTCCGGGGACCACGCCGGGTCGGAGGCGCCCTCGGTGCCGGGGACGGCCTTCAGGTCGCCGCCCGTGGTCTTCATCGTCCAGATTCCGTCGATGGCGCCACCGGAGCCATAGCGGACGAAAGCCACCCGCTTGCCGTCCGGCGACCAGCTGGGCATCACGTCGCTGACGGTGGGGGTGTGGGTGAGCTTGACGGGCTTGCCGCCGCTGGGGGAGACCGCGTAGAGGTCTTCCGTGGGCGCTGCCGCGGTGTAGCGGGCGAAGACGATCGGGTGGCCCCCCGCCGCCCCCGCGTCTGCCGCGGCGCCGAGGGTCAGTGGTGCGGCCATGGCGATGGCCGTGGCGGCCACCGCCGCGCGGCGCCGCGCAGTGCCGTTCGCGCCGGTCCTGCCGAGTCTTCGATCCTTTCCGGCGGATCTGTCGTTGCCGGTGCGGTGTTGTTGGTGTCTCAATGCGTCCACCCCGATCCCTCCCTGCGGCCTGCTGTCGGCCGCTGTGGCCCGTAAACATCCCACCGACGGGTCACTGGGGGAAGCGACGGCACCTGACAATCCGAGCGCTGTGACGTGTTCCGTACACCGCTGTCACAGGCGATGTACGCGCGCACGCGCGGCGGGCCGCGAGACCGGCCACGCGGCGGCTACCCCGCCCCGGCGAAAGCGTCATCACGGGGCGGGCGCGCTGACATATTGGCCCGTCATCTGGCCATTTTCGGTCGTGGAGCGGCGCGTTCTCGCTCTGTGACAACCGACTGTCACTCCGCGTCCTCTTCGGGTTGCAAGGAAGCCCGGAGGAGGCGCGATGGAGTTCAGGCTGTTGGGGACGGTGGGGATCGACACGGAGTCGGGCGGGCTGACGCTCGGCCCGCCCAAGCGGTGCAGTCTGCTGGCCGCCTTGCTGTTGCTGCCCAATCGGCCCGTCCCCGTTCCGGCCCTGGGCAAGGCGCTCTGGGAGGGGGAGCCGCCGGTACGGGCGCGCTCGGTCGTCCAGGGCCACGTCTCCCACCTGCGTACCCTCATCGAGCGTGCGGGCGGCGCCGCGCACGGCGTGGACCTGGTCACCCATACCGGTGCCTATGAACTGCGCACCCCGGCGGCCAGGGTGGACAGCGCGCGGTTCAAGGAACTGGTGCGGCGGGCCCGTACGCAGTCGGACGCCACCGAGGCGGTGCGGCTGCTGCACCAGGCACTGGCGCTGTGGCAGGGCCCCGCCCTCACCGGGACCACCGCCGGCCCTCTGCTGCTTGACGCGGCCCGCGCCCTGGAGGAGGAGCGGGTCGGCGCCGTGGAGCAACTGGCCGACGCGTACGGCACGTTGGGGCAGCACGAGCGGGCGGCCGCCGAGCTGGGCGCCGAGGCAGCCGCCTACCCGTTGCGGGAATCGCTCGCGGCGGCCCTGGTCCTGGCCCTGCACCGGTCGGGCCACCGGGCGCAGGCCGTGGAGCGCTACCACCACACGCGGCGGCTGCTCGCCGAGGAGCTGGGCGTGTGCCCCGGCCCGCGGCTCACCCAGGCGTTCGAAGAGGTGCTCCGCGACGGGCCGCCGTCCCCGCGCAGCGAGAAATCGTCCTCGACCCCGCCCTCGCCCGCGCCCCGCGAAACCCCGACCCCGTCCGCGCCCGGCGAGACCGCGACCCCGCCCTCGCCCCGCGAGACCCCGACCCCGGCCGACCCACCGTCGCCCGCGCCCGTGGCACCCCTCCCCGGCGGCAGCCGAGGCTCCCTGCCGCGCGCCCCGGGCGGCTTCACCGGCCGCCTCACCCAACTCGCCCGGCTGGACGCCCTGACCGCCGAGGACGCCCCGGTCTGCCTGGTCACCGGCCCGGCGGGCGTCGGTAAGACCGCGCTCGCCGTGCACTGGGCCCACCACAACGCCGACCGCTTCCCCGACGGCCTGCTCTTCGCCGACCTGGGCGGCTTCGGGGCCGGCGGCCCGGCGGACGGGGAACTCGTGCTCCAGAGATTCCTGCGGCGCCTGGGCGTGGCCCCCCAGCACATCCCGGACTCGGCCGAGGGCGCCGGTGCGCTCTACCGGGAGCTGACCGCGGACCGCCGCGTCCTGGTGGTGCTCGACGACGCGGGCTCCTCGGCACACGTACGCCCGCTGCTGCCCGCCGGAGCCCGCTGCGTCACCCTGGTCACCTCACGGGACCGGCTGGGGGGACTGGTCGTCTCCGAAGCGGCCCGGCCCGTACCGGTCGACGTCCTGGACGACGGCGACTCCACGGCCCTGCTGGTCTCCGTACTCGGAGCGCGGCGCGTCACCGCCGAGCCGTACGCCGCACGCCGCCTGGCCGGCCTGTGCGGCGGACTGCCGCTTGCCCTGCGCGTGGTGGCGGCCCGCCTGGCCTACCAGCCGGACGCCTCCCTTGAGCGGCTGGCCGCACAACTCCTGGACGGCAACCGGCGACTGGCCCTGCTGTCCGTCGACGACCGGGGACCGCGCTCAGCCCTCAGCGCCTCGCTGCGGCACATCGCGCCCCCGGACCGCCGGATGCTGTACGCGCTGGCGGCGCACCCGGGTGGACGGATCGACCTCCACGCGGCGGCGGCTCTGGCCGGAACCACCGAGGAAGCAGCCCTGCGCGCGCTCGACACCCTGGCCGGCGCCCACCTCGTGGTGGAGGAGCGCGACGGCGACTGGTCCCTGCACGACCTGATCCGCCTCTACGCCCGCACCGCCCGGCCGCGGTCGCAGGACGACCCGGCGGGGCCGGGCGCAAACGGCGCGCTGCGGCGGCTGGTGGACCTGCTGCTGCACACCTGCCTGGCCGCTGCCGAGGCAGCCGAAGCAACGTCCCAGGTGTGCTGCGCCCTGCCGCCGGGGACCTGGCTGCCGTACTCCCGCGCGGAGTTCACCTCCCGTCCCCAGGCCCTGGAGTGGTACGCCGAGCAACGCGAACTGCTCGCCCGGACGGTCACCGCAGCCCGTGCCGAGGGCCTGCACGCCCAGGCATGGCGGCTGGGCATCCTGCAGTGGCCGCTGATGGTCCTGCGCCCGCGCGATGAATGGTGCCCCTTGCTCACCGACGTACTCGACTCCGTACAGCGTGATCCACACGCGGCCGGGGGCGACGGCGAGTCGCGGGTCCGCGCGCTGCTCGGCTGGCTGCTGATCGAGCAGGACCGGCTGTCCGAGGCCCTGCGGCAGCTGGAGCCGGCTCCCGCGATGGCGGCCGACGCGGTCACCGAGGCCACGGCCCGGATCAACCTCGGCATGGCGTACGCCCGGGCCGGTGCGGTCCGGCCGGCCCGCACCGAGTGTCTGCGCGGGCTGGCGCTGGCGGTCCGCTGCGGCCATCTGCCCACCCAGCGCCTGGCCTTGCAGCACCTCGCCCGGATCGCCCTCGACGGCGGTCGCCCCGAACAGGCGCTGGCCCACGTCCGGCACGCGCTCACCCTGACCTGTGAGGAGGAGGTCGCCGGACGGGTGTGGCTGCGCCTCCAGAGCGGGCAGGCCCTGTGGGAGCTCGGCCGTACCGCCGAGGCGCTGGTGGAGCTGGAGGAGTCGGCCGGGCAGGCGGAGGCGCACGGCCTCGACGAGACGGCCGGGCACGCGCTGGAACTGCTCTCGCAGATCACCGGCGCCCGGGAGTACGCCGAGCGCCGCGCCGCGGTGGCCGCGCGGGCCGGGGAGGGGACGCGGCGCCCGTAAGCGGGGCGTCAGCGGTACGTCGGTGAAACGTCGGCGGGTGCCGGAAGGCTCGTCACGTCCCTGACAGACACAGCCGCACGCGGCACACACCGAACGGTGGGCTTGGCTCATGCGCATGCGAAAGACCGCGACCGGATCCCTCCTCCTGGCAGCACTCCTGCTCGGCGGCGCCACCGCCCAGTCGGCGCAGGCGGCCGGCTACCGCATTTTCGGCGGCCACTACAGCACGTACACCTCGTGCAACACGGCCGGTTCGCTCAGCGTCGGCATGGGGCTGTTCAGCCGCTACGAGTGTGTGGACGACGGGCGCGACCAGTTCGACCTGTACTACGTGGGCTGATCGGCAGGCTCGGTCACACACCCCGTTCCCCTCCTTCCCGGAAGGCACTTCCACCATGTCCGCACGTCCCGCACGTCCCGCACGTCCCGCACGCCGTCCCGCCCGCTGGCGAGCCGTGGCCCTGGCCGTGGCCGCCCTCGCCGGTGCCGGCGCGAGCCTCGCCCCGGCCGCGCAGGCCGCGACCGCCGCCACCTCCAGCACCTCCGCCGCGTCCTCCGCCGTCACCGCGTCCTCCGCCCGCAGCGTGGGCGTGACCTTCAGCAACAGCACCGACCAGCAGCTGATCCGCACCTACTCCAGCCTCTCGCACGGCTGTTGGGACAACGACAGCCTCCCGCCCGACTTCGTGGCCAAGCACACCAGCCCCTCCTGGGGCAGCCACTCCTGCGGGATGCTCACGGGCACCGAGGGATACACCAACTACCGGATCGCGGGCACCGAGCAAGAGGTGCGGACCCACTGGAACAACCCGTACTCGGGTCGCAACGGTTACTGGTGCGAGGCGCCGGCCGGCTACAACTGCACGATCAACGGCGGCGGCGGCAACAACGCCAGCGTCTCCATGACGCTCACCGGCGGTCCCGCGGCGCTGAAGGCGCGCGTCTCCGCCGTCGCCGCGGTGCGCAGCACCAAGGTCATCCTCACGAACGACTCGGGCCGTTCGCTCGCGCGGACCGGCGCGAGCCTGTCGCACGGCGTCTGGAGCGACAACTCGCTGCCGCCCTCGCTCATCATCCCCAGCGCCACCGGCATCTGGGCCAGCGAGTCCGACGGCTTCATGACCGGTACCGAAGGTCGGGCCACGTACACGATGTCGGAAGGCGGCACCGTCTCGATCAGCTGGAACAACCCGTTCGCCGGCAGCAACAGCTACAACTGCACCGTCCCCGCCGGGTTCGTGTGCGACCGCTGGGGCGGCAGCGGCAACAACGCGCGCGTCGACTTCCGGGTCCGCAAGGCCTGACCGGCCCTCACACCGCGTAGGTCCGGCCCAGCACGCACACCATCTTCGTAAGGAACACCCATGCGCAAGGAAATACCTGCCCTCCTGCTCACCGCCGCCCTGCTCACGGGGGTGGCACCCGCCGCCCAGGCCGCGGACGGGCACGCACCCGCGGCGGCGGCCGCGACGGTACGGCCGCAGGCAGTCCTGACCCCGTACTACTGGGACTTCTCCCAGACCGACGACGGCACGGTCCGGAGCAACTACGGCCAGGCCGTCGCCCGGCTGCGCACGGCGGTCGGCCACCACCTCCCGGAGGAGCCGAGGCTGCTGGAGACCAGCGACCGCGCCGACATCGCGACGTTGGTCGTGATCCTCCCCGGCGGCCGTCAGATCAACCTCCACTACACGGCCGACAACATCTACCTGCGCGGCTTCTCGGTCGGCCAGGGGACGGTGGTGCAGTTCAACGACTTCGACCTGGGCCACGAGATGGACCGCTCCTCACGCGTCCTGCCGTTCAACGGCCGGTACGGGATGGAGCGGGGGCACCTGGAATACAACTCGTCCCGTACGCGTTCCCAGCTCACCTTCGAACGTTCCACGCTCGTCAACCAGTTGACAGACCTGTACAACTTCGCGAACGACTCGGGGGGTGTCAGCAACCAGAGAGTGGCCACGGCCGCACTCACCCTCGCGGCCGCGACGTCCGAGGCGGCCCGCCTCCAGCCGGTGTACCAGAGCATTCTCAACGCGATCCCGGACGGCGGCGACCAGGGCAGCCAGTCCACTGACAACATCGTGCTGGAGAACAACTGGAGCACGCTGACGGGCTTCACCCGCCAGCTCCTCAGAGGCGAGCACCCCAACACGCTGACCCTGGGCAGCCGCCGGTTCCGCAACCTCCAGGACGCCCGCAACGTCCTGGTCATGCTCCTGTCCACCAAGCACTGAGCCGATCCGGCTCGGCGAGGCCGCTCCGGGTCCACCCGCGCGGTGGGTGGACCCGGGGCGAACGTCTGCCGGGTGCGAGCAGCGCGGGTCCTGAGGTGTTTCGCGCGTAGGACTGATCCCGGCGACAAGGCGTAGGTTGTTGTCGCTCTCCACCCACCTGTCATCCAGGGCCGGGCCGTCACCGGATAGGTCCACGTCCGAATTATGGATCACCAACCGGCCGCGGATCCATCAGGTTCCGCGGATTGGCGGGCCAACTCAAGCCGCTTGCGGAGCCGCGGCGCGTGCGCGGCGGCGTCCCGCGCAATCGGGTTCATGTGTGGGGGTCCGGGCGCTCATCTCCATCGTAGTGCGCATACCGGCCGGATGCCTTCGCGTGCATGGCCACCCACCTGCGGGAGTAACCGCTCGGGTCGTCCTGGTCGGGTAACCTGCGCCAGTGGGGGCGTACGAACGACTGGTGGCGGCGCGCCGCGTACTGGCGTCTGCACCCGTCGACTCGCGAAGGTGCCACGTGCGCGGCCAATCAGTCGAGACAGAACTCGTTGCCCTCGATGTCCTGCATCACGAGGCACGATTCATTGAACTCATCGGCGCGCAGTAGCCGCACGCGTACCGCGCCGAGCGCGATGAGTCGTGCGCACTCGGCCTCAAGTGCCGCCAGGCGCTCTTCACCTACCAGCCCGGTGCCGACCCGCACGTCAAGATGCAGCCGGTTCTTGACGACCTTGCCTTCGGGGACGCGCTGGAAGAACAGTCGCGGCCCCACACCTGAGGGATCAGTGCAGGCGAACGCCGAACCCTGATGCTCAGGTGGCAGAGAGCGATCGAAATCATCCCAAGTGGCAAACCCCTCCGGTGGCGGCGGTACGACGTACCCCAACACCTCGCACCAGAAACGAGCGACGCGCTCAGGTTCTGCGCAGTCGAAGGTGACTTGGAACTGCTTGATCGATGCCATCGGGCCATCCTAGAGGCGGTGGTGTTTTTCGTCGTCTCCATGCGGCGCCCCTTGGGGATGACGCTGTTGGGCAGCGGCACGGGCGTACCGGCGTTCCGGTGTGCAGCACGAGCAGGATGTCTTCTTGGTGGGTGGGGTGCGTGGATGGACTCAGAGGTGCAGGGTGGGCCGGTAGATGAGTTCTTGGATGTGGCCGTCGAGCGTCCGACACTCGATCAGCTCGAGGTCGAAGTCGGCCGCACCCTGGAAGACCGGTTCCAGCCCGGTCTGACCGGTGATCACCGGAAAGAGCGTCACCTGGACGCGGTCGACCAGACCGGCGGCCATGAGCGCCCTGTTCATCGACAGGCTGCCGTGCGAGCGCAACGGTACGTCGGACTCCTCCTTGAGCCGGGCGACAACGTCGACGGCGTCGCCGCTCACGACGTTCGCGTCCGGCCAGTCGAGGGGCCCTTCCAGGGTGGTCGACACCACCGTTGCCGGCAGGTTCCTCATCCGCGTGACCCATGGGTCACGTACGTCGGACTCCTCGGTGCTCGAAGCCAGCATCCGCGCGAACGCGCGATACGTATGGGCCCCGAAGACCATCCGCTGCTCCTCGCTGTACAGGGCGAGGCGGTGGTCGAGGAGTTCGGGGCCTTGCCTGCCCCAGTAGCCGGTCCAGTTGCCGCCGGCGGCGCCGAAGCCGTCGAGGCTGGAAAAGACGTCGAATGTGTAGGTAGCCGTCATGGCGCTCTCCATCGGGTGCGGTTGGTGCGGTTGATCGCGTCCGTGGATACAGACTGGAAGCCGCGGCGAAACTCATCGCCCCTGAACTCCTGCAGTCCGGCCACCCTGGATGCGGCACCGGGGGCTGAACCTCACCAGCTGATTCCGGCAGCAACCGGCCGGTGGTCGCTGCCAGTGGCCGGCAGTACCCACGACTTCTCCGGCTCCACTCCGCGGACCAGGATCTGGTCGATCCGCGCCACCGGGAAATTCGCCGGCCAGCTGAAGCCGAAGCCGTCCCCGGCCGCCTCCTGGGCCGAGTGCAGCTGCGAGGTGATGTCGTCGAAGGCGCGGTCGCCGATGGTGCCGTTCAGGTCGCCGAGCAGCACCATTCGCTCGTTCCGCTCGGCGGCGACGGCCTCGGCGAGCGCCTTCGCGCCGCGGTTGCGGCTTTCCGTCCAGAAGCCCTTCCCGGGAAGCACGCGTACGGACCCCAGGTGGGCCACGTACACCGCCAGCGGACCGCGGTCCGTGGCCACCGTGGCGCGCAGCGCGCGGTTGTAGGCCAGTTTGACGTCGGCCGGCTTGCTGTCCCCCAGCGGTCCGACGTCCTGCTTGATGTCGACCGGCCGGGTGTCGGACAGCGGCAGCTTGCTCCACAGCCCGACCGTGCCCTGCACCGTGTGGTACGGGTACGCCTTCGCCAGGCCCTTCTCGTACAGCGGCTTCGCCTGTGGGGTGACCTCCTCCAGTGCCAGTACGTCCGCCCCGGAGGCGGCCAGGTCCCGGGCGGTGCCGGCCGGGTCGGGGTTGTCGGCGTCGACGTTGTGGCTGACCAGGGTGAGGTCGCTGTTCGGGTGGGACTTGTCGCTGAGCAGCCCGCCGAAGAGGTTCAGCCACACCACGGCCGGAAGCAGCAGGGTGACCACCGCGGTGGCGGAGCGGCGCCAGAGCGCCGCGACCAGGAGCACGGGGATGAACAGGCCGAACCAGGGCAGGAAGGTCTCCACCAGGCTGCCGAGGCCCGCGCGGTCCGTGACCTTCGCGTGCAGCAGTATGAGCAGGCCGAGCAGCAGCGCCAGCGCCGCGAGCACCGGGCCGCGCTTCCAGGGCCCCGGCCGGGAGCTGATGCGGATCGCCCGGCGGATGCCCGTGCGCCAAGTACCGGCACGGGTATCCGGGCGGTCGGCGCCGCCCTGTCCGGTCTCCGCCGTATCCACCTGCGTCATCGTCTGTCCTCGCTCACTGCCGGTCACTGGTGCGTCCTCAGGTCTTGGGTGGGCTCGCCGTACATGCGCGGGCAGCGGCGATCTGTCGCTTCGGGGCGCGGTTCGTTTCGTTCGTGTGGATCTGGCACAGCCCGTACCGAACCTCGTCGTCGGAGACCGTCACGGCGCGGGGGACGACGGCACCACGAGCCGGCGAATCCGGCGGTTCCTTGCTCGCTCTGAGGGAGGCTTTCGCTTCATGCCGCCAGTCAAGGCGGCACCGTGTTGCCGGGGCGTATGCGATTTTGGATACGCCGACGATACGTGCCGACTCGTAGCATCAATCCATGCGCGTGTTGATCGTCGAGGACGAACTCTTTCTGGCTGAAGCGATCCGCGACGGCCTACGCCTGGAAGCGATCGCGGCCGACATCGCAGGTGACGGCGGCACCGCTCTGGAACTGCTGGGCGTCAACGCCTACGACATCGTCGTCCTCGACCGCGACATCCCCGGGCCGTCCGGTGACGAGATCGCCAAGCGCGTCGTCGCTTCCGGCAGCGGTATGCCGATCCTCATGCTCACCGCGGCCGACCGCCTCGACGACAAGGCATCCGGGTTCGAACTCGGCGCCGACGACTACCTCACGAAGCCTTTCGAACTCCGGGAACTCGTGCTCAGGCTCAGAGCACTCGACCGCAGGCGTGCGCACAACAGGCCCCCTGTTCGAGAGATCGCGGGGCTGCGGGTGGATCCGTTCCGCCGAGAGGTGTACAGGGACGGCTGCTTTGTCGCACTGACCAGGAAACAGTTCGCCGTGCTCGAAGTCCTCGTCGCTGCCGAAGGCGGTGTCGTCAGCGCCGAAGAACTCCTGGAGCGCGCCTGGGACGAGAACGCCGACCCGTTAACCAACGCCGTGCGCATCACCGTATCGGTCTTGCGCAAGCGGCTGGGCGAACCCTGGATCATCGCCACCGTGCCGGGCGTCGGCTACCGCATCGACACCCAGCCGGAGGCCGGACACGAGGGAGGCGAGCGTGGATAGGGCAGCTGGGTTGAGCGTTCGCCTCAAACTCACCCTCAGCTACGCCGGATTCCTCATGCTGGCCGGCGTCCTGCTGCTCGCGGCGGTGTGGGTGTTCCTCCTGCGTTACGTCCCCAACCGCGCGATGCTCATCAATCCGGACGACAAACCCACGAGCGGTGTCTTTCCTGTCCGGTCCGCCCTCCTGGAGGTCTTCGCTCCGAGGGCAGCCGCGGTACTGGTGTTCCTGCTGGTTTTCGGTCTCCTGGGAGGGTGGCTCCTCGCCGGCCGCATGCTCGCCCCGCTGACCCGCATCACGGAGGCCACCCGCATGGCCACGCACGGATCGCTCTCCCACCGAATCCGGCTACCCGGCCGCAAGGACGAGTTCCGCGAACTGGCCGACGCCTTCGACGCCATGCTCGTACGGCTCGAAGCGCACGTCGCCGAACAGCAGAGATTCGCAGCCAACGCCTCTCACGAATTGCGCACCCCGCTGGCGATCTCGAAGGCACTGCTCGACGTGGCCCGCACCGATCCGAAGAGCGACACCGGTGAACTCATCGAACGCCTCCACGCGGTCAACACCCGAGCGATCGACCTCACCGAGGCACTGCTCCTGCTCAGCCGCGCCGACCAGCGGACCTTCACCCGGGAACCCATCGACTTGTCCCTCCTGGCGGAAGAAGCCACCGAAACGCTCCTGCCCCTCGCGGACAGGCGGGGTGTCACCATCGAGACCAGCGGCGACATCACCCCGACGATCGGATCGCCGGCGCTCCTGCTGCAGCTGACCACGAACCTCGTCCACAACGCGATCGTCCACAACGTGCCTGAACAGGGCACCGTATGGGTCAAGACCGCCGTCCGCCCCAAGACGGTGGTGCTCACCGTCGAGAACACCGGCGAGCAGGTCACCGCGGAGCTGGCCGCGACACTCACCGAACCGTTCCAGCGCGGCACCGAACGCGTTCACACCGATCACGCGGGTGTCGGTCTCGGCCTGGCGATCGTCAAGACCATCACCCGCGCACACGACGGAACACTCACCCTCACCCCGCGCTCGGCCGGAGGGATCCTCATCACTGTGGAACTACCTGCGGTAGCGCCTGACGCCGACAGGTAAGCCGACAGGTAATGAGGCGGCGGACGCGACCGGTCCACCGACGGGAGCTACACTCACCCCCCTTCCGTCGCACTTGCCGCGCCAGGTATCTTGCATCGCATGGAACCAGGTGATTCGACCAAGCAGGCCCGGGCCGCTGCCCAGCTGCGCAAGGGTGTCCTGGAGTACTGCGTACTCGCCCTGATGCGCGACCGCCCCCGCTACGGCGTGGAACTCCTCCAGGCCCTGGAGGCCTCCGGAGCCCTGGCCACCAGCCAGGGCACGGTCTATCCGCTGCTCTCCCGGCTCCGCCGCGACGACCTGGTCACCACCACCTGGCAGGAGTCCGCCTCCGGTCCACCCCGTCGCTACTACGCGCTCACCGACAGCGGCCGGGCCGCACTCGACGAGTTCACCCGTGTCTGGCCCGGCTTCCGCAACGCCGTCGACGCCTTCCTGACCACCCCACACCCCCCCACCGGAGACCTCGCATGAAGACCTCAGCCGACCCCGTACGCGACTACCTCTCCGCCGTCGAGCGCGAGGCCTCCACACTCCCGGTCGACCGTCGCCAGGAACTCCTCGCCGACCTCGCCGAACACATCGAGGTGACGCGCGCCGAACGCCCCGATGCCGCGATCGGCGGAATACTGGCGGAGCTGGGGGACCCCCGCACCATCGCGGCGACGGCACTGGCCGAGGCGGGCAACGGGGTTGCCGGGGCCTCGGCCCGCAGCCCTCTCGGCGCACCCGCCCGGCGCGGCAAGGTGCACGCCCTGGTCCCGCTCCTGATGCTGACCGTCCCCTTCCTCTTCGCGGCGGTCTTCCCGGACGTCCCCGGCGTGCAGTTCTGCAGCACCATGTTCCGCGTCATCGGCGCGGTGCTTCTCTTCACCTCGGTGCACTGGACCTCTGTTCAGAAGAACATCGGCGTTCTGGTCACCGCCGTCCTGCCGACCGTGGCCATCAGCATCTGGGTGTGGTCCAGCGCAGCCCCGGCGGGCGACACTCCGGCTCTCCTGGCCAACCTGGCGACGCTCGCCCTGCTGGCCGGTACGACAGCATGGCTCTGGCGGGTCCGCCGCGCCTGAGCGCGGCCGCCGACGTCGCGGAATCTCCGTCGCGTGCCGCTGATCACATCGGAACGACTCGTCTAGCGTGTGGCGAGCCGCTCCAGCAGAGCGGCGCTCCGGGCCAGCAACGCCCGCTCCTCATCGGTGAGTTCGGCCTCGATGGCCTGCGCCAGCCAACCGGCCCTGCGGCTACGCTCCGCTTCGAGCGCGGCCCGGCCCGCGTCCGACAGCTCGACCAGCGACTTGCGGCCGTCCGTGGGGTGCGCCCGGCGCGTGATCAGGTTCTGCTCCATGAGCAGCCCCACCGCTCGGGCCATCGACTGGGGGCGTACGCGCTGATCGGCGGCGAGGTCGCTGGTGGTCATGGCGCCGTTGCGGTCGAGTGCGCCGAGCACGGCGGCCTGGCCCAGCGGGATGCGGTCCTCGTGTTTGACGCGTCGGGTGAGCTTGCCCATCGCGGTGCGCAGTTCGGCGGCGATGGCGGCGGCTTCCGGGGTGGGCATAGGGCACTTTACCCCGTTGGCCGGCATTGCTGTGCAGCTGACCTGCACAGCAATGCTGTACAGCAAAACTGAACAGCATTGCTGTATGGTTTGCGTTGTCGGGCTCAGCGCCAGCGTTGTCGCAGCCGGGGCCACGGCACACGACAACGGGAAGGACCTCCCATGTCCGCAAAGGCAGTCGGCACCGTCACCGCCACCATCGAGACCGTCACCGCCCGCAGGATCATCGACAGCCGGGGCAACCCCACGGTCGAGGTCGACGTCGTCCTGACGGACGGGTCCCTGGGGCGCGCGGCCGTCCCGTCCGGCGCCTCCACCGGCGCCCGGGAGGCAGTGGAACTGCGCGACCAGGACTCCGCGCGCTGGCACGGCAAAGGCGTCGACCGCGCGGTGGGGCACGTCAACGGGGAGATCGCGGCGTCCGTGCGCGGCCGGGACGCGGCGGACCAGGCGGGCCTCGACGCCGCGCTGGTCGCCCTCGACGGCACCGCCACCAAGTCCCGGCTCGGCGCCAACGCGATCCTCGGCGTCTCCCTCGCCGCCGCCAAGGCCGCCGCGGCGGCCCACCGCCAGCCGCTCTACCGCTACCTCGGCGGCGCAGACGCCCACCTCCTGCCGCTGCCGATGATGAACATCGTCAACGGCGGCGCCCACGCCGACAATCCGCTGGACTTCCAGGAGTTCATGATCGCTCCCGTGGGCGCGGACACCTTCGCCGAAGCCGTCCGCATGGGCAGCGAGGTCTTCCACACCCTGCGCCGTGATCTGCTCGCCGCCGGGCACTCCACGGGCGTGGGTGACGAGGGCGGCTTCGCGCCCGCGCTGCGTACCGCTGAGGAGGCGCTCGACTTCGTCATGACCGCCATCGAGCGCACCGGCTACCGCCCCGGCACGGACATCGGCCTGGTCATGGACCCGGCATCGTCGGAGTTCTTCCGCGACGGGGTGTACGACTACGCGGGGGAGGGGGTGCGCCGCACTCCCTCCGAGCACGCCGACTACCTGGCCAAGCTCATCGACGCCTACCCCGTCGTCTCGATCGAGGATCCGATGGCGGAGAACGACCTGGACGGCTGGCGCGAGCTGACCGCCCGTGTCGGCGACCGCTGCCAGCTCACCGGCGACGACGTGTTCTGTACCAACGAGACACTGCTGCGCGAGGGCATCCGCACCGGAGTCGGCAACTCGGTCCTGGTCAAGGTCAATCAGATCGGTACCCTCACCGAGGCGCTGGCCGCCGTGGCCACGGCCCACCAGGCGGGCTGGACGGCTGTCATGTCGCACCGCTCGGGCGAGACGGAGGACACCACCATCGCGGATCTGGCGGTGGCGACCGGCTGCGGTCAGATCAAGACGGGCTCGCTCTCCCGCTCCGACCGGACGGCGAAGTACAACCAACTGATACGGATCGAGGAGGAGTTGGGCGACTCGGCGCGCTTCGTGGGCCGCTCCGCGCTGCGTCGGGCGTGAACAGCAGACCGAGGTACGTGAACAGCAGGCCGAGGTAGAGGCCGCGCGGGCCCCCGATCGATCGGGGGCCCGCTCGCGTGCCGGCGCGGCGGTCGCCGACGGCCAGCGGGGGCTCGACCAGGGCTTTCCCCACGGCTTTCAGGCCGCCGCCTCGTTCCACGGTGGGGGACCCGTGCCATCGGCCCAGGCGGCGAGGCGCTCGTGGTCCACACAGCGGATTCCGCACTGCTCGGCGTAGTCGAGGGCGGGCTGGGTGAACTCGCCTGTGGTCACGACGGCGGCGATCTGTGCTTCGTGGACGGCGAAGCAGGTGCCTCCGAAGCGTTGCAGTTCCTGCGAACCCACCTTGTTCACGGGCCCGTACCGTTTGCACTGGATGACCACCGAGCGGCCGTCCGGGGCGGTCGCGAGCACGTCCGCTCCCAGGTCGCCCGCACCGCCCACGACCTGCACGTCCGCACAGCCGTCCCGCTCGCACAGGGCGGCTATCGCCTCCTCGAAGGCGTCCGCGTCCATGGCGCCGTACTCATCTGCCGTGAAGGTCCCGCCGCCGGTGTCCAGCGAGCCCTCTTCAGGCGCGTACGGGGCAACGGTCGCGGGGCCGGCCTGCGGGCCTACCGGTCGAGGTGGTGCGGCAAGCTCCTGGCTGATCGCCTCGGCCGCGTCGACAAGACGGCCCGTCAGGTGTCGGCGGCGGGCCCGACGCAGGCCGAAGAGGGCTACGGACGCGCAAACCACCATGGCCACACCTGTGCCCGGATGGCCGCCGCCGGCTGCTTTGGAGAGGGTCTTCATCGTGAGCGCGGCCCCACACAGAAGTAGGGCCAGCAGCCCGAAGACCAACGCGGTCTGGCGGAGGCTGAAGGTCCGTCTGCTCGTCGTCGTTTCCTGTCGGCCGAGAGGAGCGGTCATATGTGCCTGACTCCCTGGTGTGCGGCGACTTCATGATCATTCATGATTCCCGTCTGCCCCGGTTCCCTGACTCCCAACTCGCGCGAGGCGACCCAGCCCCGCCACCGATCGGCTTCCAGAACCACGACGCGCGGAGTGCTGACAACACGGACTGTCCGATGGCGGTTTACGCGACCGCATTGTTGGCTAGGGTGGTGGCAAGTGGAGACTGATTCTGATGCCCTTGGCCAGGGGGACGGACAGGCTGGCGAGTTCGGGGCCGCGCATGCTGACGGCTCTCGTGCGGGCCAGGCCGGACACGACGGGGGCTCGTCGGTGGGGAGTTGGCGCCAGCAGAAGCCGAAGGTCACGTCGGCTGGCGTCCATGGCGTCGTTGACCGAGACACCATCTACCGATCACGGCAGGCTACCGCAGGTCGACCGGACGCGGTGGACGTGTGACCGCCCGGCCAACGCCCGCGGTGCTGCCCCCACCACCGCGCGCGTGGCTCGGGCTGATCGCGGCCCTCGCCGCACTGGTGGTCGTCGTGCTCGGGATCCTGTACGCCGGCCACAGCGCGCCCGGCAGGGTGGACAGGTGGATCGTCCCGCCGACGGCCGACAGCGTGCGGCCGCCGTGGCGGCAAGCCGCCCTGGCCATGGACTTCTTGGGGGAGCCCGCCGGATCGGCGATGCTGGTCGGGGCCATCGTGACGGGCTGCCTGCTGCTTCGGCGTCCTCGTGCAGCGGTGCTCGTCGTCCTCGGCGTCGGTATGACCGTGGGGACCGCGACTCTGCTCAAGCACCTGGTGGGACGCACCATCCACGGCGACGGCAACCTGTCCTATCCCAGCGGGCACACCGCCTTCGCCACCGCGCTCGGCCTCATGGTGGCGTTGCTCGCGACCAGCCGGCTCGGCCTCGGCAGGACGGCCGGCACGTTGCTCGTGCTCGCCGCGGCGCTGGTGGCAGGCGCCGCCATGGGCTGGGCGGAGGTCGCCCTGGGCGCGCACTACGCGACGGACGTCCTCGGCGGCTGGTGCACCGCGCTGGCGGTGATACCGGCGACCGCGTGGCTGGTCGACCGGATGGCCGACTGGCTGGTCGATCGCGGGGTCGGCGCCGGTCGCCGGGAGCATTGCTGACGTCACGTCACTTCATATCAACCCAACGTTACGTCACGTCACTTCACGCCAAGCGGCGGAACACGGGCTTCACCGGTCGTCCGCCCAGCCAGGAGGTGGGGTCACCGGCGTCCAGCGCCTTCCGGTACACCGCACATGCCTGGGCCACCACGTCGACGGTGTGATCGATGTCGGCGTCGTCGAGCGCGCTGCTCACCACGAACGACGGGGCCAGCACCCCGCCCGCGAGGAGCCGGCGCAGGAACAGGGTGCGGTACTGCTGTGACGGCTGCCCGTTCTCGTCGAGGGTGGCGAAGACCAGGTTGCTGGCCCGGCCCCGTACGACGATGTGGTCGCCGACGCCCATGCCGGCCGCGGTGTCGCGGACACCGGCGGCCAGCCGCTCGCCGAGGGCGTGCAGCCGCGCGGTGATGCCCTCCTCCACGTACGTGGTGAGTACGGCCATCGCGGCGGCCAGCGCGTGTGTTTCCGCGCCGTGCGTGGTGGACAGCAGGAACACGCGGTCGCCGGAGTGGCGCAGCCCGCCCAGCTCCATCAGATCGCGGCGCCCGGCCAGCGCGGAGACGGCGAATCCGTTGCCCAGCGCCTTGCCGAACGTGGAGAGGTCGGGGACGACGCCGTACAGGCCCTGGGCGCCCGCCTCGGACCAGCGGAGGCCGGTGATCATCTCGTCGAAGATCAGTACGCAGCCGTGCCGGTCGGCCAGCCCGCGCAGGCCGGCGAGGTACCCGGGGGGCGGCTCGGTGTGGGTGGCGGGTTCGAGGATCAGGCAGGCGACCTCGTCCTGGTACCGGGTGAGCAGCTCCTCCGTGGCGGCCAGGTCCCCGTATGGGAACGCCACGGTGAGCTCGTTGGTCGCCGCCGGAACACCGGCGGACATCGGTGTGGTACCGATGAACCAGTCGTCGACGGAGAAGAACGGATGGTCGGCGCAGAGGGCCACCCGCGGGCGCCCGGTGGCGGCGCGGGCGAGGCGCACCGCGGCGGTGGTGGCGTCGGAGCCGTTCTTCGCGAACTTCACCATCTCGGCGGTCGGCACCGTGGCCAGGAAGCATTCCGCGGCCTCGACCTCCACGATGGACGGCCGGACGAAGTTGCTGCCGCGGTCGAGTTCCCGCCGCACCGCCTCGATCACGCGCGGGTGGGCGTGGCCGAGGCTGACCGACCGCAGACCGGAGCCGTACTCGACGTAACGGTTGCCGTCGATGTCCCACACGTGGGCACCGCGGCCGTGGCTGATGACCGGGGCCAGGTTCTCGGGGTACTGGTCGTCGCCCTTGGCGTAGGTGTGCGCGCCCCCGGGGATCAGGGCGTGCAACCGCTCGTTCGCCTTCCGCGACCGGGGGAGCTGGAACTCTCCTGTGTCCAAGCCGACTTCACCCTTCCTTGTGTTTCAGGACCTCGGCGAGGCTCGGCGCCTCCCGGTCCCGCTGGGACATCGATGTGACCGGCAGCGGCCAGGGTATGGCGAGCTCCGGGTCGTCGTACGCGATCGTCACGTCCTCGGCCGGATCGTGCGGGCGGTCGATCCGGTACGAGGTGTCGGCGGTGTCGGTCAGCGCCTGGAAGCCGTGCGCGCACCCCGCCGGGATGTACAGGGTCGCCTGCGTCTGGTCGGACAGCTCGAAGAAGGCCCGGCCCAGGTAGGTCGGCGAGTCTGTCCGCAGGTCCACGACGACGTCGAAGATCCTCCCGTACGAGCACCGCACCAGCTTGGCCTCTCCGGCGCCGGAGCGCAGGTGCAGGCCGCGCAGCACGCCCCGGGCCGAGCGGGACACGCTGTCCTGGACGAAGGCGTGCGGGTCGAGGCCCACCGAGCGGACCACGTCGACGTCGAAGGTGCGGCAGAAGAAGCCGCGCTCGTCGGCGTACGGCGTCGGCTCGAACAGGAACGCACCGGCGATCGCCGGGACTTCGGTCGCTTTCATGGAGCCTTCCGCAGGGTGTCGGTGTGGTCGGCCGCCGGGAACAGGGCCGTGGTCAAGGCCGCGAACTGCTGCTCCAGGTGCCGGGCGGTGGCCAGGTTCCGCTCGGTGAGGGTCTGCCGTAGCTCGGCCGAGTGCTTCTCCAGCTTCCGGAACTGCTCCAGTAGCCGGTCGGCGTCGACGTCGCGCGCCGGGTGGCAGTACGCGCCGAGGCCCATCCGGTCCATGAGCGCATCACTCTTCGCCGCATAGCAGAGCGCGAGCACCGGCGTGCCGGTCTTCAGCGCGCAGATCAGGTTGTGGTACCGGATCGCCACCACGGTGTCGGCGGCCGCCATCTCCTTCATCAGGTCGCCAAGCGAGGCCGGCTCGGCAGCGGTGACCAGAGGCGAGTCCACCGCGTCGAGGATCGCGGCGACCACCGACGCATCGCACTCGTCACCGGTGAGCAGCCGGACCTGCCTGCCCTCCTGGACCAGCGCGCGGACGAACCGGATCGTCCCGTCGAGATAGCGCCGGTATATCTCCTCGGCCCGGGGGCGGTCGTCGTTGCCGCCGTGGAAGTCCATGACACCGACACAGACCAGGCCCGGCGAGCCCGAGGGCGCGCCGGCAACCCCCGGCGTCGGCAGGGCGAACGCGAGGTCCGGGTAGATCTCGTCGCGCGCGGTGTCCACGCCCATCGCCCGCATCGCGTCGCGGGACGGGGTGTCCCGGTACGACCGGTACGCGGCCAGCCGCGCCGACCAGCGCACCAGGGCCCGGGTTGGCCGGTTGCCGATCTCGGCGGCGCCGACGCTGACCAGCGCGACCCGTGTGCGCAGCAACCGGCCGCTCGCGCAGAGAAGGAACAGCGAGTACGGGAAGCCCCACGGGCGCAGCGGCAGTGTGGCCTCCAGGACGCCCATGCCCGGCACGATCACCACGTCGTGACGGCGCACCCAGGCGGCGGTGCGGAAGGCGTCGACGAGTTTGCCCAGACCCTTCGCCGCGATCGCGCCCGCCCGCGACGCGGTCCGGTACTCACCGCGGTACCAGTGCAGCCGCGTCGCGGGGATCCCGTAGCGGGCCGTGACGGCCTCGGGTCCGCCGCACAGCGCGTCCACGACCGCCTCCGGGTGCTCGGCGCGGAGGTACCCGAGCACGGCCTGGAGCGACCCGTCGTTGCCGAGGTTGCCGGAGCCGAGCAGGCCGAACACCCCCACACGTGTCGCGGTTTTCATGCCTGCCTCCCTTCACGCCCGGCGACGAGGGCGTCTACGGATACGGTGAGTCCGCCCGGCTCGACCGGGGCGCGGTCCTCGACCCGCTCGCCCGCGCCCGGCCGCACCCGGCTGGTCATCCACGCGGCCAGGTGGCCGTAGCACGCGCGCCGGTCGGCGGCGGACAACGGCGCCCGCCGGACCGCCGAGGCGAAACCCCAGACGTACTCGGCGAGCAGCCGGGGAGTCGGGTGCAGTGGGCCGGCCCGGCGCGGGTCCAGGTTGACGCACCGGGAACGCTTGGAAGGGTTCGCCCGCTCGGCGCGGTTGGGGTGGTCGCGGCGGAAGTACAGCAGCTCGGGCACCTGGTGGAAGGGCCCGTGCAGAGTGATCTCGGCGACGAACGTGCGGTCCGCGTGGTGGTAGCTGTCGAGCGGCTTCACCCGGCGCAGCATGTCGGCCCGCATCACCCCGTAGAAGTCGTCGCCTCCCGGCTCGAACAGCAGGCTCCGGAAGCGCTCCGGCGCGTGCGGCGAGTCGGTGGCGAGCCCGTACTCGTAGGGGACCTTCAGCTTGCCGTCTTGGTCGATGACCGCCTGGTCCGTGTGCGCGAGGATCACGTCGGGCCGCTCGTCCAGTGCCTCGACGCAGCGCCGCAGCAGGTCGCGGCCGTAGAGGTCGTCGTGCGAGGCCCACTTGAACAGCTCGCCGCGGGACTCGGTGAACACGTGGTTGTGGTTCGGCGTGGCGCCGATGTTCCGGGGCAGCCGGAGGTACCGGATGCGCGAGTCCTTGGCCGCGTACTGGTGGCAGATCTCCTGGGTCCCGTCGGTCGAGGCGTTGTCGGAGATGACCAGCTCGAAGTCCTCGTAGGTCTGGCCGAGCAGGGCGTCGAGCGACTCGGCCAGGTACTCCTCGCCGTTGTAGACGGGCAGGCCGATGCTCAGCCTGGGTCGGTCGGTCATGAGGTCCTCACTTCGGGGATGGGGTGGTGGTGGCGCTCGCGCAGGGCGGAACGCAGGTGCAGCCACCACACGGCCGAGCCGCTGACGGTCGCGGTGGCGACGCCCCAGGCCGAGCCGGCCGTGCCGGCGACGGCCGCCCCGCCGAGCCCGCCGCTGACATAGCAGGCGGAGGCGAACAGCTGGGAGCGCAGGCTGCGCCGGGCCGCGCCGAGCGCGCGCAGACCGGCCGCCGCGCCGGTGCCGAGGCCCGCGCCCGCGACGGCGAGCGTGACCGGCACGATGAGCCGTGCGGAGGAGTGCCAGACGTCGCCCAGGACGAACTCGCCGAGCCGGTCCGGCATCAGCAGCAGGGCGCCGCCCCAGAGCAGCGCGGCGGACGCCTGCCCGCCGCCCAGCAGGAGGCAGAACCTGCCCAGCCGGTGCGGGGCTTGCCGCAGCACCCGTGCCGCCTCAGGAACGGTGACCAGCGACAGACCCATCAGCACCGCGAGGAAAGGGCCGAGCAGGAGTTCGGCGCCGCGCACCGCACCCACCGCGCCGACCCCGACGATCGCGCCGAGCCCGTACGCCCGCAGCTGGCTCGCGCCGCTGAGGCTGACGTTCTCGACCAGGTACCGGTAGCCGAGATCGCGCTGCTCGCCGAGCCATCCGCGCGCCTCGGTCGCCCGGGGCCGGATGCCGGACTGGAGGTAGCCGTACGCCGCCGCCACCGTGGCGGACGCGCCCCAGGCGAGCACGAAAGCGGCCACGTTGCCCGCGTGAGCCGCCACGACCATGGCCGGAACGAGCGCGACGCCCCACACGACGTCGTTGATGAACGCCTTCCGCCCGGCGCCGGCGGCGAAGAACGAGAACCGCCAGGCGTCCTGCAGCAGCAGCCCCGGCAGCATGACGCCGAGGCAGGCGAACGCGGGCCCCACGCGGCCGCCGAGACCAAGCCCGACCACCAGACACGCCGCGCCGAGGGCGGCACCGACGCCGAGCGCGGTACCCGACGACCGGGCCACCGCCCCGCGCCAGGACGCATCCGACACGCCGCTGAAGCGCACCACGAGGGGGTCGGTGGCCAGCCCGCGGGAGACGTTGAGCACCACGCCGTAGGTCACCCAGGCCAGGCTGAACACGCCGAACGCGGTCAGCCCCAGCGAGCGGGCCACGTAGATGCCCACCACGAAGTTGCTGATGCTGGAGGCCGCCTGGTCGGCCAGTCCCCAGGACAGTCGGCCGACCATGGCCCGCTTGGCGGATCCGGCCGGTGCCGTCGCCTTCCCCTCCCCGGTGGGCATCGGCGTCATGCCTTGATCAGCTCGGCGCCGTGCAGGGCGTCGGCCGCGGCGGCGACGGCGCTGAACGGCAGACCGGACCGCTCGGCGACATCCAGCAGACTGTGCTCGCCGTCCGAGAGGCTGAGCACCCAGAGCATGGCCATCTGGGCCTGCTTGGTGTCGCTGCGGCCGCCGAGCGCGTCGTACAGCCCGCGTCGGCCCAGCTGTGGTTCGCCGTAGGGGCTGAGATTGAGGAACCTCCGGTTGCGGTCGAGGACGGCGAACGCCTCGCGGCAGACGGCGAGGGTGTCCGCCATCGCCTCCGGGGAGACGAAGTCCAGGTTGTCCGCCGAGGTGTGGTACTCGGGATAGCCGGCGTACGGCGTCCGGCTGAGCGAGCCCACGCCGAGATTGAACCCGGGCGAGCAGAACTGCCGCTCGTCGTAGCCGTAGGGAGTGAACTCCGTGATGTGGTACAGGCGTTCGGAGGCGGCCAGCACATGCCGCATCACCCGGTCGATCTCCGCGTCGCCGCGCCTGCTCTGCTTGTACGTCAGTTGGCCCCGGTCGCCTGCGCAGGCCAGCACGAGGCCGTGCTTGACCCTTCCCCGAGCTCTCGGCTCCGCTCGAGCAGGGGATACCCCATTGATCCGCTCCGCGTTGCGGGCCAGCCAGGTGATCGCGCCGATGGTGCCGGGCGCGAAGATGAACCGGTAGGTGTAGTACGGCGTCCGCTCCGCCAGCGCCCGGGCCAGGAACGTCGCCACCGCGATGCCGGCCAGGTTGTCGTTGGCCAGCGACGGATGGCAGACGTGGCAGGAGACGATCACCTCGTCCGCGACCTGCCCGGGGACCACGTGCTCGGCGTACGTGAGGTGGCCGTCCGCGAGCGTGGAGTCGATGCGCACCTCGTACTCGCCGTCCGGCATCGCATCCAGGGTCTCCTGGGCCAGGCAGAACCCCCACTCCGGTTTGTAGTAGCTGGTGCGGTACGGCACCCAACTCGGGTGCTCCGGCAGGGTGTGCAGGTGTCCGCGCAGCTCGGACAGCGGCATGGTCGCCGACACCGGCACGCTGTAGCCGAGCACGTGCAGGCTGGACGCGGCGAAGTCGACGACCCGGTTTCCGGCGGTGTCGGCGATGTACGCGTCCCGGATGTTCCACTCCTGCGGCACCGTCCAGTCGAGCACGTGCGTCCCGGTCGGCACCTCGTGCATCTGGAGCGGGACGTACTCGCCGACGATGTCCAGGGTGGCGCGCACACCGTCGCCGGTGATGCTCCGGCACAGCGGGTACAGCCGCTCCACCAGCGCGTACATCTCTTCGCCGGCGGTGGCCATCGGCTGTTCGCCGGCCGTGGTCATCGGCGCCACCGCAGGGTGTCGTCGACGGTACCGGCGTCGGACGCCGCGCGCAGCACGGCAAGGCGGGTGAAGCGTCGCTCGAAGTCCTCCCGGGTCAGCTCGAACTTCCGGTAGGCCTCGGCGAGTTCGAGCGCGCCCTGCTTCACCGTCCACTCGCAGTCGAAGCCGGGTATCGCGGCGCGGAAGCGGGAGAAGTCCACCCGGTACGACCGTGGATCGGCGCCGTTCTCCCCGGTGATCCTCACCTTCGCGCCGGGCACCGCGTCGGCGACCTGCTCGGCGATCTCCGCGACCGTGACGTTGTTGGTCTCGCTGCCGATGTTGAACGCCCGGTCGCGCACCGCCTCGCGCGGCGCGGTCAGCGCGGCCGCGAAGGCCCGGGCGATGTCGGCGGCGTGCACCAGCGGGCGCCAGGGGGTGCCGTCGGAGAGCACGAGCACCTCGCCGGAGAGGAGCGCGTGGCCCACCAGGTTGTTCAGCACAATGTCGGCGCGCAGCCGGGGTGAGTAGCCGAAGGCGGTGGCATTGCGCATGAACACCGGGCTGAAGTCGCCGTCGGCCAGCGCGTGCAGGTCGTCCTCCACCCGCACCTTGGACTCCGCGTACGGCGTCACCGGGCGCAGCGGGGCGTCCTCGCCCACCAGCTCGTCGCCGCCGGCGGCGCCGTACACCGAGCAGGTCGACGCGTAGAGGAAGCGCCGCACGCCGGCTTCGCGGGCCAGCCGCGCAAGGCGTACGGACGCGTGGTGGTTGATGTCGTAGGTGAGCTCCGGCGCCAGCGACCCCAGCGGGTCGTTGGACAGCGCGGCCAGGTGGATCACGGCGTCCACTCCGGCCACGTGTTCGGCCGTGACGTCGCGCAGGTCCACCTGATGCCCCTGCGGGTCGTCGGGCGACGGGCCGAGGACGCAGTCGGCGAACAGGCCGGAGTCGAGGCCGACGACTTCGTTTCCGGCGGCCGTGAGGACCGGAGCCATGACGGTTCCCAGGTATCCCTGGTGTCCGGTCAGTAGTACGCGCAAGGTTCAACCCCCCAGGTTGAGCGTGAGTTTGGTGACGGCGAACGCCTCGGCGTATCGCTCGTGGCATTCGATGCCGCGGATTCGCGCAAGACCGAGGAAGGCCTCCCGGTCGTACCAGGGCCGGTGCCGCTGCGAGGGGTAGTGCTCCTGCAGCAGCCGCACCTTCTGTTCGGCGATCTCCGGCGACAGCGGCTGATACGCCGCCATACGGCCGAGATCGCCGTCCCACTTGACGATCTCGTAGCCGAGTACGAGGTGGTCACGGAACGCGGTGGGTATCAGCTGCGCCAGGCCGCGGTGATCCTGGTGCGCGTCATCGGTGCGCGGGGCCAGCACGAGATCCGGGTCGGTCTGCCCGCGCAGCTCCTCGGCCGCGGCCTTGGCCTCCTCCCACTGTGCCGGCAGTCGGCCGTCCGCCAACTTGAGGACCGTAAGCCGCAGGTCGGCGCCCGGGCAGAAGGCGGCGAGCGCGGCCTGCTCCTCCTGCTCCCGGTCGGTGCCGCCGCCGGAGAGCACCAGTGCGTCGACGCGGATTCCCGGCCGCGCGAGGCACAGCGTCAGCAGCGTGCCACCGGCGCCGATCGCGATGTCGTCGCAGTGCGCGCCCACCGCGACGATCCGGTCCAGGCGCCCGGCCCCAAGCCGGATCACGCTCTGACTCCGGCACTGTCCCGCTCCCACACGGCCCACGGACGGTCGCCCCTGGCGTAGGCGTCGTCGAGCGCGGCCCGCTCCTTCACGGTGTCCGTCGGCTTCCAGAAGCCGCGGTGCTGATGCGCCACCAGCCGCCCCCGCTTGGCCAGTTGGGCGCATCCGTCAGCGATCAGGTCCCCGCCCTCGGGGATGTGGTCGAAGACCTCCTGGCGGAGCACGAAGTAGCCGCCGTTCTCCCACAGGGGCAGTTCGCTCACCGCGGTGATGCCCCCCACCAGTCCGTCCTCGCCCAGCTCCACGCAGTGGAACGAGGACTGCGGCGGCACCACCATCATCGACGCGCCGGCGTCGCGCCGGGCGAAGCTGTCGATCATCTGCGGCAGCGGGGCGTCGGTGAGCACGTCGGCGTAGTTGGCGAGGAACATCTCCTCGCCCTCCAGGTGGTGCCGCACCCGGCGCAACCGCTCTCCGATCGGTGACTCGATGCCCGTCTGCACGAACGTGATCGTCCAGTCCGAGATGTCGGTGGACAGCAGCTCGGTCCGCCCGCCCCGCAGCACGAAGTCGTTGGACGTCGTCTCCTTGTAGTTGAGGAAGAAGTCCTTGATGTGGTGAGCCCCGTAGCCGAGGCACAGGATGAACTCGGTGTGCCCGAAGTACGCGTAGTAGCGCATGACGTGCCAGATCAGCGGTCGCGGGCCGACCATCGCCATCGGCTTGGGGACGTCGTCCGCGGCACCGCTGCGCATCCGCATCCCGTAACCGCCGCAGAACAGAACGACCTTCATGCTGTGCCCTTTCAAGACGCGGCCTCGACAATGCCCAGTTCCGGTATGGGGAAGACGAGTCGGCCGCCCCAGTCGTGCACGAAGGACAACTGCTCGACCAGCTCGGCCCGCAGGTTCCACGGGAGGACGAGGACGTAGTCCGGCTTGTCGGCGGCGATCTGCTCGGGCGGCAGGATCGGGATGCGGGTGCCCGGGGTGAACCTGCCGTGCTTGTACGGGTTGCGGTCGACCGTGTACGCGAGCAGGTCGGGCCGGATGCCGCAGTGGTTGAGCAGGGTGTTGCCCTTGCCCGGGGCGCCGTAGCCGACCACCGTCTCGCCGCGCTCGGCCGCCTCGATGAGGAACCGCAGCAGGTCCCGGCGCACCTTGGCCACCCGGGCGGAGAACTCGGTGTACCCGGACAGCTCCTGCAGCCCGGCGGCCTTCTCCTTCTCCAGTACGTCAGCCACCCTCCGGCTCGGCTCGCCGGCCACCTCGGCCGGCCGGGCCCACAGCCGGATGGAGCCGCCGTGCGTGGGCAGCAACTCGACGTCCACGAGCGTGAGTCCGCCGCTCGCAAGGGCTCGGATCGCGGACGCGACCGTGTAGTACTGGAAGTGCTCGTGGTAGATCGTGTCGTACTGGTTCTCCTCGATCAGGGTCAGCAGGTGCTGCACCTCGATCGAGACCCAGCCGTCGTCGGCCACCAGGGCGCGCAGCCCCTCGGTGAACCCGACCACGTCGGGGATGTGCGCGTACACGTTGTTGGCCACGACCAGGTCCGCCGGGCCGTGCTCGGCGCGGACGGCCGAGCCGGTGTCCGGGCTCAGGAACTCCGTGAGCGTGGGCACACCCGCGTCCCGCGCCGCGGCGCCGACGTTCACCGACGGCTCGATGCCGAGGCAGCGGATCCCCCGGTCCGCCACGTGCTTCAGCAGGTACCCGTCGTTGCTCGCGACCTCGACCACGAAGGCGTCGGGGCCGAGACCCACCCGCTCCACGGCGTCGGCGACGAACGTGCGCGCGTGCTCCACCCAGGAGGTCGAGTACGAGGAGAAGTACGCGTACTCCTTGAACGTCTCCTCCGGTGTGATCAGCGGCGGGATCTGCGCGAGCCAGCAGTCGGTGCAGACCCGCAGGTGCAGCGGGTACGCGGGCTCCGGTTGGTCCAGTTGGTCCGCGGCGAGAAAGCTCTCGCACGGCGGGGTCGCCCCCAGATCGACGACGCTCGCCAGCGCCGCCGAGCCGCAGAGTCGGCATCGTGTCATGTACTGCCCCCATCCCCCCTGTTCGCGCGGGTGCCCCGTCGCGAGCCAGTGCTTTTGTCCCCTACCGGCGGCGGGCTGTCCCCGCCGCCGGACCGACCCGCGATCGCGGTTCGGTACCCCTCCACCAGGCGCTCAAGGCCGACGGCCGGGCTGAACCCCTGCTCGTAACGGCGCCGGGCCGCCTGGCCCATCTCCCGGTTGCCGGCCGAATCGGCCGTGATCCGGCGCAGGCAGGACGCGAGTGAGGCGGGCTCGCCCGGCTGGTGCAGCAGCCCGGTCACGCCGTCCTCGACGAGTTCGACGAAGGCGCCGTGGCCGGCGGCGACGGCCGGGACCCCCGCCGCCATCGCCTCCACGACCACCAGGCCGAACGCCTCCAGCCACGTTGAGGGAGCCACCACGGCGACCGACCGCGCGACGGCCTCCCGGCACTGGGCCGGGTCGTACAGGCCGACGTACCGCACGTCGTCCCGGCCCGCCGCCCAGGCCGTCACCTCTCGCTCCAGTGGCCCCGCGCCGGCGACCACGAGCGGCACGCCCACACCGCCGTCCGCGGCGATCTCGTCCCACGCGGCCATGAGCAGCCGCACGCCCTTGGCCTCCGCCAGCCGGCCGAGATACAGCACATGCTCGCCGTCACCCATGCGGCAAGTGCCGGGCTCCGGAACGAAGTTGTGCTTCACCGTCAGCCGCTCGGCCGGCATTCCGGACCGCACCAGGACGTCGCGCTGCGCCGCGGAGATGCAGAAGAACCGCTCCACGCCGGACCACCACCGCCGCCGGTTGACCGACAGGCTCACCGCGAGCGGCACCGTCGCGAGGCGGGAGTTCCGGTAGCAGCCGTGCCGGACGGCGGGCAGCGGCGAGGACCCGACGCACTCCGTGCACGGCCGGCCGTCCCGCTGCAGAGTGCCCGGCGGGCAGATCTGGGTGTAGTTGTGCAGCGTGGCCACGGCGGGCACACCGGCGTCGGCGCAGGCGGCCAGCACCGCCGGCGACAGGAGCGGGAAGACGTTGTGGACGTGCACCACGTCCGGCCGCTCGGTACGGAGCCGGGCGGCGAGCTCCGAGCGGACCGCCGGGTTCCACGGCACCAGCAGCGGCACCGCGACCTTGCCCAGCAGGGACCGGGCGGCGATCTCGTCGCTGCGCCGCTCGAACACCTCGACCCGGTGGCCGGCCCCGCGCAGCAGCGCCACCTCCTGGTCGACGACCTTGTTCTCCCCGCTCGGCTGCGCCGAGGCGTAGCGGTTGTGCACTACGAGCACGTGCATGCTTGAGGTCACCTCCGGTCCTTGGCCCAGCGCGGGAGATGTCGTCGAGGGACTGCGGGCGTCGGGATGGACGTGGCCGCGCCGGGTGTCGCCAGCAGCGAGGCGGCCACGGCGAGATGCAGCAGATACGGCGAGGCGTCGCCAAGGCCGGCCTCGGTGTACGACGCGATCGCGCAGTAGCTGATGAGGAATATCGCGCAGGCTCTCGACAGCGACGGCGGCCGCAGCAACGCGACGCCGGCAAGAACGATGATGATCGCCGCCACCAGGGTGACGCCGATCAGACCCTGCTCGTTGTAGACGGCCAGCCAGCTGTTGTCGATCGGCAGCCCGCCGAACGACTTGTCGCCCAGGCCCACGCCGAACACCTTCTCCGCGGTCGTACGGGGCGCGGCCAGCAAGGCGTCCCAGACCTTGGCCCGGCCGGTGAGGTTGGAGAAGTTCTCCTGGCTCTGTCCGCGCAGGAACCACGCCTGTAGCGCGGAGGCGAACCCCACCGCGGCCACCAGGGCGCACAGAACCGCCCAGGTGAAGAAGCGGCGGGCCGCGGCGCTGGTCAGGAACAGCGAGCCGATCGCCAACGTCAGCCCGATGAACAGACCGAGCGTGGCCGTGCGGGTATGGGTCAACGCGAGCAGGAGGAGGGACGGCACGATGATCACCACCGCGCTGGCCCGGTCGGTCCGGCGGCCCAGGACGAGCAGCACGGTGAGCCCGATGATCACTGCGGCGTACTGTCCGATCTGCGGCGGCGTGAGCGGCCACAACGCGCCGACGAGCCGCCCGCCGTAGAGGTCGGGCAGGGCCGCGCCCGGTGAGATGACCAGGCCGGCGGCCACCGACCCGAGCACCGCGAAGTACATCCGGATGTGGTGGCGGACGAATGCCGGGCCGCCGTCCCACCAGCGGCTGAGCAGCCACAGCGTGCCGATGAAGAGAGCCAGTCGGGCGCACCGGAAGAGCGCGCCGAAACCGGACTCCAGGTGCGCACTGGAGATCACGCTCGGCACCAGCAGCAGGGTGAGGAGGAACAAGAAGGCGCTGGTCTGGACGCGTAGCCGGAGGTTGAGTGCGAGCGCCAGCGCGAACGCGGCGACCAGCGCGCCCATGGTGACCAGCTGGATGAGGGAGCGGGGGAGCGGGATGATGGTCTTCGCCCCGGCGGAGCCGAGCGTGTTGAGGACCAGCAGCCCCCAGGCCATGGCGACGATCCTCGGTGTGCCGGCAGGGCGCGGTTCGGCGCCGGGCCGCAGGCCCGCCGTATCCGGTCCGCCCGGCAGCCCACCGGGTATCGGGTTCCCGTCCATCTCAACCACCGGCCTGTGGCGCGAAGGTGCTGCCCGCGTCCTGCTGGTACGGCGTGCCCTGCCACTGCCCGAGGTCGAGCACCCGGCTCGGGTCGTGGGCGATGAACTTCCATGGTCCGATGTAGACGTTGTCGTGCCAGCGGTTGTGCTGCTTGAGGGTGATCGCCTCAGCCACCTGCTCGCCCTGGTACGGCGACCAGTCCGGATAGGTGCCGTAGTTGGCCAGCACCGCCATGCGGTCGCACTTGACGGTGCAGTCGACGACGGACGTGTCCAGGGCGAAGCGGTTGTTGTGGATGTCCACCCGCTGGGTCTTCCACCGGCAGTCGGTGTAGAGCGGTGCGGCGGCGATCGCCGGCCGCGCGCAGCGGTCGGAGTGCCGCACCAGCAATGTGCAGTCGCCGGACGAGGTGTTGGCCGGGCTGTTGCAGAACCGGTCGGCGTTCTCCCACAGGGTGATTCCGGACCAGTTGTTCTCCAGCACGTTCCGGTAGATCTCGATCTTGTCCGTGCGGGCCCGGATCCGTGGTTCGCCGCCGGACTCGGACAGGTAGACGGTCGGATACGGGAAGGTGTCGCCGCGGTCGGCGTACTTGCGGCCCTCGACCCAGTTGTTCCGCCGGATCGTGTTGTTCCGGATGACCGCGTTGTAGCTGGTCTCGTAGATCAGCGCGGCACCGTCGTTGGCCTCCAGCACGTTGTCCTCGATGCGGAAGTCGTTGTTGTTGGTGTCCGCCCACAACCCGGTTCCGCGGTTGTCGTGCACCCAGTTGCCGCGTACGTCGGCGCCGTTGACGGCCCAGAACTTGACACCTCCGGTACAGCCGCAGCCCGGCTTCCGCCGCTCCCACTCGTCGGTGTTGTTGCCCACGATCTCGTTGCCCTCGACGACCAGGCCGCTGATGGGGCCGCCGTTCTTGTACGCGTTCATGCCGTACTGGCCGTTGCCGCGCAGGCAACTGGCGCGGACCTGCTGGCGGGCTCCGGCCATCAGCCCGGCGCCCGAGTTGTACTGGATCGTCGTGTGCTCGATCACCCACCCGTCGGCCGAATCATGGTTGACCACGCCCTCGTTCTGCGGCGCGACGAATCCCTGCACGGCCAAGTAGCGGATGGTGACGTCGCCGGCGGCGCCGCCGAACGCGTACTGGTTGGTCTTGTGGCCGTCGAGCACCGCGCCCGGCGCGCCGAGGTAGCTGTCCCCCTCCTTGGGGAGGACCTGGGCGTAGCGGTCCGGATCGAGCCTGTGTGTGCCCGGTCGGAGCCAGAACGTGGTGTGCGCGGGACTGCTCTTGGTCTTCGCGGCCAGGTCGCCGACCACCGAGGGGTCGACCGTCACCGCGCCCGTCGGTGCCTTCGCCGGCCCGGCGGCGGGCTTGGCGCACACCCGGGCCACGGATCGGGCCGCGGACGTGGACGGCGCGGTGGTCGGCTCCGCTGCCGAGCCGCCCGGCGTGCTCTCACAGCCGGTCGCCACCAGCAGCGCCAGCGCCAGCGGTGCTGCCGGCAACGCCCGGTTCCGCCACTTGATCCCCACGTGTCCTCCCTCCTCCCTAGCCGTGGAACCTGAGTACGGTCGTGAAGCCCTCCGAGCCGTCGGCGACGCCGGTGCCGATCAGCGTGGTGGCGGGTTCCTTGCGCCCGAAGCCGGCGGAGTACCAGCCCAGCGGCGGGTCACTCTCGCCGCGATGCGCCCGCCAGCTCAGCTGCCCGGGCAGGTCGAGATCCGCGGAGCGGTCCTCGCCGTCCCGGGTCCAGGTGAGCACGGCCCGGTTGCCCGCCAGCTCCGCGGTGATCGCCGGGCCGAGGTGGAACGCCAACCGCACGGCCCGGCGCGGGCTGTGTTGGCCGCGGACCTCGTCGATCACCTTCAGCTCCTGGCTCGCGGCCGTCAGCTCCACCCGGCGGCGGTGCACGGAGCCCTGGTAGCCGTCGTGCTCGGCGCACCAGCGGGCCGTCCCCCCGTCGCAGGTGCCGGAGGTGTCCGCGACCAGGACGCGGCTGCGGGCATGCCGGGTCCACAGGAACGGGCCGCCGGAGACGGACTGGTCACCGCCGTCCAGTTGCAGGGTGTTGTGGCCGAGGGTCGACCGGAAGTATTGCCGCCACTCGGGCTGCCCGTGGTAGCAGTACGTCCCCGGGTCGGCGAGCACGTCGACCCCGTCGTGCCGGACCTCCACGGACAGCGCGTCGGCGTGGGCGTGCGCGGCGATGGACAGGAACCCGTGCGGACCGCCGTCGCAGCGGCACCAGATCTCTCCCGTCCCTGCCGGTCCGCGCAGGATGGTCATGCCCGCGTCGGCGAAGTGGCCTGGTCGGCTTGGAGGGCGTGGGGTTCCCTTCGTCGCGTACGGCCGGATGAGCGCGGCCAGCAGCGGGGTGCGCACATCGGTGCTGGTCACCACCGGCCACCAGGTGAGCCGGCCGAACACGGCGTCCCCGGTGGCAAGCAGCGAGGCCCAGCGGTCGGTGCCCGCACCGTCCACGACCAGGCCGTGCCCGTCGTCCGCGTCCCCCTGGCGCGGCGGCCGCAGCCGGTTGTCCACGACGGCCGCGAGCGCGTCGGTCATCCGCAGCAGCACCAGCCGGACCGACGCGGGGACCGGCCTGCCTGCGGCATCCGCCTCGGCCACGGCTGCCAGGCCGAGCTCCAGCACCAGTCCGTGGTACTCGGTGGCCAGCTCGCGGTTGAGGCCGGAGGTGAAGGTGTTGCTTCGCAGCTGCCGCTCCAGCGACCGCAGCGCGTCGGCTCGCCAACGCGCCGAGGAGGGGAACCATCCGAACGCGCAGGCCGCGGCGAACTGCCCGGCGGCCTCAGCGATGACGTGGTTGTTCGCCGAGGATCCCCGGCTGGGGAAGGCGGCCAGCCAGCGCTGGTGGTGCCAGATCTGGTTCCGCGCCACCGCGTTGTCCTCGAACAGGTCGGCCGCGCCCGGCCAGCCGTCGAGCAACCGGCGGATCCACACCCAGGACAGCAGCCGGATCCCCAGCTCGATGCCGCTGGTCCAGTGCACGCCGCGCAGCGGCGCGTTGGCCGCCCACCACGACCGTAGGTGCTCGGCCACGCGCTCGGCGTACCGCTCGTCCCCGGTGACCGCGTAGGCGGCGGCGAGCACGGTGAGGTACTGGTGCCGGGACGGCTCCCAGATCTGCTTGATGTCCCCGACCGCGTCCTCGTCGCGATACGGCACGTCGAAGGCGTAACCGGACGGAGCCCTGCGCCCGGTCTTCGGGTCGTACCGCCAGTCCGGGTCGGCCAGGTCGTCGCGGTCCACCCCGAAGAACACTGCGTGCCCGTCCATCAGCCGGTCCGCCTCGGCGATGACGCGCTTGGCGGCGTCCGGAGGTATTGCGGCGATCGTGCCGGCGGGCAGTACCGCGGAGAACCGGGCGCTGGTCACGCTCGGGCAGTCGGGCCGCGCCGACCGCCATCGCCGCCTGCGCACCGCGTCGCCCACCCGGCCGCCGACCTCCCGCGGTCCCATCCGGGACAGCCGCCGCAGGTACCAGCCCGCGCTCCCCGAGCTCACCGTCATCGCGCCCCCGCCAACGTCACCGGCACGCCGGTGACCAGGCCGGCCTGCACGGCGAGGGTGGCCGCCGTGGTGGCGACCAGCGACTCCAGCGGCACCGGCATCGGCCCGCCGGTCCGAACGGCCCTGACGAACGCGGCCAGTTCGGCGTTCTGGCCCTTGTCCCTGGCCTTGGGCAGCCGCGAACTGACCCACCGCTTACGGCGGGCATCGTCAACAGAGGCACGGACGAAGTCGTCGAGCCGCAGCACCTTGCCGTCCGCGACGAGGTCCAGCGTCTCCTTGGGGAAGCCGGGCGCGCCGGTGGTGACGTAACTGATGGTGGCGGTGGACCCGTCCGGGTAGCGCAGCACGACCTGCAGGTCCTCGTTGCCGGAGGGGGCGACCGCGTACACCGAGGCCGGGGCGGCGTCGAGCAGCCAGCTCGCCGTGTCGATGAAGTGCCCGCCCTCGCCGGCGAACCGCGAGCCCTCGGTGCCCTGTTGGAGGTACCAGCTGCCGTGCTGGAGCCGACCCGCGTTGACCAGGTAGCGCAGGCTCGCCGGGCCGGTCCGGGCGCCGAACCGCTTCCTGGCCTCCTGGAGCAGTGGCGCGAACCGGCGGTTGAAGCCCACTTGCAGCCGGTCGTTGCCGGACTCCTCCACCGCCGCGAGTACGCCGGTCAGCTCGTCCTCGGTGAGGGCCAGGGGCTTCTCCACGAACACGGCCTTGCCGGCCAGCAGTGCCTGCCGGGTCAGTTCGGCGTGCGAGCTGTGGCGGGTGACCACGAACACCGCGTCGATGGACTTGTCACCGAGCACGGCGTCGAGATCGGTGGTCGCCTCGGCGAAACCGAACTTGCGCTGCGCGTTGGCCGCTGACAGCGCCGTCGTGGTGACGACTGTCGACAGCTCGACACCGTCGCGCTGTGCCAGGTGCGGCAGCAGCATCGACGTCGCGTAGTTTCCCGCACCGACGAAGGCGAGGCGCACCGGTGACTTGGCGGTCCGGCCCGGCGTGGACACTCCACCGCCGGGTCGCTTCACCGCGGGCACGGCCACCACCGGGGCCGCCGCTTCCCCCGCGTCCTCCACCTGGTCCGGATACCGGAACAGCACGGCCACGGCCTTCAACTCGCCGTCCTTCAGGCGCTGGTACGTCTCGACTGCGTCGTCGAAGTCGGCGATGTGGGAGACCAGGGGCTCCACGTCGACGCTGCCGCGGGCGACGAGATCGAGGAAGCACGCCAGGTTGCGGCGCTCGGTCCAGCGCACGTAGCCGATGGGGTAGTCCCGGCCCTCCAGCTCGTACTCCGGGTCGTAGCGCCCGGGGCCGTAACTGCGGGAGAACCGGACGTCGAGCTCCTTCTCGTAGTACGCGTTCCACGGCAGGTCCAGACGGCACTTGCCGATGTCGACGACGCGGCCGCGGTCCCTGCTCAACCGGGCGGCCAGCTCGACGGGCTGGTTGGTGGCGCCGCCGGCGGCCAGGTACACCTGGTCCACGCCGTGACCGCCGGTGAGTTCGGCGACGGCGGCTTCCACGGCCGCGGACGCGGGATCGCCGCAGGCCGCCGCGCCCAGGCGCTCGGCGAGCTCGCAGCGCACCGGGTCGGGATCGGCCCCGACGACGCGGACTCCCGAGGCGGCGAGGAGCTGCACGACCAGCTGACCGATCAGCCCGAGGCCGATGACGAGTGCCACGTCGCCGAGCTGCGGTTCGCCCCGGCGAACGCCCTGCAACGCGATCGACCCGACGGTGCCGAAGGCCGCGTGCCGCGGCGCGAGACCGTCGGGCACCCGGGCGTAGAGGTTCTTCGGCACCCAGTTCAGCTCGGCGTGCAACGCGTGTTCATTGCCCGCGCAGGCCACGACGTCACCGACCGCCACATCGTCGATCCCGGCGCCGACCTGCTCGACCACCCCGCACAGCGAGTAGCCCAGCGGCGTGTACGAGTCCAGCTTGCCCATCACCTTGCGGTAGGTGGCGGGCACCCCGTTGGTGGCCACGCTCTGCATGACCTTGGCCACCTGGTCCGGCCGGGAGCGGGCCTTGCCCAGCATCGACATGCCGGCCTCGGACACCTTCATGAGCTCGGTTCCGGTGGATATCAGCGAGTAGGCGGTGCGGACCAGCACTCCGCCCGGCTTGCACCCCGGCGCCGGCACGTCGAGCACCGCCAGCTCGCCGCTCTTGTAGTTCTGAACAACCTGTTTCACCCGAGCTCCTCTTGTTTCAACGCTGTCAGGCCGCTTGGCTCTGGCCGGAGCCAGAGGTCGCGCCGCGATACCAGTACTCGAGCGTCAGCACATGCCACAGATGCTTGGAGAAGTCCCGCTGCCCGGCGGCGTCCTCGGCGACCATGCGCGCCAGCGCGTCGCGGCGCAGGAACCCGGAACTGACGAGCACACCGTCGTTGACCACCTCGCGCACCAGCGGTGCCAGATCCCGGCTCATCCAGGCGCGCAGCGGGGCACTGAACAGGCCCTTGGGCCGGTACACGATCTCCCGGGGCAGGATCGAGGTGGCCGCCTCCTTGAGGACGGCCTTGCCCTGCCGTCCGACGATCTTGCGATCGCCGGGCACGGCGAACGCCGCCTTGACCACCTCGATATCCACGTACGGCACCCGCACCTCGGTCGACGCGGCCATGCTGGAGCGGTCCGTGTAGGCGAGGTTCAGGCCCGGCAGGAACATCCGGGCGTCGCCCAGGCACATGCGGTTGACGAAGTCGTCGAGGTCGTTGTCCTGGTAGATGTCCGCGTGCTCGGTCAGCACGTCCTCGACCGTCCCGGCCAAGTCCGGATCGACAAGGGCGAGCAGCTCGTCCTGGTCGTACATGGTGTAGCTGCGCCGGAACGCGGTCTCCTCCGGCAGATCGGCGAAGGAGAGGAACCGCTTGGCGAAGCGCACCGACCGGTACCCCCGGCGGGCCGTCGCGACCGGCAGCCGGTCCACGGCCCTCGACAGGCCGCGCCGCAGAGGCCGGGGCACGCGCTGGTAGCGCAGCGCGAGCAGGTTGGCCAGGTGCTTGCGATAACCGGCGAACAGCTCGTCGGCACCCATCCCCGAGAGCATCACCTTGACCCCGGCCTCCCGCGCGGCCTCGCAGATCAGGAAGGTGTTGATCGCGGCGGGGTCGCCGATCGGCTCGTCAAGGCTGTACGTCATCTGCGGCAGCAGGTCGAGCACGTTCGGGGCGATCTCGATCTCGTGCAGGTCCACGCCGAACCGCTCGGCCACCTGCCGGGCGTAGCGCAGGTCGTCCGGCATCGCCTCGAACCTGGCGTCCTCGGCGCGGAACCCGATCGTGTAAGCGGAGATCCCGGGTCGGTCGCGGGCCGCCAGCGCGGTCAGGTAGCTGGAGTCGAGACCGCCGGAGAGGAAGGTCGCCACGGGTACGTCGGAGAGCAGGTGGCGCCGAGTCGACTCCTCGACGACGGCGGCCACGTCCGGCTGCTCGCCGGCCCGGGCCCGCTCCCGGCCCTCGGCGGCGACGTCCTTCAGGTTCCAGTACCGGCCGCGCTCCACCCGGCCGTCGGGCCGGCACCGCAGCCAGCTCCCCGGCGGCAGCTTCTCCGCCTCGCGGAACGCGCAGCGCGAGTCCGGCACCCAGTAGTACAGCAGCGAGGCCACCAGCGCCGCAGGGTCCACCCGCAGCGACCCGCCGGTCACGGCGGCGAGGGCCTTGAGCTCGGAGGCGAACACCAGGCCCGCACCGCGCCGCAGCAGGAACAGCGGCTTGATGCCGAGCTGGTCGCGGGCGAGCACCAGGTCACCGGTTCGCTCGTCGAAGATCGCGAACGCGAACATGCCGCGCAGCCGGGGCAGGCAGTCCGTGCCCCAACGCCGCCAGGCCTCAAGCAGCACCTCGGTGTCGGAGGTACCCCGGAAGCGCGCCCCGGTGGCTGCCAGCTCGGCACGGAGTTCGGGAGCGTTGTACAGCTCGCCGTTGTACGTCAGGGCGAGGCCGCCCGAGACCATCGGCTGGGCGCCGGTCTCGGACAGGTCGATGATGGCCAGCCGGCGGTGCCCCAGGTGCACTTCGCCGTCACCGGCGGGGTGGCTGTAGCGGCCCGCCCCGTCCGGGCCGCGGTGGGCGAGGGTGTCGGTGAGCCGGTCGGTCACGGCCTTCCCGTCCGGCCATTGGTACGTGCCTGCGATGCCACACATGTCTACCGTGCCTCCTGGTCGCTGTCCGGGACCCGTGCGGCCGGCATCGACGGTCGCTCCGTCCGCCGCCGGCCCGTCCCGTACTGCCGGGCCAGCCGTTCGTTGTGGCCGCGCAGCGCGGTGTGCAGCCCGTCCCACAGCGTGCCGTCGGTCCGATCACGCGGATCGGGGTCGATCAGCACCACGCCGATCACCGGAATGCGCTGGTCCGCGAGTTGCCGCGCCACGGTGTGCAGCCATGCGACGCTGCCGTGCCCGGCACGCACGACGAGCACGGTCTGGCTACCGAGGTACTGGAGGTCGGTCCACGCCGTGCCGGGCGCGACCGAGCCGACGCCGAGTCGGCGCACCGGATGCGGCAAGGCCGCGGCCTGCTCGCCGCTGACCACGGTCGGGCCTCCTGGCTCCTGGCGGCTGTTGGCGAGGTCCGGGCCGGGCAGACCGTCGACGATCACCACTGGACCGTCCGGTGCCAGTGCCGCGGCGAGGTCCAGGGCGATCGTGCTCGTGCTGCGCGCACAGCCCAGTTCCAGCAGCGACACCGGTTCCGCGGAGCCGCGCACGGTGCGGGCCAGGGTCGCGGTGAGTCTTGTCCGTGCCGCCCGGGTCCTTCGGCGCTGCCACGGCCCGGCCGGCCGGCGGGGCGCGCGGCGCAACTCCGCGATGACCGAGGCGCCCAGGTTCGCCGCGATCTCCCGGCGCAGCACGGGGCGGTCCGCCACCACCGTGCCGACCGCGGCCACCGCGAGCCCGAGGACGAGCCCGAGGACGAACCCGATGGCGGCGTTGGTGACAGCGGCCTTGGGCAGGGAGTGCGGCATCGCGCGCGGGGCGTCCACGATCTGCGTGCCGGCGACGAGTTTGGGCGTGCCGGTGCGTGCTTCGGCGGCGCGTTGGTCGAAATCGGCGATCCGTGAATTGAGCTCGGCCCGGCGGGCGAAGAGCGACTCGATGCTCGCCGACGCTTTCGGGTCGCTTCCCGGGGACCGGTCCCCGATCGCCTTGTTGACCTGGGCGAGCTCGGTGCGCATGCGGTCACGCTGGTCGAGCAGGGCCTTGGCCTCGGCCTTCGCGGCCTCCTGCATCCGGCTCACATGGTCCGCGACGAACGCGTCGGCCAGCGCCTTGGCCCGGGCCACCGCTTCCGCGTCGCTGTCGCCTGTCACGGTGATCTGCAGCAGGTTGTTGGTCAAGCCGGTGCCCCGGTAGTCGCGCATGAAGTCTTCCGGGCGTTCCGGGGACTTGAGGGACTGCAGGGCCGTGTCGGCGATCCGCGTGGTCTGCAGGAGCGCGACGTCGGTGCGGATCAGTGTTCCGGGGTCGTTCGGCTGGTCCTCCTGATGCGTGACCAGCACCTTGGTCACCGCGGTCGGAGGCGGCGGCAGCAGGACCGCCACCGCCGCGCCGAGCAGTAGCCCCAGCAGCGCTACGGTGCACCAGAGGCGGCGGCGCCTGCGCACCGCCACCACGAGCGCCTGCAGGTCAAGGAGCGGAGTGGTGGCCGACGACTCCGAAGTGTTGCTCGTCGTCACACAGAACCTCCCCCAGCGTGGCCGCGAACCGCGAGCGCCGGAGTGGCGCTGTCCGGAGGATGGCCGGCACTCCGCGTCGGGCGGGCCCGGACGGTGCCGGCGACGACGGTGCCGACGACCTCGTGCCGTGCGTCCGCACATGCCTCGGCGATGCCGGCGAGCTCCTCCGCGGTCCAGCTGCCCGCGCTGAGCACGACCAGGGCGCCGGACTCGGTGTCGCGGTCCGGCAACATCGGCTGGGACACCGAAACTCCCACCAGCCGCAGCAGCGGACCGCTCTTGGCCTCGGCGACGAGCTGCTCGGCGGCCCGGTGGGCGATCTCGTCGCCGTCCGGTACGACGACCAGCAGCCGCCGGGGGGCGGGCAGTTGGTCCCGCAGCCGTTCGCACACCCGTCGGTAGCGGATCCGTCTGCCGGCCTCGTCGCCGGAGGTCCGCGGGGTCGGCAGGTCCCACCGGCTGTCGACGCCCAGCAGCCGACGGATCCAGGCCCGCGCGCCACCGCCCTGGGCTCGGCCGGGGTGCCGTTCACCAGGTACGTCGACGGTGCCGAGGAGTGCCGAGCCCAGGGCCGCGGCGATCTCCGGTTCCGTGCGCAGCCGGCGATTCATCCGTGCGGCGGCGAGATGGCCGACGACCGTGAGCAGGAAGAACAGCAGCGCCCCGGCGACGACGAGCTGCGTCCTCGTCGGTGGTGCCTCGCCGGTCGGCCGGGCGGCCGGCCCCATCACGACCATGCCGGCCTTGTTGGTCGCGGGGTTGGCCTGGTCCAGCTTCTTCATGGCCTCCTGCAGCGCGGTGCGCAGCTTCTCCAGTTCGGTGCGGGCTTGCACGCCCTCCACGGTCTGCCCCGGATCCGCCGCATTGGCCAGCTCGGTGATGCGGCGGTTGGTCTGCTCCACCTTCTGCCGCAGCGCCTCGGGTCCCGTGGCCGCGTCGGGGTCGGAGTTGTCGCCCGCGATCCGCGCGGCGAACGTGAGGAACTGCTGGGCCACTTGGTCGGCTAGCCGCTGGGCGCGCTCCGGGGTGTCGGCCGTACCCGAGATCTTGATGATGTTCCCGTCGGCGGCCTTGGCGCTCACCCGATGCCGCAGCTCGCCGCCGCTGACGCCCTTCCAGCCGAGTGTGGCGGCCGCGCGGTCGACCACCGCCGAACTGGCCGCGATCTCCGCCTGAGTGAGCAGTTCGCGCTCCTCCCACTGCCCCGGCAGCAGTACCGATGCCGATGTCGTGTACCGCGGGGGGAACAGCATCGAGGTGCCGTAGCCGACGAGCGCGCCCACCACGGTGAGGACGGTGAGAAGCCGCCAGCGCCGGCGGAGCATCCGCCCGACCGTGACCAGGCGTATCGTGTCATCGCTCAACGGCGCGGCCTCCTGCCTGTACGGACGGGGTCGCCCGCCGACATCGGAGAGCGGTCACGGCAGGCAACGGCGTAGGCCGCGAGCAGCGACGCCTGCGAGTTCCGCCAGGAGAGCTGCCCGCTGATCCGCTCCTGGCCGATCTTGCCCATCCGGGCCCGCTTCTCCGGATCGTCAAGGAGCAGCGCGATGAACTTGGCGAATTCGGCCTCGTCGTTGGCGCGTGCGTAGAGGGCGGCGTCACCGGCGGAGACTCGCGCCTCCCGGAGGTCGAACGAGACGATCGGTCGGCCCATCGCCATGTACTCCAGGACCTTGTTCATGGTCGACACGTCGTTGAGCGGGTTACGCGGGTCGGGGGAGAGGCAGACGTCCGCGGTGGACAGGTAGCGCACCAGGTCGGCATCCGGGATGCGCCCGGTGAACTGGACCTGCTCACTGAGCCCGAGCCGCCGGGACAGCTCCACCATCGCGTCGAAGGCGTCACCGGAGCCGACGAACACCGCGTGCCAGTCGGTCCGCCCGAGCTCGTCGCGCAGCTTCGCGAGGGCCCGCAAGGCGTAGTCGACGCCGTCCTGAGGGCCCATGACGCCGAGGTAGCACAGCAGATGAGGCTTGCCGCGCATCAACTCCGGCTCGGCCGGTACGGGTTGGAACCGGTCGATCTGGGGCGCGCTGCGCACCACGAAGACGTCCTCCGGCCGCCGGCCGCCACGGCGCACCGCGACGTCCCGGTAGCTCTCGTTCGTGGCGAGCACGACGTCCGCGGCCCGGTAGGTCAGCCGTTCCAGCGCGCACACGGCGCGGTAGAGCAGGTCCTCGCCGCGGTCGAACCGGGAGAGGTACAGCTCGGGCACCAGGTCGTGCTGGTCGAAGACGAACCGCGCGCCGCGCCGCTTCAGCAACAGTGCGGGCAGGAACAGCAGGTCGGGCGGGTTGCAGGCGTGGACCACGTCGACCGGGCCGACCTTGCGGGCCAGCCGGGCCGTATGCCACAACGCCGATCCGTACTCCCGCAGGTAGCCGGCCGGCCCTCCGGTGGCCGCGCGCAACGGGTAGCGGTGGATCCGCACCCCGTCGATCTCCGCCTCGGCCTCCGTGTCCCGCTTGGTCCCCCGGGGGCAGATGACGTGCACCTTCCAGCCCGCGTCGCGCAGCGTCGTGCACTCCTGCCACACCCGCCGGTCGAACGGCACCGACAGGTTCTCCACCAGGATCAGCGCGCGCCGGTCCGGCCGGCCGCCGCTGGCTGTGCCATCGAACGATGTGTCACCAAGCAAGGCCCACGTACCCCGGTTCGGTCCGGCGCGCCTCGGCGTCGGGAAGGTGGATGAGGTCGACGATCACCGGTCCGTCACCGTGGGGCAGCGCCGCCAGCACGGCCGGATCCCTGGTTCCGACCAGGCACACCTCGGCGTGTTCGAGCACCTCGTCGACGGAGTCCGCGAGCAGCTGCGCGAGGTGCGGCAGCCGGCTCTCGATGTACTCGCGATTCGCGCCGATCAGCCGGGAGAGGCTCACGTTGGCGTCGTGGATCCGCAGGTCGTACCCCTTGCCGAAGAGCCTCTCCGCCAGCTCGACGAGCGGGCTCTCGCGGAGGTCGTCGGTGCCGGGTTTGAAGGACAGCCCGAACAGGCCCACCCGGCGCTTGCCGGTGCGCTCGACCAGCTCCACCGCGCGCTGCAGATGGTCGGAGTTGGAGGGCAGCACGTGGGCGAGGATGGGCACCGAGACGTCGGCCCGCCGCGCCGCGTGGACCAGGCTGCGCAGGTCCTTGGGCAGGCAGGAGCCCCCGAAGGCGAAGCCGGGCCGCAGATAGGCGGGGCTGATGTTCAGCTTGCGGTCGGCCAGGAACACGTCCATCACCTGGTGCGAGTCCACCCCGAGCGCCTGGCACACCGCACCCAGCTCGTTCGCGAAGCCGATCTTGAGGCCGTGGAACGCGTTGTCCGCGTATTTGATCGCCTCGGCCGTCGGGACCGGCACCCGGAACACCTCGCCGGGCAGGCCGTCGTACAGCGCCGTCACCGCGTCGCCGCTTGCCGGGTCGAGCTCGCCGATGACGGTCTTGGGCGGGTCGAAGAAGTCCCGCACGCTCGTGCCCTCCCGCAGGAACTCCGGGTTGACCGCAACCCCCACCTCAGCAGCCCAGCCCACCCCGGCCGTGCCGCCGACGTACTTCTCCAGGATCGGCACCAGCAGGTTCAGGCAGGTGCCCGGGAGCATGGTGCTGCGGAACACGACGGTGTGCCGCCCGCCCCGCTCGGCCAGCGCGACGCCGATCTGCTCGGTCACCCGCTCCAAGTACGTCGTGCACAGGCTGCCGTTGGGCTCCGACGGCGTGCCCACGCAGACCAGCGACACCTCGCTTCCCATGATCGCCTCACGGACGTCGACGGTGGCGCGCAGCGCTCCACTGCGTACGACCTCGGCGGTGAGCTCGCCGATCCGCTCCTCGACCACCGGGGCCTTGCCGTCGTTGACCAGGTCGACCTTCACCTGGTTCACGTCCACCCCGATGACCTCGTGCCCCATGCTGGCCAGGCACGCGGCCGACACGCAGCCCACGTAGCCGAGCCCGAAAACGCTGACTCTCATGATCCGTTCCTCCCCCCAGACAAGCCCTGTCGGCCTGCGGTCCGCGCATCGGCCGGACGACGACTCCCGCGCATCAGTAGGCCCCCTGCCCGTAGAGCACCGCACGCAGCGTCTTCCACAAGATCACTGCGTCCAGGGCGAGCGACCAGTCCTCCACGTACCGCAGGTCAAGACGGATCGCCTCCTCCCACGGCAGGTCGCTGCGTCCGCTGATCTGCCACAGGCCGGTGAGCCCGGGCTTGACCAGCAGCCGCCGCCGGATGTCCGGGCCGTACGCGGCGGACTCCTCCGGCAGCGGAGGGCGCGGACCGACGAGCGACATCGATCCGGTGAGCACGTTGAACAGCTGCGGGAGCTCGTCGAGCGAGTACCGGCGCAGCACTGCTCCCACCCGGGTCACCCGCGGATCCCGGCGGAGCTTGAACAGCAGGCCGGCGCCCTCGTTGCGGTCGGCCAGCGCGGCACGTGCCCCGTCAGCCCCGGCGGCCATCGTGCGGAACTTGAGAATGGTGAACTCGCGGCCATCCTTGCCGACTCTGCGCTGGTGGTAGAACGCCCCACCTCGGCTGTCCACCAGCACGAGCAGCCCGACCAGCACCATCAGCGGCGCGAACAGCATCAGCAGGATCGCCGCGCCCATCCGGTCGACGACCTCTTTGACCGCCCGACGGCCCCCGGTGAAGGTCGGCATGCTGACCCGCAGCAGCGGGATCCCGAGCACCGCGTCGACGTGCAGCCGTGGGCCGGCCACCTCCATCAGCACGGGAGCCACGACCATCTCGGCGTCGCTGCCTTCGAGGTTCCAGGCCAGCCGCTGCAGCCGGTCCGGTGACCAGTGCGGGTCCGGTGTGACCGCGACGACACGGTAGCCGTCGCGGCGGACGTGGCCAGCGACGTCCGCCAGCCGGCCGACGACCGGCACTCCCTCCAGTTGATCACCGTCGGGCCCGAGACCGTCCGTCGTGCACACCGCCTCCACCCGCCAGCCGAGGTGCGGGAACTTGCGGGTCCGGGCGATCAGGTCGCGTACGGTGGCCGGGCTCCCGGCAGCGAGCACCGGTCGCAGGCACCGTCCCTCCTTGCGCTGCTTATGCAGCCAGAGTCGCAGCAGATACCGCGCGGTCATGGTGATGAGCGCGATCGCGGGGATTGCGACGAAGATCCAGAGCTTGATGTTGCGCGAGGTGAGCGCGATCCCGCCGAGCGCCAATACGACGGCCGCCGTGAACAGTGAGCGTCCGAGCCGGCGGAATTCCTCGGCGCCCTGGCCGAGCACGGCCGGAGCCCACGCCCGGCTCATCGCAAGCGTTCCCAGCACCAGCAGCTCGGTGCCGAATGTGAGGATTCCCCACTTCTCGTGCCAGTTGGCCGCGTCGCGGGCCCCGAAGAAATTGCCGATCGCTGCCACCACGAAGGCGGTGGTCAGGGTGTCGCTGGTGATCACGGTACGGCGGTACCGCTGCTCCCAGTCGATCATGGGCTGGCTGATCGTCCCGTTCGTCAGACGTCTTCGCGTCGACGGAATCGGGCTGACTAATCCCCCCTGCCGCACAGGACCCCCCAGGTCGCCAGTGGTTCGACGTGTTCGCCCAACACCGCCCCTCCCCCCGGGAGGCCCCCGCCCCCCGCACTGTTTCTCCCCTTGGGAGGTCCGCGCCCCTCGCGCATGACATCCCGGCTATTCAGCGCTACTTGAACACCCCACCCTGGCGACAGCGGATTCGCATGTCCTGCCAGACCCTCGATGTGCGCGGGAACTCGTCGGAACTTAGGGTGCTCCCCGCACCCAAAGCCCTCTGTCGGGCTCCAAGAATTGATCACCCCCATGTCTGGCGCCGGGGACGCGACTGCTGGCTTTCCCCAACGCCGGACCTATAGATCATTATTGGCGCCTCGTACCCGAGCAGCTGAAGCACGGTCAATCTAGAGCATAGGAGCCAGCATGTAGAGGGGATGTGTGTAATTTGTGCTCAGCTTTATTGGAGGGGCGATCGCCCCGGGCAACGAGGCGCACGGCTTGATCTTGCCGGTGTTCGCAGTATGGCCAAAAGCGAGTGCCCGGTTTCTCACAGCGAGCGGGCGGCGCGCACAGCGCGCGGCCCCGCTCCGAGCTCGCGACGGCAGGCCTTGTTGAAGGCCTGGAGGTCGGCGATGCCCACCGCCGCGGCGATGGAAGGGATGGAGAGGGTGGAGGACTGGAGTAAATGGCGGGCGCGCTCCAGCCGACGGCGCCGGAGGTAGGCGATGACGGTGAGGCCTGTCTCCGCCCGGAACAAACGGGTCAGATGCGTGTGGGAGACGCGGGCAGCGCGCGCGATGACGGGCACGGGCAGCGGCTCGGCGAGATGCTCCTCGATATAGGCCTGGGCGGAGGCCACGACGGGATGCCGGCGCCCGGGCTCGTCGGAGCCGGTCAGCAGGGCGGTGTGCCAGAGAACCGTCCACACCTCGGCGGACGCGCGCGCGGCAGACACGGGCAGGGCGGCGATCGCGTGTCTCAACAGGGCGGCCATGAGCGGCCCTTCGGGCCCGGCATCCTGCATCAGGGGTAGGGAGTGCGTGGGGCCGGCGCGGGGGAGACGCAGATGGGCATAGAGGTGTTCAGATCTGCCATGGTAGTGGAAGTGCACCTCGGTGTCCGGCGGGATCAGGCTGACGCATCCGGGCCGGATCGGGTGCACGGTGCCCTCGACGGACAGTCGCCCCACATAGCTGTACAGGTGCAGTTGCCACAGGTCGGGCAACCGGAAGACTTCGTGGGCGGTCGTGGACCCGTGCACGCCCACGCCGGCGTTCACCACCTCAGGCGGCTGATCCAGGCACAAGGACACACTCTCCATGGCGGTGAAAATCTACCAGCGACCGGCGATTACATCCCACGCCTGTGACGGTTTCGCGTCCTAGCTTGGTCGCATGCCAACCACTGAAGAGCTGCTCACCTCGGTTCAGGTGGCACGCTTCGTCGCGCAGGGGTTTCTCCGCCTGGACGCGGTCGTGCCGCAGGAGCTGAACGAAGAGGCCATGGAGACCCTGGCCTCGGGAATACCCGAAGTCCCGTACGGGACGCCGCTGTTCAAGGCGTTCCCCGAAGACACCTTCATCCCGCGCATGCTCGCCCTGCCCGCCGTGGCCGGCGCGGTGGAGAGCCTGGTCGGGCCGGATCCGACGGTCGACCACCACGCGGTGCACGTCCGCCAGCCGGACGAGGGCAACGCGCAGGATCTGCACGCAGACGCGATCATCGACGTCCGCCCGGACGCCTTCGACGTCCAGCTCATGTACTACCCCCACGAGGTGACCGCCGACATGGGCGGAACCCTGAGTGTGCCGGGGAGTCACCTGCGCCGCATCAACGAGACCGACATCGGGCGCGTGCAGAACCTGCGCGGGCAGACCCGGCTGACCTGCCCGGCCGGCACCATCGTTCTCGTACACCACGGAATCTGGCACAGCGGCCGGCGCAACGACACGGCCCAGCAGCGCTACATGTACAAGATCCGCCTCAACCCGACCGTGCCCCAAGTCAGGCTCTGGGACACGTCCGATCTGCACGATCCCGCCGTGACGGCGGAGCTCAGCACTTCCTTCCCGTGGTACGAGTGGGCCACCGGGCGCCTGGAGATCTACAACCGGGCACTGCTGTGGCGCGCGCTGACCGGAGACGACACGTTCGACATCGAGTACTGGATCACTCGTGCCAACAACCGGCCGGCTCTGCGGAGGAACGTATGAAGCAGCAAGTCCTCGTGCTCTACCTCGCCACGTCGGCGCTCGACTCGTACGTCGTCGGATGGTCCCGCTACGACGGCAGCGGCCGGACCCGTCCGACGACCGGGGACAGCGACGAGCCGCCGTACGAAACGGGCCTCGCCGCGCTGGAAGACGGCTGGCGCCTGTTCCAGGCGTCCCAACTGCTTCCGCCCCACCCCGGCCACGAGTACGACACGTCCTTCCTCAAGCACGAGTTCTTCTTCGAGAAGCTGTGACCACGTCCTCGACGCGTCAGTGAGCGTTCGACGTGGTACGGCGCGGTCGCCCGGCCGTGGTGCTCGGGGGCGGCTCGGCGGAGCGGACGTGTTCCTGCAGCCACTGCTGGGTGTTGGTGACGTGCAGGAGCGCGGCCGCGTGGCTGAGGACCGCGTCACGGGTGGACAGGGCCATGAAGATCGCCTTGTGCTCGGCAAGGGTGCGACCCGCGGCCTGGTCGTCGACCAGGCCGCGCCAGATCCGGGCCCGCAGCGTACGGCCCGAGATGCCCTCCAGGAGAGTGAGCAGCGAGTCGTTGCCCGTCGCCGCGACGACGGTGCGGTGGAAGGCCGCGTCATGGGCGTTGAGCTGCTCGACGTCGTCGCGGGCCTCGCGCATGGCGTCCAGGTGGTGCTCGACCTCGGCCAACTGGTCGTCGGTGATCCGGGTGGCGGCCAGGCCGGTCGCGGCCGGTTCGAGGAGCCGGCGGACCTCCATGAGGTCCAGCAGTGCGGCCGAGTCCGTCTGCAGGAGTTCCACGGCGCCGCCCAGCCCCTCGAACAGCAGGCGCGGCTCCAGGCTGGTGACGTAGGTGCCATCGCCCCGCCGGACCTCAAGGATCCGTGCCACGGCGAGCGCCTTGACCGCCTCGCGTGCCAGGTTGCGGGAGAGCCCCAGCTGAGCCGCGAGTTCCTGCTCCGGCGGCAGTTTCGCGCCCGGGAGCAGCGCACCGGTGCGGATCAGTTCACGAATCCGCTCGATCGCCTTGTCGGTCAACGACATCGCGAACTCCCTCGTCCTGGTTCCACCTGCACGCCGGGGCCGATCAGCCCCGGGCGCGCAGGCCGTTCCACAGATCTTCGGGGACACGCCGACGGTGGAGCCGCGCCCCGCGTTCCGCGTGACCTGTTCGCGATTCCGCATGCCCAGGGTGACGTTGATGATACGGGGGTGCAGGCGCTCGCGCCCTGCCGGGAGGCGGTCCAGGATCGCCTTGCCGCGGACCGGGTCAGCCCGCAGGACCTGGGTGTTGCCCGGCCTGGCTCGGGCGGGTCAGTTCTCCAGGCGCCAGTGCTGGTTCGCACCGCCCGTGCAACTCCACAGCTGGACCTTCGTCCCGTTGGCGGTCCCACGGGCGTTGGCGTCCAGGCAGAGCCCCGACTGCACCGCTGTGATCGTGCCGTCGGTGTTGATGTTCCATTGCTGGTCGGCCTGCCCGCCGCAGTCCCAGATCGTCGCCGGGGTGCCGTTGCCCCCTGCCTGGCCGGAGGTGCCCAGGCACTTGTTGCCGTACACGACCAGCTGCTTTCCGGCGGTGCGGGTCCACCGTTGGTTGGAGCCACCGTTGCAGTCCCACAGTTGTGCTTGCGTGCCGTTGGTCGTGGTCGAGTTGTTGATGTCGAGGCAGCGCCCCGACTGCTGACCGACGATCTTCTGGTTGCCGGTGGGCGGTGACGGGTTCGAGCCGAACTGTGTGAAGAACTGCCACACCGCTGCCGACGTCCAGGTGCGCCAGCCGTCACCGGTGGAACCGTCTATGGGGCCGGGGTCGTGGCCCGCTCCGTCGAACGCGGCCCAGACGACGGGGTATCCGGACCTGCATCCGGAGTAGGTGGTGATGATGTGCGTCAGGCTTCCGTAGGCCGGTTCGGGCGGGTTCTGCGGGGTGCAGCCGTTCGCCCGGACGAAGGTGTCGCGCAGTTCCCGTCCCGACGCGATGGGCAGCACGTTGTCCCGCAGGCCGTGCAGACCCATGTAGGCGATGGGCTGAGTACCGCCGTTGCACCCGCTGAGATTCGCGCCGGAGTAGACCGCGACCGCGCGGAAGACCGTTGCCCGGGAGCAGGCGAGGGCGTACGACATCGCGCCGCCGTAGCTGAAGCCGGCGGAGAACAACTGGGTGGTGTCGACGCACAGACCTGATTCGATCTGGCTGACCATGGCGTCGACGAAGGCCACGTCCTGGCCGCCGGGGTTGGCCCAGCCGTTGCCGTTGCCCTGGGGGGCGACGAAGATCGTGCTGTTGTTCGCGCCGTCCGCCAGGCGCCTCAGGCCGTAGTAGGACCAGTTGTACCCGTCCGTTCCGCCCGAGTCGACGTCGTTGGCCGTGCCGCCCCGCCAGTGGAAACCGAAGACCAGCCGGTAGGGATGGTTGCTGTCGTAACCGGCGGGGACCCGCAGGATGTAACTGCGCGTCTGGCCGCCGCTCTGAATCGTGTGGGTGCCACTCGTCAGCGTGGGGGCCTTGCCGCACCCGGCGGTCGCCTGGACGGCGCCGGTGGCCGTGGCCGACGCGGGCGCGCCGAGGCCGCGGCTGAACGAGGTGCCCGCGGCTGACAGGACCAGAAGTAACGCAGCCAGGACGGACATGAAGAGCGGTTTGCGTTTCATACACTCCTTCTTCCGTGGTCGAGGGATGGACAGGGAGCGTCGGTCGCTGAAGGCGGTTCAGACCCCGGTGATGGTCCACTCGTTGTTGGTGCTGGAGTTCGGTGTCCACATCACCGTGGTCGAGCCGACCGTGGTGCTGCCACTGCCGTCCAGGGCGGTTCCGGTGCCCCGATTGACGATCTGGTAGCGGTTGCCGCCGAGGCTGCTGAGCGACCACTGCTGGTTGTTGCCACCGTTCCACACCTCCTGCCGGGCGGGAGCGCCGTTGGCGGAGTTGCCCCAACTGTCGGCGGCCATACCGTTGGTGCGGTTCATGATGCGGTAGTAGCCGTTGCCGAGGGCGATCAGTTGCCACTGCAGGTTGGTGCTTCCGTCGTAGTTCCACTGCTTGAGGTTGGAGCCGGAGGCGACGCTGCCTCCGCTGTCGAGCGCCAGCCCGCTGGTCACATTGGCGATCTTCACCCAGGTTGTCGAGCCGCCCGGCGCGCCCAGGACGGGGATCTCACCGGAGAAGGTGAGCTTGACCGTGTAGGCGAGGGCGCTGAACGGCGGGTTGGACGAGGGCATGGTGAGGTGCAGGCCGTAGGCGTCCTGGGTTGGTGCGGGCAGGTCGATGTAGGTGCCGGCGGTGGTGTTCAGCAGTTTGGCGCCCGTCAGGCTGCTGAGGTTGATCTGGTTCGAGTTCAGCGTCGTGATGGTCATGGTGGCGCCCTGCCAGCCCAGCGCGGTGGCGTAGAGGACCTTGTTGTCCCGGCTGCGGGTGAACCGGACGTCCTGTGGTTTGCCGGCCACCGGTCCGCTGAACGAGCCTCCGCCCATCTTGGTGGGGCCCTCGCCGTAACTGGCCCAGGTGCGGGTGGCATAGACCGCCTCCCCGAAGCGGCCGAGCCAGTCGCCCATGGCGAGCAGGATGGACTGCTGCCCGGAGGGGATGGTGCCGTCCGCCATCGGGGCGATGTTCAGCAGCATGCTGCCGCCCTTGCTGACCCGGTCGATCAGCGAGTGGAGCAGTGCCTGCGTCGAGTAGTAGCCGATGCCCACCGTGTAGCACCAGCTGGAGGAGGAGATGCTGTCGTCGGTCAGCCAGTAGGGCGTGAGCAGCCCTGCCGGGCCGCCGCGCTCGAAGTCGAAGACCTCACCCTTGTTGTCGAGGCCGTCCTTGTAGGTCGCGACCACGTCCTTGTTCCACGAGACCGCCTGGTTGTAGTAGTGCGCGAGGAACTGGAGCCGGTAGGACTCCTGCACCAGGCTGAGGTCGAAGTCCTGCCAGACCAGGTCCGGCTGGTAGCCGTCGATGACCTCGACCAGTTTGTCGTACCAGAGCTTGTTCTCGGTGGCGGAGCCCTGCTGGCCGTAGAGGGCGCGGAGCGCCGGGTCCGACTGGGACGGCACGTGGTCGTAGAAGCCGTTGAAGTGGTAGGCGTGGTGGAGGGAGGCCATGAACTTCAGCCCCTGCCCTCGGATGGACTGCGCCTGCAGTCCCACCAGATCGAGTCTGGGGCCGTGCTGGACCGAGTTCCACGGATTGGAGCGGCTGTTCCACATGGAGTAGCCGTCGTGGTGCTCGGCGACCGGGCCGGCGAACCTGGCGCCCGCGGCTTTGAACAGCCGCGCCCAGGCGTCCGGATCCCACCTGCCGCCCTGGGAGACGAGCTTGGGGGCGAACTGCACGTAGGTGCCCGCCTTGTCGCGGGCGCCGTCGATGAAGTTGTTGTACGGCCATGCCGAGGGGTCGCCGTAGGTGGCGATGTGGTGCTGGTTCTCGGCCGAGCCGCCGATGTACATGTTGCGCGGGTACCACTCGTTCCCGAACGCGGGAACGCTGAAGACGCCCCAGTGGTAGTAGATGCCGAACTTGGCGTCCTGGAACCAGGCCGGGGCCGGGGGGTGCTGGTCCACGGAGGGCCAGTTCGCGGTGTAGCTCCCGGGGCCCTCGGTCGCGGCGGCGCCGGGGGCGAAGCGCAGCAGGCTGAAGGCCGTGGCCGCACCGGCTGCCGACAGCAGTCGGCGTCGGCTGAGCGGCAGGGAAGAGGAGGGCATGTGGAGGCCTCTCGGGGGAATTGACGGAGGTGATGGGGGAGTCGGTGATCGACGGCCGGTCACGGATCAGCTGCGCGCGTTCACTTCTGGATTCCGCCTCGATCGTTCCGCCGCCGGGCTGGTCGACGCGAGCCCGTGGAGCTCGCGCGGCCCAGCCGCGCGAGCGGATGGCTGATCACGTCAGCGGAGGATGAAGTCCTGGTTGGTGCCGGGCGCGTTCTTGCACGGCCACTGGTCCAGTTGCTGGCCCAGGTTGCCGCCGGCGCCGTAGACGTCCAGGCACAGACCGCTGTTCTTGTTCTGGAACTCGTAGGAGCCGTCGGACTGCCGTACAGGCAGCCAAAGGCTGTTGGCCGCCGCACCGGGGGACTGTTGGACGATGTCCGGGATACCTGCCGCCGTGGAGCCGCCGGCGACCGCCACGTCCTGGCCCGAGCTCTGGGCTCGCAGTTCGCCGTAACCGCCCGAGGCCGGCACGAACTGGAACTGCTGGTTGCCCTGCCCGTTGCAGGCCCACTGGTCGATCGCGGCCCCCGCGCTGCCGGAGTTGCCGTAGACGTCCACGCACAAGTTGTCGTTGGCGACCACGAGTTGGTGGTAGCCGTTCGGGAAGCCGCCGCTGGACGAGGCGGGTGTGAGGTAGACGGCGAACGCGTCATGCGAGGCCTGGAACGTGAGCGGCACGGTGATCGAGCCGCCCGAGGCGCTCACGTTCTGGTTGTAGACGATCTGCGGGGCGGCGAGGGGCGCCTGCTCCGGGATGCGGTGGACGGTGACGTTCACGCTGCCCGCGTTCGCCAGCCAGGGTACGGACGACAGCCCGTCGAAGGTCACGGACGCGGCGCCGGTGTACCCGTTGGAGTCGCCGACGATCGCCACCGCGCGCCTGGCGGAGGAGTCCTCGGAGGCCGAGATCGCCGTCGAGCCGACCTGGCCGGAGGTGTCCACGAGGGTGCCGGTCATGTCGGCGTAGTCCCGAAGCGCCCACCAGTTGCCGGTCGGCTGCCAGCTGCCCCCGCTCTGGGTCAGGACTCCGGTCAGGTTAGGGGTGACGCAACACACCCAGTTGCCGCGCATCGCGTTGGTGTACCCGGACTGCGCGAACCGCGCCAGATACCACGCTGTCACCCCGGCGGTCTGCCGGTCGGCCGGCTGGTACTCGTTCGCGGACAGCGGCAACGGACCGATGCCCGCCGTGGTCAGAGCGCTGTTGAGGGACTGCCCGACGGTGACCGGGTCGTCGACATCGCCCTCGTCGTGGTTGGCGATCATGTCCGGCACCGTCCCCGCCGCCTTCACATGCGCGAGCCAGGTCCGCCATTCACCGGGGTTGCTCTGCGGGGTGAACGCCAGTGACGGCCCCACGATCTGCGCACCGGGGGCGATGCGCCGGATCTCCCGGTAGGCGGTGTCCCACATCTGGAAGTACTGGGCGCTGTTCACCCCCCGGGTCCAGAAGACGGAGATGTCCGGCTCGTTCCAGATGTCGTAGGAGAACTTCAGCCCCGAAGCCTGCAGCGCTCCCACCGTGGAGTCGATGAAGCTGATCCAGTTGGAGCAGTCCCCGTTGTCGCACGGGTACTTGGTGTTCGACGGCTGGCCGCCGTTCGCACCGTAGATGTCGCTGACCAGCACCTGGTACTGGGCGTGGTAGGGCGGTTGGGTGAGCCGTTTCGCCTGCGAGATGATCGAGCCGACATCGGCCCGGGTCGCCGAGCCGTACTGGTAGTTGTCCTTGATCCAGCCGCCGGAGAACCATCCGCCGCCGCGGAACGCGTTGATGCCCAGCGGCTGGATGAACTGGTCCACGGGCTGGGTGCCGTCTTCGCTGATGCCGTAGAGGAAGCCCTCCCCGACGCCGGTCGACGGCCCGCGCGTCGACGCCAGGTGCACGCTCAGCGACTCGCCCGAGGCGGCCTGGCTCGCTGCCTTCGCCGGCAGCGGCAGCAAGAGCGCCAGGACGGCGCCGGCTATCAGTGCCAGACGTCCGGGTCCCACTCTCGTCCTCATCCGATCCTCCTGCGGTCCGAGGTCAGCCGAGCGACCATTGCTGGTTGGATCCGCCGTTGCAGGTCCACAGTTGTACGGGGGTGCCGTTGGCGGTGGCGGCGTTGGTGACGTCCAGGCACAGGCCGGACTGGGCGTTGGTGAGGGTGCCGTTGGCGTTGAGGTTCCACTGCTGGTTGCTCTGGCCGTTGCAGGTCCAGGTGATGACCTTGGTGCCGGGGCTGGTGCCCTGGTGCGAGGCGTCCAGGCACAGCCGACTGGTGCCGGAGTACACGGTGAGCTGGTGGGAGGTGGTCTGGGACCAGGCCTGGTTCGCCTGCCCGTGGCAGTCCCAGATCTGCGTCTGCGTCCCCGCTGTGGTGGACGAGCCCGGAACATCCAGACACCGCGCGGGTGCCCCGTTGTTGTTGCAGTTGTCGTACTTCAGATAGTCCACACCCCACGAGGCGAACGACTGCGCGTCCGTGGTCTCGTGCCCCAGGCTGCCCGGATACCCCGCACAGGTCGCGCTGCCCGCGTCCTCGTAGATCCCCAGTTTGAGCCCCAGCGAGTGCACATAGTCCGCGGTGCCCTTGATGCCGTCGGGGAACTTGGCCGGATCCGGCACCAGGTGGCCGCCGGAATCGCGGTTGTGGGTCATCCAACAGTCGTCGATGTTGACGTACGAGTAGCCCGCCGCCTGCATGCCGTTGGTGTGCATCGCCTGCGCGGTGGACTTGATCAGCGACTCGGAGACATTGCAGCCGTACGCGTTCCAGTCGTTGAAGCCCATCTGCGGGGTCAGCGCCAGCCCGTTGTTCAGCGCAGCGGCGGGCTGCGCCATACCGGGGGAGAGGAGCGGGGCGGCCAACGCGAGCAGCGCGACCGAGAAGGTGAGCGCCAGCGTCCTGCGCAAGGACGCAACAGCTGAAGGCTGCATAGGGTCGACTCTCCCTTGGTGTCGTGGGGGTAGGGGCGCCCGAGAGCACTCACAGAGAGCACTGAGACATCCCATGTTCCTTAGTGATTCCATACGTCATTCACGCTGTCAATGCGCACGCCACCGTCAATCGGAAATCAATCCATCCCATGTATATGCCCCGTTCGGTCCGCTGTGAGGGCATGGTGAAATCCGCGTCCGGCGACGGCCGTCATACCGGACGCGGGTGTCCGTCCCGGTCCCGCCGAAGCGATCCGGCGGGACCGGGACGCGCTCTGGCGCCGATCACCTCACCTGAGACTCCAGTGCTGGTTGGCACCGCCGTTGGAGTCCCAGACCTGGACCGGGGCCCCGTTGGCGCTCTGCCCGCCGGGGATCTCCAGCGCCCGGCCGGAAGCGACGTTGGTCAGGGTGTACGAACCGTCGCCGTTCCGACTCGCCCGCCAGTGCTGGTTGGCACCGCCGTTGGCGTCCCAGATCTCCATCCGCGTGCCGTTGCCCGTCTGGCCACCCGGCTCGTCCAGCACCCGCCCGCTGCCGATGTTCGTCCACGTGTAGGAGCCGTCACCGTTCTGACTCGCCCGCCACTGCTGATTCGCAGCACTCCCGTTGGCATCCCAGACCTGCAAAGACGTGCCGTTCGCCGTCTGTCCGGCCGGCACGTCCAGCACCCGCCCCGCAGCCACATCGCTCAGCGCGTACACCCTGCCCGAGACGATGCCCCCGGGGTCCCCCGTACTGCCGCCGAGCGCGGACAGAGCCGCTTCATAGGCCGGCTTCTTGTTGCCGTTGTTGTCGAACAGCAGCGGGTTCTCTCCCGTCCGCCACGAGTCGCTGTCCCTGATTCCCCACGCGGTGATGCCGGTGCAGCGCGCGACGTTCATGCAGGCCCTCACCGTGTTCGCGTACGCCGTCGGCGGTGCCTGGGCGATGTCGAGTTCGGTGATTTGGACGTCGACGCCCAGGGCGGCGAAGTTGGACAGGGTGGTCTGGAAGCTGGCGGGCGGCCCGCCGGTGCCGAAGTGGCTCTGGAACCCGACACAGTCGATCGGTACGCCACGGGACTTGAAGTCCCTGACCATGCTGTAGACGCCCTGGGTCTTGGCGTCGGTCCAGTTCTCGATGTTGTAGTCGTTGTAGCAGAGCTTGGCCGAGGAGTCGGCCGCCCGGGCGGTGCGGAACGCCTCCTCGATGAAGCCGTTGCCGAGCACGTTCTGGAACACCGAGCTGCGGTGCTGGCCGCTGCCGCCGTCGGCGAACGCCTCGTTGACCACGTCCCAGGCGTAGATCTTGCCCTTGTAGTGGGTCATCTCGGTGGTGATGTGGTTGTTCATCACGTTGCGCAGCGTGTTCGCGTCTCCGATGGAGCCGACCCAGCCGGGCAGTTGGGAGTGCCATACCAGGGTGTGGCCGCGCATCCGCTGTCCGTGCGCGGATGCGTGGCCGACGATCTGGTCGGCCGGGCCGAAGTTGAAGTTGCCGCGGGACGGTTCGGTGGTGTCCCACTTCATCTCGTTCTCCGGGGTGATCATGTTGAACTCCCGGTCGAGAATCGTGGAATACGTCGAGTCGCCCAGCTTCCCGGCAGCCACGGCCGTGCCGAAATAGCGGCCGCTGTCGGCCGCGGCCGCGCCCAGCGTGCCGGAGGCCGCGTGTGCGGGGCTCGCCGGGCCGGTCAGGGCCAGTACGGTGCCGGCCACCAAACCGGTGGCCAGGGTCAGGGCCTTGCGGAGACGGGGCTCCTCGTTGGGCCAGGACATGGGGGATCGTTCTCCTTGTGTGTGTGGGGGGGGAGAGACACCGATCACGAGGCGGTGCCGCTGTGGAGTCGTGTCACGGAACTGACCGGCAGGGTGGTCCACTGCTGGTTGGCGCCGCCGTTGCAGTCCCACAGGACCAGTTGCGTACCGTCGGTGGTGGAAGCACCGGGGTCGTCGAGGCAGCGGCCGGAGGCCGGATTGCGGTAACCACCGTTGTACGCCTGCCACTGCTGGTTGGTGCCGCCGTGGCAGTCCCAGATCTCGATCGGGGTGCCGTTGGCGGTACCGAAACCGGTGGCGTCGAGGCACTTCCCGAGCGCCCGCAGGGTGCCGTCGGAGCGCGCGGACCACGCCTGCGCGCTGGAGCCGTTGCATGACCAGATCTCCGCGGCGGTCCCGTTGGCGCTGCTGCCGCCCTTGACATCCAGGCACTTCCCCGCGACGCCGGAGCGCACCTGCCCGCCCACGGAAACCGGCGGCTTGATCCAGCCTGCCGCGTCCGCGGCCTGGACCCCGGCGTTGAAGGCGTCAGCCATCTTGCCGTAGCCGGTGTCGTTGGGGTGCAGTGCGTCGGCCAGATCCGCGCTGGTCAGAGCACTCATGTCCACCAGGCGTACATGCTTGCCGGCTGCCTGCTCGGCCTGGACGATTCCGGGTAGCTTGGCGTTGAACGCGGGCCGGGTGGCTTCCTCGGTTCCGCTGGTGGAGATGATCAGGGTGCCGACCAGAACGGTCGCGTCGGGCGCGTCGCTGGTGATCCGGTCGATGAGCGCGCGGAGCCGGTCGGCCGCGGCCGGGGCCGTGGAGCCGCCGTTCAGATCGTTGGTGCCGATCTCCAGGGTGACTACATTCGGCCGGTATCGGGCCAGCATGGAGTCTGCGATGCCCGCTATCTGGTCGATACGCCAGCCGGAGTGGCCTTCGTTGTCCGGGTCGGACATGGTGCCGTTGCGGCCCGAGCCGACGAAGTCCAGTGCGTGCCCCTCGGCCGCCAGCCGGTTCCACAGGAAGCTCCGGTAGCCGTTCCCGGACGCGCTGCCGACGCCCCAGGTGATCGAGTCGCCCAACGGCATCAGCCGCAGGGCGGCGGGCGCGGCGGCGGCCCCGGCGGCGGACGGTGCCTCGCCGCCGGTGGCGGCCGTCGCGGGCAACGCGCCGCTCAGGCCGAGTGCGGCCGTCAGCGCCGCGGCCAAGGGTGCCCAGTACTTCTTCATCGGTGTTCCTCACTGGTGGGGGACAGTGGTGTGGTGAAAGAACCGCCGGACCGTGCGGGCGCCGGGGCCGTACGGGCCGGTCAGCGCGGGGTGAAGTCCTGGTTGGTGCCGGCGGTGTTCTTGCAGGGCCATTGGTCGAGCTGCTGGCCGAGGTTGCTGCCGGCGCCGTAGACGTCCAGGCACAACCCGCTGTTCTGGTTCTGGAAGGCGTACGACCCGTCGGACTGGTGCACCGGCAGCCACAGACTGCTGGATGCTCCGTCGGCGGCCTGCTGCACGATGTCCGGCGTACCGGCAGCCGTGGAACCGCCCGACACCGTCACGACCAGCCCGGAGTTCTGTGCCTGCAACTGCCCGTAACCGCCCGAGACCAGCACGAACTGGAACTGCTGGTTGCTCTGTCCGTTGCAGGTCCACTGGTCGATCGCGGCGCCCGCGCTGCCGGAGTTGCCGTACACGTCCAGACACAGACTGTCGCTGCCGATCACCAGCCGGTGGTAGCCACTGGGGAAGCCGCCGCCTCCCGACGTCTGCACGCCCGCCTGCTGGATGACCTGCTGCGCACCCTGCGGCCAGTTGGTGCCGCTGACCTGCACGTTGCCGGTGAGGACGTTGTTGTGCGGAGGACCGGTGGCCACATACGTGTTGCCGCCGTTGTACCAGTTGCCGGAGAAGGTGCTGTCGTCGGTGTGGTTGTTCCCGTTGGCATTGGTGAGCGCCCAGTTACCGGCGTCCTGCACCACGTTGTGCGACACCGTCAGGTACCGGGAGCCCTCGTCGAGGTACAGCGCGGTGGTGTGACGGTTGTCGTACATGTAGTTGTCGGAGATCACCGAGCCGGGGCTCGCGGACAGGCTGTAGATGCTTCCGCCGTCGAACATCGCGTTCTTGGTGTTGAAGACCAGGTTGTACGACACGGTGTTGTTCTTCAGCGTCGTCGGAGTGCTGTAGACGGGCTGGTAGTTGTACGTGCCTCGGTTGACGTAGTCCTGGCTGCCGCCCGGGTCGTTGACGCCCCAGCCCCATCCGATGTCGATCCCGTCGTAGGGAAGGTGGTCGCACTGGTTGTGAGTGATCGTCGCGTTCGTGACGTAGGTGGACAGGATGGCCGCGGTCTCTTTGTAGTCGGTGCCCACCCCGCTGACCCGGTTGTTGCTGATCACGATGTTCTGGTTGGTCATCCGCGGGTCGCTGGGGTGGTGTGCGTCCGGCTGGATCCCGCCGACCTGGATGCCGCTGCCGGCGTCGTCGGTGAACGTGTTGCCGGTGATGGTGATGCCGTTGGCGCCGAGGCCCGTGCCGGAGGCCGTGGCGACGCCGTCGTTGCCCACGCCCAGCCCGGCCTGCCCGAGTTCGGAGAACGTGTCGCCGGAGAACGTGATGTTGGCGGCGGCGGAGACCTGTACGGCCGCGGGCATCTGCGCCCAGTGGTTACGGGTGGCCTCGAACTGCGCGCACCCGGACTTGCAGGTGTTCAGCCAGTCCGTCGGCATCGTGTAGGCACCGGTGATGTGCGCGCCGCTCTGCTGGTCCGCGTAGCCGACGGATCCGCTCGGGCCGAGCCAGGAGGTGCCGGTGAACCGGATGCCGGTGAATCGCAGACCGGTCGCGGGGGAGCCGTAGCTGCCGCTGATGCCGAGCAGGCTCTGCAGCCGGGGCAGTTCGATGTCGAGGCTGCCCGGATTCTGGCCCGGCTGGGCGCGGTAGTACAGGTCGCCGGTGGACGAGTTGAGGTACCACTGTCCGGCCTGCCGCAGGAAGGCGTAGTTGTTCTCGAGGTACATCGTTCCGCCGGCGAACGGCGCGTTGATCGTGTCGTAGCCCCAGGAGTTGTTGTTCCACGCGGGCTGCTGCATCGTGATGGTGTTGCCGCTGATCGACTGGACCGGCGCGTACCGGTCGGTGAAGGAGTTGAGGCTCTCGACTTCCATGTGGTTCTTGTCCGAGAGGCCGGCCAGATAGTTGAGAGCGGAGTTGGTGATGGTCAGGCCGGTCTGGGTGAAGGCGAAGTCGGAGCGGGACACCTGGACCGCCGCCCGCGGTGCCTCCTTGCCGTTCACGTACAACTGACGCGTGTTCACGCCGGTGCCGACGTGGACCGACCAGATGTTGTTCGTCTGGTCCTGCACCTGCCAGCCGGTCACCTGCTGGGCGCCGGTCACGACCGGCTGCTGCCCGGACATGGCCTGGTAGGAGATGGTGTGGCCGTTCTGGCCGCCGTCGGCGGAGCCGAACGTCAGCGGCTTGGACTGCCGGTAGGTGCCACCGGCCAGGTAGACCACGACGTCAGCGTCGGCCGCGAGCCGGTGTGCGGGCTGCTGCGCCTGGTCGATGGTGGCGAACGGTTGCTGGGCGCTGCCGTTCCCGCCCGGAGCCGCGCCTGGAGCCACGTACAGGGCGGCGGCTGCTGCTTGGCGTTCGGCCGGTGCGGCGTTCGCGGCCCCGGCCGTGGCGACGCTCCCCGCCAGTAGGGCGAGCAGCGACAGGGGAACGGCCCAGCGGCCGCGGAGCGCTCTGGGTCTGGGCATCGTCATCCTTCAGTAGTGGCGCGTGTGGCCCGTGCCGGGCATGCGGGTGCCCTCATCTGGTGGCGAGTGCGGCCCGTGGCCGGCGGTGAGCCGGCCACGGGCGGGAGCCGTTCAGATCAGTTGAGGCGCCATTGCTGGTTGGATCCGCCGTTGCACGGCCAGAGTTCGGCCAGGGCGCCGTTGGCCGTGGAAGCTCCGGTGACGTCGAGGCAGAGTCCGGACTGGATGCCGGTGACGGTGCCGTCGGAGTTCAGCTGCCATTGCTGGTTGGCGCCGCCGTGGCACGGCCAGGTCACCACCTTGGTGCCGGCGGTGGTCTGGTTGTTGTACGCGTCCAGACACATCTGGCTGCTGCCGCTGTAGACGGTCAGCTGGTTGGAGGAAGTGTGGGTCCAGCTCTGGTTGGCGCCGCCGCTGCAGTCCCAGATCTGCACCTGTGTGCCGGCCGTGGTGGACGAGTTCGGCACGTCCAGGCACTTGCCCGCGCCCACCGCGTGCAACGGGCCGGTGCCCGTAGGGCCGGACGCGGTGTTGTATCCGGCCGCGGTGATGTTGGCCTGGACCGCGTTCTCGGTGGCGTCCGAGGGGTAGCCGGAGGTCATCACGCCCTCGTAGAAGGTGCCTTGGGCGCCCTTGCTGTTGTCACCACCGATGCCCAGGATGATGGCCCCCTGCTTGCGCATCGGGTTGTATCCCGCGACGTTGGGACGCACCCCGTCGTAGAAGGTGGACAGACCGCCCGACTGCGCGTTGCCGCCGCGGATCGCCCAGTGGTTCGGGCCGCCCTTGACGATGGCGGTCGTATACCGGTAGTTGATCGTCGGGTCGTTGGCGTTGTAGTGCTGGTTCACCCCGGAGAACAGGCCGTTCTCCAGATCGGCCATGATCCAGGGACCGTTGCCCGAACCGTAGCCCCAGACCTTGATGTTGCCGAAGTAGATGGCCTCCATGGTGCCGTTGCCGTCGTCGTTGCTGTCCGTCTCGGCGTTGCCGTAGTCGAAGCAGCAGCCCCCGTTGTAGTGCGTGCCGTCGAAGATCGCGTACATGCCCTCGGGGTTGTCCCCGGTCGCGATGCCGTTGGTGTGGTTGTTGCGGTAACCGGTGCCGGGCGCCACGAAGACGCCGTAGGCCTTGTGGCCGCCCACCATGGTGGGTGCGGCGGTCGCGTTCGCGAGGTTGTCGGGACCGCCCGCGGCACCGCCGCCGGGGGCCTGGGTGAGGTGGTTACCTCGGCCCGACTGGTCGTAGATGATGGTGATCAGGCAGCTCGTCCCCGAGCAGAACGAGTCCTGCGCGGCGGCGTCGGCATACCCGCCCGCGCTCAGGACACCGATGTTCCGGGTGGTGTTGTCCGAGGAGCGCCGGACCTGGTAGAGCGGCCCGTTGTACGCGGCGTACAACGCGCGCGTCGTGCTGTGCGCCGCGACGCATGGCGTATTGCCTGTCGCGTAGATGTCGCACGGCCCGGATGCGGCCGCCTGGGCCGTGCCTGCCGTGGCCGTGGCACCGGTCAGCGCGCCAATGACGAGCGCGGCCGCGGCCCCCGCCCGGGCGAACGTCTTCAGCCGAGAGCGCGGCGAGCGCACCGGCGGCGAAGGGACATGTGCCTGATCCGGCACCTTGGTCGGCCCGTCACGGCGCCGTAACGCTGCGAGCAGCCGTTGGACGCCACCGCGCCCGGACAGCGTGTGGCCTTTTGTACGTGGGGTTTCCATCCGATCTCCCTACCGTGCCGGCGTAACCCAGTCAGGTTGTGCTGGTGGCGCCCATGGTGCGGAAGCGCTTGAACGTGCCGTGTTTGCAGTGGGATTGCCGTGAGGTTTCGGGAGGAGACGCTGCTCCCGATTCCGCAGGGCTGTCAAGGGTTGGGGAGCGCACTGTTGCGAACCTTCACGGAATCGGTTCGATGGTTTGGGCCCGGCGGAACGGGAGCGTTCGACTGACCGAACCGAGCCGGCGTAGCGGCGGGCAGGCGGCGTCGCGGTGGGTCGCGCAGGGTGCCGTTCGACGGCCACGCCCAGGGAGCCCGGGTGACCTGCCGTCACGCCTCTGAACAGGTACGCGACCGCCAAAACCACGGTGTTCGGGGGCCGTTTCGCAGTGCACTCGCCGAAGTGGCGGACCTCGGCGCGCGCGTCTGCGTCGCCTTCGTCTCGCGGCACATCGTTGACCCCGTACCCCGCCGGTCGTACCATCCAGTCGAAGCGCTTACGTAGAATCGGTTCGCTTCACGACCCTGGAGCGCACGGGGGGCCGGACGACATCGTCACCGGCAGGACCACCACGCCGGCGGGCATCAGCCGAAGACGCGCTGCTGAATCTTCTTGCGATAATCCTCAAGGGTGTTGTCGATGTGGGTGGCGGCCGCGAGCGCGGCTTCTTCGGGTAGGCCGTCTCTGATGGCGCGGAAGATCGCGTCGTGTTCCTCGATGGCGGCTGCCCCGTGCCCGCCCAGCGTGCCGCGTAGCGCCATGACGCCCGACTGGCTCTGCAGTCGCCGTGCCTCCTGCACGGCCACCGACAGGAAGGAGTTGTGAGCCGCAGCGGCGACACCGGTGTGGAAGGCGTCGTCCCCCTGCTCGAACAGCTCGACGTCACCGGACTCGAAGGCGCGGCGGCAGGTGTCGGCGGCCTTCTCGATGGCACGCAGCTCGACGGGGGTTGCCCGGACCGAGGCCAGTCGGCTCGCCTCGGTCTCCTGGACTCTGCGGAATTCGAAGAGCATGAAGAGATGGTCGAGGTTGGTCGGCAGGAAGAATCCGCCGAACCGCCCGGCGCCCAGCATGCCGGGGTCGTCGGCGACGTAGAGCCCCCGGCCCTTCTGCGCGCGGACCCGACCGAGCGCGGAAAGGATCTTGATGCCTTCGCGGACCACGGTGCGGCTCGTTCCGAGCCGTCCGGCAAGCTCCAGCTCCGTGGGCAGACGGTCGCCCGGACGCAGATCCATGGACGCGATGAGTTCGAGCAGTTGCTCCGCGGCCACCTCATACCCGGGCCGGTACGGAGCCTCCTCGTCGCCGTCCGCCGTTCCTCTCGCTGCGCCCGTCACGGAAGCCTCACTTCTCCGTAGTCCTCGCTCGCCATGGATCTGATACATCCTCTCGCCGAGTTCGGCAGCGAACAAGGGGCGGGCAAATAAGCCTGCACATTCTCGGAGCGAGGATGCCTTCGCTGTCTGCGATGAACGGGGCCTGAGCTCGGCATCACCGTCTCACCGGGCCGCACGGAGTCGGGAGATGGTGCCGACGGGTGGGGCGCTGCGGCCTGGATGCCGCCGAAAATAGGTGTGCTCATCCCCTTGACCCGGCCAGCGGGTCGGGAGCCTAATTACCGCCGAGAGGCCCCTACTTGGCTTCCGTCGTCGGGCCGGACGGTCACGGGCCGGACCATGCGCACGACGCATCCCAGGCTGCCCCTCGCCTGCTGCCCCCTGCCGGCGGGCACCACAACGGAGCGGAGAAGGCTCATGACCAAAACGGTCGGCACCGGTGGCGGCACGAGCACGAACAGACAGCGCGGCCGCCGTCTGCGTGACGCCGTGGCAGCCTCCTGCACCGTGCTGGCCCTGGTGACCGCCGCCGCCTGCACGAGCGGCAACGCAAGCAGGGGAAAGACCACGAAGGACGGATTCAAGCAGGTCGCCCAGGACAGCGGCGGCGCGCTGACCGTGTGGGTGGATTCGACCCGGCTGGCCGCGGCGAAGCTGTACCAGAAGCAGAACCCCAAGGTGAAGATGGACATCGTCACCTTCGACGGTGACGCCAACGGGTCCAACTACCTACAGACCAAGGTCCAGTTGTTCAACCGCACCGGCAAGGGCTGGCCCGATGTGGTCTTCAGCTCGCAGAACAACGAGGTCACCTGGGCGGTCCAAGCCGGCTTCACGGCCCCGCTCAACAAGGGCCTGATCCCCGCATCGACCCTCGGCAAGTTCGCCTCCGGCGCCAACGACGTGTGCACCGTGGACGGCACGCTCTACTGCCTGCGCAACGACCTCTCGCAAGGCGTCCTCTGGTACAACAAGAAGCTGCTCGACACGTTCGGCTACCAAGTGCCGACCACCTGGGAGCAGTACGCCGCCCTGGGCAAGAAGGTGGCGGCCGAACACCCCGGCTATCTGGTGGGCGACGCCGGTGACTCCTTCGCCCCGGAGATCTACCTGTGGGCGAGCAAGTGCGGTGCCAACCACATCACGGGTCCGAAGTCCGTTTCGGTGAACACCACCAGCACCGACTGCACCAAGATGGCCAAGCTCATGGACGGCCTGATCACGAACAAGTCGATGTCGACCAGCGGTGTCTTCAGCACCGACTTCGGTAAGAACAAGGCCGACAAGGTGCTGCTGATGCCCGGTCCGGCCTGGTTCGGCGGCGCCCTGTTCAAAGACACCTTCAAGACCCCCGCCGGCCAGATCGCCGCCGCCCCGCCGCTCCAGTGGACGGGCGACTCCAGCCCGGCCACCGGCAATGTCGGCGGCGGTACCTGGCTGCTGTCCGCCCACTCGGCGCACATCAAGGCCGCCGCCGACTTCCTGACCTGGGTCACCACCTCCGACGACTACCAGGGCAAGGTAGCCCCTGGATACCCCGCGTACGCCCCGGCCGCCGCCACCTGGCTGGCCGCCCAGAGGTCCGGCGGCTACTACGCCGACGACATCACCAAGCCCCTCCAGGACGCCGCCACCAAGGTCTGGCCCGGCTGGGGCTCCGGCCAGTTCAGCCAGGAAGCCATCTGGGCGTCCACCGTCAAGCCCGGCCTGACCGCCGGAAAGACGATCGTCGCCCTGCTCCCCGCCTGGCAGGACGCGATCGAGAAGTACGCCAAGGCCGACGGCTACAAGGTCTCCGAGTGACCGCGCCCACCCGCGCGACCGGCCTCGTCGGGGACCGCGCGGGCCGCGCCCCCCGGCGAAGCCGGACCACCTACCTCTTCGTCGCCGGATACGTCATCCTGCTGGCCGCGTTCGGGATCGTGCCCACCGGCTACGCCGTCTACTTCGCCTTCACCACCGCCGACGGCGCCTTCACCGGGTTCGACAACTTCGCCACCTCCGCGCAGGACTTCCGCTTCCTGCCGGCCGTCGGACACATCGCGCTCTACCTGGTGTTCTGGCTCGCCCTGCTCGTGATCCTGGTCGTCGCCCTGTCACTGCTGCTGCACCGCCTGGCCTCACACGGCACCAGCCGGGCGCTGCGGTTCCTCTTCTACATCCCTGGCGCACTGACGGGCGCGGCGAGCGTGATGATCTGGCTGTTCATGCTCGACCCGACCGTGAGCCCGGTCAGCTTCCTGCTGCGCCGGCTCGGCTACGCCACTTTCGGTGAGGTCATCGCGCCTGGACACCTGCCACTGCTCTTCGCCCTCATCGCGTTCTGGACCGGCGCGGGCGGCTGGATCGTGGTGATGTACGGGGCGCTCAACAACATCCCCACCGAGGTGCTGGAGGCTGCCCGGATCGACGGCGCCGGCGCGTGGCACACCGCCTGGCACATCCAGGTGCCGATGCTGCGCAAGTGGATCGTCTACATGGTGATCCTGGCCTTCGCGGGCGGCACCCAGCTGTTCGTCGAGCCACAGCTGCTCTCCCAGGCCAGCGTAGGCGTGGCCGGCCGGGACTACTCGCCCAACCAGCTCTCGTACGACTTCGCCTTCCAGATGGACAACGTCAACGGCGCCGCCGCCATCTCCGTCGAGCTCCTGGTCGTCGGGCTCGCGGTCGCCACGGTCTTCGTCGCACGGTCGGGGTTCTTCGATGCCGAATGACATCAGGCCGTACGCCACCGCCACGCCCTCCGCCACGCCGGCACCGGTACCTGACGCGCCGGCCCCGCGGATCCGGCGCCGTCCGCGCCCGGTCCGCAGGCCGGCGCTTCCGCGGCTGCTCACCGCTGTGGTGCTCGCACTGTTCCTGCTCTTCTTCGTTCTGCCGTTGCTGTGGCTGGTGCTGGCCGCCACCAAGTCGGACCAGCAGCTGGTGCACGGCAATCCGCTCTCCTTCGGCTCCTGGCACGCGCTGCGCGCCAACTGGAACGCGCTGACCGGCTTCCAGGACAACGTGCTCCTGCTGTGGCTGCGCAACTCCGCGCTCTACTCCGGCCTCGCCCTGGTGATCACCCTGTGCGTCGCCGTGCCCGCCGGGTACGCCATGGCGATGACCGAGTTCCGGGGCCGGCACACGCTGCTGGTCGCCACGCTCATCGTGATGCTTATGCCCAACGCCACCCTGGTGGTGCCGCTCTTCCTGGAGGTCAACGCGGTCCACCTGATCGGGTCCATGTGGTCGGTCATCCTGCCGTATTCGTTCTACCCCTTCGGCGTCTACCTGACCTATATCTACTTCAGTACCGCCGTTCCCAAGGATCTGCTCGCCGCGGCGCGCATCGACGGGTGCTCGGAGTTCCAGGTCTTCCGGCACGTCGCCCTGCCGCTCGCCGCCCCCGTCGTGGCACTGGTCGGCTTCTTCAGTTTCGTCGCCAACTGGACCAACTACTTCCTGCCCTATGTGATGCTCCCCGAGAGCAGTCAGATGCCCGTGCAGGTCGGCCTCGGCACCCTCCTCGACAGCGTGCCCTCCTTCAACCCGACGGTCGGCACGCTCGCGGTCGAGCGTCCCCAACTGGCCCTGGCCACCCTGGTGGCGATCATCCCCGTCCTGGTGGTGTTCCTCTTCTCCCAGCGCTTCCTGATCGCCGGAATGCTCGCCGGGTCCACGAAGTCCTGAGCCACCAGCCCGGTCCGCTATGGCCTCGTACGCGCCGCCCCGTCCTGCCCTGCCGCAGCGCCCCGAAGGAGGCCTCCCTATGTCCCTCAACCCTGCCGAGAGCGGGCCGTCACCGTCGATACCCGGCATCACGGCCTCGGTTCCGCTGCTTGACCCACCGGGCTGGGCCATCGCGCAGCGGGACCTGTTCGAGCTCCTCGACCACGCTCGGCGGCGGTTCACGAACGACTTCACCGGCGAGGACGGCCGGCTGAACTACAGCGGCGTGTTGACCTCGCGTGACGGCGTGGACGACTTCTACGAGGTCTTCTTCAACTGGCCTCAGCTCTATCTGCTCGGCGGCGCGGACGACCTGCTGGCGGCCGCCGAGCGCCACTGGGAGGGCGTGACCCGCCAGTTGACCGAACTGGGCATGCTCCACGACGAGTACGAACGCGGTTACGACTGGTTCCACCAGGGCGAGAGCCTGCTGCTGCTCTACTTCCTGTCGATGGCGGCCCCCGAGCGCTGGTCGGAGCGCGCCCTGCGGTTCGCCGACCTCTACGTCGATCCGGCCAACGGCAACTACGACCCCGAGCACCGCATCATCCGCCGCCCGCACAACGGAAGCGACCCCGAGCGGGCGGGCCTGTCCGACGGCGAGGCCTACCCGTGGCTGCCCAAGGAAGCCCAGACGTATGGCTTCCCGCTCGACTGGATGCTCCCTGACGGCACACCCGAACCCGAGCTGTCGCAGGACCCGCGCCTCGGCGAGGAGATGCGCCGCAGGATCGGCAGCGGCGACACCGCGGTCAACCTCGCCGCGGCCGGACTGGTCCTCAACGCCTGGATCCTGTCCGGTGAGGAGCGCTACCGCACCTGGATCACCGACTACGTCGGCGCATGGCGGGAGCGTGCGGCGGCCAACGGCGGGATCATTCCGGACAACGTCGGCACCGACGGCGAAGTCGGCAGCCAACTGGACGGCCGCTGGTACGGCGGACACTACGGCTGGACCTGGCCCCACGGCTGGTACAGCGTCGGCCAAGCCGCCCTGGTGGCGGCCCTGGCAGCCGTCGCCGCGACCGGCGACGACAGCTTCCTCGACCTGGTCCGTCCGGCCCTGGACACCGTCATCGCCCACGGCAAGACCATGACCTTCAACGAATCCGACTCCAGCCTGCGCTCAAGGTGGACCGCCCAGCTCGCCGAGGATGTGGACACCCCCACCCTGCACGTGCCGTTCCGGCACAGCGACCGCGGCTGGTTCGACTTCAACCCGCTGCTGGCCGCGGTCCCCACGGCCTTGTGGCACCACAGCGCGGCCGACACGGACCGGGCGCGCCTGGAACGGATGCGCGAGGCCGGCGGGATCGACTGGCGTACGGTGCGCCCGTTCCGTACCAAGGAGGAGGCGGGGCACGAGGAGCCCTGGTTCGCCTTCCTGGCCGGCGACAACCCCGGCTACCCGGAACGGATCCTGGCCGCCGCCCAGGCCCAGGTGCGCCACCGCCTTGCACGGATGGACCGCTACCGCGACCTGGACGTCCCCGAGGAGGACATTCACCTGTGGCAGCAGTCCAACCCGGTCGTCACCGAGGCTCTGGTCCAACTCACCTGGGGCGGCCCGCAGGTCATCTACAACGGCGGCCTCCAGCAGGCCCGCGTCCGCCACTACGACGCCCGCGCCCGTCGCCCCGGCCTCCCGCCCTCGGTGGCCGCACTGGTCACCGGCATCGACCCCGCCGCGACCACTGTCGAACTGGTCAATCTCCACCCCCAGACCGCGCGAACGGTCGTCGTACAAGCCGGCGCCTGCGCCGAACACACCATCAGGGCCGTGCGGCACACCGTCTGTGAGGACCCATCCTGGATCGGCGACCTGTACGACTACGGCCACCGTGAACCGAACGTCACCGAGACCACCGTGGCCGTCGACAGCGCCTGGATCAGCGTCGAGCTGCCGCCCTCCACCAGGATCCGGCTGACCCTGGACCTGACGCTCCGCACCCGGACCCCCTCGTACCGCACCCCCTTCGACACCGCGTAGGGCGGTGCTGCGTGAGGACCGGCCGCCAGGCGGCGTGCGGATCACGGCACTCGAACCGGTTCGAGGAAGCTAGCACCGGGGCACACGGCCAGCAATACCCCTGATGCGAGGTTCTCCCATGTTGCGTTCTGCGGCTGGGAAAGTGTGCGCGGAGTATTGACAGCCGTGGGGGTCGTTTCTACGTTCCTTCATGCGAACCGGTTCGACAGCCGGGGCGTGCTCTTCCCGTAACCCGCACCCTCACGGCCGGTGGGCTTCCCTCTTTCGAGGTGTCGAACCGGTTCGAGCAAGGAGTCGTCGTGAACATCGGTGAGATCGCCCGGCGAGCTGGTGTCTCGCGCTCCACGGTGTCCTACGCGCTGAGCGGCAAGCGCCCGGTTTCGGACGACACCCGCCGGAAGATCCAGGAGGTCATCGACGAGTTGGGCTACCGCCCGAACGCCAGCGCGCGGGCTCTGGCCAACGGCCGGACCAGCACGATCGGCCTGGTGTTCCCGCCGGCCGGCAACCACTACACGGGCATGCAGCTGGACTTCATCGGCAGTGTGGTGGAGGCCGCCGCGGCGTACGACTATGACGTGCTGCTGTCACCGAGCGGCGTGGACCGTGACCGCTCGTTCCAGCGGCTGCTGGGGGAGCGGCGCGTCGACGGGGCGATCCTGATGGAGATCAGGCTGGCGGACGACCGGGTCGATCACCTGGCCGCGCTGGACTTCCCCTCCGTCGCCATCGGCCGTACCGCCGATCCCGAAGGCGGCTGGTGGGTCGGCCTGGACCACACAGCGCTGGCGGCGGCGTGCGTCCACCACCTGGCGGATCTCGGCCACCGCAGGGTCGCTTTCGTCAACCGGCCCGAGCAGCTGCTGCGAACCGGGTACGAGTCCGCGCACCGGGGACTGGACGGCTTCAACAAGGCCGCCGCCGAGCGTGGGCTGACGGTGCGGACGTACTGCTGCGGGGACGACGCCGCCTCCGGCCAGGCATGCGTGGAACGGATCCTGTACGACGATCCGGCCACCACGGGCCTGGTCACCCTGAACGAGGCCGCGCTGGGCGGTCTCTACCGGGGGCTCGCCCAGGCGGGCCGCCATGTGCCGCGCGACTTCTCCGTCACCGGAGTTGTGGCCGCCCGCTGGGCGGAGACCGTGACACCGCAACTCACCGCGGCGGACGTACCGGCGGAGGAGATGGGCCGACGCGCCGTCGACCTGCTCGTGGAGCGGCTCGGCCGCCCCGGCGCACCGCCCCGGCACCATCTCCTGGCGCCGCCGATCTCCCTGCGGTCGAGTACGGGGCCCGCGGGAATCCAGCCCACCGCGGGCGACGGGTCCGGCACCACGCCCTGACCGTCTCCACGCGCACCTCCTCACGCCCCGGCGCCCGGCCCGTGCAGGCCGTTCGCCGTGACGGCCTCTCCTCACCACCCCGTGCCCTCGGCACCCGTTTGTCCAGAACAAGGGAACCTCGATGAACAGCTTCTCCAGGCAGCGCCGTCTGACCGCCACTGCCCTGACCGCCCTGGCCGTGGCCGTCGCCGCCACCGCCTGTTCCTCCGGCTCGGGCAGCAGCGACACCAAGGGCGCCGGCACGTACACCGTCTGGGACCCGTACCCGCAGTTCGGCAAGGGCTCGGCCTGGGTCAACTTGCTGGACCAGTGCGGCACCAAGGCCGGAGTGAAGGTCAAGCGGACCGGCTTCGACACCAGCGACCTGGGCAACAAGGCGCTGCTCGCGGCGCAGCAGGGCAACTCGCCGGACGTCCTCGTCGTCGACAACCCGGTGGTCTCGACGCTCGCCGAGGCGGGTGTGCTCACCACGGCCGACGAGAACAAGCTGGACACCTCGAAGGTGGACCCCAACCTGCTCGCGGCCGGCCAGTCCGGCGGCAAGACCTACGGCACACCGATCGGCGCCAACACCCTCGCCCTCTACTACAACAAGAAGGTGCTGAAGGAGGCCGGGGTGGACATCGCCTCGGTCAAGGACTGGAAGTCGTTGACCGAGGCGCTGGCGAAGGTCAAGAAGGCGGGCAAGAAGGGCATCACGTTCTCGGCTATCGGCACGGAGGAGGGCAGCTTCCAGTTCCTGCCGTGGTTCTGGGGCGCCGGCGCCAAGCTGACCGAACTCGACTCCTCCCAGGCCGTCTCGGCCCTCTCCCTGTGGAAGGACTGGCTGAAGAACGGCTACGCCCCGAACTCGGTGCTCAACAACACCCAGACGACCAGCTGGCAGGAGTTCGCCAGTGGCGACTACGCGTTCAGCGAGAACGGCACCTGGCAGCTCGCGGGCGCCAAGAAGGCCGGCCTCGACTACGGCGTGCTGCCCATTCCCGGCGCGAACGGAGGCAACGCCGCCGCTCCGGTCGGCGGTGAGTTCGTGACCATCCCGGTCCACAAGGACACCGGCCGCTACGCCACCGCCCAGAAGCTGGCGACCTGCCTGACCAGCACCGACAACCTCTACAACACCGACGCCACGCTGTCCTACGTCGCGCCCACCGGTGAGGTCAAGGCCAAGCAGGTGGCCGCGAACGCCGAACTGAAGCCGTGGGTGGATGCGGTCAAGGCGGCCAAGGGCCGCACCAGTGACGAGCTGGGCACCAAGTACCCCAGGATCTCGGAGCAGATGTGGAAGGCCGTCCAGTCCGCCCTCAGCGGGTCCAAGGCGCCCAAGGACGCCCTGTCCGCGGCCCAGTCCGCCGTCAAGTAGCCCGACCCCAAGGGGCGTTCATGAACCACACGACACAGCTGCCGGACCAGCGGTCCGTGCACGTCCGGAACGGGACGGCCACGGCCCTCCCGCCCCCGGCTCGCGGAAGGAAGCGCACCCGGCCCACCTCCACGCAGTGGGCCGCCTGGGGATTCCTCGCCCCCGTGACCCTCTACCTCGCCCTCTTCTACGCCTATCCGCTGTACCGCAACATCGACCTGAGCCTGCGCGAGTACACCGTCCGCTCCTTCGTCCAGGGCGACGCGCCGTTCACCGGCCTGAAGAACTACCGCACCGTCTTCGCCGACCCGACCTTCGCCCCGGCCCTGCTCCACACGGCGGTGTTCACCGCCGTGTGCCTGGTCTTCCAGTACGCCGTCGGGCTGGCCCTCGCCGTCTTCTTCAACCAGCACTTCCGGCTGTCGGCCACCCTGCGGGCCCTGTTCCTGGTGCCCTGGCTGCTACCGCTGATCGTGTCGGCCTCCACCTGGTCGTGGATGCTCAACAGCGACTCCGGCGTCGTCAACGCCGTCCTGCACGTCGTCGGCGTAGGGCCGGTGAACTGGCTGACCTCACCCTCCTGGTCGCTGGCCTCGGTGATCATCGCCAACGTCTGGATCGGCATCCCGTTCAACCTGGTCGTGCTCTACAGCGGCCTGCAGTCCATCCCGGCCGCCCTGTACGAGGCCGCGGCGCTCGACGGAGCGGGTGCCTGGCGCCGGTTCTGGAGCATCACCTTCCCGCTGCTGCGCCCGGTGTCCGCGATCACCCTGCTGCTGGGACTGGTCTACACGCTCAAGGTCTTCGACATCATCTGGATCATGACCAAGGGTGGCCCGGCGGACTCGTCGACCACCTTCGCCACCTGGTCCTACCAGCTCGGATTCGGCAACCTGCTGCCCGCCTTCGGCCCCGGAGCCGCCGTCGGCAACCTGCTCGTCGTGGCTGCCCTGGTCTTCGGCCTGGTGTACCTGAGAGTCCAGCGAAAGCAGGCACTGTCATGAACCGAAGCCGAAGCCGTACGTGGTGGAAGACGGCCGTGGGCCTGGCGCTGACGGCGGTCATGCTCTTCCCGGTCTACTGGATGCTCAACGTCTCCTTCACCCGCGACCAGGACATGCGCAAGACCCCGCCGGACCTGCTGCCACTCCACGGCACCCTGGCCGGCTACCGCACGGTCCTGGACGAGCAACTGCCCTACCTCGGCACCAGCCTCGTCATCGGCCTGGGCACCGTCGCCCTGACCGTGGTGCTGTCCGCGCCCGCCGGCTACGCGCTGGCCAAGCTGCGCCCGCGCGGCGGGGGCATCCTGAGCTTCGTCCTGCTGGCCGCCCAGATGATCCCCGGCATCATCATGGCGATGGGCTTCTACGCCATCTACCTCCAGCTCGGTCTCCTCCAGTCCCTCCCCGGCCTCATCGTCGCCGACTCCACCCTGGCCGTCCCCTTCGGCGTCCTGATCTTCACGGCGTTCATGTCGGGCATCCCCGGTGAACTGCTCCAGGCGGCGCAGGTGGACGGAGCGAGTGCACTGCGCACCTTCCGGTCCGTCGTCCTGCCGATGAGCCGCAACGCCGTCGTCACGGTGTCCCTGTTCGCGTTCCTGTGGTCCTGGTCCGACTTCGTCTTCGCCAGCACCCTCGTCAACGGGGGTGCCCAGGAGCCGATCACGCTCGGCATCTACCACTACATCGGCAACAACAACCAGGAGTGGAACGCCGTCATGGCCACCGCCGTCGTGGCCTCGTTGCCCGCCGCGGTCATCCTCGTCCTCGCCCAGCGCTATGTCGCCGCCGGCGTGACCGCCGGTGCCGTCAAGGACTGAGACCGGCCCGACCCCGCCACGACGGCTGAGCCACTCGCGCGTCAGCCCGCTGCCGCCCCCTGCTCCAGAAACGAGTCACGACACATGACCGCCGCCCGATCCGGCCCGGCCTTCTCCGTCCATGAGATCCCGTTCAGCACGTACGGATCCTGGTTCGACATATCGCCCGTGGTGGCCGAGAACACGTACGCCGAGGACCTCCAGCTCGTCTCGCACCAGAACGGCATGCACGGCGTCCTGCGCCTGGTGCCCCGGGACCCCGCGCGAGGCGACCGGGTCGAGACCCGCGTCGAGGCGACACCGAGCCTGCTCAGCTGGACCGCCGAGAGCGGACGCGTCGACCTCGCTTATGAGTCGCCGGACACCGTACGCCTGCGGGGGAGCGGCCTCGGCATCGGCGTCTTCGCCGCCGCGCGGACCCTCACCCCCTTCAGCGGAACGTACTTCTTCCACGACCCGGCAGCGGACGCGCACGTGTTCACGTCGTACGAGACGGGACGCCGTTACCGCGTCACCGTTCTGTCCGGCACCGCCGCCCACACGGCCGGAGCGCAAGCGCTGGGCGGCGCCGACCGCGGTCTCGCCGTCATCGCGGAGACGGGCGGTGTCTGGGAGATCGCGATCGAGGAACTGGGCACCGCCCGCCCGTCCTACGCGCCCTCGGGGACCTTCGACGACATCGTGGAGTCCGCACGGCGGGCGTTCGCGGACTTCGTCGACGCGGTGGCCCCCTGGCGCTCGTCCGCCACCCCGGCGGCCGAACTCGCCGCCTACGTCGTCTGGTCGGCGACTGTAGCGCCGACGGGAGTGGTCACCCGACCCGCGGTGCTGATGTCCAAGCACTGGATGGACAAGGTCTGGAGCTGGGACCACTGCTTCAACGCCCTGGCTCTGGCCCGGGGTTGCCCGAATCTGGCACTGGACCAGTTCGCCCTGCCCTTCGACCATCAGGACGACAGCGGTGCCCTGCCCGACTCGGTCACCCACTCCGAGATCCTCCACAACTTCGTCAAGCCACCCATCCACGGCTGGGCCTTCGGCCATCTGCGCCGCCGACTGCCGACGCCTCCCACGCATGCCCAATTGACCGAGACCTACGAGCAGTTGGAACGGTGGACCGCCTTCTGGATGACCGCACGGCGAGCCCCGGGGGCCGAACTGGCCTACTACCAGCACGGCAACGACAGCGGCTGGGACAACGCCACCACCTTCGACCCCGAGCGGGTGGTCGTCACCGCCGACCTGGCCGCCTTCCTCGTCCTCCAGCTGCGTGAACTCGCCGAGCTGGCGACGGAGCTGGGCAGGCAGGGCGAGGCGAGTCGGTGGACGCGGGCGGCCGAGGACATGCAGAGGGCGCTGCTCGACCAGCTCTGGACGGGCGACAGGTTCGTCGCCCGGGGAGTCGCGAGCGGCAGGACCTGGAGCAGCGCCAGCCTCCTCGACCTGATGCCCATCGTGCTGGGCGAACACCTGCCCGGCGACATCGGCAGCGCGCTGGCCGACCGCATCAAGGCCCATCTGACGCCGTACGGCCTGGCCACCGAACTGACCTCCTCGTCGCACTACCTCTCCGACGGATACTGGCGCGGCCCGATCTGGGCCCCCGCCACCGTTCTCGTCGAGGACGGCCTGCGCCGCGCCGGCCACCACCGGCTGGCGGACGACATCAGCGCCCGCTTCCGCGCCCTGTGCGAAAGCCACGGCTTCGCCGAGAACTACGACGCCCTCACCGGAACGGGCCTGCGCGACCGCGCCTACACCTGGACCGCGAGCAGCTACCTCCTCCTCGCCGAAGCACACGCCCACCGGGACGGCCGCTGACCGGCCGTCTCCCCCACAGCCCCGGGACCGTAACGAGCCCCGGTTCCTCCTCCCCTTTCAGGAGCCGCACCATGAAGTCGCCCACGGCACTCCCCATACCCACGACCAGCACCAGGCGCCTGGCGGTCTCGTCAGTCGCCGTCGTCCTGACCGCCCTGGCCACGACCCTGATACCGGCCGCCCCCTCCCAAGCCGCGGACACCGGCGTCACTGTCGACTTCGCCAACGCCGGAGGCGCCCCCACCTACCGCGCCTCCGGAATGATCTACGGCATGACGCCGAACGGCTCGCTCCCGCAGGATCACTTCTTCAAGGACATCAAGTGGCACTTCATGCGGGCAGGCGGCGCCCAGCTCAACAAGGGGGGCTATGCCACCAGCCTTGCCGAGTACCAGACCCGTTGGAACGCCACCCTCGCCCAGTACAAGCGCACCGCCGCCCTCGGCGGCACCTTCGTGCTCCTGCCGCACGACCTGTGGGGCGCCGACAGCACCACCAACGTGGGCTGGCCCGGTGACAACGGCGACTGGACGCGGTTCGACGCCTTCGTCACCCAGCTCGTCAACGACGTCAAAGCCAACAACATGACGGTCGAGTGGGACCTGTGGAACGAGCCCGACGGCCGCGGCTTCTGGGGCGCCTCACAGAGCCAGTACCTGCAGATGTGGTCGCGGTTCTACGCCCGCGTGCGGGCGGCCTTCCCCAACCAGCTGATCGTCGGCCCCAGCATCGCGAACCAGCCCGTCTCCTCCAACACCTGGTGGACCACCTATCTCGACTACGTCAAGGCCCACAACGTCGCTCCCGACATCTACAGCTGGCACGACGAACCAGCCGACCCCGTCCCGGGCACCGCCGGCGCCAACGCCACCCTCGCCGCCGCGGGCCTGACCAACACCCGCCCGTACCAGATCAACGAGTACGCCGCGTACTCCCAGCAGAACCCAGGCGGCGGTGCCTGGTTCATCGGCCGCCTGGAGCGGGCGGGCGCCGACGGCCTGCGCGGCAACTGGGCTTCCGGCACCAACCTGCATGACGATGAGGCCAATCTGCTGACCAGGAACAGCTCCGGTCAGTACCTGCCGCTCGGCGAGTGGTTCATGTACCGCTACTACGGCTCCCAGACCGGCAACATCGTCAACCTCGTCCCGGGCAGCAACACCGACGGCCTTGCCACCAAGGACAACGCCGCGAAGAACGCCAAGGTGCTGCTCGGCAGCAACGGCAACACGGGCAACGTCACCGTCAACCTCACCGGCCTGGGCACCACCTCGGTGGTGGAGAGCGGCAAGGTCCGTGCGGTCGTCCAACGCGTCCCCCACAACAACGGCGCCGCGGTCGCGGGCTCGGAGACGATCGCCGACACCACCCTGACGGTCAGCAACAACGCGGCCTCGGTGAGCCTCCCCTGGAGCAACGCCAAGGACGGCTACACCATCACCCTCCTTCCGCCGTCCAACACCACCGTGTCCACGGTCGCCGTGAGCGAGAACAGCGGCCAGTGCCTGGACGACACCAACCTCAGCACCGCCAACGGCACCCAGTACCAGCAGTGGGACTGCGAGGGCGGCTACCAGCAGATGCTTGACCTCAAGCCGGTGAGCGGCAAGACCAACACCTACACCGTCGTCAACGAGCACAGCGGCAAGTGCCTTGACGTGTCCGGGGCTTCCACGGCGGACGGCGCCGCCGTCATCCAGTACACCTGCAACGGCGCCACCAACCAGCAGTTCACCCTCAACCCCGTCACGGCGCTGGGCAACAGCAAGGACTACCAGCTGTCCGCCGTCCACAGCGGGAAGTGCGTCGACGTCAGCAACGTCTCGACCACGGCCGGGGCGCTGATCCACCAGTGGACCTGCGACCCGGCGAGCGCCCTCGGTACCAAGAAGAACCAGATCTGGCGCCTACAGGGCAAGGGCTGACACCCGGGGCAGCGTCACTTCTGCCGAGCGGGAGTGCCGCCGAGGGCGGTGAGGGCCGCGTTGTACGCCGACTTCTTGTTGCCGCCGCTGTCGAAGAGCAGTGGCTTCTCTCCGGTGCGCCAGGAGTCCGTGTCCCTGATTCCCCATACGGTGATGCCGGTGCAGCGTGCGACGTTCATGCAGGCCCTCACCGTGTTCGCATACGCCGTCGGCGGTGCCTGGGCGATGTCGAGTTCGGTGATCTGGACGTCGACGCCCAGGGCGGCGAAGTTCGCCAACGTGGTGCCGAAACTCGCGGGCGGGCCGCTGGTGCCGAAGTGGGCCTGGAAGCCGACGCAGTCGATGGGTACGCCCCGCGCCTTGAAGTCGCGGACCATGCGGTAGACGCCCTGGGTCTTGGCGCTGTTCCAGTCCTCGATGCTGTAGTCGTTGTAACAGAGCTTGGCCGACGGGTCGGCCGTGCGTGCTGTGCGGAAGGCCGTTTCGATGAAGCCGTTGCCGAGGAGGTTCTGGAAGACGGAGGGACGATGCTGTCCGCTGCCACCGTCCGCGAAGGCTTCGTTCACCACGTCCCAGGAATGGATCTTGCCTTTGAAGTGGGTCATCTGCCGGGCGATGTGGTTGTTCATCACGCCGCGCAGGGTGGTGGCGTCGGGGATGGCGCCGACCCAGCCGGGCAGTTGGGAGTGCCATACGAGGGTGTGGCCTCGGAGCTTCTGTCCGTGCGCCAGGGCGTGGTTGACGATCTGGTCGGAGGGGCCGAAGTTGAACGATCCCCGGGACGGTTCCGTGGTGTCCCACTTCATCTCGTTCTCCGGCGTGATCCTGTTGAACTCGCGGTCCAGGATCGTCGTGTACGTCCTGTCGTTGAGCTTGTGGGCCGCAACGGCCGTCCCGAAGTACCGTCCGGACTGGGCGGCTTGGGCGCCCAGGGCGGAGGCCCGGACGGCAGGGGGCGTCGCGGTCGCCGTGCCGATCGACACCAGGGTGGTGGCGGCCAGTATGCCCAGCAGGCAGGCGCGGCGTGAGCTGGATCGGTGTGGGTGCTTCATGGCTCTCCGTAGGTTGTTGGGTGGCTGGGGGTGTCCGTGACACCGCGACTCGCGCCGGAATCGGTGGCCGGGATGACCGGCGCGCTGTCGGCGGTTGACGCGCCTTGATCGAGGCCGGAGTTGGGAGCGCTCCCAGAAGATGCCGTCCGTGGTGGATCGCGTGCGTACCGGGCCCGTGAGGGGAAGGGGCGTCAGGCGGTGGTGCAGGGGGTGCCGTTGAGGCTGAACCCGGTCGGGAGGGAGGTGTTGCCGGTGTGGGTGGCCTGGAAACCGAAGGAGGTGGAGGCGCCGGGGGAGAGGGTGCCGTTGTAGCTGAGGTTTCCGGCGGTGATCCGACCGGTGGCCGGGGTGAGGGAGGCGTTCCAGCTACTGGTCACGGTCTGGCCGGCGGGCAGGGTGAAGGCCAGGGACCAGCCGTTGACCGTGGACGAGCCGGTGTTGGTGAGGGTGATGTCCTCCGTCAGGCCGGTGTTCCAGGCATTGACCGCGCCGGTCACCTTGCAGGAGGCGCCCGGGGTGGGGGAGGGGTCGGTGCCGCCGCCGAGGGCGTTGGCGGAGGCGGCGTAGGCGGGCTTCGGCCGGTAGTTGGCGTCGTACAGGGTGGCGGCGCCGTAGCCGGGGAAGGTGCCGGGGATCCAGGAGTCCGCGTCGCCGACGCCCCACTGGGTGATGCCCACGCAGCCGGTGACGGCCAGACAGGTGTTGATCACGGCGGCGTAGTCGTTCGCCTGCTGGGCGAGACTGGCGGCGGTCGCCGGGAGCTGGATGCGGTCGTCGAGCTCGGTGATCGCGACGTTGACGCCGAGAGCGGTGAACCGCTGGAGGTTGGCCTTGAAGGTCGAGGGGACCTGGCCGAGGATGAAGTGGGCCTGGAAGCCGACGCCGTCCAGCGGGACGCCCTGACTCTTGAGCGACTTCACCAGGTTGTACATGGCGTCGCTCTTCGGGTTGAGGCCCTCGATGTTGTAGTCGTTCAGATACAGCTTGGCGTCCGGGTCGGCGGCGCGCGCGGTGCGCAGCGCGTCGGCGACGAAGCCGCTGCCCATGGCGTTGTAGAAGGCGTCGGTGCGGAAACTGCCGTCCTCGTTGAACGGCTCGTTCACCACGTCCCAGGCGTAGAGCTTGCCCTTGTAGTGGGTGACCTCGTTGGTGATGTGGTTCTCCATCGCGGCCTTCACCTGCGCGCCGGGAAGGCCGCTCACCCAGGACGGGAGCTGGTTGTGCCAGACAAGGGTGTGGCCACGCAACTTCATCGAGTGGGTCTGGGCGAAGGAGACGAGCCTGTCGGCGGGGCCGAAGTTGAAGCTGCCCCGCGAGGGCTCGGTGGTGTCCCACTTCATCTCGTTGCCGGGGGTGAGCATGCCGAACTGACTGCCGGCGACGGCGGTGAGTGCGGAGTTGTTGAGGTCGCCCTGGGTGATGGCGGTACCGAAGTAGATGCCCTTCGCCTCGGCGAGCGAGCGCAGGCTGGTGTCCGCCGCGCCGGCCTGGCCGGTGGGCAGCAGGGTGGCGGACAGGGCTGCGACTGCGGTGACTGCGGCGGCGCTGAAGGCGCGCCGGGCATGGGTGGGGCGGGGAAGGCGGAGCGTCCGGACTGACACCGGCGTGGTCCTTTCTCTGTGAGGGAAGAGACGGGACGTGCGGTGGGGCGTGGAACGCGGACCGCGCGGAGGGACCGGGTGGTCGAAACTTTCGGTCCATCCGCCGATTCAGTCGGTGACCCTAGAGCCGGGCTGATGCTCCGTCAACCGTTCGGGACGGTGTCTGTGGCGGGGCGGTGCTGCTCCGCTCGACCAGGCTGGTGGCCAGGTCCACCCGCAGGGCGCCGGGCCGGGTGCCCCGGGCGAGGTCGATCACCATGCGGGTGGCGACCTCGGCCATCTCGGTCAGCGGCTGGCGGACGGTGGTGAGCGGAGGGCCGACCCAGCGGGCCAGCGGCAGGTCGTCGAAGCCGACCACGCTGAGATCCGCGGGGATGCGCAACCCCAGCTCACGGGCGGCCTCGTAGAGCCCGAGGGCCTGCAGGTCGTTCCCCGCGAACACCGCGGTCGGCCGGTCGGGCAGGCTCAGCAGTTCCAGACCCACCCGGTGGCCGGCCTCGTGGTGGAAGTCGCCGTCGCGGACCAGCTCCGGGTCGTACGCGATGCCTGCCATGTCGAGCGCCGCCCGGTAGCCGTCGGCCCGGGCCCGGCTGCACATCATCCGGCCCGGCCCGCCGATCAGGCCGATCCGGCGGTGGCCGAGGTCGAGCAGGTGGCGGGTGGCCGCCAAGCCGCCGTCCCAGTTGGTGGTGCCGACGGCGGGCACCCCCTGGCCGGGGTCGCCGGCCGGGTCTATCACCACGAACGGGATGTCGCGGCCGGCCAGTTGTTCCTGCTGGGAACGGTCCAGGCCGGACAGGACCAGGAGTACGCCGGTGGGGCGACGGGCGAGCACTCCGTCCACCCAGGACTGGCCGGGGGTGAGCCGCCCGGAGGACTCCGAAAGGACGATGCTCAGCCCCTCCTCGCGCGCCACGTTCTCGACGCCGCGGATCACCTCCATCGCCCAGACGCTCTCCAGCTCATGGAAGACCAGTTCCAGCAGCGGGCTGCTCTGGGTGCCGCGCCGCCGCCGGTAGCCGTGGCGGCGCAGCAGCTCCTCGATCCGTTCGCGGGTGGCCTGGGCGACGTCGGCCCGGCCGTTGAGGACCTTCGAAACAGTCGGGGCCGAGACCCCTGCCTCCTGCGCGATCTCGGCGAGCGTCGCGGCTCTGGTCACGAACTCCTCCTGCACTGCCCTGGTGGGCGGATTGCGCTCTGGGTGGCCGACGGCACGGATGCTAGCCGGTCGGCCGGGTCGGACCGGATCCGGCCAGAACTCTTGACGGGCCCCGAGGGGTGGTCCTAGCTTTCCCACAACATTCGCCACATTATCCGAAACATTCGAATGATAGGCAGGGTATGGGATCGAGATTCGCCGCGATCGCTGCGGCCACCGCACTCGTCCTGGGCACGACCGCGGCGTGCGGATCGGGTGACTCCTCCTCCGACGCGGGCTCCGGGACGATCCACGTGATGGTCTACGGCGACGCCACCAACAAGGTCGAGAAGCAGATCGCCGAGACCTTCAACAAGACCTCCAAGGTCAAAGTGGTGCTCGACACCGTGCCCGGCGCGGACTACCAGCAGAAGCTGCAGACCGTCATCAGCACGCCGCATGCCCCGGACGTCTTCTTCAACTGGGGCGGCGGCTCCATCCAGCCCTTCGTCAAGGCCGGTCTGCTGCTCCCGCTGGACGACTTCATAGCCAAGGACCCGGGACTGAAGAGCAACTTCCTGCCCTCGGTGTTCAACTCGGCCGTCGTGGACGGCAAACCGTACGGCGTGCCGATGCGCGGTACCCAGCCGGTGCTGCTGTTCCACAACAAGAAGGTGCTGGCGGACGCCGGCCTGACCCCGCCGCGGACCTGGGACGAGCTGATCGCCGCCACCAAGGCGCTCAAGGCCAAGGGCGTCACGCCGATCGCGCTCGGCGGCGGCGACCAGTGGCCCACCCTGATGTGGTTCGAGTACCTGTACGACCGGATCGGCGGGCCCGGCCTGCTGCAACGGGCGGTGAGTGGCGACCGGGCCGCCTGGGCGAGCGAGGACAGCCGCAAGGCGCTGGCCGCCATCAGGGAATTGGCCGACTCCGGCGCGTTCGGCAAGAACTTCGACTCCGTCAAGTTCACCGACGGTGGCTCCCCGGCCCTGGTGGCCAAGGGCAAGGCGGCCTTCGAACTGATGGGCTCCTGGTACTACTCCACCCAGCAGGACGCCAACCCTGACTTCGCCAAGTCCGGCCTCGGATACACCGGCTTCCCCACGCTGAACGGCGGCAAGGGCGACCCGGCCGACGTGGTCGGCAACACCAACAACTTCTACTCGGTGCTGAAGAAGACCAAGCACCCGGAGGCCGCTGCCGCCTTCCTGAAGCTGATGTACTCCGAACAGTTCGTCAAGGCGCAGCTCGCCGTGGGCAACCTGCCCACCACCGTCAACACCGTCGACTTCCTCGACACCGCCGCCAGCCCCGCGTACTCCAAGTACCAGTACGAGCTGGTCAAGGCCGCGCCCTCGTTCCAGCTCTCCTGGGACCAGGCGTACCCGCCGAGCGCGGCCACCCCGATGCACACCGCCATCCAGCAGTACTTCGACGGCAAGCGCGATGCCGACGCCTTCATCAAGGCCATGCAGGCCTTGCCCACGTCATGACGCGGGCCCCGAAGTCCGGCGCGGGTGTGGCGCGGCCGGGCTTCGCCTGGGCGGCGCCCGCCGCGGTGTTCTTCCTGCTGTTCGCGATCGTGCCGCTGGTCCTGGTCGCCGTGCTCTCCTTCACCAGCTGGGACGGCATCACCGAGCCGCACTTCAACGGCCTGGACAACTGGGTCGCGCTGATCCACGACCCGGTGATGGGCCAGTCGGTGTGGACCACGCTGCTGCTCACCGCGCTCGGCGTGCTCACCCAGACGCCGGTCAGCATCCTGCTGGGGGTGTGGGCCGCCGGACACCAGCGCAACCGGGCCGTGCTCTCGGCGGTCTACTTCGTACCGCTGCTCCTGTCGGCGACCGCCGTGTCCGTGGTGTGGCGGGCCGTCCTGGACCCCAACTTCGGCGTGCCCTCCCAACTGACCTGGCTGTTCGGCGACGGCAACCTGCTCGGCAGCCGCAACGGAGCGCTCGGGGTGCTCACCTTCGTGGGGGTGTGGCAGTTCACCCCGCTGCACGCACTCATCTACCAGGGCGGTGCCCGGGCCATCCCCCAGGTGCTCTACCAGGCCGCCGCGGTCGACGGGGCGGGCACCGTCCGGCAGTTCTTCCACATCACCCTGCCGCAACTGCGCAACACCATCATCACCTCGATGGTGCTGATGGTGGTCGGCGGACTCACCACCTTCGACACGGTGCTGATCCTCACCCAGGGCGGCCCCGGCACCGACACCACGGTCAGCGCCTTCTACATGTACCAGAAAGCCTTCAAGAGCTATGACTTCGGTGCCGCGTCGGCCATCGCCCTGGTCCTGGTGGTCGTCGCCACCCTGATCTCCCTGGCCGTGGTCAAGTTCTCCGGGTACGACCGGATGCGCGGCACGGCGGAGGGCCTGTGATGCGCGGACGCCCCAACTACCTGGCCGGTTTCGGCTCGTTGATCTGGCTGCTGCTGGTCGGCCTGCCGCTGTACGTGCTGCTGCTCGCCACCTTGCGCACCCGCTCCGACTACTCCACCGAGGGCCCGCTGAGCCTGCCCGCACAGTGGACCCTGCGGAACTACCTCACCGACCTGTCCAACGGCTTCGGCCGGGACTTCCTCAACACCCTGACCGTCACCGCCAGCGTGGTCGCCCTCGTCCTGCTGGTCGTCCCGCCGCTCGCGTACGCCATCGTACGGGCCCGGGGCCGCGCCACCGGCTGGGTGTTCCGGCTGTTCCTGCTCGGCCTGGCGATCCCCGCCCAGGCGGTGATCGTGCCGATGTTCTACCTGATCAGCAAGGCCGGGCTCTACGACCACCTGATCGGTGTCATCCTGCCGACCGCCGCCTTCTGCCTCCCGGTCTGCACCCTGGTCCTCACCGGCGCGATGCGTGACATCAGCCCCGAGCTGTACGAGGCGATGGCGATGGACGGCGCCTCCCCGGGCCGGATCTTCCGGCAACTGGTGCTGCCGCTGTCCAAGGGCGGCCTGTCCTCCATCGTGGTCTTCGCCGCCCTCCAGGCGTGGAACGGCTTCCTGTTCCCGCTCATCCTCACCCAGTCCGAATCCACCAAGGTCATCACCCTCGGCCTGTACGAGTTCCAGACCGAACACGGCGTCGACGTACCCGGACTGCTCAGCGCCGTGGTCCTGTCCATGCTGCCCATCCTCGTCGTCTACCTGTTCGCCCGCCGCGCCCTCGTTCAGGGCCTGACGGGCGTGGGAGGAAAATGAGCGCCACCCCGCCCCCCGTCCCGGACGGCGTGCCCGCCTGGCGGGACGCCACGCTTCCCCCGGAGGCCCGGGCCGACGCCCTGATCGCGGCCATGACCCTGCGGGAGAAGACCGCGCAGCTGATCGGCGTCTGGGTCGGTGCCAGCGACGAGGGCGGTGAAGTCGCCCCGCACCAGCACGAGATGGAGGCCCCGCCCGACCTCGACACCCTCCTGCCGTACGGGCTCGGCCAGTTGACCCGTCCCTTCGGCACCGCACCGGTCGACCCGGCGCTCGGCGCCCTCTCGCTCATGCGAACCCAGCGCCGGATCGTCGCCGCCAACCGGTTCGGCATCCCCGCCCTGGCCCACGAGGAGTGCCTGGCCGGCTTCGCCGCCTGGGGCGCCACCGCCTACCCCGTGCCCCTTTCCTGGGGTGCCGCCTTCAACCCGGCACTGGTACGGCGGATGGCCGCCGCCATCGGCCGCGACCTGCGGGCCGTCGGCGTACACCAGGGCCTCGCGCCGGTCCTCGACGTGGTGCGCGACGCCCGCTGGGGACGGGTCGAGGAGACCATCGGCGAGGACCCGTACCTGGTCGGTACCATCGCCACGGCCTACGTCCAGGGCCTGGAGTCGGCCGGGATCGTCGCCACCCTCAAGCACTTCGCCGGGTACTCCGCCTCCCGCGCCGGACGCAACCTCGCCCCTGTCTCCATGGGCCCGCGCGAACGCGCCGACGTCATCCTGCCGCCGTTCGAGATGGCCGTCCGCGAAGGCCGTCCCCGCTCGGTCATGCACGCGTACACCGATACGGACGGTGTCCCCGGCGCCGCCGACGAGACCCTGCTCACCGGACTGCTCCGGGACACCTGGGGCTTCACCGGAACGGTGGTCGCCGACTACTTCGGCATCGCCTTCCTCAAAACCCTGCACGGCGTCGCCGAGGACTGGCCGGAGGCCGCCGCCCTGGCCCTCACCAGCGGAGTCGACACCGAGCTGCCGACCGTGAAGACCTTCGGGCAGCCCCTGCTCGACGCCGTCGCCACCGGGCTCCTCCCGGAGCGGCTGATCGACCGGGCGCTGCACCGGGTGCTCGTCCAGAAGGCCCAACTCGGTCTGCTGGACCCGGACTGGGATCCCGTGCCCGACGTCCTCAGCGACACCGACCCGAGCGAACCGGAGGCGCTGCGCGGCACGGTCGACCTCGACAGACCCGCCAACCGGGCCCTCGCCGCCGAACTCGCCGAACAGGCCGTGGTACTGCTGCGCAACGACGGTCTGCTGCCGCTGCGCGACCCCGCCCGGATCGCGTTGATCGGCCCCAACGCCGACGAACCCACCGCCGTGCTCGGCTGCTACGCCTTTCCGGTGCACGTGGGCGGCCAGCACCCGAAGGTGCCCCTCGGCATCGAACTGCCCACTCTGCGCGAGGCGTTGCAGGTCGAGTTCACCGGGAGCGAGGTGCGGACGGTGCGCGGGGTGGCCGTCGACGGCGAGGACACCGACGGCATCGCGGAAGCGGTCCACGCCGCTCGGCAGGCCGACGTGGTGGTGCTGGCCCTCGGTGACCGGGCAGGCCTGTTCGGCCGGGGCACCAGCGGCGAGGGCTGCGATGCCGAAACGCTCGAACTTCCCGGCGCCCAGGGCGAGCTGCTGGACGCGTTGCTGGACTGCGGCACTCCGCTCGTGGTCACCCTCCTGGCCGGGCGGCCGTACGCGCTGGGGCGCGCGGTGAGCGAGGCTGCCGCGATCGTCCAGTGCTTCTTCCCCGGCGAGGCGGGCACACAGGCGGTGGCGGGCGTGCTGAGCGGACGGGTCAACCCGTCCGGGCGGCTGCCGGTCAGCATCCCCGCGCACCCCGGTGTCCAGCCGTCGACATACCTTGCCGCGCGGCTCGCCCAGGCGAGCGGTGTCTCCAGCACCGACCCGACACCCGCCTACGGATTCGGACACGGGCTCGGCTACACCGAGTTCACCTGGTCGGGGCTGTCGGTGGAGACCGACGAGACCGGCACCGACGGCGAGTTCCGGCTCTCCTTCGACCTGCGCAACGTCGGCGGGCGTGCGGGCAGCGAGGTCGTACAGCTGTACCTGCACGACCCGGTGGCGAGCGTGGTGCAGCCGGTGCAGCGGCTGATCGGCTACCGGCGGATCGAGCTGGACGCGGGCGCCGGGTGCCGCGTGGAACTGGCGCTCCCCGCCGACCTGGCCTCCTTCACCGGCCTCGGGGGCCACCGGATCGTCGAACCGGGGGCGCTGGAACTACGGATCGCCGCCTCCAGCACCGATGCCCGCTTCACCGTACCGCTGCGCCTGACGGGCCCTGTCCGCCCGCTCGACCACACCCGCCGCCTCCACCCGACCGTCACCGCGCGCGTTCTGCCCACGGCGACCGCCGACACGGGGAGGAGGAGGTGAGCCGGTGTAGCCGTGCCGGAGGTGGGCCGGACGGGGCCCGCCGCCCCTTTCCTTCTGTCAACCTGCGACGAAGACCCGTACGTCCCAGGCACCCAGGGAGACCGGCCCGCCGGCGGGCACCGGGGTGCCGTCCAGCACGTCGGTCAGATCCACCGGCGCCTGGGCCTCGGCGGGCTGCCCGCTCCAGTTGTGGACCACGTGGACCCGGCGACCGTCCGGGGACGTTCCCGTGGTGGCGGTGACGGAGACGGGCAGGTCGGGCCAGCCGCTCACCGGAACGGAGGCGAGCCAGACGGCCAGCGCCCGGGCCAGGCCGCGTCCGGGGACGGTGCCGACGCAGGTCACCCGGCCGGCGCCATGGGCGCGGGTGGTGACCGCCGGCCAGCGCCCGAAGTGCGGATGGTCGTACCCGGCGAGCACCGTGGCGTCGGTGGCGGTGAGGCCCTCCACCCAGCGGGTCGCGGTCGCGTCGGCCGGGAGCTTCAGCGGGCTGTCGGGGGCGGCGCGCAGAGAGAGGTCCGAGGACAGGTTGCTGAACTCGTCGTACCACGCGCCCGCTGCGGCCGTGAGGCGCGGCGGGGCGCTCTCGTGGCGCGCCCGGGCCTCGTGGTCGGCGTAGCCGGTGCGGGGGCCGAGCACGAGGTGGCCGCCGGACTCTGCGTAGGCCGTGAGCCAGTCGAGCAGCGAGTCCTCGGCGAGGTACAGCGCGGGGACGAGCAGCACGGGGTGGCGCCTGGCGGCCACGTCGGGCGCCACCCCCTCGCGCTCGCCCCGGGCGTCGTGCAGCTGGCGGGCGTGGAGGATCCGCACCTGCCGGCCGGTCTCGAAGGCGCCGCGGTAGAAGGGGTCGAAGATGCGGTGGTAGGACGTCGGGTCAGCGCTGCCGTCCGCCTTCGCCAGCGGCGGGTACTTCTGCATCAGCCACTTGCTGGGCATCGAGTAGACCATCGCGATGTCGGCGTCGGGCTCGATCCCGGCGACCAGCGACCCGGCCGCCTCGAACTCGGCTCCCAGTCGGGCGAGTTCGGCGTACACCCGGCCGGGCTTGCCGCTGTGCGGCAGGATGCCGCCCCAGTACGTCTCGGTGCCGTAGTGCAGGGTGTGCCAGTGCCAGTACTCGATCATCCACGCGCCACGGGAGACGAGTGCCCAGGCGGCCTGCCGCCATTGGCCGTCGTAGGCGGGCCGGTTCTCCGAAGTGCCGCCGATGGCCTGGGCGTTGGTCTCGGTGACGAGGAACGGCTCCTGGCGGGAGGAGAAAATGCGGTCCGCGCTCTGGTAGAGGGCCCAGACGCCAGTGGACTTCCAGCCCTGTTCGTGGTCCTCGGGGGTGGGGTCGGGCAGCGCGAGGGCGTCCTGCATGTCGTAGTACGGGTTGCCCGCGGTGACGTCCAGGGCGTCGGTCAGCTCGTCGTCCTCCAGCGCGGGGTGGCCGTAGTGCAGGCAGGTCGTGACGAACTGCCCGGGGCGGGCGTACTCGCGGACGATCTCGGCCTGCCAGGCGATGAACTCGCTGGTCTGCCGCGCGAGGAAGGCTCGCCATGCGACGTCGTACTGCGGCTGGGCGTTGCCGTCGGGCGTCCACAGGTCGGACCAGTCGGTCAGCCGGTGCGACCAGTAGACCAGTCCCCACGCGCGGTTCAGGGTCTCCACGTCGCCGTACGTCTGCCGCAGGTCGTCGACGAAGCGCTGGAAGACGCCCCGGTTGTGCGGCAGCCGGCAGCCGGGCTCGTTGTCGACCTGGTAGCCGATCACGGCCGGGTGGCCGGCGTAGCGGGCGACGATCCGGCGCACCACCCGCTCGGCATGGTGGCGGAAGGCCGGGTGGGAGAAGTCGACCTCCTGGCGGCCACCCCAGGGGGTGCGCTGCCCGGTTGCCGTGTCGGCGGCGATCTCCGGGTACTGCCGGGCCAGCCACGGCGGCACGGCGTAGGTGGGCGTGCCGAGGACGACCGCGATGTCGCGCTCGTGGGCGGCGTCGAGGACCGGGGCCAGCCAGTCCAGGTCGAACCGGCCGTTCTCCGGCTCCCAGGTGGACCAGACCGACTCGCCGACCCGGATGACGGTGAACTTCGCCTCCGCCATCAGGTCGAGGTCTTCCTTGAGCCGCTCGTACGGCTGGTACTCGTGGTAGTAGGCGGCGCCGAACAGCACACGCGGGGGCAGCGGGACCATGGGTGCACCTCGATATATGAGGGAGCCCCGGCCGCCAGGGGCGGCAGCCGGGGCGGGGAGGACTTCGGTCAGGAGGCGGTGCCGGTCACCGTCGTGCCGGACTTGGTCACCTGGTAGGTCACCGTGGTGCCGCTCCAGTAGTGGAAGGTGAGCGTCGCCGGCACGCCGTCCTTGAGGGACTTGAGGAAGTCGGCGGTGAGGGTGGTCGTGTTGGCGTCGTACTTGGGGGCGAAGGAGTAGCCGAACTGCTGGTACGGCGTCCAGGCGGCCGGGCCGGCGTTGGTGCCGTCGGCGTACTTGGCCTCCATGGTGGCCAGCAGGTCACCGTTGAACCGGCTGGGAATGTCGAGCGAGGCGTCGGTTCCGGTGGCGTTCGACAGCTGCGGCTTGTCGGAGGTGTTCACGTGGAGCCGCCACGGCACCCCCTGGGAGAACCAGACCTCCACGGTCGCGTTGACGCCGAGGTGACGGTCGCCTGCCAGCCGGGTGAGCGCGTCCGCTGTCAGCGTGAGCTGGTTGTCCTTGATCGTGTAGTCGGGGCCCTCGCGCAGCGGGGTGTTGCCGTGCCAGACCGTCAGGGGCTGGGTGCCGTTCGGGTTGAGGGTGACCGTCTGGGCCTTGATCGGGCCGGCCTTCGGCAGGAAGAGGTTGTCGGTGGAGGCGGTGCCGGAGCGGGTCTGCCAGGACTGCTTGATGAGGTTCATCAGCTCCGGGTCCCGCCACTTCAGGTCGGCGCGGTTGAGGAAGGAGAAGTCGTCCCACAGGGCGGTGGTGACACCGCTGATGCGGGCCTGGTAGCCCAGCTCCTCGTAGTACTTCAGCATCTCGCCGCGCTCGACGTAGCCCTCGGTGGGCCGGGTGAGCAGGCCGTACTCGCCCAGGTAGACGGGGACGCCCTTCGAGATGAAGGTGTCGCGCATCCGGGCGAAGGAGTCGAGCATGTCCTTGCGGGTGTCGGCGGTGTACGTGGTGTAGCCCGCGATGTTCACGCTGAACGGCCAGAAGCTGTAGTAGTGCACGGTGGCGACCAGGTTGCGGTCGTGCAGCGAGTTGATCGTCTTGGACAGGTCGTCCATGAGGGGCTGGGTCCCCGAGCCGCCCTGGGTGGGCAGTATGAGCAGACGGTCCTTGTTCTTGCCGCCGGACTTGCGGACGATGGAGTGGAACGAGGTGTTGAGCTCGTTGAGGTACTGGGTCTTCTGGGCGTCGGTCGCGTTGTTGAAGACCGGCTCGTTGATGCTCTCCAGGAGCAGCTTGCTCGGCTCGTCCTTGAAGGTGGTGGCGATCTGCCGCCAGGTCGAGTTGAACCGTGCCATGACGCCGTCGTGGTTCGTGGAGATGTCGGCGACCCACTTCCACGAGTCGTGGTGCACGTTGAGGTCGACGTAGAGGCCGTCCTCCAGGGCCCAGTCGACCACCTGCTTGACCCGTTTCATGTACGCCGCGTCGATGGTGTAGGGAGCGGTCTCGGACTGATGGGGGTACCAGCTGACGGGAATGCGGATGCTGCGGAAGCCCTCGGCCCGGATGTGGTCGATCAGGGCCTTGGTGGTCAGCGGATTGCCCCAGGAGGTCTCGTCCGGGATCGCGTCCAGGGTGTTGCCCAGGTTCCAGCTGGGCTGCATCTGGGCCACGGCGTCCATCGCGCGGCGCGGCGCCTTGCCCGTGGCCCCTTGGGAGTGTGCCGGGTCGGCCGGTGCGGCGATGGCGGTGCCGCAGGTGACGCTGCCGGTGGTGGCCAGTGCCACGACGAGGCCGGCCGTCCGGACGAGCCGGCGGCTGCGCGGGCGCGTGGTCTGCTGTGGGTCGTTCACGGTCGTCCCTTTCGTGTGAACGGGCAGGGGGTTGACGGGTGGTCAGGGAATGGGGAGGGGCTCGTAGTCGAACCAGTCGAAGTGGACGGTTCCGGTCGCGGCGTACATGCCGATGACCCTGCCGGTGAAGCCTCCGGCCACCTCGGTGGAGAGGTGCCGGCCGTCGAGCGGGGCGAGCACGCTGAACGTGCCGTCGGGCTCCTCGATGCCGAAGGAGAGGGTGTCCGGCCCGGTCCGCGCGTCCCGCGAGGGTGTCGGGGTGATCTCGACGCCGAGCACCACCGCTCCGGCGGGCAACGGCCGGGAGGCGATCTCGGCGCGCAGCGAGCCGATGCGGGCGAACACCGTCACCTCGCCGGCGGCCGCCTCGATCTCGTAGTGGTGCTCCTCGTCCAGGCGTACGGCCAGACCGCCGCGACCGTCGGCGGGGTCGATCAGTGTGCGGGCGCGGCAGGTGAGGTGCTGCTGGCGCCGGCCGACGAACACCGCGTCGTTCTCGTCGAGTGAGGCGCCGGCGGCGCGAAGGGTGAGCCAGCCGGATCGTTCCTTCGTGGTGCAGAGCCGCTCCGGGCGCTCGCGCGGCGAGATCCAGAGGGGCTGCAGCTCGGCGTGGTCGAAGTCGTCCCGGACCGGTGCGGCGGGGGAGGGGTGGAGCGGCCAGGCGGGGGTGGGCAGTTCGGGGGACGGCTCGCCGACGACCGGCCAGTCGTCCACCCACTCGACCGGGGCGAGGAAGGTCTCCCGGCCCAGTACGTGCCAGCCGGGGGTGCCGCCACGCGGCCGTACGCCGAGCAGGACCATGCACCAGGAGCCGTCGGGAGCCTGTACGAGGTCGGCGTGGCCGGTGTTCTGGATCGGGTGGGCGGTGCCGCGATGGGTCAGGATCGGGTTGGCCGGGCACGGCTCGAACGGGCCGGAGGGGGTGCGGCCGCGGGCGATGGACACGCCGTGACCGCGTTCGGTGCCGCCCTCGGCGATGAGCAGGTACCAGTACAAACCGATCCGGTAGAGGTGTGGCGCCTCGGGAGCCAGGGCGCCGGGGGTGCCGGACCACAGCCGGTGCGGCTCTCCGAGGGTCTCGCCGGTGTGCGGGTCGATGCGGACCTGGGAGATTCCGGCGACGGTGCACCAGCAGGTGCCGTTCTCGTCCCAGGCGAGGTCCGGGTCGATGCCGGGGACTCCGGGCAGCCGGACCGGGTCGGACCATGGACCGGCCGGGTCGGTGGCGGTGAAGAGCATGTTGCCGCCGTCACCGACGTTGGTGACGACCAGCCAGAAGCGGTCGTCGTGGTGGCGCAGCGTGGGAGCGTAGATCCCGCCGGAGGAGGGCATGTCGCGCGGCAGACGCAGCTGGCTCGGCCGGTCCAGGGCGTTGCCGATCTGTGTCCAGTTCACCAGGTCGCGGCTGTGGAAGACGGGGATGCCGGGGAAGTACTCGAAGCTGGAGCAGACGAGGTAGTAGTCGTCGCCCACCCGGCAGACGCTTGGGTCGGGGTGGAAGCCGGGTATCACCGGATTGCGGACGGTGCCGCCCTGCTGGGGCTGGTCTGACACGTGGTCGGTTCCTTTCGTGCGGTGCCGCCGGGGTGGCTGTGCGCGAAGAGACGTCTCCGCCGCCTTCGGCGGTGTGGGTCTTCCAGTGGTGGGCATCGGCGTAGCTGCCGCCGGGGTATCGGACGGCGCCCATGCCGGCGGCTCTGAGCGTGGCCATCGCATGCGTCCCCCAGGAGGTGGGGGGTGAGGGTGCCGGGTGGGGGAGTCGAACTCCGGCGATCTGGAAGGCGGGGGCGCGGCTGCGTCGGGCTCGGGCCCGGACGCGAAGCGTGGTTTCGTACGGATGCGGGCCCGCGCGGTGGAGCGCGCGAGGTCGCAGGTCGTATCGTCAACTCCCTTCGGAGCAGGCCCTGGTGAGGCGAATCAGGACGGCGGACGGAGCCGTGGGCAGGGTCAGGGTGAGTTCGGCGGTGTCCGGGTGCCAGACGGTGACGGCCTGGCTGGAAGCCGGGTAGAGCACTTCGGCACGGACGTCGGCGCCGAGCAGGTGGGGTAGGTCGAGATCCCTGACCGCCTCCGCTCCGGGGCGGCGCCAAGCGGTGATGTAAGTGGTGGCCGGGGTGCGCAGTGCCAGGGCGATCCACGGGGCATCCCAAGCCGGGAGGCCGAGCGGCCAGGCGGGCAGGGCGTGCGGCAGGTCGGCGCGGATGGACTTGTACACGGCCACGGCCTCGTGGACCAACTCCCGTGCCCCGGCGGAGAGTTCGGGGAGCCGACCGGAGAGGTGGACGCGGCCGAGGAGCGCGTTCACCATCGTGAGGGCGACCTCGTCGAGGGTGTCCCCGGGCTGCGGGTACGCCCACACGGCGCCCTGCTCCGGCGTGACGGCGGTGGGCGCCGCAGCCGCGATGGGCGGGTAGAGCAGCAGGTCCTGCTGGTCGCTGGTGGACTGCAACTGGAGCCGGGAGAGGAGGGCGTGGTCCATCCGCATGCCGCCGGAGGCGCAGTTCTCGATGACGAGGTCCGGGTGCCGGTCCAGGATGCCGTCGAGCCAGTCGAGTTGGGCCCGGTTGTGGCCGAGCAGGCCCGCGGCCGGGGCCTCCGCGGGGTGGCCGCTGGTGCCGGAGCCCGGGTCGGTGTTGTGGTCGAGCTTGAGATAGCCGACGCCCCATGCGCCGACCAGGCGGTCCACCACACCGTCCAGGTGGGCGCGGGCGGCGGGATGGCGCAGGTCCAGGTGGTACCGGCCGCCGCCCTCGTCGACGCGCCGCCCATCGCGGCGGAAGAACGCTGCCTCCGGCAGGGACTTGGCCACCGGGCTGGACACCCCGACCGCCTCCGGCTCCAGCCACAGGCCGGGGACCATGCCCCGCTCCCGGATGCGGTCCAGGACCTCGTGGATCCCGTTCGGCCCGGGGAAGCGGGAGGTGGCCGGTTCCCAGGCCCCCACGGTGCTCCACCAGCCGCCGTCCTCGTCGTCGTACCATCCGGCGTCGTTCACGAAGTACTCCGCGCCGGCGTCGGCGGCGGCGTCGACCAACGGCAGCAGCTTGGCGGTGGTGGGGTCGCCCATCAGGCAGTTCATGTAGTCGTTGAAGACGACCGGCAGCCGGTGGTGGTCGGGATGCGGGCGCCGCGTGGCCCGGCGGTAGCGGGTGAGGACGGCGAAAGCGCCGTCCGGGCCACCGTCCGCGGCGAGCGCGAGAGCCACCGGCACGGTGCGGAACTCGGCCCCGGGCTCCAAGGGGTGGCGCCAGCCGTGGTCGGCGTCGCCGGGTCCGTACAACGCCGCGTACGCCGTGTCGTCGCGGACACCGCACTCCCAGCGCCAGCCGCCGCCGTTGTGCTCGATCTGCCAGATCCAGGTCCGGCCGGACGCGCGGTCCGTCAGGCCACCCATCGGCAGGTGACCGCAGCTGGACCACACGCCCTGCCCGGCCACCACGTGGGTGCTCCGGCCGGCGCGGTAGTGGAAGCGGCCGTTGCGGGCGGGAGAGGACACCCGCAGCGGCCGGCGCTGCCAGCGGCATTCGGCCAACCAGTCGTTCTCCGCCCACAGCAGCTCGGCGCTGTCCAGGGCCGCCGGGTCACCCCCGGTGAGGCACCCCGCCACGAGCGAGCCGACCGACTCCAGGTGCAGCGTCGCCGCCCCCTCGTTGCGCAGCACCACCTCGCCGCGCAGCACCGGCAGGCCGTCCGGGGACCGGTAGACCGCCTCGGCGGTCAGTCCGGTCTCCGCGTCGTGCAGCTCGACGGTGAGCACGTGCCAGTCGCCCTCCCGGGTCGAGCGGTGGGAGCGGTGGCGCAGCCGCGCGCCGAGCGCGGTGTCGATGAGGTGCCGGCCCGACCAGTGGCGGCCGAGGCCTGCGGTCGTGACCTCCACCAGCGGCAGCGGTGCGCCGGGGCGAGGGACGGTGCCTCTCTCGCCGGGCGTGCCGATGCGGACCAGGCGGGGGGTACCGTGCTCGCCCGGACTGATCTCCAGCTCCAGGGCCTGGTGGCCCCAGCGGATCGTCGAGTGCGGGTCGGTCATGGCGGCCTTCCTCGATGGGAGAGACGGGGGCGTTCAGCGCGCGCGCAGGACCGCGCAGCCGCCGCGCGGCAGTTGGTGCAGGGGCCCGCCCGTGAGGAGGTCGTGGCCCGGCCGCGGCAGCGGTACGGCTTCGGATCGGTGGTTGAGCAGTACCTGCCAGGCGCGGCCGTCGGGGGCGTGCCGGGTGACGGCTTCGACGCCGGGCGGCAGGCCCGGCAGCTCCGGAGCGACGCCGGCCTCCGTGAGCAACCGGCCGACCAGCGCGGCGTAGCCGGCGTCGTCGAGGCGGGTGGAGAGGTACCAGCCGTGGCCGGAGCCGAAGTCGTGGCGGGTGAGCGCCGGGCTGCCGGCGAGCATGCCGTGGGTGTACGAGGCGAGCGCCTCGGCGCCCTCGGTGCGCAGGGACTCACTCCAGGAGGTGGCCGTCGAGCCGTCGGAGAGAACGACCTCCTCGTCCTGTCGCAACGGGCGGTACTCCTCGACCCGGATGCCCAGGGCCTCCCGCAGCGGCGCGGCCGGGTAGCCGCCGAGCCGGGAGTGGAGGCGCTCGTCGACCGCCCCGCTGAAGTGCTGGACGAGCAGGGTGCCGCCGCCCTCGACGTAGCGGCGCAGGTTCTCGGCGCCCGCGTCGGTGAGCAGGAACAGGGCCGGTGCGAGAACCAGCCGGTAGCGGCTCAGGTCGTGTTCGGGATGGGCGAAGTCGACCGTCGGGCCGGCGTCCCACAGCGCCCGGTGGGCGCGGCGCAGCGCGGCGTGGTAGTCGAGCTCGGACGACGGCAGGCCGTCGACCCGCGTCGCCCACCAGGCGTCGGAGTCGTGCAGGACGGCGACCTCGGCTCGGACGGTGGAGCCGGCGAGTTCGCCGAGCCGGGCGACGGCCTCTCCGGCCGCCGTGACCTCGCGGAAGGTGCGGCTGTCCGGACCGGCGTGCGGGACCATCGCCGAATGCCACTGCTCGGCGCCGGCCCGGGACTGGCGCCACTGGAAGAACAGCGCGCCCTCCGAGCCGCGGGCGATGTGGCCGAGCGAGTGGCGCAGGATCTCACCCGGCTCCTTGGCGAGGACGCGACCGGCCGCGTAGACGGTGTTGGTTCCCTGTTCCATCAGCAGCCAGGGGGCGCCGCCGCCGAAGGAGCGGGCCCGGTCGGCGCAGAAGGCGGTGTCGGCGGCGGCGTCGATGCCGGGCGCGGTGGGGTAGTGGTCGACGGCGACCAGGTCGACCTCGCGGCCGAAGGCCCACAGGTCCAGGTTCTGGTAGGCGGGCAGCATGAGGTTGGTCGTCACCGGGCGGTCGCTGTGGGCGCGGATCGCGTCGCGCTGCTCGCGGTAGGCGGCGAGCGTCTCGTCGGACCAGAAGCGGCTGAAGTCCAGGGTCTGGCCGGGGTTGTGGTGCCACTGGCTGGCGCGGGGCGGCAGGATCTGCTCCCAGGAGGTGTAGCGCTGGCTCCAGAAGGCCGTTCCCCAGGCCTCGTTGAGGGCGTCGAGACAACCGTGGCGGGCGCGCAGCCAGACCCGGAAGGCGGCCGCGGTGTGGTCGCACCAGCACAGGGTCACGTACTCGTTGTGCACGTGCCACAGGGCGAGCGCCGGGTGGTCGCCGTAGCGTTCGGCGAGGGCGCCGGCGATACGGCGGGCGGCCTGACGGTAGGCGGGGGCGGCGAGACAGTAGGTGTCCCGGCTGCCGTGGGTCAGGCGGGTGCCGTCAGGGCCGACCGGCAGGGCGTCCGGATGGGCCAGGGTGAACCAGGGGGGCGGGGAGGCGGTCGGGGTGGCCAGGTCGACGGCGACCCCGCCTCCGTGCAGGCGGTCGAGGTGGGCGTCGAGCCGGCCGAAGTCGTAGCGGCCCTCCTCGGGCTCCAGCAGGGCCCAGGAGAAGACGCCGACGGTGGCGAGGTTGACCCGCGCCCGGCGCATCAGCTCGTCGTCCTGCTTCCACACCTCCGCGTCCCACTGCTCGGGGTTGTAGTCCCCTCCGAAGGCGAGGCCGCCGAGGCGGTCGGTGAGTCGGCGTATGTCCATCGGGAAACCGTCCTCAGGTCATGGCGCGTCAACTGCGCTGCGGCGCTGGTGCGGTGCTTTCGCGGACCACCAGTTCCGGTGGCATCAGGACGAGTTGGTCCTGCGGTTCCTCACCCGCGGCCACTGCGGTGATCCTCGCCATGACCTGGTCGACGGCTACCTCCCCGAGGTCCTTCTTCGGGCCGGTCACGGCCGTGAGCTGGGGCGAGTGCTGCTCCGCGAGCGGATCGGGGCAGATGGCGATGACGGAGGCGTCCTCCGGCACGGTCCGTCCGCCGGCGCGCAGCAGGCTGAGCAGCGGGCCGATCGCGGTCTCGTTCTGCACGACGAAGCCGGTGGTGTCCGGTCGGTCCGCGAGGATACGGGCCAGGGTGCCGGCCGTGCTCTCGTATGTGCCCTCGCACGGCCGGTGGAGGAAGCGCAGGCCCCGCCGCTCGGCGCGGGCGCGGAAGCCGTTCAGGGTGCGCTCGGCGTAGCCGGCGTGCCGTCGGTAGACGCCGCTGCTGTAGCCGATGAAGGCGACGTCGCGGTGGCCGAGATCGGCCAGGTGGTCGGCGCACAGGGCGCCCGCGGTGGCGAAGTCGTGGTCGACGCAGGAGAGTCCGGCGGGGTCGTCGGGCAGGCCGATGAGCGAGGCCGGGATGTCCTTGGCCCGCAGGACCGGGATGCGGTCGTCGTCCAGTCGGACGTCCATCAGGATGACCCCGTCGGCGAGCCCCGTGGCGGCGACCCGGCGGACCCCTTCGGGGCCTTCGTCGTTGGTGAGCAGCAGGACGTCGTAACCGTGTTCGCGGGCCGCCACGGTCGCCGCGATGGCGATCTCCATCATGGTGGGCACGTGCACCTCGGTGTGGAGCGGGACCACCAGGGCGATGATGTGCGAGCGCTTGCCGGCGAGGGCCCGGGCGCCGGCGTTGGGGTGGTAGCCGAGGTCCGTGATGGCCCGTTCGATGCGGACTCTGGTCTCGTCGGAGATCGGACGCTTGCCGCTGAGGGCGTAGCTGACCGTGCTCGACGAGACGCCGGCGTGCCTGGCCACATCGGCGAGTGTCACCATCGCTCTGCTTCCTTCTGTCGGTGCCGTTGGGGAGCGGTCCCCGGTCGTGCGGCGAAGACGGTCCGCGGGGGACCGTTCCCGGGCCCCGGGGGCCTCGGCCCCCGCGCGGATCAGCCCTTGATCGCGCCGGTGAGCACACCGGCCCGCAGGTGCTTCTGTACGAACGGGTACACGATCACCAGTGGTACCAGGGTGAGGACCACTACCGCCATCTGCAGCGACAGCGGCGCGGTCTGCGCATGGGTACTGCCGAAGCCGGAGTTGACGGAACCGGGCAGTCCGTTGCCCCGGTTGACGTAGGTGAGCAACACGTACTGCAGGGGCCACTTCTGACTGTCCGTCGGCATGTAGAGCATGACGTTGAAGAAGGAGTTCCAGTAGCCCACGGCGTAGAAGAGGGCGGTCACGGCGGTGACGGCGCGTGAGGTGGGCAGGACGACGGACCACAGGATGCGCCAGTCCCCGGCGCCGTCCATCCGCGCCGCGTCGATGAGTTCGGCGGAGGTCTCCTGATAGAAGGCGCGCAGTACCAGGATGTTGAAGACCGAGACGGCGCTCGGCAGGATCAGCGCCCACCACTGGCCGTAGCCGCCGAGCTCGGTGACGACCAGGAAGCTCGGGATCAGGCCGCCGCTGACGAACATCGTGATGATCAGCAGCATCAGGACGAAACGGTGGCCGAGCGACCGGGGCCGCGACAGGCCGTAGGCGCACAGGATCGACACGGCCATGGAGATCGCGGTACCGACCACGGTGATGCCGAGACTCACCAGCAACGAGGTGCGGACGGTCGAGTCGCTGAGCATCTGGCGGTACGTCTCGGTGGTCAGGCCGTCCGGCCAGATCACCAGGCCGCCGGCCCGGTTGACGGCCCCGGGGGTGGAGAAGCTGGTCACCACGATGATCCACAGCGGGACCAGGATGACGGCGAGCATGCCGCCGAGCGTGAGGCCCTTGGCCGCCTGGCCGACGGGGGTCGGCGGCTCCTCCCAGGCCGGGCGGACGGATCGGGCGCCGCGCCGGGCGGTCCCCTTCCGCGCGTCGCGCTTTCCGCGCCGGGAGCCGATGGTGAGTACGTTGGTCATTTTCGGTACAACCCGTCCTCGCCGAAAGCGTGCGCCAGCCGGTTGGCACCCCAGATGAGCAGCAGCGAGACCACGCTCTTGAAGAGCCCGGCCGCCGCACCGAAGCTGTAGCCGCCGCTGGCGATGCCGTAGTAGAAGGAGAAGGTGTCCAGGACGTCCGCGGCCTCGTGGCCGACCGCGTCCCGCTGGATCAGGAACTGCTCGAAGCCGACCGACAGCGCGTTGCCGAGCCGCAGCACCAGCATCAGCACGATCACCCCGCGCAGGCCCGGCAGCGTGATGTGCCACATGCGCCGGAACCGCCCCGCGCCGTCCGCCGCCGCGGCCTCGTACAACTCGCTGTTGATCGCGCTGAGGGCGGCGAGGAAGACGATGATCCCCCAGCCGGCCTCCTTCCAGATCGCCTGGGAGGTGATGAGCAGCGCGAAGGTGTCCGGGTTGGTCATGATGTCCCAGGCGCCGAAGCCGTGCTGGCGCATGAACTGGTTGAGCACGCCGGCGCCGCCCAGCATCTGCTGGAAGATCGTGATCGCCAGCACCCACGAGAAGAAGTGCGGCAGGTAGACCACGGACTGGAAGAAGTTGCGCAGCCGCTCGCTGACCACCGAGTTGAGCAGCAGGGCCAGAGCGATGGGGATCGGAAAGAAGAGGACAAGCTGCACGAAGCTGAGGTAAAGCGTGTTCTTCAGCGCGTCCCAGAACGCCGGGTCGTGGAAGAGCTGCCGGAACTGGTCGAACCCGACCCACTGGCTGTGCCAGACCCCGACCAGCGGGTCGTACTCCTGGAAGGCGGTGACCACACCGAACAGCGGTACGTAGTTGAACACCAGGAGCAGGACGGCCGCGGGCACGGTCATCAGCAGGAGCGACTTGTCGCGTCGCAGCCTGATCCGCCAGCTGAGCCGCGCCGGCCCTGCCGGGCGCTCAGACCGCGTGGTACTCACTGGCCGGTGCCGTACTTGTTGAGGACGTTGTCGGTCAGCCACTGCTTGAGCCGCTGTCCGGGGCCGGACCTCCAGTTCGCGATGGCGGCCTGCGCGTCGGAGACCTTCTTCTTGCCGTGGTAGCAGTCCTTCACGGTGTCGTTGACGCTCTGCGCGGCTTCGGCCGCGGCGATCGCCTGCGGCATGGCGTAGTTCACGCCCCAGAAGAGCGGCTTGGTGAGCGTCTTGACGTTGGCGGCCTGCCAGGCCGCGTAGTCCTTGGTGACGATGTCGCCATCCGGGTTGCTGAGTACGGCCGAGGGAGCGGCCAGGAACGGGAAGGTCTGTGGCTGGACGTCCTTCTTGCCCTCGTTCGTGAAGGTCGGCACGCCCTTCACCCGGTTGTGATGGACTCCCTCGACGCCGAAGTTGATCAGGGTGTACTCGGCGGTGCCGTAGGGAGCGGCGAGGTAGTTCGCGACGGCGAGCAGTTCCTCGATCTGAGCGGGCTTCAGGTTCGCGTTGAGGTAGCTGACCATGCTGGTGGAGGGACCCATGTAGATCACGGGTGTGCTCTTGCCGTCGGCGGCCAGGGCGTTGAAGGCGCCGCGCCGGTAGTGCGGGTCCGCGGCGACACCGGACTGGTAGTCGGTCAGGTTCCAGACGCCGGTTCCGCCGCCCTGGATGAGGGTCTTTCCGCCGTAGAAGCGGGTGGTGGCGTTGGCGTTGTCACCCGCGAGCGCGTCCGGGTGTATATACCCGGAGGTGGCCAGGCGGTGGTGCCAGTCGAGGGCCTCCAGGTACTCCTGGGTCTCGAAGGCGTGGACCAGCTTGCCGTTGTCGACCTTCCACTTCTGGGGGGCACCCCAGGCCGTGTACAGGTACGTCCACACGTCGTCGAAGGCCCACACGCCCCGCTTGGCGTCGGTCAACTCCTTGCCGAGGTTCATCAGGTCGTCGGCGGACTTCACCTGGTCGGCGGTGATGCCCCGGGACTCGAAGACGTCCCGGCGGTAGTAGACGGTTCCCGCGATGGCGAAGCTGGTGGACAGGCAGGGGATTCCGTAGAGCTTGTCGCCCCAGACACCGACCTGCCAGGCGCCGGTGGGGAGGGCGGCCAGGTGGGGGTACTCCTTGATGTTGTCGCCGGACAGGTACCGGGTCAGGTCCGCCAGCTGTGTGCCGGTCAGTCTGCCGGTGTTGAAGTTGGGGTTCCACCAGGACGGCAGGTTGATCCAGTCCGGCAGTTTCTTGGCGGCGGTCATCGTCGGGACGATGGTGTTGAAGTTGTTCCCGTCCGCCGGCTTGATGGTGAGCTCGACCCCGAGGGCCTTGTTCATCGCCTGGTAGAAGGAGTTGCCGACCGGTGGGTTGGTGCCCCACAGCGGCGTGACCGCCGTGTAGCTGCCGCCCTTGCCCGGAACGCCGGAGACACTCGTGGGCGGGGACGCGGGGTAGCTGAGGTAGGCCGGGTCGGTCGCGGCGTCGGTTCCACCGCGCACCGGGAGTATGTCCGGCTTGACCGCGCTGTTGTTCGGCACATAAGTCGGCAGAGCCGCCTTGAGGCCCTCCTTGCTGTTCGCACCGGACTTCCCGGCCGAGCCGCCGCAAGCGGACAGCAGGGGCGTCATCACGGCGGCCCCCGCGATCGTGGCGGTGGTGCTCAGAAAGCTCCTGCGGTTCAACCCGGAACTCATGTGGCGTGGCCCCTCTCCGTCAGTACGTCGAAGCGCTTGGAAGTTTCGGCGAGAGTAATGACGCGTTACCGTTTGAGCAAGAGGCTGAACAAATCCCAAAGTGGTTTGAGTACTGGGTAGTTGACAGTTTTTTCGGATCGTGTCAGCGTCGAAGCGCTTCGACGAACGATCATTGCTTCCGGCCCGCCGAGAGGTATTCCCCGTGAGTTCCGTTCCCGTGTCCGCAGCCGACCTGCCTGCCTTCCGCGATCCCGCGCTGCCGCTGCGCAAGCGCGTCGACGACCTGGTCGAACGGCTCACGCTCGACGAACGGCTCGCGATGCTGCACCAGTACGCGCCGGCCGTGCCGCGTCTGGGCCTCGCTCCCTTCCGCACCGGCAGCGAGGCCCTGCACGGCGTCTCCTGGCTCGGGGTGGCGACGGTGTTTCCCCAGGCCGTCGGCCTCGGCGCCAGCTGGGACGAGGACCTGGTACGCCGGGTCGCCGACGCGGTCTCGACCGAGCTGCGGGCCTTCCACTACCACCATCCCCCGACGATCGGCACGGCCGAGCGGGGGGCCAACTCGCTGCAGGCCTGGGCCCCGGTGCTCAACCTGCTGCGCGACCCGCGCTGGGGCCGCAACGAGGAGGCCTACTCCGAGGACCCGGTGCACACCGCCCGGATCGGTGAGGCGTTCTGCCGGGGTCTTACCGGCGACCACCCGACCTATCTGCGGGCCGCCCCGGTGCTCAAGCACTTCCTCGCGTACAACAACGAGGACGACCGCTGCACCACCTCCTCCGGACTGCGTCCGCGCGTACTCCAGGAGTACGACCTGGCCGCCTTCCGCCCCGTCGTCGCCTCCGGCGCCGCGACCGGCGCCATGGCCGCCTACAACCTCGTCAACGGACGCCCCTGCCACGTCAGTCCGCTGATCGAGGCGGAGCTGCGCCGCTGGGCCGAGCCGACCGGGCATGAGCTCTTCGTGGTCAGCGACGCCGAGGCTCCGTCCAACCTGGTCGACCCGGAGCGCTACTTCGACGACCACGTCGAGTCCCACGCGGCGGCCCTCAAGGCCGGCATCGACAGCTTCACCGACCACGGCGAGGACAGCGGAACACCGGTCGGCCGACTGCGCGAGGCGCTGGAGCGGGGCCTGATCGACGAGGCCGACGTGAACCGAGCGGTCCGGCGGCAGCTGGAAGTGCGCTTCCGTGTCGGCGAGTTCGACCCCGAGCTCGACCCCTACGCCGACACCGGACCCGAGGTGATCGACAGCCCGGAGCACCGCGCCCTGGCCCGGTACGCCGCGATCGAGTCGACGGTGCTGCTCAAGAACGACGGCCTGCTGCCGCTCGACCCGGACCGCACGCCGAGGATCGCCGTCATCGGCCCGCTCGCCGACACGCTGTGCGAGGACTGGTACAGCGGCACCATGCCGTACCAGGTCAGCATCGCCACCGGACTGGCCGGGGCCGTCGGCGCCCAAGGCGGCGAGGTGGTCCGCGTGGAAGGGTCCGACCGGATCACCCTGCGTTCGCGCACCACGGGTGACCTGCTCGGCAAGTGCGCCTTCGACGTGACCGACTGGGGCGGCGGCGCCTTCACACTGCGCGCCGCCGACACCGGACGCTATCTGAGCCTGCAGGACGACGACGCCCTCGCCGACGACCAGATCGTGATCAAGAACTGGTTCGTCAAGGAGACCTTCCGGCTCGAACCGGCCGGTGCGGACACCGTGCTGCTCCGCTCCCTGTTCACCGGGCGTTACGCGGCCGTGGACCCGACCGACGGCCGGGTGACGGTCACCGCGGAGACAGCGGACGACGCCGAGCGCTGGCAGCGGGAACTGCTGCGCGACGGCCTGGCCGAGGCGCGGGAGGCCGCCGCGGCGGCCGACGTCGCGGTCGTGGTCCTCGGCAACCACCCGATGGTCAACGGCCGCGAGACGGAGGACCGCGCGGACATCGACCTGCCCGAGGGGCAGGAGGAGCTGCTGCGCGCCGTCGCGGCCGTCCGCCCGGACACGGCGCTGGTCGTGATGAGCAGCTACCCCTTCGCCCTCGACTGGGCCCACGAGCACCTGCCCGCCGTGGTGTGGACCTCCCACGGCGGGCAGGAAACAGGACACGCGCTGGCCGCCGTCCTGCTCGGCGAGGCCGAGCCCGCAGGCCGCCTGCCGCAGACCTGGTACCGGGGCGACGACCCGCTTCCCGCCCCGCTCGACTACGACATCATCAAGGCGGGCTGGACCTACCAGTACCACCGGGCGGCCCCCCTCTACCCCTTCGGCCACGGGCTGTCCTACACCGACTTCGCCTACCGGGACCTGCGCCTGTCGCCACCGTCGATCGCCCAGGACGGCTCACTCGACGTAACGGTGAACCTGGCCAACACCGGCCGACGGGCCGGCAGTGAGGTCGTCCAGCTCTATGTCCGGGCCCTGGACGCCCGCTACGAGGCACCCCGGCTGCGACTGGCCGACTTCCGCAAGGTCCGGTTGGAGCCGGGGGAGGACCGCGAGCTCACGTTCCGGCTGTCGGCCGAGCAGCTTGCCCACTGGTCCGTCAGCACCGGCGCCTTCGCCGTCGATCCCGGCGGCTACGAGGTGATCGTCGCCCGCTGCGCCGACCACCCGGTCCTTGCCGCGCCGCTCACCGTGACCGGAGCCGCCGCCGCGCCCCGGGTGGGCGTGGGACAGCGAATCCGGGCGGTCGACTTCGACGACTACGAGGGTGTCACCGTCGTCGACGCCACCCGCTCCGACGGTGACGCCGTCACGCCCACCGATCCCGCGTGGCCCGCGACGCTCCTCTTCCGCGACATCGACCTCTCCGGGGCCGCCAGGATCGAGGTCGAGACCACTCGCGAGGGTGCTGGTACGGGCGGGGCGCGGCTCGAAGTTCGCCTGGGCGACCGGGCCTTGGCCGAGATCGACGTGCCCGTGACCGGCGACCGCTACGCGTGGACGGACACCACCGCCGAGCTCGCCGCCCCGCTCGACGGCGTGCACGACCTGAGCCTGACCCTGCACGGCGACTTCCGGCTCCGCGCCTTCCGCTTCGGCGCGGCCGACTGAGGCCCGTCGCCCCACAGACCGGCGGCCCGCCGAGGGGGGCGGGCCGCCAACCCCCGCTCGGTGCCGGTGCCGCGAGGCGCCTCGTACCGAGTCCGTTCCACTCCCGTCACCCGGCCGCCCGGAGGTGGCCCCCGCGTCGCTGCCCACGTCCGACCCCATCACCTCGTCCTCGCTCCTCCCGGAGGAAACCCATGCCGCTCACCGACTTCGGGCTTGACGAACTCATCAGCTACCGGCCTGAGTTGACCGTTCCGCAGGACTTCGACGAGTTCTGGCGGCGGACCCTCGCCGACGCCCGCTCGCACGGCGCGGCGATCAAGGCCGAACGCGTCACCTCGCAGTACGCGCTGCGCACCGTCGAGGTCGACGACATACGGTTCCCCGGCTGGAACGGCGAGCCGGTGGCCGCCTGGCTGTTGCGCCCGCGCGGGGTGGACGGGCCGCTGCCCGTCGTCGTCACCTACATCGGCTACTGCGGTGGCCGTGGGCTGCCCACCGAGCACCTGTTCTGGTCCGCCGCGGGATACGCCCAACTCGTGGTCGACAGCCGCGGCCAGGGCCATGACACCCCGGACCGGGGCATGGGCGACGGCACCCAGTGGGTCGAGGGCTTCATGACCCGGGGCATCGACTCCCCGGAGAACTACTACTACCGGCGGCTGATCACCGACTGCGTGCGTGCCGTGGACGCCGTCGCGCAACTGCCAGGTCTGGACAGCGACCGGGTCGTGGTGAGCGGCGGCAGCCAGGGCGGCGGACTGGCCCTCGCCGTCGCGGGCCTCGGCGGGGGCCGCGTGGCGGCCGTGTTGCCGGACGTCCCGTTCCTGTGCCACTTCCGCCATGCCGTGCAGATCGCCGGCGAGGGGCCGTACCCGGAGATCGCCAAGTACCTGCGCTGGCACAGTCGGCACCGAGTGGAGCCGACCTTCGCCACGCTCGACTACTTCGACGGCGTCCACTTCGCCCGACGAGCCACCGCGCCGGCCCTGTTCAGTGTCGGCCTGATGGACCCGGTGACCCCGCCCTCCACGGTCTACGCCGCCTTCAACCACTACGCGGGCGACGACCGGACCATGACGGTGTGGCCCTTCGCCGACCACGGCGGCGGCTGCGGCTCCAACCCGCCCGCCCAGCTCTCCTGGCTGCTCGGCCTCGGACTGGCGCCGCAGCTGTGACCGCCGAGCGCGGAGCGGCCGATCACCCATCGCCTACGACACCCTGACCCGAACCCCCAAGGACAGCCACCACTGGTACCGGGGCCTGATCACCGCGCACCGCGCGCGGACGGAGGAACCTGCCCGATGAAGTTCACCGAGGGCTACTGGCTGATGCGTCCGGGCGTCACCGCGCGCTACGCCACCGAGGTCGCTGACGTCCGGACCGGCGAGGACCGGATGACCCTCTACGCGCCCGTGAAACACGTGCGTGGCCGCGGTGGCACACTCAACAGCCCCCTGCTGACCATCGAGTGCTGGTCCCCGGCCGAGGGGGTGATCGGGGTGCGCGCCACCCACCACGCCGGCTCGGTGCGGCGCGGACCGGAGTTCGCGCTGCCCGGCTCCGAACAGGGCAACGGGAAGGTGCGCCGGGACGGCGATGTGGTGGAGCTCTGCGCAGGCGAACTGACGCTGCGCGTGGACACCGCCAAGCCGTGGCGGCTGGAGTTCACCGCCGACGGGCGGGTGCTGACCTCCGTCGGCGAGCGCGGCACCGGCTTCGCCACCGACGGCGACGGCCGCCACCATATGCTCGGACAGCTCTCGCTGGGCGTCGGCGAGCTGGTCTACGGCCTGGGAGAGCGGTTCACCCCGTTCGTCCGGAACGGCCAGGTGGTGGACATCTGGCAGGCGGACGGCGGCACCAGCAGCGAACAGGCCTACAAGAACGTCCCGTTCCACCTGACCAACCGGGGCTACGGCGTCTTCGTCAACCACCCCGGCAAGGTCAGTTACGAGATCGGCTCGGAGTCCGTCGGCCAGGTGCAGTTCAGCGTCGAGGACCAGTCCCTTGAGTACTTCGTCGTCCACGGCCCGACCCCCAAGCGGATCCTGGAGCGCTACACCGCGCTCACCGGCCGCCCCGCGCTGCCACCGGCGTGGGCGCTGGGCCTGTGGCTGACCACCTCCTTCACCACCGAGTACGACGAGGCCACCGTCACCCGCTTCGTCGGCGGCATGGCCGAGCGCGGCATCCCGCTGAGCGTCTTCCACCTCGACTGCTTCTGGATGCGCGAGTACCAGTGGTGCGACTTCGTGTGGGACCCGGAGACCTTCCCGGACCCCGTCGGCACGCTGGCCCGGCTCAAGCAGCAGGGTCTGCGCATCTCCGCCTGGATCAACCCCTACATCGCACAGAAGTCCGAGCTGTTCGCCGAGGGCATGCGCGAGGGTTACCTGGTGCGTCGCCCGGACGGCAGCGTCTGGCAGTGGGACCTGTGGCAGCCGGGCATGGCCCTGGTGGACTTCACCAACCCCGCCGCGCGCGAGTGGTACACCGGCAAGCTGCGCACCCTGCTGGCCATCGGCGTGGACTGCTTCAAGACCGACTTCGGCGAGCGCATCCCCACGGATGTGGTCTGGCACGACGGCTCCGACCCGGAGCGGATGCACAACTACTACACCCACCTGTACAACCAGGCGGTGTTCGAGCTGCTCCGCGAAGAGCGCGGGGAAGGGGAGGCGCTGCTGTTCGCCCGTTCCGCCACCGCCGGTGGCCAGCAGTACCCGGTGCACTGGGGCGGCGACTGCGAGTCGCACTTCAACGCCATGGCGGAGTCGTTGCGCGGCGGACTCTCTCTCGGCCTGTCCGGCTTCGGTTTCTGGAGCCACGACATCGGCGGTTTCGAGGGCACCCCGGACCCCGCGGTCTTCAAACGCTGGACGCAGTTCGGCCTGCTCTCCTCGCACAGCCGACTGCACGGCAGCAAGTCCTACCGGGTCCCGTGGGACTACGGCGAGGAGGCCGTCGAGGTCGCCCGCGAGTTCACGCTGCTCAAGCACCGCCTGGCCCCCTACCTCCAGCACGCGGCCCAGCAGGCGCATGCCACCGGCCTCCCGGTGATGCGCGCGATGGTGCTGGAGTTCCCGGACGACCCGGCCGCCGCCACGCTCGACCGGCAGTACCTGCTCGGCGACGACCTGCTCGTCGCCCCGGTCTTCACGGAGGACGGCACGGTCGAGTACTACGTGCCCGAGGGGAGATGGACCAACATCCTCACCGGCGACCAGGTCACCGGCCCACGCTGGGTCCGTGAACAGCACGGCTTCCACACCCTGCCACTCCTCGCCCGCCCCGACTCCGTCATCCCGCTCGGGGCGGACGACCAGCACCCGGTCTCCGCCTGGGCCGACGGAGTCGAGCTGCGTGTCCACGCCTTCGCCGACGGCGCCGAGCGCACCGTCGTGATCCCGCGCACCGAGGGCCCCGGTGAGTCCGCCCGCTTCCACCTGCGCCGCACGGGCGACCGCCTCCGGGTGACCACCGACTCCCCGCATCCCTGGCAGCTGCGGATCGGCGGCCCCGCCGGCGCGCTGCACGCCCACCCCGCCGGCACCGGTGAGGCCGACTTCCCCTACCCGGTCTGAGCGGCCTTTACGTGCATCACTGACCAAGACAGTGACGACACCCGAAAGGGTGCACGTATGTGGCGGTGAAGCTGAGGCCCCATGCCAGAGCATCACCGGTTTGACCGGTGACGCATCCTGTGCGACAGTCGGAGAGCGCGCATCGCCGGTACACGTGAACGAACGAGGGGCGTCACATGATCAACAGGTGTGGGTTCAGCAAGGCTGTGGGACTGGGTACGGGTGCGGCTGCCGTCTCGCTGACGGGCGTGCAGGGACCGCAGGGCGCGGCCGCCGCCCCGCGGTACGCGTCCCCGGCATCGGCCCCGGCGGCGGCAGTTGCGCCCGGCACGCACGCCGCCTTTCCGCAGGTGAAGCAGATCAGGGCCGGTCTGCTGAACGTCGGCTACGCCGAACTGGGCCCCGCTCACGGCCCCGCCGTCATCTGCCTGCACGGCTGGCCGTACGACATCCACAGTTACGTCGACGTCGCGCCGATGCTGGCCGAGACGGGCTATCGGGTCATCGTCCCGTATCTGCGCGGCCACGGCACGACGCGCTTTCTCTCCGAGCGGACGTTCCGCAATGCCCAGCAGTCCGCCATCGCGCTCGACATCATCGCTCTGATGGACGCCCTGAAGATCGAGAAGGCTGTTCTGGCCGGTTTCGACTGGGGCTCACGCACCGCCGACATCGTCGCCGCGCTCTGGCCCGACCGCTGTCAAGCCCTCGTATCGGTCAGCGGATACCTCATCACCAACCTCGAAGCCAACCTGAAGCCGCTGTCCCCCACCGCCGAACACACCTGGTGGTACCAGTACTACTTCGCCACCGAGCGGGGCCGGCTCGCCATGGAGGACAGGACTCTGCGCCATGATCTGACCAGGCTCGTCTGGGAGACCGTCTCCCCGACGTGGGACTTCGGCGACGCCACCTTCGAGCGCACCGCCGCGGCCTTCGACAACCCCGACCATGCGGCTGTCGTCATCCACAACTACCGGTGGCGGCTGGGGCTCGCCGACGGGGAACGCCGCTACGACGCCCTGGAGAAGCGGCTCGCCACGCGACCCGTCATCGAGGTTCCCACCATCACCCTCGACCCCGAACAGGATCCCTTCACCGCTCCGGGCAACGGCGCCTCGTACCGGGACAGGTTCACCGGCGCGTACGAGCATCGGACCCTGAAGGGGATCGGTCACAACCTGCCGCAGGAGGCGCCCGCCGCCTTCGCCCGGGCCGTCATTGATGTGAACCGCATCTGACATCCCATGTCACCTGCAAGGCGGGTGACATGTGTGAGCCTGTTGAGCCAGTCCCACCAGCGACCGAACGGAGTCCAGTCATGGAAAGCGCACACGCAACGGACAGCGCCGGGGCGGCGCGACGAGCGCGGTTCGGCAGTCTGCCGGAGCGCATCCGCCAGGAGGACATGGTCGAGGAGAAGGCGACGACACCGAGCGACCCGGAACGCCACGCCTTCAATCCCGAGGGCTCGTGGAGGTCCTTCTCCTGCCTCGCCGTCGACCTCGCGTTGTGAGCGGGGTCCGACCGGGCGCAGGTGGCGGAACTTGCCGGGCATACCGTCACCTGCCAGAATGGTGATGTGAACCTCGACCATGTCTTCGTCTGCGGAAACCCGGCGCTCGACTTCGTCGCTACGCTCCGAGCACGCCGTTCGCTGCGCTTCGAGATGTTCGTGACGCCGGACAGACTGAACGCCTGGTACGTGGAGTCGGGCATCGTCGACGCGGTCTCCCCGAGCCGGGAGAGTGACATCGAGGAGGCGACGACCGTACGGGAAGCCATGTACCAGCTGGTCACCGCCCGTCGACTCGCGGAAGACTACGACGGGGCGGCACTGACCGTACTCAACAACGCGGCACGCAAACCGTCCGCGGTGCCGCAGCTGACCCCGTCGGGGCGATGGACGCAGGCGACACCGGAGGAAGCCCTCTCCGTGGTGGCCCGCCATGCCATCGAGCTCCTGAGCGGACCGGACGTGCCCCTGCTCAAGGAGTGCGGCAATCCGGAGTGCACCCGCACCTACATCGACCGTTCACGGGGCATGCGGCGACAGTGGTGCGGCATGGAGTCCTGCGGCAACAAGATCAAGGCAGCCGCGTACCGCGCCCGCAAGAAGACCGGCCCCGCACCGGCTCACTGACCAGGAGGATCAACGGCCGGTCGTCCCGTCGATCAGTTCGCGGAGAACGTCCGCGTGGCCGGCGTGACGGGCGGTCTCCTCGATCATGTGGGTCAGGGCCCAGCGGAGGCTGGGAGCGGCGCGCCCCGGCCGTCGTCGCGGGATGGGTGCGTTGAGATCGGCGCACCCGTCGAGGACGTCGTTGGCGCGCTCGACGGTGTCGCGGTAGCGAGCCACGACATCGGCCACGCTGTCCTCCCAGGCGGCCTGGAACGTGGCCTGCCAGTCGGTGACGTCGTCCCCGAGGAACAGCGAGCGCTCTACGTACGTCAGGTGGTTGAGCAGGCCGAGCAGGTTGGTGCCCGAGGGCACTGCGGCCGCGCGGACCTGCGGCTCGGGTGCGCCGACGACCTTCGCGGCGACGGAGGTCCGGAGGTAGTCGAGGAATCCGCGCAGCACCTCGGTTTCGCTGCTTCCGGTCCGGGGCGGCGGGGTGTCACGACGGCGGTCGCCACGGGTGGTGCTGGGCATCAGTGATCGCCTTCTTTCGGTGTTGGCGGTGTCGGCGGACGCAGTGTCAGGCGGTGCGGCGGATGAGGAGGACGTGGTCGGTGACCTCGGCGGTGCGCCCGTCCGGCCCGGTCGCGGTCCGGCGCGGTGTGTCGGCCCGCTCGATCGTCCATGTCCGCGGGGCCAGTTCGAGACCGGCGGCGACCTCCTGCGGGCTGGGGTAGCGGGTGTCGGGGTCCTGCTCCCAGGACCACGGCGCGGCCGAGCCGTGGTCGACGACCAGCAGCCGTCCGCGCGGGCGCAGGGCGTGGGCGGCCGTGCGCAGGACGGTCACCCGGTCCAGGTCCCCGGGGGTGTGCAGATAGTGGGCGCAGATCAGGTCGAAGCCGCCGCGCGGGAAGGACGTGTGCAGGTCGTGCCGCACGGCGTCGACGCGGTCGCCCAGGCCGTATGAGCCGGCGAGGGCGGCGAGGCGTTCGACCGCGACGGCCGAGATGTCGGTGGCGGGACGTGCCAGCCCTGGCGGGCGAGCCACAGTGCGTCACCGCCGGAGCCACATCCGAGGTCCAGCGCGTCACCGGGCGTCAGCCCCGTCACCGTCTCGGTGAGGCGGGCGTTGGGCTGCGGGTTGTCGGCTGCCGGTCGGGCCGCGTAGTGGCGGTCCCAGAACGCGGCCGCATCGGTGGTGCTCATCAAGACTCCTCGCGTCGGTGGGTGCTCAGTGTGGGCAGGCGCACCACGACCTGGCACGGAATCTTGCGGTAATGGCAAGCTGGGCTCCATGGAGCCCACGACGGACGACGACGTGCTCGACGCGGTGGGGCCGCGACTTCGCGCGCTGCGTCGGGAACGCGGCATCACCCTCGCCGACCTCGCGGCGACCACGGGCGTGTCGGAGAGCACCCTCTCCCGGCTGGAGAGCGGGCAGCGCCGACCCACCCTGGAGCTGCTGCTGCCGCTGGCCCGTATCTACGGCGTTCCGCTGGACGACCTCGTCGGTGCGCCGCGCACCGGCGACCCCCGGATCCACCTCAAGCCGATCCGTCGGTTCGGAATGACCTTCGTGCCTCTGTCGCGGCGGCCCGGCGGGGTGCACGCCTTCAAGATGATCATCCCCGCCCGGCCGGTGCCGCTGGAGCCGACCCCGCAGACCCACGAGGGCGTCGAGTGGCTGTACGTACTCGACGGCCGCCTGCGGCTGGTCATCGGCGAGCGCGACCTGACGCTGCCGCCCGGTGAGGCAGCCGAGTTCGACACGTCCCTGCCGCACTGGCTGGGCAGCGCCGATGGCGGAGCGGTGGAACTCCTCATCCTGTTCGGGCTGCAGGGGGTGCGCGCGCACGTACGCACCGACCCCGACCGGTCGTCCAGGACCGAATCCCCGCGAGGAACCCGGTGAAAGGCAGTCCGGTGGCGGCGTACGGGACCACCGCACGCCGGGTCCGTCACCCTGCTGCGCGTAGCTGAAGAAGGTACGTCGCGGTCAGCGCAACGGCACGTTCCTCGTCGTGCGACAGCTCCACGAGGGCGTCTGACGCCGTTGAACCCGGGATGCCCGCCAATGCCTGGGTCAGCCGCCCGCGTGCGGGCGCCGTGGTGGTGTCGTGGGCGAGGCGGTCGACGAGCCCGGTCGCGATCCGATCCGCCGTCGCGGTGTCGCTCGCCAGCACGCTCAGCGCATCGGCTGCGTCGGTGTCGTTCCTGCCTTGCTCGATCATGTCGATGAGCGCCGGGATCCCATCGGCCATTCCACGCGTTCCGAGTGCCAGGGCCGCGAACCCGCGGACCACGGCGTCGGGGTTGGCGAGAGCGTCTTGCAGCCGCTCGGTGGCCTCGCCGCCGGGTAGTTCAGCGAGGGAGCGAACGGCACGTTCGCGCACGGCGGCCACCGGGGAGTCGAGGCCCCGCGCCAGCAGTACCGGGCCGCCGTCGCCCGATCGCGCCAGTGCCCACCGAAGCGCTCCGGCGACGTTCGGTTCCGTCTCGCTCAGCACCGCCTCGACCAGGGCCTCCACCGGCACCGGAACCTCGTCGACCGAGGACAGGGCCGCGCGCTGGCGTGCGTCGGCGCTCTTCGACCCCAGCGCCTGGAGGAGCGCGACGACTTGGAGGACGTCCTCCCAGTCGCCGGGTTCCGCGGCGTCGATCCGGCACAGCCGCGTGAGCAGCTCGGTCTCCGCCGCGATGCGTTCGCGCGTCTGTCGGATCAGGTCGCCGACGAGCTCCGGCGGAGTGGAGCCGGGGTCGTCGAGCGCGCGCCCGATCTCACGCAGCGACAGCCCTAGCGACCGCAGGCTCTCGATCTGGAAGATCCGCCGGATGTCCTCGGCGGAGTACTCCCGATAGCCGGAGCCCGTACGACCCGAAGGCCGCACCAGGCCGAGCGACTCGTAATGCCTGAGCATGCGGGCACTGACCCCGGACCGCCGCGCCACCTCACCGATCAACACCCCTTATCTTCCCTCCTGTCTCTCCCCGCCGAGAGCCACGACGCGCTTCGCCTCCTCGAGCGCGAACGTGAATCCGGCGTCCGGGTCGTGCAGCAGCCGTTGGGTGGCGAGCGCGTGCGCGCGTACGTCAGGGGCCGACGTCGCAGCACGCAGAGCCGGTACGATCACGTCGCCCAGCGCGACCAGTGCCCGGCTGAGGCTCAGCTGAGTCTCCCGGTCGCCGCGCCCGAGCTGTGTCGCCATCGTCGCGGCCAACGCGGGCTCCTCGCCCTCCGGTACGAGTACGACCGCGGCCCGCCAGGCGGTCCGCGCGACTTCGTCGTCGGCGTCGGACAGCAACTCCCGTGTGATCACCGGCCACGCCCGCCGGTCTCCGATCTTGGACAGCGTGTGCAGCGCCTGGCTCCGTGCCTGCGGATGCTCGGAGCGGACGGCGCGGACCAGCTCGGGGAGCGTCAGGGACACAGGGTGGCGTGTCAGCGCCCAGGTCAGCATGTCGCGTACGAAGAACTCCGGCTCGATCGCGCAGCGCTCGATGAGCTTGCCGACGAAGCGAGGGTCGGGCGTCGTGCCGACCGCCAGAGCGGCCCGCAGCCGCACGGAGGAGCGGCCGTCCTCGAGCCCCTGGAGCGCTCGGGGCGCATCCGTGTCCTGCTTTGTGATCGTCATGGGACCACCTCCTCGGCAGCCAGTGAAGGCCTTGCCACTGTGTCAAGGTCAAACGGAGGGCCCGCAGACACTCGACGCCGTCCGCCCCTGTGTGTTGGTCGGGGCGCGAGACTCCGACATGCTGGAGCGTCAAAGCTGAGTGAGTGATGGGTAGTTGGCGTTAGTCACAGGTGCTGATGTGTGCATCTCGGTCGTGGGGCGATCGGGGTGTGGGCCGGGTGGCGCCCGTACGACCCTCTCGCCGTTCCAGAGCGGGCGGCACTCGGACAGGAGGCCGTGTTGAGCAGATGGAACCTCAACCCGCTGAATCGGCGCGGGCTGCTGGCCGCGGCGGGAGCGATGGCCGCGGGCGGTGCGGCCGGGAGCCTGGTCGCCGCGCCGGCTTCGCCCGCTGCGGCGGACACCGGCGCGGCGCCGGGGGAGGGGGCGCCGTTCGGGCCGGTGACGGTGCGTCCGGGCGACATCCGGTACGAGAGCCTGTTGCGCGGGAACAACTTCCGCTTCGTGGGGCGGCCGGACGAGATCCGTGTCGTCGGCTCCACCGCGCAGGTGGTGCGCGCGGTCGCGGATGCCGTACGGTCCGGGCACACGGTCGCGGTCCGCAGCGGCGGGCACTGCTTCGAGCCCCTGACGACTGCTCGCAGAAGGTCAGGTGACTCTCCAAGCCGCCTCGATCATCCGGAAGATCTCGTCCACGGCGGCCTGCGGGTCGGCCGCGTCGCGGGCCAGCGAATAGGCGTCGATCACGAACCTCGCGATCGTCCGGCAGGCCGTCGCGCTCTGCGACACGTCGGGATCGGCGACAAGGGCCGTGGCCAGCGACTCCGCGTGGCGCACCCGCATCGACTCCTCGTACTCCCGCAGGGCCCGTGACTCGTCGATCATGCGGTAGATCGGGGCGGTGCCGTCCGCCGTGCAGTGCCGGACCATGGCGTGGATCTCGCGGCGCAGTGTGGGGATGAGCCGTTCGTGCGGTGCCCGGTCGGTGACCGCCTGGGTGAGGCGTTGTTCGAAGTTGTCGTCCTGCTCGAAGACCAGGGCCTCTTTCGAGGTGAAGTGGGAGAAGAGCGTGGTGACGGCCACGTCGGCCTCGGCGGCCACGTCGCGGATGCCCACCGCGTCGTACCCCCGCTCCAGGAAGAGCCGCAGGGCGGTCTCGGCGATCTTCTGGCGGGTCGCGGCCTTCTTGCGTTCACGGCGTCCGGTCGGCACGGTCATGCCGCTGACGCTACCAAATCTAAAGCCGTAACCGTTTCGAAAACCTAACCGTTAGTGTTACCTTCGGCGGCATGAAGAGAGTGAGCTTCGCCGAGTTCGGCGGTCCGGACGTCCTGCGTCTCGAAGATGCCGAGGAGCCTCATGCGGGCCCTGGTCAGATACGCATTGCCGTACGGGCTGCGGGCGTGAACCCCGTCGACTGGAGGATCCGTGAAGGCCAGTTCCAGAAGGTCCGCCCGATCGAGTTGCCCGCCGGAGTCGGGCAGGACGCCGCCGGGGTGGTGGACGAGGTCGGCGCGGGCGTCGACGGGGTCGAGGCCGGCGACCGCGTGTTCGGGCGAGGCTCGAACGCCTATGCCGAGTTCGCCGTGTTGTCGGCCTGGGCCCGGATGCCCGAGAGCCTGACCTTCGAAGAGGCGGCCGGGTACCCCTCCGTGGTGGAGACCGCGCTGCGCATCATCGGTCAGGTCGGTGTGCGGTCCGGGCAGACGCTGCTGGTCAGCGGCGCGTCCGGGGGAGTCGGATCGGCGGTGTTGCAGATCGCCCGGGCCCGCGGCATCACGGTGATCGGCACCGCCGGGGCCGCGAACCAGGACTACCTGCGGAGCCTGGGCGCCCTCGCTACGACATACCGCGAGGGCTGGGTCGAGCGCGTGCGGGAGTTCGGCCCGGTCGACGCGGCGCTCGATCTGGCCGGCTCGGGTGTTGTCCGCGAGCTCGTCGGGCTGACCGGCGACACACAAAAGGTGATCTCCATCGCCGACCTCGGCGCGCCGGAACTCGGTGTCCGATACTCCGGCGTGACCGGGAACGTCCCACAAGCCCTCGCCGAGGCCGTCGGCCTCATCTCACGGGGACAGCTCCACATCCCGGTCGAGAAGTCGTACACGCTCGCCGAGGCCGCGGCGGCACACGTCGACAGCCAGGCCGGTCACACGCGCGGGCGCCGGGTCATAGTCGTCTGAGCCTTTGCCGCCCGGTTGCACGGTCCGGTGCCGGGGTCAGTTGTGGTCGCCGCCGTAGTACTGGCCGACCTGGTTACGGTAGGCGGCGTCGCCGCGGTGGGTGTCCTTGTTGTACTCGGGGGAGTCCTTGATCTGGTCCTTGGTGAGGTTGACGCTGATCTTCTCCTCCTTCACGTCGACCCGCACGACGGTGCCGGCGGGAATGAGGACGTGCTTGCCGAAGATCCACGGGCCGGTGTCGACGACGATGTAGGAGGCGCCGACCTCCTCGGTGGCCTCGTCGACCTTGCCGATGTGCCCGTCGCTGGCTTCGACCTTGAAGCCGACCAGACTGGTTCCGGGCGTGTAGTGCGCATCGGGGTTGTAGCTCCACATGTCAGTCACGCGGGTTCTCTCCTTCTGAGGCGCGCGGCGGCTGTCTTCGTGCGGCAGGTCGGGTGTGCAGCAGGCAGTTGCGACCGTCGTGGGCGTCCGCCGGTCGCTGTCATACGTCCAAGCGCCGACAGCCGCACGGGACTCGACTCGGCGCGGGTCTGGGCCGGTGGTCAGGTGCTGAGGAGGCGGTCGAAGAAGGATCGGTATTGGCGTAGGGCCAGACGGAGGTCCTCGGTGGCCGCCTCTTCGCCTCGGTGCCACTGGCTTTCGAGGCCCTGCTTGTGGTCGGCGAACGTGGTGGCGAGCAGCTGCATGACCTCGGCGACGAGCCCGTCTGCCGCGAGCACCGACTGCTTCGGGTCATCGACGAAGCCCTGCTGGATTTCCTGCCACCGCGTACGGAGCCCTTCTGCCTCCTGGGTCCCGAGAAGCGGGGCGGTATCGGACTCCTGCTTGGACTCGTCCCGTTCGCCGGCTGCCGCGTCCGGTGCGTTTCCGGCCTCGTCGGTGATTCTGGTCCGGGGCGCCGTGCCCTCGTCGTCGGAGGGCGCTGTCAGGTCCTCGTCCGTCCGGGTCTCATCGTCCGTCGGGGTCTCATCGTCCGCCCGGGTCTCATCGTCCGTCTGGGGCCGGGCGATGTCCTCGGTGGACAGCGTCTCCTGGGAGGGCTCGGCGTACTCGTCGTCGCGCCCGTATGGTCCTTCTCTCTGCATGTCCCTTCACCTCCATGCGGGGCCGAACGGCCGCTTGCGGTTGGTGGGCACTCAGCGGCGTTCTTCATCCGGCGAATCGGTGTCGTCGCGCAGCAGTTCCTCGAAGAGCGCCCGGTAGTGGACCATCGCGCTCCGCAGTTCTTCCGTCGTGGTGTCCCTGCTGCCGGCCCGCCCGTTGATCTCATGAGCGATGCGGTAGTGGTCCAGGGTCCGGGCGTGTTCGACCGAGAGGTCCCGCTGCTGCTGTTCGAAATTCTCGGTCGGGTAGCCGCGCTCGCTCATGAGCGTGGTCACGAGCCGGTCCGCCTCACCCACGGCCTGGTCGGGACTGTCGACGAAGTGCTCCTGCACGTTGGCCCAGTCCCGGGCGTACCGGTCGCGGACCGTGGAGGGCAGCGGCCTGATCTCCAGCGATTCGTGCCGCTCCTCCCTCTCCTTGAGGTCGCGCTCGGCCGCTCCACGGCTCTGCTCCGCCTCGACGGCGCGCTCGTATTCGGGGCCGAACTGCTCCTGGAGGTGCCGGCGCCGGGTGATGGTCCGCATGGTCAACGCGATGGCGGCCACGACCACCACGGCGGCCACAATGATGATGATGGTCCACATCGCATCCTCCACTCCTCGGGCGCGGCACGGCGGTCGTGACGGCTGTGCTGTACGCGCCCTTGGTGTCGGGTCGGATCGTGTCGGGCCGTGCGAGAACCGGTTGGGTTCTCGCACGGTGTCAGGGACGGCTACCAGTAGTGCCGACGACCGCCCACCTCGCGCCCGACGGCTCCCAGGATCCACAGGATGGCGCCGATGGCGACCAGGATGATGCCGATGGTCCACAGGATGGACAAGCCGGTCACGAAGCCGATGACCAGCAGAATGATTCCGAGGATGATCATGATGTTCGCCGATCTCACGGAGTGGGGAAAGGTCCCTGTCCCCAGAGTAGATCCACCCCCTGGCGATGGCTTCCCGGACATCGCGGTTCTACCGTGGAGGGAACAGAGCGCATACCTCTGGAGCACGCCATGTTCGTCATCCTCGGACTCGTCCTTCTGATCGCCGCCGTCGTCGTCGGCGTGACCGGCGTCGTTGCCAACGACGGCGCCGCCCATCAGCTCACCGGCGGCTTCTCCGTGTTCGGCTACCACGTCACCGGCTCCACCGGCACCCTCTTCCTCTACGGCATCGGCGTCGGGGCCGTGGGCCTGCTCGGGCTGAGCCTCCTCCTGGCCGGTGCCCGCCGTACCTCCTACCGCCGCCACGAGGGGCGGCACGGACTCAGGGCGTCGCGCCGCGACACGGCCGTCGGCGCCACGGGCCGCGATGACGTCGTGGACCAGCGTGGCACCGCCCGCCCGCAGGCGACCGGCGATGCCGGGGCCGACGCGCCCTACGACGACCAGCATCCCCACCCGGAGGGTGGGCACCGCAGGGGGCTGCACCCGTTCAAGCACCGATCGGAGCCCCGGTAGGCCGATGGCCCCCGCACCTCGGCGACGGTCAGGCGAGCAGGTTCACGGCGCTCTGGAACAGGCCGGGGAACCGGGCAGCTGCCGGGGTGACCAGAGGCGCCAGCCGCGGCTGGTTCCGGATCCAGAGGAGGGAGCTGGTCAGCAGACGGTAGCTGCGGGACAGGCGAGACCAGGCGCGTTCATATGCCTGCGGGCGGCCCTCGCGCAGGCAACGTACGAGGGCGTCCGCCGCCGTCAGGGCGAGAGTCAGGCCCTCGCCTGTCAGCGCGTCGACGTACCCCGCGGCGTCGCCCACGAACAGCACTCGGCCTGCCACCCGGGAGCGGGCTTGCTGGCGCAGCGGCCCGGCGCCCCTGACCGGTGTCCTGTCGGCCGTGAGAAGGCGGTCGGCCAAGAGGGGGAAGCGGGCCAGCTGGGCGTCGTAGGGCAGTTGGCATGAGGTGAGGATGGCGACGCCGATCTGCCGGGGGCCCAGCGGAGTGACGTAGGCCTCGCAGTCGGCGGACCAGTGCACCTCGACCAGGTCGGTCCATGGCTCGACACCGTAGTGGCGCCGCAGACCGTACCGGGGTGCGCGTCGCCGGGTGGCGGCCGGTCGCTCGGTCAGGCCGAGCGCCCGTCGGGTGGGTGAGTGCAGTCCGTCGGCCGCCACGAGGTAGCGGGCGGTGATCCCGTCAGCGGTCACGTACGCGTCGGACTGAGTCACCTGGCGAACGCGGTGCGGGATGACCGGAACGCCGAGCTGGGCGGCCCGGGCGGTGAGCGCCTCGTGCAGCACGGTCCGACGTGTGCCGAGACCGGGCTCCGTGCGGAACCGGGCTTCGGCACGTCGGCCGCCGGTGGCGTCGACGTAGCGGATGCCTTGGAGGTGTTGGCCGGGCACCTTCACGTCGAGGGCTCTCAAGGCGCGCACCGCCGAGGGCATCAACCCCTCTCCGCATGCCTTGTCGACGGGTGCCGGGCGCGGCTCGGCGACCACGACGTCGAAGCCGCACTGCACCGCGTGGATCGCGGCGGCCAGGCCCGCCGGGCCGCCGCCGACGATGAGGAGGTCGATCACGTGGCGGCACCGGGGGAGGAGAGGGCCCGTGAGGGCGCCAGCGCGGCGTTCTCGCAGCGGATGCGTACGGTCAGGAGTGTCGCGTTCAGCAGCGTGAAGGTCAGGGCGGTCAGCCAGGCGGTGTTCACCAGGGGAAGGGCGATGCCCTCGGCGACGACGGCCACGTAGTTGGGGTGGCGCAGGTACCGGTAGGGGCCGGAGGTGATCAGAGCGAGGTCGGGGACGATCAGCACGCGGGTGTGCCAGCGGCGGCCGAGGGTGCTGATGCACCACCAGCGCAGCGCTTGCGCGGCCAGGGTGAGGCCGAGGGCGGGCCAGCCGAGCAGCGGCAGGAAGGGCCGGTCGGCCGCCCACGGCTCGACAAGGCAGCCGAGGAGGAGCGCGGTATGCAGGCCGACCATCGCCGGATAGTGCCCCGCACCGTGCTCACGGCCCCCTCGGGCTCGGCTCCAGACGCCGTTGCGTCGCGCGACGGCGAGTTCCGCGAACCGCTCGGCGACGATTAGGAGGACCAAAACGGTGTACGGCGTCACGCGACTCTCACCAGGCCAGGAGGACGAGTTCGGACGAGAAACCGGGCCCGAAGGCGATCATCAGACCGGTTGATCCGGGTGGGGGCTGGTCGTTCTGCGTGTCCTTCAGGATGTGCAGCACCGACGCGGAGGACAGGTTTCCGTGGGCGGCGAGCGCGCGGCGGCTCGCCGCGAGGGCCGAGTCCGGAAGGCCGAGCTCATCGGCGAGCGCGTCCAGGATCCTGGGGCCGCCCGGGTGGCAGATCCATGCCGTGACGTCCGCGGGCTTGAGGTCGTGTCCGGCGAGGAAGGACTCGACCTCCTCGCTCACATGCAGCCTGACGAGCTCGGGGAGTTCCGGACCGAGCACCAGGCGGAAGCCCCAGTCGCCGATGTCCCAGCCCAACAGGTGCTCGCTCCCCGGATACAGGCGGCTGCGTGCCGCCACGACCGTCGGCAGGGAGGTTCCGGACGTCGGCACCGAGGTTCCGGACCGGCGTGACGCCGTACGAGAGGGTGTACGGGAAGGGTCACTGCCGACGGCCACCAGGGCGGCGACCCCGTCGCCGAACAGACTGCCCGCCACCAGGTTCGCCATCGACGTGTCGGAACGCTGCAAGGTGAGCGAGCACAGTTCGGTGGACAGAAGCAGCGCCGTGCTGCCCGGTCGGCCGTCGAGGAAGTCGTGGACGCGGGCCAGCCCGGCGGCGCCCGCGGAGCACCCGAGGCCGAACAGGGGCGCGCGCTTGACGTCGGGCCGCAGTCCTGTCCGTGCGGCCAGCCGGGCCTCCAGGGAGGGGGTCGCGATACCCGTCACGGTCGTCGAGACGATCAGGTCGACGTCTTCCGGACGCACACCGGCTTCGTCGAGTGCCCGCTCGACGGCTTCAGCGCCCAGGGTGGTGGCCAGTTCGACGAAGACGCGGTTGCTCTCGCCGAAGGTGCCGAGATCACGGTAACGGTCGAGGGGCAGAGCGAGATGACGGCTCTCCACGCCGGCCGCCGCGTGCAGCCGGCGCACGAGTTGCCCGTCCGATCCGGGCGGCAGGCCGGAGACGAGGTCTTCGGTGATCTCGTGTTGCATATAGCGGTGCGGCGGGAACACCGTACTCACCGCAAGGACGCGGGTCATTGCTCCAACATAGGGACAGTGGGACCTCGGCGCCCTCAACCGGGCGCTCGTGGGCGCGCCGTCGCCTAGCGTGGTGCGATGCCCTCCTCGACCGATGAAGGAAACCCCCGCCTCGCAGCCCAGGGGGTACCCGGCCCGGCACAACCCTCGGCCGTCACGGGCCTTCTGAAGGCGACTCACCCCCTGCCGGCAGCGGCGGTGACACTCCTCGCAGTGCTGCTGTCCGCTGCGTTCGGGCTGCATTTCGCCTCTGCGGCCAAGGCGGTGGCCGCGGTCGTCGCGGGCCAGTTGTCGATCGGCTGGTGCAACGACCGGCTGGACATGCGGCGCGACCGGGCTGCCGGACGTCGGGACAAGCCCCTGGCCACCGGGGCCGCTCGGCCCGCCACGGTGGGTACGGCGGCCTGTGCGGCCCTACTCGTGTGCATCCCCCTGTCGCTGGCCTGCGGCGCTCTGGCCGGCGCGGTACACCTCGGCTGCGTCGCCGCCGGATGGGCCTACAACCTGTGGCTCAAACGTACTGTCCTCTCCTGGCTGCCGTACGCCCTTGCCTTCGGGCTGCTCCCCGCGTTCCTGACGCTGACGCTGCCGAGCCACCCGTGGCCACCCCTGTGGTTGACCGTCGCGGCGGCGCTCCTTGGGACCAGCGCCCACTTCGCCAACGTTCTGCCGGACCTTGAAGACGACATCAAGGGCGGGGTGCGTGGCCTCCCGCAGAGAGTGGGCCGACGCGGATCGGTGGCGTCGGCCGCGATCCTGGCCCTCGTGTCGTGTGTGGTGCTGATGGCCGGTCCGACCGGCCGGGTACCCCTCGCCGGAGCGGGTGTGATCGCGGTGGCTCTCGCGCTCTGCGTTCTGGCGGCGGCCGGGCCGCCCGCCCTGACGCGCGGCCGCGGGCCTTTCCTCGTCATCCTGGCCATGGCCGGCCTGGACGCCGCACTCCTGGTACTGGCGCCAGGCGCGCCGCCCACCGGACATACCTGGCCGTGACCGAAGCCGAGGAGGCGGTACGGCACCGCATTGATCAGACGCCGGTAGGTGTCGTTGTCCGGCAGGGGGTCTCCTCCTTTTTGCGGGTGGTGCGGTGGGTGTGTTCGATGCCCTGGCCCCAGTACGTTCCGGTGACCATGAGCGCCGCCCCGAGGCCGGCCAGGGCGGTGACCTTTTCGCCGCCGAGGCCGATGCCGACCGCGACGGCCCAGACCGGTTCGGTGCCGAGCAGCAGACTGGCCCGGCTCGCGGAGGTCTTCTGTACCGCCCAGGTCTGGGCGAGGAAGGCGAACACACTGCAGAACAGGGCCAGATAGACGAGCTGGCCCCAGACCCCGGGATCGACCTGAGTCAGCCTCGGCAGGCCGCTGGAGGCCGGCACGACGAACAGCACCGAGCCGAGGACCGTCTGGACGGCCGTGAGGTGCAACGGCCGGACGACGCGGCCCTTCGTCAGTCGTCCCACGAGCGCGACGTGCACCGCGCGCACCACCGCGGCGGCGAGCATCAGCAGGTCGCCGATGCGGGGAGTGTGGAAGCCGCTGCCGGACATGAGCAGGGTGACGGCCAGCAGACACAACCCTGTGGCGGCGAAGAAGCGCGGGGGCAGTGGGCCGTTGCCTGCCGTGCGGTCCAGCAGTGGGGTGAGCACGATGGTGAGGCTGATGATCAAGCCGGCGTTGGCCGCGCTGGTGTGCGCGACGCCGTACGTCTCGAGAATCAGGACAGCAGCCTGGGTGACCCCCAAGAAGGACCCGGTACGCACCTCGTCTCGTGTGTAGCGCCCCTCTTTCCGGAGGGCGACGAGTGCGAGGCAGGCGATCCCGGAGATCGCATACCGCGCGAACAGCACGACGAGGACGGGCAGGGCGTAGGTGGCCGTCTTCGCGGCCAGATAGCTGGAGCCCCAGACGATGGCGACAAGCAGAAGCACTGCATCAGTGCGGCGGGTGTGGAACACGCCCCCTACGCTGCATCGCTTCCACTCTGAAGCCAAGGGCGAAGTACTTAAGGGATCTTGAAGTATCACTACACTGGGAGGGTGAATGAACGACAGTTGCAGATCTTGCGAGAGCTCGGCGAACTGGGAAGCGTCACCGCGACCGCCGAGGCGCTGTTGATGACTCCCTCGGCGGTCTCCCAGCAGCTGCGACTGCTGCAACGCTCGATCCCCGTCCCGCTCACCGAGCGCGATGGACGGCGGCTGGTGCTCACTGACGCCGGGAACGCCCTTGCCGCCGCGGCCATCGAGGTGGAGACCGCGCTGGCCAGGGCACGGCACACCATCGAGGAGTTCATCGACCGGCCGGACGCGGGTGTGTCGTTGGCGGCCTTTCACAGCGCGGCCGCCGCGTTCTTCCCGCTGCTGCTGCGTGCCCGCACCGGCCCTGGGCACCCGCATCTCTCGCTCGCGGACGAGGACGTCGCGCAAGAGCACTTCCCGCGGCTGACCCGCGACTACGATCTCGTACTCGCCCACCGCCTCGACCAGGCGCCCCGCTGGCCGGCCTCGGTCGCCGCCAGCACCCTGCTGCGTGAACCGCTCGACATCGCCCTGCCGGCCGACCACCCCCTTGCCGCCAAACGACGCCTCACCCCGCGAGACGTAGCCGATCAACCCTGGATCACCGTTCACGACGGCTTTCCCCTGATGGCGACCATCGATGCCATCGCGACCGCCGCGAACCGGCGGCTCGACATCGTCCATCGCATCAACGAATTCACGGTGGTCGCCGAGGCCGTAGCCGCCGGAGGCGGCCTGGCTCTGATGCCACGCTGGACCACTCGTCCGCACCCCGCACTGGTATTCCGGCCGCTCAGCGGCGTGCACACCCGACGCCATATCGATGTGCTCCACCGCCCGGAACGTTCCGCACGGCGAGCCGTACGGACGGTGCTCGACGACCTCCACCACGCGGCCGCAGTGATCCGCAAGCGAGACGTCAACGCGGGTTCCGGTGCGAGCGCGACACCCCCTGGCGAAGCCTGAAAGTGGCGAGCCGGCCATCCGAGATCTGGTCACGAATGGTGGTGCGACGATGCCAACTGTCTCGCTCACACAACGGCGCGGTCCCGCGCACTCCCATGCCCTCCCGAAAAAGCGCTGGCCCGGCCCGGAGTTGAGCCGTAGCTTGCTGCCGGTGACACGTGACCACCGTGAACCATCCGAGCCCCTTCCCGCCCCCGGCCTCTTCTCCCGTACGTATCTGGCGGTCACGGCGAGTTTCGCCGCGGTGATGTTCTTGACCGGGTTCGCGGCGCTGGCGGTGATGCCGTTGCTGCCGGTGGCCGCCCGAGACCTCGACGGGGTCGGTCTCTACCCGCTGGTGGCAGGGGCGTTCGTGGCGGCGAGCCTGCTCGGTGGTGTGCTGGGCGGGGCATGGGCGGATTCCGGCGGGGCCCGGCGACCGCTGACAGCCGGGGTGGTCCTGACCGTCGCGACGCTCCTCGTCTCCGCAACCAGTACCACCATCTGGCAACTGGCGCTGGGACGTTTCACCGATGGGATCGCGGCGGGCCTGGTGGCGGTGTCCGTCAACGCGGCGATCGGGCAGTCCTACCCGGATCACCTGCGTGCCCGCGCCCTGTCCCTCATGAGTGCGTGCTGGATCGTGCCGTCTCTGGCCGGTCCCCCGCTCGCCGGGTTCGTGGCCGCGTCGTGGTCATGGCGCGTGGTGTTCTTCGGCGTCGCCGGTTTCACCCTGATCCCTGCTGCGGCCGCGGTGCTGCTCCTTCGCGGGCAACCAGCACAGCCAGGAGCATCGCGAAAATCCGGGAGTTCTGAGACATCCGTGTACCGGCCCGCCCTGCCCGCCACTGTGGCGGTGAGCGTAGCCGCGGCTCTCACCCAGTACGGTGTTTCCGCCTGGAACGCCTGGCACGCGGCGTGCGCGTCGGTCGGTGTGGTGCTGCTCGTGGCGTTCGCCCCGAAGCTGCTGCCACCGCGCACCTGGCGGGCCGGCGGCGGATTGCCCGCCACCGTGCTCCTGCGGGCGCTGACCTCTGGCGCGTTCTTCACGCTGGAGGCCTTCGTCCCCCTGATGCTCAGCACGGCGCGCCATGTGCCGGGCGTTGTCACGGGGTTCGCGTTCACCGGGGCGGCCCTTGCCTGGGCCGGTGCCTCCTGGGTGCAGGGCCGCCTGCAGAACCGGGTGCCGCGGCACCGGCTGGTCGCCATCGGGGCCGCGATCATGGCCGCTGCGGTGGCGGTGGCGGCGCTGTGCACCATACCGGCGGTGCCCCCGGCCGCGGCGGTGTCCTCGATGGCGATGGCCGCCGTCGGCATGGGGCTCGCGACGCCGTCACTCACCCTGCTGTCACTCGCGCACACTCCGGCTGACAGGCAGGGCTACGCGAGCGGCGCGATGCAGACCTCGCAGAGCCTCGGCCAGACCCTGGTCCTGGCCGTGACGTCGGCCCTGTTCACGGCAGTCTCAGCGGCGTCAACGAGCCCGCTCCCGGCGTTCGCCGGCGCCTACGTGCTCCTGATCCTCCCGATTGCGAGTGCCGCCTGCCTGGCTGGGCGGACGCGCGTCGCGGATGCAGACCAACTTGATGCCTCGGGACTGTCCGTCGCCACGGCCGAGGGACAGCTGCGGTAGGCCGATGCCACCGACGCCGCACCGCGGGGAACCGCTCGCGGCGGCTCGGCTGGAGCCCCGTGCCCGGCAACAGCCGGCCTGTCAGATCCTGCGCCTAGGCTGTCCGCAGAGATCTCGTCGGGTCCTACCCGTGCGTGGGCTCCAGCACGAAGACCGGGATCACGCGGTTGGTCTTCTCCTGGTATTCGGCGTACGACGGATACGCGGCGACCGCGCGCTCCCACCACTCGGCTTTCTCATCCCCGGTGACCTCACGGGCCGTCATGTCCCGGCGTACGGAACCGTCCTGGAGCTCCACGTGCGGATCGGACTTGACGTTGAAGTACCAGACCGGGTGACGTGGGAAGCCGCCCTTCGAGGCCACGGCCGCGTACCGCCCCTCGTGCTCCACGCGCATCAGCGGGATCTTGCGGATCTTGCCGCTCTTCACGCCGCGCGTCGTGAGAATGACGACCGGCAGGCCCGTGTCCCAGAGCGTCGTCCCCTGCGCGCCGCCCGAACTCTCGTACAGCTCGACCTGTTCGCGCACCCACTGCGCCGGACTCGGCTCGTACTCGCCCTCAAGAGGCATCGCATTCACCCCATCATCGCGTCGTGAAGCGTATCGGTGGTCTCGCAGGGTGCGGCCCACTAAGGCTTGACCCTACTTGGGGGACCTCTCTAAATTCCGAGCTCTCTCCAACTCTCGGCCGAGGAGCGTGCGTCTATGCAGCCAGTCGGAGGACTCCGTGAGCAGCACAAAGCCCAGCGGCGGATCCGCATCCTCGACGCGACCCGTGAACTCTTGCGGGAGAGCCCGGAATCGGTGATCAGTACCGAGCGGATCGCCGAGCGGGCGGAGGTCGCCCCGGCCACCGTCTACAACCTGATCGGACCGCGCGACAAGATCTGGAAGGCACTCGCTGCCGCGTTCATGGACGAACTCGAGCGCCGCCTGGCGACGCTGGGAGCCGGCGACCCGCGGGAAGTCGTCAGGTCGACCGTCCACCTGTTCGTGGCCGACCCGGTCGTATCGCGTCGCATGGTGCGTGAGTGGGAGCAAAGCGGCCTCGTGCTCGACCGCACTCCGCTCACCCAGCTCCGCCAGGCGATGGCGGATGCGCGGGCACAGGGCCTCCTGCGCGCCGACGTCGACACCGACGCGTTGGCCACCCTTGTCGGCACCACCTGCATGGGTGCGCTGCACCAATGGGGCGCCACCTTGATCGACGACGACCGGTTCCTTGCGCGTGCTCTCTTCGCGCTGGACGTCGCACTCGCCGCAGCCGCCGCGGATCCCTGCCGCGACGAGCTGTTGTCGCCGCTACGAAAGCGAGCCGCGGTATGACGGCACACGCACTCCCACGGCCCCGAAGGTTCGTGGGCCACGGCGGGATCCGGCTCGCGGCGGACGAATGGGGCGAGGCATCCTCACCACCGCTTGTCCTGCTGCACGCCGGCGGCCAGACACGACACGCCTGGCGGCGGACCGGTCCTCAACTGGCCGCGCTGGGTTGGCGCGTCATCGCCCCGGACCTGCGTGGGCACGGCAGCAGTGAGTGGTCAGCCGATGGTGACTACGACCTCGGCCTGTTCGCCGACGACATCCGGGCACTGGTCACCGAACTCGGCGACCGGCCGGTGCTCGTCGGCGCCTCACTCGGCGGACTGAGCTCGCTGCTCGCCGCCGGAGAGCCGCCTGGGGCGGCGATCCGCGCTCTGGTGCTTGTCGACGTCGCCCATCGACCAGACCCTGGCGGGGTTCGCCGGGTCGTCGAGTTCATGCGCCGTCAGCCCGACGGATTCGCCAGCGTGGAGGAAGCGGCCGCGGCGGTCTCCACCCACCTGCCGCACCGCCCGCGCAGGGACGACTTCGAGGGGATGCGGAACAACCTGCGACGCCGTGGCGATCGCTGGTTCTGGCACTGGGACCCCCGGCTGGTGGACAGCTTCGAGGGCCGGATGGACCCGCCCGGTATGGCGGAGCGTCTCCTCAACGCCGCATGCCAGGCCGACGTACCGATCCTGCTCGTCCGCGGCGGGATCAGCGACCTGGTGCACGACGACATCGCCCAGGAGTTCTGCGACAGGGTTTCCCACGCGCGACGCGTCGATGTGGCCGACGCGGGGCACCTGATGGTCGGCGACCGGAACGAGCACTTCATCGACGCGATCGTCCCGTTCCTGGAAGGCTTCAAGTGAACATGGCCGCGTGTGGAGAAGTGCACGCCGAGGCCGGTTCCGGTGCGCAGCACCCGTCCGGTGCGCAGCACCCGTCATCTTCGAGGGCGAAGGACCACACATCTGCGGCGGGGACCGCCACCCAGCCACCGCCACGTGCGGCCGAGGTGGCCCGCCGACACCGGTCCGCGAACAGGGGTGAATCCTTTCGTGCCCGCGGCGCCTCTTATGTGCGTGCGGACGACCGTGTCCGCCCCGTACTCCACCCGGAGGACCGCATGACCACCATCGTCATCGCCGCCGCAGCCGCCGCGCTGCTGCTGTGCGCGTGCACCGTCACGCTGCTGCGCCGCCGGAGGCGTCAGCGTGGCTGACCACACCTGGCCCGGCGTGAGCATGGTCGCCGCGGCGCAACGCGGTGACGTCGAGGCGCTCACCGCACTGGTGGGCGGCTCGTACCCACACGTGCACCGCTTCGCGCACACACTGTGTGCCACACCCCAGGACGCCGAGGATGCCGCCCAGGAAGCGCTGATCATTCTCTACCGCAAGATCGGCATGCTGCGTGCCTCCGGGGCGCTGGCATCGTGGATGTTCCGTATCGTCCGTAACGAGTGCCTGCGTCGCAGCCGCGCGCTGCTCCACCGCGGACCGGCCGACGAGCCCGGCCCGCTCGGCACGTCGAGCCGGTTCGACGGGGCCGGCGGCGCCGCGCGATCCGCGGAGGAAGACGTCCTGCTGCGCCTGGAAGCCGAACGCGTCGCGGCCGCCGTCGCCTCCCTGCCCGACGACCAGCGGCAGGTGCTGGTCATGCGGGACATCCAGGGTTTGCCCGGCCGCACGGTCGCCGACCGCCTCGGGCTGAGCAACGCGGCGATGAAGTCCCGTCTGCACAGGGCCCGTTCGGCGGTACGCGAGGCACTGCACGACGAACCGGCCGCGACGAGGGGAACCGGCGATGACGCATGACCGGACCACGGCGACACGCACCGCCGCGCCCGGCTCCGCCGACGCGCGTGACGCGCTGACGCGCGGCGGCTTCGCCGGCGTCACGCTCCCGCGCCATCTGGCCCGCGGCGCCGTCGGGTTCGGCGCGCTCGCCGGATCCCTGGCTCTGCTGCCGGTCGTCGGCCTGGCGAGCCTACTGCTGGCCCCGGTCGGCCTGATCGCACTGCGCGGCTGCCCGATGTGCTGGGCGATCGGCCTCGTGGAGACGGTCTCGGCCGGGCGGCTGCGTCGGTCGTGTGCGGAAGGGAGGTGCGACCTGACCCGCGCCAGGCCCTGACCCCGTGGCCGCACCGCCATCGGGAAGTTGGCTCGTCGGTCCGGCTGCCCGCCGCGTTCACCGCGCGGGACCAGACTGCGCGCAAGCCCGGCGCCTCCCCCCGGTAGTGCCCCCGGCGGGGCCGAAGCCCGTCCCCTCAGTCCACGTAGATCCCGGGCTGCCGCTCCCCCCAAGGCACCGCCTGCTCCAGCTGCGCCGCTACCCGCAGCAGCAGGTCCTCGCGGCCATGGGCGGCGATCAGTTGGACCCCGATGGGCAGGCCCTCGCGGCTCTGTCCCAGGGGGAGGCTGATCGCGGGGTGGCCGGAGACGTTGAACAAGGCCGTGAACGGGCCGTGTTCGAAGATGCGGCGGAGCCAGGAGCGGACGCCGTGGCGGGCGTCGTCGTAGTCCAGGGCGCCGTGCGGGGCGGGAAGTTGGGCCAGCGTCGGGGTGACCAGGAGGTCGTGGTCGAGGAAGAAGCGGCCGACCGGCCGGGTCACCCGGTGCTGGGCCTCCATAGCGGCCAGGACGTCCAGCGCGGTGAAGGACTCGGCCTCGGCCAGGACGCGGCGCGAGACGCCTTCGAGTGCGGACGGGTCGGGTCGGCGAGGGGCGCCCCGCAGCACCGCGCCGCCGGTCGAGACGGCGCTGAGCATGGCCGCCTCCACCACCTCGTCGGCATCGACGTCGGGGCTCGCCTCCGTCACGAAGTGGCCGATCCACTCCAGGACCTGGCCGACGGCGACGGTGGCGTCGGCGATCTGGCGGTCGACTGGCACGCCCGACCACGGCACGGTGGTGAGGGCGACCCGCAGCCCGCCCGGGTCCGTGCGGACCTCGTCGGCGTAGGGCCGGGTGACCGGCGCCAGCTGGTACTTCTCGCCGACCGTCGGCGCGGACACGGCGTCGAGCAGGTGCGCCGCGTCCCGTACGGTCCGGGTCAGGCCGAACTCGACCAGCTGCCCGAACGCGGCCTCGCCGGTGAGCGGTCCGGACGGCGTGCGGCCACGGCTCGGCTTGAGGCCGACCAGGCCGCAGCAGGAGGCCGGGACGCGGATCGAGCCGCCCGCGTCGTTGGCGTGTGCGAACGGTACGGCCCCGGCGGCCACCAGCGCGGCCGAGCCGCCGCTGGATCCGCCGACGCCCCGCTCCAGGTCCCACGGGTTGCGGGTGACGCCGTAGCGCACCGACTCGGTGGCGAAGTTGAGGCCGAACTCGGGGGCGGTGCTCTGGCCGAGGGCGACCAGTCCGGCGGTGCGGAAGCGGGCCATCAGATCGTGGTCGACCAGGGCGTAGGCGCCCCGGATGCTGCGGCTGCCCAGGGTGAACGGCACGCCCTGGGTGAAGGGGCCGCTGTCCTTGATGACGAACGGCACCCCGGCCAGCGGCCCGTCCGGCTCATGTGCCGGGGCCGGGTCGAACAACGGCCCGGTCAGGGCGTTGAGATCGGCGTTCACGCGCTCGACCGCACGCCGGGCGGCGTCCTCCACCTCGGCGGCGCTCACTTCGCGCGTACGGATCAGCTCGCGCAGACCGACCGCGTCGAAGGCTGCGTAAGCGTGCGGCTCCATGCGGTCGTCCACTCCTCGATTGCGTGCCCCGGCAAGGGTGACATACGTGTACGAGCCGGTCGGCGCCGGGGTTCGACGGCGCCGGCGCCGAAGCCGGTCAGTGGGCGTTCGCGGTCGCGATGTGCTCGCGGATCTCGCGGGTGATGGCCGGGAGGTGGTCGTCGACGAAGAAGTGGCCGCCCGCGAACACCCGCATCCGGAAGGACGCCGAGGTGTGCCGCTCCCACAGGGCGACCTCGTCGAGTTCGACCACCGGGTCGTCGTCGCCGGACAGGGCGACGACCGGGCAGCTCAGCGGCGGGGCCGGGGTGGGGCGGTAGGTCTCGATGGCGTGGTAGTCGCCGCGCAGCGTCGGCAGGACCATCCGCAACAGCGCCTCGTCCGCCAGCACCTGTGCGTCGGTGCCGCTGAGGCGCTTCAGCTCGGCGAGCAGGTCCTCGTCGCTGCCAAGGTGGACATATCCGTCACGCACGACAGAAGGGGCGCGGCGTCCCGAGGCGAACAGGCCCAGCGGGACGGTGCCGCGCCGCTCCAGGCGCAGCGCGACCTCGTACGCGACCGCGGAGCCCATGCTGTGGCCGAAGAGGGTGAGGGGCCGGTCCGTCCAGGGGGTCAGCTCCTCGGCGATGCGGTCGGCAAGCGCGGATATGTCCTCGATGCACGGTTCGGCCAGTCGGTCCTGGCGGCCGGGGTACTGGATCGCGAGCACGTCGACCTCGGGCGAGAGTGTCCGGGAAGCCTGGAAGTAGTACGTGGCCGAGCCGCCCGCGTGCGGGAAGCAGACGAGACGGGTGGCGGCCTGTGGGGCGGGGTGGAACCGCCGGATCCAGGGGCTGCTCATGGACGATCCTGCCACGGTCGATCCTTCTCCTCGTGCGGGCTTCGGGCGAAGTCCAGCATTCAAGTTCTTAGTGGAGCCATCCATCAGCCTAGGGCCCGCAGTCGACCCGCCGAGCACCCGCCAACGGCCCCCACGTGCGACGCTTGACGTTGTCCGGGGGCGTCATGTGAGATATGGAACCGGGCGGTCAACCTGTTCTGGTCAACTGCCCGATTGAGTGTATATTTTGCGGCTGTCGCAGCTTGCCGCGAGCAAAAATACGGTCGTTCGGCCACTGTGAAGTGCCCGGCACTCGGGGGACGGGTCACCACATCTATGCTTGGCGAGCGCAGGGGAACCATTCGTCGTGCCCGGCTGTCCGACCTCACCCGGCTCATGGAGCTGGAAGAGATGTGCTGGGCCGAGGAATTGCGGGTCTCCGCTCGGGTGATCCGGCGGCGTCTGACGGTCAACCCGCAGAGCCAATTCGTCATCGAGGACGAGGGCGCGGTCTGGGGCGTCATCTATTCCCAGCGCATCGCCGACCCCAACGCCCTGCGCACCGTACGGTTCGACACGGCCGACCGGCTGCACCGGGCCGACGGGGCTGTCGCTCACGTGCTGTCCCTCAACATCGATCCGCGGAAGCAGAGCTTCGGGTATGGTGATGCCCTGCTCGAACACCTGCTGGAGTGGAGCGGCGAGGTCGCAGGCTTGGCCACGGCCGTCGGCGTCACCCGCTGCAAGGACTTCAAGCGGCACCCCGGGATCGAGCTCGCGGACTACATCCAGGCAAAGAACGCGCAAGGTCGTTGCCTGGACACGGTTTTGCGCATGCATCAACTGCACGGTGCTGAGATACGTTCTCTCGTGCCTGGCTATCGGCCGGGCGATCTGTTCAACGGTGGAAACGGCGTTCTGGTCGAATACGACCTGGCTACCCGGATCGATCGTGCGAAGCGGCTGGGACGAGACGCGATCGTTGAACCGCAGACGAATTACCCGACCGCAGTGCCCGCGACAGCTGAATTGACCACCGAAATCCTGGCGTTCCTGGAAGAGCTCCTCGGCGATACTTCCGACGCCGAAGGCGCGCAACTCTCCCTGGACAGCCCGCTGTTCGAGCTCGGCCTCGACTCGGCCAGTCTCCTGGACCTCCAGGACAAAATCGAGAGCCGCTACGGCATCTCGCTCGAACCCCTCTTCTTCTTCGAGTACAACACCGGCGCCAAAATCATTTCCTTCCTCGACGGCGTGCGTGGAAACGAGCCGGAGCCGGTGGAATCGGCCGACGCCCGGGAGCCGGTGCCGACGGCCCGCGAGGCCGCCGAGGGTGACGTCGCGATCATCGGCATGGCCTGCCGACTGCCCGGCGCCGTCGACGACTACAGCGCGCTGTGGGAGCTCCTCGTGGACGGGCGCTCGGCCGTCGGCACCCTCCCGGACGGCCGCTGGCAGTGGCCCGACGGCATCGGCCCCGACACCCACCCCGGCATCGACCGCGGCGGCTTCGTCCAGGACGCGGAGTGCTTCGAGCCCGGGCTCTTCCGCGTCTCGCCCAACGAAGCCCGGCGCATGGACCCCCAGCAGCGCTGGATGCTGGAGCTCGGCTGGGCCTGTCTGGAGGACGCCGGATACTCGGCGAGCGCCGTCTCCGGCGCCCCGATGGGCGTGTTCATCGGCGCCAGCGGCTCCGACTACCAGCGCGTCATGGACACCCGCCGGCTGCCGGTGCGCGCCCACAGCGGCCTGACCACGTCCATGGCCATCATCGCCAACCGCGTGTCGTACTTCTTCGACCTGCGCGGCCCCAGCGTCCAGGTGGACACGGCCTGTTCCAGTTCGCTGGTCGCCGTGCACTCGGCGGTACGGGCGCTGCGCGCGGGCGACTGCGAGACCGCGCTGGTCGGCGGCGTCAACGTGCTGTGCCACCCGGCCAACAGCGTCGCCTATTACCAGGCGGGCATGCTGTCCCCGGACGGCCTGTGCAAGACGTTCGACGCCTCCGCGAACGGCTATGTGCGCTCCGAGGGCGGCGCCGTCGTGCTGCTCAAGCCGCTGGCGAAGGCGCTCGCGGACGGCGACCACGTGCACGCCGTCATCAAGGGCACCGCCACCAACCACGGCGGCCAGTCGGGCGGTCTGACCGTGCCCAGCGCCGCGATGCAGGCCGGGCTGATCACCGCAGCGCTGGCCGACGCGGGCGTGGAGCCCTCGGGCGTCAGTTATGTGGAGGTGCACGGCACCGGGACCGCGCTCGGCGACCCCATCGAAGTCCAGGGCCTGACCCGGGCGTTCGCCGGGAGCGCCACCCCGTGCGGCCTCGGCTCGGTGAAGACCAACCTCGGCCACCTCGAAGCGGCCGCGGGCATCACCGGCCTGCTCAAGGTCGTCCTGTCGATGCGCCACGGCGCGCTGCCCGCCTCGCTCCACTACACCAAGCTCAACCCGCAGATCAGCCTCGAGGGTTCACCCTTCTCGGTGGTCGACCGGCTCACCGGATGGGAGCCGCAGGGCGGCCGGGCGCGGCTCGCCGGAGTCAGCAGCTTCGGCTCGGGCGGCAGCAACGCGCATGTGATCGTGGCCGAGTACGTCGAGAACGGCGCCCGAAGGTCCGGTCTGCCCGCCGCTCCCACCCTCGTCGTCCTGTCGGCCGAGAGCGAGCCGCAGCTCGTGCGGCAGGCGGAGCTCCTTCTCGACCACGTCCGCAGGGAGCGGCCGGACGCGGCCGGGCTCGCCGATCTGGCGTACACCTCGCAGACCGGCCGCGCGGCCCTGACCGAGCGCGTCGCGCTGGTGGCGGCGGACACGGCCGCTCTGATGGCTCTGCTGGAACGTTTCCTCGCAGGTGGCGGGGGAGCGGACATCCACCGGGGGAGTGCCAGGCGGCGCGCCGGAGCCCCGGCCGAGGCCCCCGCGGCCGGGCGCGAGCACGGCCTGCTGGCCGAGGCCTGGGTGCGCGGCGCGGACGTCGACTGGGAGCGGCTGTACGAGGACGGGCCCCGGCCCCGGCGCGTACCGCTGCCCACGCACGTCTTCGCCAAGAAGCGGTACTGGCTCGACGACGAGCCGGGGACCGGCGGGGCCCCCGCGGTCGAACCGCCGCCGCGGGCCCACCCGTTGCTCGGGGCCCCGGTGGCGGACGACCCCTCCCGGTACCGTGCCACCCTCTCCGGCCGGGACTTCTACCTGCGGGACCACCGGGTGCGCGGCGAGAAGGTACTGCCCGCCGTCGTGTATCTGGAGATGGCCCGCGAGGCGCTGGTCCGGGCCACCGCGGCCGACGCGGACGCCCCGGTGCGGCTCGCCCATGTGGTGTGGCAGCGGCCGTTCGTCGTCGCCGACGAGCCGCGCACCGCCCACACCGCCCTGACGGACGACGGCGAGGGCCGCTTCACGTACGAGATCGGCACCGGGGGGCGCGACGGTGTCGTGCACGCGCGCGGCACCGGGTCTCGCGGGGGCGCCCAGGAACCCGGCGCGCTCGACCTGGCCTCGCTGAAGACCCGGATGGGCACGGCCAAGCTGGGCCGCGAGGAGTGCTACGCCGCCCTGCGCGGCGCCGGGCTCGACTACGGCGACGCACACCGCTCCCTGCACGAAGTCCGCCTGGGCGACGGCGAGATGCTGGCCGCTCTCTCCCTGCCGGACGCGCTGGGCGAAGACCGGCAGGGCTTCGTGCTCCACCCCAGCATCCTCGACGGCGCCCTCCAGGCCGTCTACGCCCCACAGATCCACGACGCCCGCACGGGCGCGGCCTGGAGCGCGGCGCTGCCGTTCGCGCTCGACGCGCTGGAGGTGCACGGCCCGACCCCGGTGACCGCGTACGCCTGGATCCGCGCGGCCTCCGGCGCCGCCGCCGGGGTGCGACGGTGGGACCTGGACCTGTGCGACGAGCACGGCGGGATCTTCGCGACCCTGCGCGGCTACTCCACGCGCGAGGCTGCCGAAGGCCAGGCCGATGCCCCGGTGACCCTGTTCCGGCCCGTCTGGCGCGACCGGCCCGCCCCCGCGAGCGTCGAGCCCGCCGCCTTCACCGCCCAGGCCGTGCTGGCCTGCGGATTCGGCGACCGGCTCGCGGAGCTGCGCCGACTGGCGCCGCAGATCACGTTCCTGGACGCCCCGGAGACGGCCGAGAGCGAGGGCGCCCCGGCGGCCGTCACCGCTCACGCCCTCGAGCTGCTGCACGCCGTCAAGGGCATCCTCCTCGGCCGGCCGACCGCTCCCGTCCTGGTGCAGACGCTGGTGCCCGCCGACGGTGGACCGTACGCGTACGAAGCCCTGTCCGGTCTGCTGAAGAGCGCGCACCTGGAGAACCCGTTGCTCCTCGGGCAGGTCCTCGCCGCTCCCGCCGACGCCCCGGCCGCGGAGCTCGCCGAGATGCTGGCCGAGGGGGCGCGCGCCCCGCGCGACCAGCAGGTCCGCGGCGAAGGCGGGCGCCGCCAGGTGCTCGGCTGGGAGCCCGTGGGCGAACTCCCGGACGGCGGGCCGGTGGTGTGGCGCGAGGGCGGTGTCTACCTCATCACCGGGGGCGCGGGCGGCCTCGGTCTGATCCTCGCCGAGGAGATCGCCCGCCGGGCGAACGGCGCGGTGCTGTGCCTCACCGGCCGTGCCGAGCCCGACGCGGAGCGGCGGGCCGGGCTCGACGCGCTGCGGCAGACCGGCGCGAGCGTCGAGTACCACGTCCTCGACGCGGCGGACGCGGACGGCACCGCCGCACTCGTCGCCGACCTCGTGCGCCGCCATGGGGCCGTGCACGGAGTGGTGCACGGCGCGGGCGTGCTGCACGACAACTTCCTGCTGAAGAAGTCCGCGGCGGAGTTCGCCCGGGTGCTGAGCCCCAAGCTGGCCGGGGCGGTCGCCCTCGACGAGGCGACCAAGGACGAGGAGCTCGACTTCTTCGTCCTCTTCTCCTCCATCATGGGCGCGACCGGCAATGTCGGCCAGGCCGACTACGCCATGGCCAACGCCTTCCTCGACCGCTTCGCCCGCCACCGCGACGCCTTGGTGCGCGGGGGCGAGCGCGCCGGGCGCAGCGTTTCCATCGGCTGGCCGCTCTGGGAGAGCGGCGGCATGGGCGTCGACACGGCCACGCGCGACGCGCTGCGGACGCGCGCCGGGATGGTCCCCATGACGACGTCGGCGGGCATCGAGGCCTTCCACCGCGCGCTCGCGGCCGGCGAGCCGCACATCGTGGTGGGGGCGGGCGAACGGGCCCGGCTGCAGGCGTACTTGGAGACGGGTTCCGCCGCACCGCAGCCCACGGACGCCGTCGCCAACGTCACCGTGGCTGCTGAGTCAGGCGCCGTCGACGACCGTACGCTCACCGCGCGGACCGTCCGCTTCCTCAAGGAGGCGCTCAGCCGGCTCACCGGGCTGGCCTTGGGGGAGATCGAGGAGGACGAACTCCTCGGCGCGTACGGGATGGACTCCATCCTGGCGACCGAGCTCACGGCGGGCCTTGAGGCCACGTTCGGCCCGCTCTCCAAGACGCTCCTGTTCGAGTACCACACGCTCGCCGAGCTGAGCGGATACTTCGTCGCGCGGCACCGGGCGGTGCTGGAGGCGCTGTTCGTCGACGCGGCTGGTCCGGCCGATGTGGCCGACGCCGTCGCGCCGGTCGGCGCCGGGGCCGCCGACCGGCTGCCCGCGCCCCGCGCGGAGGTGAGCGAGCCCGCCGCGCCCCGCTCCTCCGCGCTCGACATCGCCGTCATCGGCATCTCCGGCCGCTACCCGGAGGCGCGTGACCTCGGCGAGTACTGGGCCAATCTGCGCGACGGGCGCGACTGTGTCGTGGAGGTGCCGCAGGACCGCTGGGACTGGCGCGAGCACTACAGCGAGGACCGCACCGCACCCGGCCGTCACTACAGCAAGTGGGGCGGCTTCATCGCCGAGGTCGACCGCTTCGACCCCCTCTTCTTCAACATCTCCCCGCACGAGGCCGACTACCTCGACCCGCAGGAGCGGCTGTTCCTGGAGCACGCCTGGACGGCGCTCGAAGACGCGGGCCACACCCGCGAGCAGCTGCGCTGTCTCGGCGGCCGGGTCGGTGTGTACGCGGGCGTGATGTGGGGGCAGTACCAGCTGCTCTTCCAGGGCGGGGGCGCCCCGCGCGGCAACCCGAACGCGCTGGGCAGCAGCTACGCGAGCGTCGCCAACCGCGTCTCGTTCGTGATGAACCTGCACGGCCCGAGCATGACCGTGGACACCATGTGCTCCAGCTCGCTCACCGCGATCGAGCTGGCCTGCCGGGACCTGCGCCAGGGCCGGACCAAGCTGGCGTTCGCGGGCGGCGTCAACGTCACCGTCCACCCCAACAAGTATCTGAGCCTGAGCGCGGGCCAGTTCATCTCCAGCAAGGGCCACTGCGAGAGCTTCGGCATTGGCGGCGACGGCTACATCCCCGGCGAGGGCGTCGGAGTCGTGCTCCTGAAGCCCCTGCGCGACGCCGAGCGTGACGGCGACCACATCTACGGCGTCATCAAGGGCAGCGGCGTCTCGCACGGCGGCCGCACCAACGGCTACACCGTCCCCAACCCCCGGGCGCAGGAAGCCGCGATCAGCGACGCGCTCGACGAGGCGGGGGTCGACCCGCGCGCCATCAGCTACGTCGAGGCCCACGGCACCGGCACCAAGCTCGGCGACCCCATCGAGATCACCGGTCTCAGCCAGGCGTTCGGTGCGGCGACCGGGTCCACCGACACCCAGTACTGCTACCTCGGCTCGGCCAAGTCGAACATCGGCCACTGCGAGAGCGCCGCCGGGATCGCCGGGCTCACCAAGGTGCTGCTGCAGCTGCGGCACGGCCAGATCGCGCCCTCCCTGCACTCGCGCACCCTCAACCCCAACATCGACTTCAGCGGTACGCCGTTCGTCGTCAACCAGGAACTGCGTGCGTGGGAGCGCCCGGTCGTCGACGGCGAGGTCCGTCCCCGGCTCGCCGGGATCTCCTCGTTCGGCGCGGGCGGCTCCAATGCTCATCTGTTGGTGGAGGAGTACGTGGGTAGCGCCGCCAGTGACGCCCGCCGCCTTGGTGGCAACGCCGCCGGGCTGCCGCTGCTGTTCCCGCTGTCGGCCAAGAACGAGGAGCGGCTGCGCGCCTACGCGGCCCGGCTGCTGCGCTTCGTACGGGAGTCGGCGGACGGCCCCGACGCGGTGACGCCCGCCGATCTGGCGTACACGCTGCAGACCGGCCGCGAGGCGATGGAGGTCCGGCTCGCCGTCGTCGCCGACTCGTTCGCCTCGCTCGCCGACCGCCTTGAGCGGTACCTGGCGGCCGAGGGCGAGGTCGCGGACCTGGTCAACGGCAGCGTAAAGGGCGGACGCGAAGCCCTGTCACTGATCCCGGCCGACGAGCTCGCGCGGACCACCGACCGGCTCGCCGAGCGCGGAGATCTCCCCCGGATCGCGGAACTCTGGGTACGGGGTGCTTCGTTGGACTGGCAGAAGCTGTACAGCGGCGCGGACGCGCCGCGCAGGGTGAGCGCGCCGACGTACCCGTTCGCCCGCGACCGCCACTGGGTGCCGGAGTCGGCCGCGAGCGACGCCGACGGTGTCGGCCAGGGTCTGATCGCCTCCCCGCGCGCCGACGTGCGCTTCCTCGCCAAGCGGTGGCTTCCGGCCCCGCTCGACGGTCTCGCCCCGCGCCGGGTGAGCGCCCTCGTCCTGCACGACGCCGAGACCGCGCCCCTCGCCTCGGCGCTGGCCGAGTTGTGCGACGAGGCGACGCTGGTGGAGTCGGGCCCCGGCGCCGAGCAGCGGCTCGCCGGGCGGATCGAGCGCGCCACCGCCTTCGTCGACCTCACCGGCATCACCGAGCGCGAGCCGTCGGGCCGGTCCCTGGCGCTGCTCCAGAGCGTCCTCGCGGCGAAGTCGTCGCGGGACATCGATCTGCTGTACGTGACCCAGGGCCTCGAATCGTTCGGGCGCACCCGGACCCGGGAGGACCTGGCGGGAGCGGCGCGGGTCGGGCTGTACCGGATGCTCCAGAGCGAGTACGGCGGCCTCACCTCGCGCCACCTCGACCTCGACCCGGCGACCCGGGGAGCCGCCGAGCTCGCCGCCGTCGTCCGGCGCGAACTCGACGGACCCGGCGCCGAGTCGGAGATCTGCCACCGCGACGGCGTCCGGCACGCGCCCGCCCTCGACGGTCTCGCCCCGCGCGCGACCACCGGACGGGCGGACCTCGCCGAGGACGAGGTGCTGCTGGTGACCGGCGGCACCCGGGGCCTCGGCCTGCTCTGCGCCCGGCATCTCGTGGAGCGGCGCGGAGTGCGCCGCCTGGTGCTGACCGGCAAGGACCCGCTGCCCCCGCGCCATCTGTGGAGCGACCTCGAGGCATGCGCCCCGGCGGCCCGCGCGAAGATCCGCGCCGTGCTCGACCTGGAGGCCCGGGGCGTTCAGGTGCGCGTCCTGGCGCTGCCGCTCGACCGCGCCGACGAGGTCGCGGCCGGCATCGAGGCGATCGAGACGACGATGGGCCGCATCGCCGGTGTCATCCACGCGGCCGGTCTTGTCGACACCGAGAACCCGGCGTTCGTCCGCAAGCCCGTCGAGGGCATCGCCCGTGTGGTCTCGCCGAAGATCGAGGGCACCCGCAACCTGCTGGCGGCCCTGGACGCCACGGCGCTCCGGTTCGTGGTGCTCTTCTCGTCGGTCTCCGCCGCCGTCCCCGCGCTCGGCGCGGGCCAGAGCGACTACGCCATGGGCAACGCGTTCCTGGACTACTTCGCCCAGGCGCACGCCCACGCCCTGCCGATCACCAGCGTCCAGTGGCCCAGCTGGCGCGAGACCGGCTTCGGCGAGGTCAAGAACCAGGCGTACACCGACACCGGACTGCTCAGCATCACCGACCGTGAGGGGCTGGACCTCCTGGATCAGGTCCTCACCTCGCGCTACGCCCCGGTGGTCATGCCGGTGCACATCGACCCCGCGCGTTTCGACGCGGCCACGCTGCTGCGGCCGAAGCGGCGCCCGGCGGCGCAGACGGCTCCGGCGGCCGACGCCATGGCCCCCGCCTCCGCGCCCGCGTCCGTATCCGAGTCCGCCCACGGCGGCGACGCCGGTCCGCGTCTGATGGCGTTCCTGAGCGAGACCTTCGAGGCCGAACTCAAGCTGAAGCCCGGTGTGCTGGACGAGCGCACCTCGTACGCGGACTACGGCGCGGACTCCATCCTGCTCGCCCAGATACTCCAGCGGATCAAGCAGCGCCTCGGCGTGCCGCTCGAACCGTCCACGCTCCTGGAGCACCCCACCCTGCACGAGCTGACGGGGTGGCTGCTCAGCGCGCACGGCGCCGAGGTCGCGGCCGAGTTCGCCCCCGCGCCGTCCGCGCCGTCCGCGCCGCTCGCGCAGGAGACGCCCGCGCCGGTCCCGGCCGTCGCCGCACCCGCCCCGGCCGTCACCGTCCCCGTGGTGGCCGAGGCCGAGGCCGTGAGCACGGCGCCGACCGCGCCCGCCCGTGCCACCGCCGGCCCCGTCGCCGTCATCGGCATGGCCTGCCGACTGCCCGGCGCACCCGACCTCGACGCGTACTGGGACCTGCTCGCGCAGGGCCGCTCCGCCATCCGTACGGTCCCCGAGGACCGCTGGGGGCGGGCGACCGACTTCACCGCCGGACTCGTCGACGACGTCCACGGCTTCGACCCCGGGTACTTCATGCTCCACGCCGAGGACGTCCGGGCGATGGACCCGCAGGCGCTGGTGCTGCTCGAGGAGAGCCTCAAGGCGGTCCACCACGCGGGCTACCGCTTCGGCGAGCTCGACGGCAGCAACACCGGCGTATACGTCGGCGCACGTGGCCGGGGCCGGGCCGACAACGACCTGGTGGCCGAGGCACGCAACCCGATCATGACGGTCGGGCAGAACTACCTTGCCGCGAACATCTCCCAGTTCTTCAACTGGCGCGGCCCGGCCATGGTCCTGGACACGGCCTGCTCCTCCTCGCTGGTGGCGATGAAGCTCGCCACCGACGCGCTGGCGGCCGGGTCGGTGGACCTCGCGGTGGTGGCGGGCGTCAGCCTGCTCACGGACTCCGAGGACCACGAACTCTTCCGCCGCCGGGGCCTGTTGCAGGAGCGGGGCGAGTTCCACGTCTTCGACCGCCGCGCCGCCGGAGTGGTCCTCGGCGAGGGCTGCGGTGTCGTCGTGCTGAAGCCGCTGGAGCTGGCGGAGCGGGACGGTGACACGGTGTACGCCGTGGTCGACGGCATCGCCATCAACAACGACGGCCGTACGGCCGGACCCGCCACCCCCAACCTCCAGGCCCAGAAGCAGGTCATGCGCGACGCGCTGCGGCAGGCGGACCGCGCGCCGCGGGACGTGCGCTACCTGGAGGTCAACGGCTCGGGCTCGCAGCTGACCGACCTCCTCGAACTGAAGGCCGTCCAGGCGGTCTACCGCGACGGCGACCCGGCCGCCGAGCCGCTGCACCTGGGCTCCATGAAGCCCAACATCGGGCATCCGCTCTGCGCGGAGGGCATCGCCGCCTTCATCAAGGTCGCGCTGATGGTCCACCACCAGCGGATGGTGCCGTTCCGCTCGGGCCAGGAGCCCATGGAGCACTTCTCCCTCGACGCGGCCAACCTCGCCTTCCCCCGGCAGGCGGCGGACGCGGCCCTGCCGTACGCGGCGCTGAGCAGCTTCGCCGACGGCGGCACCAACGGACACGTCGTCCTCAAGCACCGCCCCGCGCCCGCCGGTCCGGCCACGCGCGGTCCGGTCGCACTGCCGGAGCTGAACAGGACCGATGTGCGTACGGGCGTGCGGGTCACGCCTGTCGAAGCCGCCGGGACACTGGTGTGGACCCGGCGCGTCACGGCCGGTGACCCGGTCATGGACCACCACCGCGTCTACGGCCGCCGTCTGCTGCCTGGCCTGGCCTGGATCGACCTGCTGTACCGGTGCTTCGCCGAGTCGGGGTTCGCGTACGACACGCTGGAGCTGCGCGACCTGTCGATCTACCGGCCGCTGAGCGTGGACGACGGCGGTGCCCTCGACATCCGTGTCGAGGCCGTCGAGCACTCCGCGAACGGCTGGCGCATCGAGGTCACCGGAGCCGACGCGGAGCGGTACATCACCGCCGAGATGCGCCGCCTCACCAGCGCGGTCTCCTTCGCCGAGCGCGCTCCCGCCGACGCTGAACCCGGGGCGCGGGTGACCGGCCTCGACGAGGTGTACGGCGCCTACCGGGCCCGGGAAGTGGCCCACTCCGGCCCCATGAAGGCCGAGGGCACGGTATCCGTCGGCGCCGAGGACATCTGGGTGCGGCTCGGCGTGGCCGGGGGAGCGGGCGGGGAGCTCTTCCACCCCACGCTCATCGACGGCAGCGCCGTCGGCGCGAGCGGCGCCCTGGCGTACGCGGAGGGCGGCGACCCCAAGCTCTTCCTGCCGCTCCACTACGGCTCGTTCCGCGCGTCCGCAGCCTTCGGCGACGCCTGCCGTACCCGCGTCCGGCGGTCCTCGGTCCGCCAGAGCGAGGAACTGCTCGGCTTCACCCTGGAGTTCTTCGACGCGGAGGGCCACAAGACCGGCGAACTGGCCGACTTCAGCAGCAAGTTGGTACGGCACGCGGGCCTGATCGACCCGGACCGCCGCGTGGAGGCGCCGGTCGCCCCCGTGGCATCGCAAACAGCGCCCGTGACGCCGTCGGCCTCCGCCGAGGCCGTCGGTGCGGTGGTCGCGTCCGTCATCGCCGAGCAGCTGGGCGTACCCGCCGGTGAGGTTTCCACGACCCTCAGCTACTACGAAATGGGCCTGGACTCGGCCAAGTTGCTCCAGGTCGCCGGCCGCCTGGAGCAGGCCCTGGACACGCGACTGTCGCCGACACTGCTCTTCGAGCACGCGACGGTCGGGGCGCTGGCGGACCACCTGAGCGCGGCTGGAACGGCCCTTGCCGAGCGGCCCGTACGGATGCCGGTTCCGCGCGAGCGCCCGATCGCCCACCGGCCGCAGGCTCCGCAGGCCGAGCGGCCGCACCTGCCCGACAGCCAGGACATCGCCATCGTCGGCATCGCCGGGCGCTACCCGAAGGCCGCCGACGTCGCCGAGTTCTGGGAGAACCTCAAGGCGGGCCGGGACTGCGTCGGCGAGGTGCCCGGGAGCCGGTGGCCGCAGGACGCGCACGCGGGCCTGTCCCGCTGGGGCGGGTTCGTCGACGACGTCGACTGCTTCGACGCCGCCTTCTTCGGCATCCCGGCGGAGGAGGCCGCCCAACTCGACCCGCAGGAACGGCTCTTCCTCGAGGTGTGCTGGGAGGCCGTCGAGGACGCCGGGTACACCCCGGACGCCCTGGCCGCCGCCCGGGACGGGGAACGAGGGCGTGCGGTGGGCGTGTACGTCGGCGTCATGCACCGGGACTACGCCCTGCTCCAGGAGGAGGCCGTACGCCAGGGGCAACGCGTTCCGCAGGCCCTCAACGCGGCCACCATCGCCCACCGCGTCTCGCACTTCTGCGACTTCCACGGCCCGTCCCTGGCCGTCGACACGGTCTGCGCGTCCTCGCTCAGCGCCGTGCACCTGGCGGTGGAGGCGCTGCGCCGGGGCGAGTGCGACGCCGCGCTCGCCGGCGGGGTCAACCTCTCCCTGCACCCCGGCAAGTACCGCACGTACGGCCTGCTCGGTCTGCTCGCCCAGGAGGCGCCCGCGCGGTCGTTCGGGGCCGGGGGAGACGGCTATGTGTCGGCCGAGGGCGTCGGCGCGGTGCTGCTCAAGCCGCTGACCCGGGCCCTCGAGGACGGCGACGCGGTGTACGCGGTGATCAAGGGCAGCGCGGTCAGCCACTCCGGCCGCACCCCCGGTTTCCGGGTGCCCTCGGCCACCGCGCAGCAGGCCGTCGTCGCCGACTGCCTGGACCGGGCCGGGGTCGACCCCGCGTCGCTCGGATACGTGGAGGCGCACGGCACCGGTACCGAGATCGGCGACCTGATGGAGGTGGAGGCTCTGGAGCGGGCCTTCCGGGCGCGCACCGACCGTACGGGCTTCTGTGCGCTCGGCTCGGTCAAGTCGGCCATCGGGCACGCCGAGTCGGCGGCCGGGATCAGCGCGCTGACCAAGGCCGTGCTCCAGCTCCACCACCGCACGCTCACCCCGCTGGTGCCGGCGGAGCGCGTCAACCCGTACCTGGACCTGACCGACTCGCCGTTCCGGCTCCAGACGGAGCTGGAGGAGTGGGCGAGTGAGGACGGGGCGCCGCGCCGGGCCGGGGTCAGCGCGTTCGGCGCGACCGGTGCCAACGCGCACGTCGTCCTGGAGGAGGCGCCCGCGCCGCGGGCGGCACGGCTGCCGGACGCCCCCGGCGGGGTGCTGGTCCCGCTGTCCGCCAAGGACGAGGACCGGCTGCGCGCGTACGCGCGGAAGCTGCTGCGCTTCCTGGACGCGCACGACGACCTCGACCTGTCCGCCCTCGCCCACACCCTCCAGAGCGGCCGGGTCGCCCTGGAGGAGCGGCTGGTGCTGCGCGCCCGCAGCCTCGACGAGGTGAAGGACGGCCTCGGCCGCTTCCTCACCGGTGACGGCGCCGCCTCCGCGGACTTCTGGCGGGGCCGCGTCGACGCGCGCCCGTCCGGCACACGGCTGCTGGACGAGGACGAGGTGCGCGAGCAGCTGGTCGGCCGATGGGCCGCGCGGGGCAACTGGCGCAAGATCGCCGAGCTGTGGCTGGAGGGGTACGCGGTCGACTGGAGCGCGCTCCACGAGGTCCCACCGCACCGCCTCCACCTGCCCACGTACCCGTTCGCCAAGGACCGGCACTGGGTGTCGGCGGCCGCGGACACCCGGCCCACACCGGCTCCGGAGCCCGTGGCCCCCGTACGGCCGGAACCGGAGCCGCAGCTTCGGCCCGCCGCCCCGCACTGGCGTTTCCTCGCCGACGGCGAGCCGGTGCCGCACCGCGCCGACACCACCGACGCTGCCGAAGAGCGGGCGCTCGGGTTCCTGCGCGGGCTGCTCGCCGACCAGTTGGGCCACGGCGCCCAGCAGGTCGCACCGCAGGCCGGGCTCCTGGAGCTGGGCCTGAACTCGCTGGGGATCGTCCGGATGACCCGCGAGCTGGGCGCGACCGTCGCCCCGGGTTTCGTGCCCAGCGCGCTGTTCGAGTACGCCACGGTCGGCGAGCTGGCCGCGCACCTGGTGGACGCGTACCCCGAAGGGGTCGCCCGTCTGGTTCCCGTGGGCCGTACGCGCCCCGCCCCCGAAACCGCCCCGCAGTCCGAGGTCCTGGAGGTGCTGGAGCGCCTCGGTGAGGGCGACCTGGACCTCGACGACGCCATCGCGCTCCTCGACGGAGAGAGAACTCAGAAGTGAAGCACGAGCTCAGCGCCCTCATCGCCGACTACAGGGCGGGCAAGGTCACCGACAGCGAGGTCGGGGACCTGCTGCGGCGACTTCGGGCGGGCGCGCGGACGTACGAGCTCTCCGAGGGCCAGCGCGGTCTCTGGGCGCTTCAGAAGGCGTACCCGCGGATGGCCGCCTACAACGTCCCGCTCTGCTTCCGGGTCTTGGGGCTCGACGAGGCGGTGTTCGAGCGGGCCTGCCGTGCGGTGGTCCGGCGGCATCCGGTGCTGAGCACGGTCCTCGGCCGCGAGGGCGACCGGCCCGTGCAGTCGGTCGACCCGGGCCGTGAGCTCGACTACGCGCGCGTGGATCTGCGCGCGCTGCCGGAGGCCGGGGCGCTGGCGGCCGTGGAGGCCGAGCACAAGCGGCCGTTCGCCATGGAGGGGGAGCCGCTGCTGCGGATCCGCGTCTTCGCCCGCCCGGCGGACACCTCGATCGTGCTCGTCAGCGTCCATCACATCGTCTTCGACGGCAGCTCGGCCCGGCTGCTTGTGCAGGCGCTGTTCGACACGTACGAGACGCTGCTGGCCGGGGGCGAGCCGGACGCGGCCCGCGCGGGCGCGGACTTCGAGGCGTTCGTGCGCGAGGAGCGCGCGACGCTGCCGGGGCGGCGCGCGGAGTTGCTCGGCTACTGGCGGGAGAAGCTGGCGGGCTCGTCCGCCGCGCTGAGCCTGCCCGCCGACCGGCCGCACGCCGAGGTCGTCGACCGGTTCGCCGGGGACACCCGCTTCAGCGAGCTGTCCGGCGAACTCGCCCAGGCGGTCGAGGAGATGGCCACCTCCCGGCGCGTCTTCGTCTCCACGGTCATGCTCGCCGCGTACGCCGTCACGCTCGCCGGTTACTCCGACGAGCGCGAGGTCGTCGTCGGGATGCCGGTGAACGAGCGGGGCGGTGACGAGTTCGCCGACGCCATGGGGCTCATGATCAACATGATGCCCGTCCGGGTGGAGCTCGCCGAGGCCACGACCTTCGGGCAGCTGGTGGCCCAGGTGCAGCGCGAGGTCGTCGACGGGATGCTGCACAGCTACCCGTTCGCCGCGCTCGCCCGCGAACTGGACCGGGCGGAGCCGTCCGGCCGCTCGCCGGTCTTCCAGACCGCGTTCGTCTTCCAGGACGTGCTCGACGGCATCGCGGAGCCGGACCGCCCCTACGAGCTGGTCGAGGAGCTGCACCAGGAGGGCGAGTACGAGCTGTCCGTCGAGGTGTGGGGCAAGGGCGACGGGTACGCGCTGCACTGGAAGTACCATCCCGAGCTGTTCGGCGCCGACTTCGTGGCGGGCCTGGGCGAGCGCTACCGGCGTGTCCTGGAAGCCGTCACCACTGACCCGGGGATCCGCGTGGACGACCTGCGCGCGCTCTTCGCGGCCGACGCCGATCCCACGGCGGCCGACGGCCCCTGTGTGCACGACCTGGTCGACGCGGCCGCGGCCCGCACCCCGCACGCGGTCGCGGTGACCGGTGCGGACGAGATCCTCACCTACGACGAACTGCGCCGCCGCAGCGACGCGCTGGCGGCCCATCTGGTGGCGCGGGGCGTGCGCCCCAACGACCTGGTGACGGTCTTCCTCGACCGTTCGGCCGCGATGGTCGTGGCGCTGCTCGGCATCCTCAAGGCGGGCGCCGCCTACGTTCCGCTGGACCCGGAGCTGCCCGCCGCACGGCTGTCCGACATCGTGGGGGACAGCGGCACCTCCCTCGTCGTCACCCAGGCCCGGCTGAAGGCACGGGCCCGAGCTCTGCTCGACGCGCGGCCGGCCGGGGCGCGGGCGGCCGCGCCGGGCGACCTCGTGGTCCTCGACGAGCAGCGGGACGAACTCGCGGCGGCCGCGGCCCGGGGCGAGCGGCCCGGCGTGAGGGTGACCGAGTCGGAACTCGCGTACGTCATCTACACCTCCGGCAGCACCGGCAGGCCCAAGGGCGTGATGATCGCGCACCGGGGCTTCACCAACCTGCTGCGCTCGATGGCCGTCGAGCCCGGACTCGGCCGCACCGACACGCTGTTCGCGGTCACCACCGTCAGCTTCGACATGGCGCAGGTCGAGCTGTTCCTGCCGCTGGTCACGGGCGGGCGCTGCTATGTCTGCGACAGCGCGACGATCAAGGACGTCGACCGGCTGAAGGAGCGCATCGGCCGGGTGCGCCCCACCGTCATGCAGGCCACCCCGGCGACCTGGAGCATGCTGTTCCACTCGGGCTGGCGCAACACCGAGGGCGTGCGGATCTTCACCGGCGGCGAGGCTCTGTCCCGTACGCTCAAGGACCACTTCCTGAGCACCGGCACCGAGGCCTGGAACCTGTACGGGCCGACCGAGACCACCGTCTACTCGACCGGCACCCTGGTGCGCCCCGACGGGCCCATCACCATCGGCAGGCCGATCGCCAACACCGAAGTCCTCATCCTGGACGAGGGGTTGCGGCCGGTGGCCGAGGGCGAGCCGGGCGAGCTGTGCATCGCCGGGACCGGCCTCGCCGAGGGATACGTCAACCGCCCCGAGCTCACGGCCGAGAAGTTCGTGCCCCACCCCCTGGTCGCGGGCGCGCGGCTCTACCGCACCGGGGACCTGGCGCGCTGGAACGAGGACGGCGAGATCGACTACCTCGGGCGGCTCGACTTCCAGGTCAAGATCCGGGGCAACCGGGTCGAACTGGGCGACATCGAATACCACTTGGGCGCCCACGCGGCCGTCGCCGAGTGCGTCGTGGTGGCGCGGGGCGAGGACGCGGCCAAGCAGCTCGTCGCCTACTACCGGCCCGGCCCGGGGCGCACGGCGGACGCGGCCGGCTTCAAGGAGCACCTGCGCGAGAGGCTGCCGTCGTACATGGTCCCGGACTTCTACGTGCCGATCGACGAGGTTCCGCTGACCGGCAGCGGCAAAGTGGACCGCAACGCGCTGATGCGGCGCGAGATCTCCCTCGCGCCCGCTCCGGCCGCGCCCGCTCCGGCCGCGCCCGCTCCGGCCGCGCCTGCTCAGGCCGCCCCCGAGGGTGTGCCGCTCGCGGACATCGAGGCGCGCGTCCTGGCCTGCTGGCAGGACGTCCTCCAGGTCCGCGGCATCGGCCCCACCGCCTCCTTCTTCGAGGTGGGCGGCAACTCGCTGGCGGCCGTGGTGCTCGCCGAGCGCATCGCCGACCGCCTCGGCGTGCCGTTCGCGGCGGCCGACCTGTTCAAGTACGCCAGCGCGCGCAGCATCGCCGAGTACGTGCGCGAGCACACCGCACCGGCCGTGGTCCCGGCCGCGCGGGCCGAGGAGGAGACGGTTGCGGCCGCCCCCGAGGCCGCCGCGGACCTGCCCGACGACGCCGTGGCGATCGTCGGCATCGCCTGCCGCTTCGGGGACGCCGACGACCACTGGCGGTTCTGGGAGGACCTGCGGCGCGGCGACGGAACCACCCGGTTCTGGACCGAGGAGGAGCTGCGCGGGGCCGGGGTGCCCGAGCGGGTGCTGCGCGAGCCCGGCTACGTGCCGCTGCGCTCCGCCCTCGCGGACAAGGACGTCTTCGACGGCGAGTTCTTCCGGCTCTCCCCGAACCACGTCGCGCTGATGGACCCGCAGTTCCGTCAACTGCTCCTGCACGCCTGGAAGGCCGTCGAGGACGCGGGCTACGACCACCGCGACATCCCGGACACCGGCGTCTACGTCACCAGCGGCAACCACTTCTACGGAGCGCCCGCCCCGGACGCGGCGCCCGTGATCGAGGATCCGCAGCAGTACCTGTCGTGGGTGATGTGCCAGAGCGGCACGGTCGCCTCGATGATCTCGTACCAGCTCGGCTTCGGCGGACCCAGCCTCGCCGTCCACTCGAACTGCTCGTCCTCGCTGAGCGCCCTCTCGCTCGCGGCCCGCGCGGTGCAGAGCGGCGAGAGTGACTTCGCCCTGGTCGCGGCGGCCTCGGCGGCCAGCACGGACGGACGCGGCTACGTCCACAAGCCCGGCCTCAACTTCTCCGGCGACGGCCGCGTCAAGGCGTTCGACGCCGCCGCCGACGGCATGGTCGGCGGCGAGGGCGTCGCCGCGCTGCTGATCCGCCGCGCCAAGGACGCCGTCGCGGACGGCGACCACATCTACGGCCTGCTGCGCGGTGTGGCGACCAACAGCGACGGCGCCCAGGCCACCGGTTTCTACAGCCCCAGCGTCGACGGCCAGAGCCGGGTGATCCGCCGGGCCCTGGAGCGGACCGGCGTCGACGCGCGCTCCATCGGATACGTGGAGGCGCACGGCACCGGCACCAAGCTCGGTGACCCCGTGGAGCTGGCCGCGCTGACCGAGGCGTACCGCGAGGCCACCGACGAGACCGGTTACTGCGGCATCGGCTCGGTGAAGTCCAACCTCGGCCACCTCGACTCGGCGGCCGGGCTCGCCGGGACCGTCAAGGTGCTGCTCAGCCTCTACCACGGAGAGCTCCCCCCGACCCTCAACTACACCAGCCCCAACCCCCAGTTGAAGCTGGAGCGGTCGCCGTTCCATGTGGTCGACCGGCTGCGGGAGTGGCCGCGGGGCGAGGGCCCGCGCCGGGCGGCGCAGAGCTCCATCGGCCTGGGCGGCAGCAACGCGCACGCGATCTTCGAGGAGTACGCGGCCGCCGCGCCCGCCGCCGACGACCGCTCCCCGCAGCTGGTCCCGCTGTCGGCGCGCACCCGGGACAACCTGGCCGTTTACGCGCGCGAGCTGCGGGCGGCCCTGGAGGGCCCGAGGCCCACGCTGCGCCTGCGCGATGTGGCGTACACGCTCCAGGTGGGCCGGGTGCCGATGGCCCACCGGGTGGCGTTCGTCGTCCGTGACCTGGGTGAACTCGCCGACGAGCTCGCGCTGTTCCTCGACGGCCGGGACTCGGCCCGCCGCTTCACGGGCGAGGCGCCCCGTGGCGGCGCCACCGACGGCTCCGCCGCCAAGATCGCCCGCTGGCTGGAGAAGGGCCAGGAGAAGGGCAAGCTGAAGAAGCTCGCCCAGGCGTGGGTGCGGGGCGCCGACGTCGAGTGGCGGCGGCTGGCCAGGACCGCGGCGGGCCGCCGGACCAGCCTGCCTGCCTACCCGTTCAGCCGGGTCGTCCACCCGTGGCCGGCCCGCGCCGTCGAGGCGTCCGGGCCCGCTCCGGCGCACCCCCTGCTCCACGAGAACGTGTCCGGGCTCGGCGCGGTCCGCTACCGCACCCGGTTCACCGGCGAGGAGTTCGTGCTCCGCGACCACGTGGTCGACGGGAAGCGGCTGCTCCCGGCCGTGGCGAGCCTGGAGATGGCGTACACGGCCGTGCGCCGTGCGCTGCCCGCCGCCGGACCGCGGGTCACGCTGAAGAACGTCAGCTGGGTACGGCCCCTGGCCGTCGGCGGCGAGGGCCGCACGGTCGAGTTCACCCTGACCGAGGACGCGGCGCCGGGCTCCTCCCGCTTCGAGCTGACCGGCTCGGCCCAGGACGGCGGACAGCTCCACGTCCAGGGACGCGCGACGGCCGCGCCCGCCACCGAACGGCCCACGGTCGCGCTCGACCGGCTGCGCGCCGCCCTGCGGCTGCGCCCGCTGTCGGGCGAGGAGTGCTACGCCTGCATCGCCCGCGCCGGAGTCGCTTACGGGCCCGGCTTCCGGCTGGTGCGCACCCTGCACCGGGGCGCCCCCGACGGGCGGCGCGAGGTGCTGGCCGAACTGCGGCTGCCGGGCGGGACGCGCGGCTCCCTGGAGTCGTACGCGCTGCACCCGGGCTTCCTGGACGCGGCGATCCACGCCTCGCTCGGCCTGGACCCCCGGTTCGACACGGAGGCGGGCGCGGCGGCGCGGCCCAAGGAGGCGTCGGCCACACCCGTGCCGTTCGCGCTCGACCGGCTCGACGTCTTCGCGCAGTGCGAGGAGGAGATGTACGCCTGGGTGCGCCCGGCGCCCGGGGAGCGGGCCGAGGGCGCGGGCCAGGTGCTCGACATCGACCTCACCGACGCGGACGGACGGGTCTGCGCCGCGCTGCGCGGCCTCTCCTACCGTGCGCTCGACGGGAAGACGGACGGCGGCCGGGCCTCGGCCCTGCGCACCCTGCTCCCGGTGTGGGAGCCCAAGCGTGCCGGACTCCCTTCGTCCGTGGGTGAGTTGGCGGACGCGCGGCCCGGAGAGGTGTTCGTCTTCGACGCCGACCGGCGGCTGCGCGACGAGCTCGGGGCGCTGGCGCCCGGACACCGGCTGGTGGAGCTGCCCGCGGGGGCCTCGGTGGCGGAGATCGCCGAGCTGATCCGCGGCACCGGGCGGACGCCCGCGCACCTTGTCTGGGTGGCGCCGCACGACGGGCCCGACCCCGTCGCGGGCCAGGAGCGGGGCGCCGTCGAGGTGTACCGCCTGGTGCGGGCGCTGCTGTCGCTCGGCCTCGGCACCACGTCGCTGACCTGGACGGCGCTCACCTTCGCCACCCAGCGCGCGCACTCCGGCGACGTGGTCGCGGCGACCCACGCCAGTGTGCACGGGCTGCTGGGCAGCGCCGCCAAGGAGCACACCCGCTGGGCGGTCCGCCTCCTCGACCTGCCCGCCGCGGCGCCCGGCGACGCGCTGCGCGCGGCCGGACTCGCCTTGCCCACCGCCCCGGCCGGAACCACACTCGCCCTGCGCGACGGCCGCTGGCTCGCCCAGGAGCTGCGGCCCGTCGCCCCGCTCGCCCCCGCCCCCGCGCCCTACCGGGCCGGCGGCCGCTATGTCGTCGTGGGCGGCGCGGGCGGTATCGGTGAGCTGTGGAGCCGCCACATGGTCGAGCACCACCGGGCGGCGATCGTCTGGATCGGCCGCCGCCCCCTCGAAGGCGCGGTCGCGGCCTCCCTCGCCGAACTGGCGGCCCGGGCGCGGGCCGTCGGCGCCGGAGAGCCCCTCTACGTCCAGGCGGACGCGAGCGACGAGGCGGCGCTGACCGCCGCGTACCGGCGCATCAAGGAGCGCCACGACCGGATCGACGGCGTGGTCCACTCCGCGATCGTGCTGGCGGACAAGACGCTGGCCAACATGGACGAGGACCGGTTCCGCGCGGCGCTGACCGCCAAGGTGGACGTGGGCGTCCACCTCACCCGCGTGTTCGGCGCCGAGCCGCTGGACTTCGTCCTCTTCTTCTCCTCGGTGGAGAGCTTCGTACGGGACGCGGGCCAGGCCAACTACGCGGCCGGGTGCACCTTCAAGGACGCGCTGGCCCTGGACCTCGCGGACCGGTGGCCCACCGCGCCGGGCGCCGCCCGCCCCGTGGTGAAGTCGGTCAACTGGGGCTACTGGGGTGTGGCGGGCGTCGTCAGCGACGACTTCTACCGCGCGCGGATGGCGGCGGCGGGCATCGACTCCCTCGACCCCGAGGAAGCCCTGCGCACCCTCGCGGACTTCCTCGGCGGTGAGCACGGCCAGATCGCGCTGATGCGCACCTTCGACGAGGCGGCGCTGCGGGGGCTCGTGCCCGACGAGCGCCCGGGCGCGTCCGCCGACGTGCCCGAGGACGGGCCGGACCGGCTGCCGTCCGTGCTCGACGCGGTCGTGGCGGCGCACCGCGCACCGCACGGCGAGGTCGAGCGGCTCGGCCGGTTCCTGCCGCACCCGCGCCTGTGCGAGCTGGCGGAGCGGCTGCTCTTCACCACGCTGCGCGACCTCGGCCTGGACGGCCTGGAAGGACGGATCCCCGCCAAGTACGGCCGCTGGCTGGCGGAGAGCGACCGCGTGCTGACCGCCGCCGGGCTCATCGAGGTGCGCGGCGGACGCCGCGCCCTGCCCGCCGCACGGGACCTGGACCCGGCCGAACTGTGGCGCCAGTGGTACGCGGAGCGCGCCGACTGGCAGCCGGGCCCCCACCAGCGTGCCCAGGTCGACCTCGTCGAGTCCTGTCTGCTCGCCCTGCGCCAGGTCCTGGCCGGGGAGCGCCCCGCCACCGAGATCCTCTTCCCGGGCTCCTCGATGTCCCGCGTGGAGGGCATCTACCGGGGTGACCCGATCGCCGACTACTTCAACGACCGGCTGAGCGAGCTGGTCGTGGACGCGGTGCGCCGCTGGCGCCGAGCCCACCCGGGCCGCCGCCCGCGCATCCTGGAGGTCGGGGCCGGAACCGGCGCGACCAGCGCCAAGGTGCTGGCGGCGCTGGAGCCGCTGGGCGACGCGGTCGCGGAGTACTGCTACACCGACCTCTCCAAGGCGTTCCTGTTCCGCGCAGAGGAGCAGCTGCTGCCGCGCTACCCCTATCTGACGACCCGTATCTTCAATGCGGAGAAGTCACCCGGGGAGCAGGGCATCGAGCCCGGCGGGTTCGACGTCGTGGTGGCCACCAACGTGCTGCACGCCACCGCGGACATCGCGCTGACCCTGCGCAACGTGAAGGCGGCCATGCGGCCGGGCGGGCTGCTCTTCATGAACGAGATGAGCCGCAACACGCTCCTGGCGCATCTGACGTTCGGTCTGGTCGACGGCTGGTGGCTGTACCGGGACGCCGACCTGCGCATCCCGGGCAGCCCGGTGCTCACGCCCGAGAGCTGGGTGGACGTACTGCGGGCCGAGGGCTTCGACAGGGTGGGGCAGCCGGACGCGGGGGCGCATGTGCTCGGCCAGCAGCTGACCGTCGCCGAGAACGGCGGCGGTGCGGTGGTCCGTACGGACGCGCCGCGCACCGACGCCCTCCCGGCGCCGCGCCCGGCCGTCACCGCCTCCGTCACCGCCGCCGTCCCGGACAGTGGCCTGCGCGCGCGGACCCTCGCCTACTTCGAGCAACTCCTGCGCGACGCCCTGCGCCTGACGGACGATCAGCTCGACCCGGGACGGAACCTGCACGACTACGGTCTCGACTCCATCCTGGTCTCCGGCATGAACAACGCCGTCGCACGGGACTTCGAGTCCGTCCCCAGCACGCTCTTCTTCGAGCTGCGGACCCTCGACGAGCTGACCGACCACTTCCTGGACACCCGCCGCCCGGAGCTGCTCAGGCTCTTCGGCGCTGACGCGGCGCAGGCCGAGCCCCCGTCCACCGACCTCACGGAACGCGCCATCGCGTACGTCACCGCGCTGGTCGCCGACACGCTGCGGATGGCGCCCGGGGACCTGGCCCCCGACGCCGACCTCTTCGACCTCGGGCTCGACTCGATCCTCGTCATCCAGCTGAACAACGCGCTCGGCCGTGACTTCGACGAGCTGAGCAGCACGCTGTTCTTCGACTGCCCGACGGTCCGCGAGGTCGCCGGGTACTTCACCGGGACGCACCCCGCGCGGCTGGCCCAGGTGCTGGGGGCCGAGGAACCGCCGCACACCACCGCCCCGGTCCAGCTCCCGGCTCAGGCCCCGGCCCCGGTCCAGGACGTGGCTCCGGCCGTGTCCCCGGCCCCCGCCCCGGTCCAGGTACCCGCGCCGACCCCCCGTCTCCGCGACATCGCCATCGTCGGCCTCGGCGGCCGCTACCCCGGGGCCGCCGACCCCGCCGCGCTGTGGGAGAACGTGCGGCAGGGTCTCGACTGCACCACCGAGTACCCCCTGGACCGCTGGTGGCTGCGCTGGGAGGAGGACGGCAAGGAGCGCCCCCGGGGCGGGTTCCTGGCGGACGTCGCTTCCTTCGACGCCGAGTACTTCGGTATCACGGACGACGAGGCCGCCGCCATGGACCCCCAGGAGCGGCTGTTCATCGAGACGGTCCACAGCGCCCTCCAGGACGCCGGGTACACGGCTGCGGCGCTCAACCGGCAGGGCAGGGTCGGGGTGTTCGCGGGCGCCATGAACGCCACGTACAACGGGCGCACCGCCCACTCCTCGATCGCCAACCGCACCTCGTACCTCTTCGACTTCCAGGGCCCGAGCATCGCCCTCGACACGGCGTGCTCGTCGTCGCTCACGGCGATCCACCTCGCCCTGGAGAGCCTGTACAGCGGTGACAACGACTGCGCGGTCGCCGGTGGCGTCAACCTGCTTCTGAACGCCGACCACTTCGACGTGCTCGCCGAGCACGGGCTGCTGTCCGCCGGTGACCGGTGCCGGCCGTTCTCCGAGCACGCGGACGGCTTCCTCGCCGCCGAGGGCGTCGGCGCCGTCGTGCTCAGGCCGCTGGAGGACGCGCTGGCATGCGGCGACCACGTCTACGCGGTCATCAAGGGCAGCGCGGTGAACGCGGGCGGCCGGACCAGCCGGTACAGCATGCCCAGCCTTACGGCCCAGCGTGACGTCGTCGCCCGCGCCCTGGAGAAGGCGGGCGTCGAGCCCGCCACCGTCAGTTACGTGGAGGCGCACGGCACGGCGACCGCGCTCGGGGACTCCATCGAGATCTCCGCGCTCAGCCGCGCGTTCGGCACCGCACGGGCGGGCCAGTACTGCGCGGTCGGCTCGCTCAAGTCCAACCTCGGCCACGCCGAGAGCGCGTCCGGCGTCGCCGGTCTCACCAAGGTCCTCATGCAGCTCGCGCACGGGCAGCTCGCGCCGTCGATCAACGCCGAGAAGCTGAACGGCGGGATCGTCTTCAACCGGACGCCGTTCGCGGTGCAGCGCGAGCTCGCGCCGTGGGCGCCGGCCGACGCCGACGGGCGGCCGCTGCCGAGGCGCGCCGGGATCTCCTGCTTCGGCGCGGGCGGCTCCAACGCACATCTGATCATCGAGGAACATCCTGGAGGCGGCGACGTGGCCCCGGCGCTTGCGCAACTGACCGACGAGCCCTGCCTGGTGCCGCTCTCCGCCCGGACCCCGGACCAGCTGCGTGACGTGGCCCGGCGGCTGGCGGACTTCGTCGGCGACGCCGACCGTGCCGGGCGTGCCATGCCGCTGCGCGACCTCGCGTACACCTTGCAGGTGGGGCGCGACGAGCTGCCGGTGCGGCTGGCCCTCGTCGTACGGTCGGTGCCGGAGCTCGCGGCACGGCTGGCGGCGTTCCTCGGCGAGGGCCGGGCGCCGGGCGCCGAGTACGCCGACCTGAGCGGCCGCGAGGCCGGACGGCAGACGCCCGCGCCGGTCGGCGACCCCCGCGAGGCGGCCCGGCAGTGGCTGTCCGGGACGGCCCTCGTGTGGGAGGCGCTGTACGGCGGGGCGCCGCTGCCCCGGCGCGTCAGCCTGCCCACGTACCCGTTCGCCAGGAAGACGCACTGGTACGGGGAGCGGCTCGCCCCGGCCGCGACGGCAGCGGCTCAGGCCGTCGCGCCCGCGCCCGTACCCCGTCCCGCCGAGGAGGGTGGCGTGCGCGGGCTGCTCCTGGACGCCGTCGCCGCGCAGCTGGACGTGGACCCCGCCGAGGTCCGCGCCGACGTGGACTTCCCCGCCCTCGGCCTCACCTCGATGGGGCTGGTGCGGCTGGCCAAGGAGATCCAGCGCGATCTCGACCCGGGGTTCGAGTCCGCGCTGCTCTTCGAGCACGCGACCGTCGACGAGCTGGCGGCCCACCTCACCGGGCGGGGCGTCGCCGCGGCGACGCCGCAGCCGGTGGCGCCCGCCGTGCGCCACCCGCTCTCCGAGGGGCAGCAGGGGCTCTGGACGCTGCAGAAGGCGGCCCCGGAGTCCGGTGCGTACAACGTGCCGCTCTGCTTCAAGACCACCGGCGTGGACGTCGGCGCCCTGCGGGCCGCGTTCGCGCGGGTCCGGGCCCGGCACCAGGTGCTCGGCGCGGCCGTCGAGGTGGCGGGCGGCACTCTGATGCTCGCCCAACAGCAGGACACACAGCCGGTGGTGACGGAGCATCAGCTGTCCGTGGCCGACGAGAGCGAGGCGGTCGCGCTGATCCGCGCGCACGCCAAGAAGCCGTTCGATCTGGAACGCGGCCCGCTCTGCCGACTCGACGTCTTCCACGGCCCGGGCGTGGCGGCCTGGGTGCTCCTGAACACCCACCACCTCGTCCTCGACGGGGCCTCCGCAGTGCTGCTGGTCAAGGACCTGCTCGCGCAGTACACGGCGCTCACCGAGGGCCGCACCCCCGACGCGCCGCGCCCGAGCGCCCCCTACGAGGAGTTCGTGGCCGCCGAGGCCGAGGCGCTGAGCGGTGCCGGGGCCGACGATCGGCTGGCGTACTGGCGCGAGCGGCTCTCCCAGCCGCTGCCCTCGGTGGCACTGCCCGCCGACCGGCCGTACACCACCGGCTCCGGCGCGGGGGCCACCGTGACCCGGCGCCTTTCGGCCGGACTCGGCGCGCGCATCCAGGAGTTCGCCCGCGGCCGGCGCGTCTACGCGTCCGCCGCCTACCTCGCCGCGTTCAAGGTCCTGCTGCGCCAGTACACCCAGCAGGACGACGTGATCGTGGGCATGCCGGTGAGCACCCGGCCCGCGACCGGCTTCGAGCGCACGGTGGGTCACTTCGTCGACATGCTGCCGGTCCGCAGCCGCGTCAGCGGCGCGGCGCGCTTCGCCGACCTCTGCAAGGACGTCCAGCGGAACCTGGTCAACGGCCTCGCCCAGCAGTACCCGTTCACGGCCCTGGTGCGCGGGCTCGGTCTGTCCACGGGCGACGGTGGCGCGCCGGTCTTCCGGTACGCGTTCATGTACCAGGACTGGCACGAGGACGTCACCGCCGGCGCCCCCGCCTTCTCCTACGTCGAGGGCATCCACCAGGAGGGCGAGTACGAGCTCGTCCTCGAAGTCGTCGAGCCCGCCGGGCCCGGCGGCTCCTGGACCGTCAACTGGAAGTACGACACCGCCCTGTTCGACGCCGCGACGGCCGAGCAGCTGCTGCGCCAGTACGTCCACCTCCTTGAGACGATTCCGGCCGACCCCGAGCAGCTCGTCGACGCGTGCTCGCTGCTCTCGCCCGAGGAGCGCCACACCCTCACCGTCGAGTGGAACGCCACCGAGGCCAACCACCCCGAGCGGCCCGTGCACGAGCTCTTCGCCGCGCAGGCGGCCCGCACTCCGGACGCCCCCGCGGTCGTCGCCGGGCAGGACTCCCTCACGTACGCCGAGCTCGACGAGCGCTCCAGCCGTCTCGCGAGCCATCTGGCGGACCTCGGTGTCGGACCCGGCAGCCTGGTCGCGGTGTACCTGGAGCGCTCGCCCGAGCTGCTGATCGCGCTGCTGGCGACACTGAAGGCGGGCGGCGCCTACATCCCGCTCGACCCCGACTACCCGCAGGAGCGGCTCGCCCACATCCTCGGCGACGCCCGCCCCCAGGCCGTCCTCACCCACAGCGCGCTGCACGCCCGGCTGCGCGAGCTCGCCGAGGTGCCCAGCACGGTCCTGATGGACCGGCCGTGGCCCACCGGCGGCCCGGTCGGCGCCCGCGTCACCGCCGACGACCTCGCGTACGTCATCTACACCTCGGGCAGCACCGGCGACCCCAAGGGGGTGATGGTGCCGCACGGCGCCCTCACCAACTTCCTCTGCTCGATGGCCGACCGGCCGGGCCTGCGGGCCGACGACCGGCTGCTCGCGGTGACCACCCACAGCTTCGACATCGCCGCCCTGGAGCTCTACCTCCCGCTGGTCGTCGGGGCACGCGTCCACCTCTGCGACGCCGATACGGCGCGCGACCCGGGCCGGCTCAAGGCGCTGCTGGGCGCGGTGCGGCCCACGGTGATGCAGGCGACCCCGTCGACCTGGACGATGCTGTTGCACGCGGGCTGGACCAACGACGAGCGCGTCCGTGTGCTGTGCGGCGGCGAGGCGCTGCCCGAGACCCTGCGCGAGCGCCTGACCGCGCTCGACTGCGAGGTGTGGAACCTGTTCGGGCCGACCGAGACGACCATCTGGTCCACGGCCGGGCGGATCGAGGCGGGCGGCCGCATCACCATCGGCACGCCCATCGACAACACCCAGATCCACATCCTGGACGGCCTGGGCCGGCTCGCGCCCGCCGGTGTTCCCGGTGAGCTGTGCATCGCGGGCGCCGGGCTTGCCAGGGGCTATCTGAACAAGCCGGAGCTGACGGCCGAGCGCTTCCCCGAGAACCCGTTCGCGCCCGGCACCCGCATCTACCGCACCGGCGATCTGGCGCGCCGGCTGAGCGACGGCCGGATCGAGTGCCTGGGCCGCATCGACTCCCAGGTGAAGATCCGTGGCTTCCGGGTCGAGCTCGGCGAGATCGAGCACGTCCTCGCCGGTCACCCGGCCGTGCGCGAGTGCGTCGTGGTGGCCCGTACGCGTGCGGAGAGCAGGCAGCTGGTGGCGTACTACGTGCCTGCGGCGGGCCCGGTGGCGGCCGAGGAGCTGACCCGGCACCTGGCCCGGAAGGTCCCGCCGTACATGGTCCCGTCGTTCCTCCTGCCCATCGACGCGCTGCCGTGCACTCCCAACGGCAAGGTCGACCGCAAGACCCTGGAGGAGCGACCGGTGGTGCTGGCCGGGACCCGCGCGGACATACCCCGGCCCGTCGAGGCGGCTCCCGGCTCCCCGCTGCCGCACGAGGGCGATGTGCTCGGCCTGTGGCGCGAGGTGCTCGGCGTCGACGACCTCGGCCCGACGGACGCGTTCCTGGACGCGGGCGGCAGCTCGGTCCTGGCGGCCGTGCTCGCAGACCGGGCCGCCAAGCGGTACGGAGTGCCTTTCACGGCGGCCGAGACCTTCAAGTGCGTCAACGCGCGGGGGATGAGCGAGCACCTGCGGGCGAGCGGCGGCACGCAAGCCCGTGCCGAGGCGGAGAGCGTGCAGCCCGCACCGGCCCCCGCCGCCCATCTCACCGGCAGCGTCGCCGTCATCGGCATCTCCTGCCGGCTGCCCGGCGCCGAGGACCACCACGCGTTCTGGCGCAACCTGCTCGCGGGCGAGGAGAGCGTCGAGCTCTGCTCCACCGACGAGCTGCGCGAGCTGGGCGTCGACGAGAGCCTCATCGCGCACCCCGACTACGTCCCGGTGCGCGCGAGCATGCGCGGCAAGGGCCTGTTCGACGCCGACTTCTTCCAGGTCTCGCCGCGTGACGCGGAGCTGATGGACCCTCAGCTGCGGTTGCTGCTCCAGCACTCCTGGAAGGCCGTCGAGGACGCCGGACGGCTGCCCGGTGACATCACCGACAGCGCGGTCTACATGTCGACCAGCAACGCCCTCTACCAGGCACCGCTGGCGGCCGGGAACGCACGGCGCGACTCCGAGTCGCTGGTGAGCTTCCTCCAGGCCCAGCCCGGCACCATCCCTACCACTGTCTCGCACAAGCTGGGCCTGACCGGCCCGAGCCTGTACGTGCACAGCAACTGCTCGTCCTCGCTGGCCGGGCTGGCCCTCGCGGTCCAGGGAATCCAGTCCGGCCAGACCCGCCACGCGCTGGTCGGCGGCGCCGGAATGTACGCCGAGAACACCGTCGGGTACCTCTTCGAAGAGGGCATGACCCTCTCCTCCGACGGCCACTGCAAGCCGTTCGACGCCGAGGCGAGCGGGATGGTCGGCGGCGAGGGCGTCGTCGTGGTCCTGCTCAAGGACGCCGGGTCCGCCGTCCGCGACGGCGACCACATCTACGCGCTGCTGCGCGGCGCCGGGATGAACAACGACGGCGACCGCAAGGCCGGTTACTACGCGCCGAGCGTGGCCGGGCAGGCCGAGCTGGTCTCGGCGGTCCTGGACCGCGCCGGAGTCCACCCCGAGAGCATCCGCTACCTGGAGGCGCACGGCACCGGCACCCGGCTCGGCGACCCCATCGAGGTCATGGCCGTATCGGAGGCCTACCGCCGCCACACCGACCGCACCGGCTTCTGCGGCATCGGCTCGGTCAAGTCCAACCTCGGCCACCTGGACGCGGCGGCCGGGCTCGCCGGTCTCGTCAAGACGGCCCTGGTCGTCGGCAACCGGATGATCCCGCCGACCGTCAACCACCGCGTGCCCAACCCGCAGATCGACTTCGCCCTCTCGCCGTTCTACGTGGTGGACCGGCTCGTCGAGCACGCCCCCTCGGCCGAGCCGATGCGCGCGGCCGTCAGCTCGTTCGGCATCGGCGGCACCAACGTCCACGCCGTTCTGGAGGAGGCCCCCGCGCGCGGGGCCGAGGACGCCGTCCTCGCCGGTCCGCGCCTGGTGCCGCTGTCGGCGCGCGGGCCGGAGAACCTGCGCCGGTACGCGGACGACCTGGCCCGCCGGCTCGCCGAGCTGGAGGCCACGGGCCCGAGCGCCCGCCGCCTCGCCGACGTCGCCTTCACCCTCCAGGTGGGCCGCACCCAGCAGAGCGAGCGGGTGGCGTTCGTGGTGCGCGACGTGCGTGAACTCATCGACGCCCTGGGCGACTTCGCCTCGGGCGGGCAGCAGCGGGTGTACGGCGCCGACGGCTTCCTGGCACAGACCGCCCGGCAGTGGGTGGACGGCGGCGAGGCGCACTGGCCGCACACCGACGAGGCACACCCTCCGCGCCGGATCAGCCTGCCCACATACCCGTTCACCGAGGAGTACTTCTGGCTGCGCGGCGAGCAGGCCGAGGCGCCGGAATCGATCTCGACCGACGTGTCCCGCAAGGAAAGTGACGTCGCGTTGGACCTGCACTTCTTCGAGGAGCGCTGGGTGGCGACGGCAGCCACCCCTGTCCCCGACGCCCCCGCGTCCGAGGCGCAGGTCGTCCTGTGCTTCCTCGACGGGGCGGCGGACCGGGCCGCGTACGAGCGGTCCCTGCGCGAGCGCGCGAGCGGTGCCGAACCGGTCTTCGTCGGCGCCGGGACCCCGTATCCCGTGAACCGCGACGACGAGCGCAGCTGGAAGCGGGCGCTCGGGGCGGTCGCGGCCGAGTACGGGCGCGTCGACGCGATCCACTACCTCTGGCCGGCCGGACACCGCGACGGGGGTCCTGGCGAGCAGTCGTCGCTGCTGCGCGAGCTGCGCGACGTCGCGTCGTTGATCCGGGCCGTGATCGCCGCCCGCCTCGAAGTGCCGCAGCTGCTCGTGGCCGGGCACTTCCGCGACGCCGTGGAGCAGGCCACCCTCGACGCCCTGATCGGGTACGAGCGCTCGCTCGCCGAGGTGCTGCCGGGCACCGCCCTGCGCGTCGTCCTGCATGAGGGTGCGATCGACGCGTCCCACTGGGCGGCTCTGCTCTTCGCCGAGCAGCGCCAGGAGGACCCGGCGAGCGTGCTGTACCGGGCGGACGGCGTGCGCCGGACCTGCCGGGTCGAGCGCGTCGAGGCCCCGGCTCGGCCCGCCCGGAGCGTGCTGCGCGACGGCGGAACGTATCTGCTGACCGGCGCCTTCGGCGGCCTCGGCCGCCGCCTGGCCGAGTATCTGGCGCGCGAGTACCGTGCCCACCTCGTCCTGCTCGGCCGCTCGGAGATCGGCGCGGCCGACGAGGCCTGGGCCGAGGGACTACGGCGCTCCGGCAGCCGGGTCGTCTGCCGCCGGGCCGATGTGAGCGACCCGAACGCGCTGGCCGGACTGCGGGCCAGCCTGCCCGAGGAGCTGCGCGCCTTCGACGGCGTCCTGCACCTCGCGGGCGCGGCCGAGCCGGTCACCCTGGCGGCGAAGACCACCGCGTCCATCGACGCGGTGCTCGGCGCGAAGGCGCACGGCACGCTCGCCCTGGAGCGCGCCCTCGGCCTGGACACCGAACGCCCCGACTTCGTCTGCCACTTCTCCTCCACCGCCGCCGTCCTCGGCGACTTCGGCAGCGGCGACTACGCGGTGGCCAACCGCTTCCAGGCGGCCTACGCGCGCGCTCTGGGCGAGCGGCCTATGCGACACCGGACACCCCGGACGCTCGCGATCCAGTGGCCCCTGTGGGAGGAGGGCGGCATGGGCGCGTCCGCGCAGCGGACCGCCGACCCGGAGTTCATCGACGCCTACCTCCGCTCCAGCGGCCGGCGGCCGCTGGAGACGGCGACGGGGCTCGACGCGTTCGAGCGCCTGCTGGCGGCCGACCTCGTCGCGCCGATGGTGCTGCGGCCCACCGCGCAGGCGTCGGCGACCGTAGCCCGTACGGTACGACCGGCCGCGCGGCCCGAGCAGCCGGTGCCCGCCGTGCGCACCGAGGCGCCGAAGACCGGTGAACTGACGTACGCGGTACGGGACGTGGTCCAGCACGTTCTCAAGGCGGAGGCGCACCGGATCGACGACCGCAGCAACTTCGTCGACCTCGGCTTCGACTCCATCCGCCTCACCCAGCTCGCACACCAGCTCTCCGACCGCGTCGGGGTGCGCCTGCTGCCCACCGTCCTTTACGACCACCCGTCGATCGAACGGCTGGTGGAGCACTTGGCCGGAGAGGACGTCCGGATGGCGGTGCAGGCTCCGGCGGTGGCCGCCGAGCCCGTGGGGGCGGTCGTGCCTGTCGCGGCGGTCGAGCCCGTGGTGGCGGTCGAGCCCGCCGTCGGGGACGAGTCCGTCGTCGGGGACGAGCCCGTCGCGATCATCGGTATGAGCGGGATCTTCCCGGGCTGCCGCTCGGTGGCCGAGTTCTGGGACGCGCTCGCTGACGGCAAGGACATGGTCCGCGAGCTCCCGCCCGGGCGGTTCGGGGCGTCGGTCCCGGCGGAACCGGACGGCGGGCGCTACCGGTGGATGGGCAGCATCGACTGGGCGGACGAGTTCGACGCCGCCTTCTTCGAGATCGCCCCCAAGGAGGCCCGGACGATCGACCCGCGCCAGCGCCACCTCCTCCAGGAGTCCTGGAAGGCGCTGGAGGACGCGGCGCTCGGTGCCGAGGAGCTCAAGGGCAAGCGCGTCGGTGTGTTCGTCGGCGTGGAGCAGGGCGACTACCAGTTCCTGGTGAAGGAGGGCGGCAACGTCACCTCCAACCACGACGGCGTCCTGGCCGCCCGGCTCTCGTACTTCCTCGACCTCAAGGGGCCGGTCCTCGCCGTCAACACCTCCTGCTCCTCGGGCCTGGTGGCCCTGCACCAGGCCTGTCTGAGTCTGCGGCAGAAGGAGTGCGACATCGCGGTGGTGGCGGCCGCCAACTTCGTGCTCACCCCGCAGTCGCTGGACGCGATGAGCCGGGCGGGCATGCTGTCCGAGGCGGGCCGGTGCTTCACCTTCGACCAGCGCGCCGACGGCATGGTGCCCGGCGAGGCGGTCACGGCCCTGGTGCTGCGGCCACTCGCCGCCGCCGAGGCGAACGGCGACCCGGTGCACAGCGTGATCGCCGCGAGCGGCCTCAACTACGACGGCCGGACCAACGGCATCACCGCGCCCGCCGGAGAGTCCCAGCGCGAGCTGCTGTCCTCGGTCTACGAGCGCGGCGGCATCGACCCGAGGGACCTCGGCCACATCGTCACCCACGGCACCGGGACCAAGCTCGGCGACCCGGTCGAGGTCAACGCCCTGCGCGCGGCCTTCCGTACGGACGCGGGCGTCGCGGAGCGCGGGTTCTGCGCGCTGACCTCGACCAAGACCAACTTCGGCCACACCTTCGCGGCGTCCGGCCTGGTCGGTCTGATGAGCCTGTCCGAGTCGGTGCGCCGCGGCGTCATCCCGGCGAGCCTGCACTGCGAGCAGGACAACGAGTACATCGACTGGAGCGACAGCCCCTTCTACGTCAACAAGGCGACGAAGGAGTGGGCGACGCCAACGGGTGCGCCCAGGACGGGCGCGGTGAGCGCCTTCGGCATGAGCGGGACGAACGCGCACGTCGTGGTACGGGAGTACGTACCCGGCGCCGTGGCACCCCCCGCCGCGTCCGGTGCGGTGGGGCATCTGCTGCCGCTCTCCGCCAAGACCGAGGCGGCGCTCGCCCAGCTCGTGGACCGGCTGCTCGACCTGATCGCCGACGGCGAGCTGCGCGACGCCGACCTGCCCGCCCTGGCCCGCACGCTCGGCGACGGCCGCCACCACTTCCGGCACCGCTGCGCCGTCGTGGCCGACACCCTCGACGAGGCCGCCGCACTGTGGCGCGGCTGGCGCGACGGCTCGGCCGGGGCGGGGTGCTTCGCGGGGACGGTCGCGCGCGACTTCTCGGCGCGGTCGGCGGACGCCGGGCAGGTGACCGCACTCGGCGCCGACCTGGACGCCGCCGAGCGCCGCCGGGCCCTGTTCGCGCTTGCCGAGCGCTATGTGCGCGGCCACGACCTCCCGTCCCCGGACGCGGAGACGGCAGCCCGCCGCCCGGCGCGCCTGCGGCTTCCCACGTACCCGTTCGCCCGGAACCGGTACTGGGTGCGGGAGGAGGCACCGGTGGTCGCGGAGACGGCTCCGGCTCCGGCTCCGGAGCGGGCCTCTGCCCAGGTTCCGACTCCGGCACCGGGGCGAGCCGCTGTCCAGTCTCCGACTCCGGCCCCGGAGCAAGCCGCTGTCCAGTCTCCGGCGTGGCCCGCCGACCGAGTTCCGGCTGCACCCGCCGTGCAGGCTTCGGGTACGGCCGAGCCCGCCGCCCCGGCGAAGCCCGTAGTGCTGGCCGACCTGGCCGGCTTCCCGCACCGGCTCGCCGAACCGGTCGAGGCGCGGCCGCACACCGTGACGCTGGCCCCGTTGCCCGCGCCCGCGCGCCCGGTGACGCGGGAGCACGACATCCTGGAGGACCTGAAGTCGGCGGCCAACCTCGACTTCGGCGGCATGGTGGCGACCCTCAACCGGACCGGTGTGATGGTCGAGCACCTCATCCCGTACTCCTCGGAGTTCGCCGAGTACGCGGGGGAGTGCGGCGGCGAGGTCCTCGACCTCGGCTGTGCCTACGGCATCGCCAGCATCGCGGCGCTGGAGCGCGGCGCGCGCGTGGTCGCTCTCGACATGGAGAAGAAGCACCTCGACATCCTGGAACAGCGCGTCAACGACGACGCCCGCGCTCGTCTGACTCTGCGTCAGGGGGTGCTGCCGGACGTCGACTTCGAGGACGGGCGGTTCACCGCCGTGCACGCCAGCCGCGTCATGCACTTCCTCACGCCCGAGGGCGTCGGGGTCACCCTGCGCAAGATGTTCCGCTGGCTGGAGCCGGGCGGCAAGGTCTTCCTGAGCACCGACTCGCCCTACTTCGGCTACTGGGCCTCCAAGGCCGCCGACTACGAGGCACGCAGGCGGGCGGGCGACCCGTGGCCCGGCTACATCGAGGACGTGGCGGCCCACTTCGAGGCGGCCCACGTCGTCGGTGGGCCGAGCCTGATCAACGCCCTCGACCCCGAGGTCTTCCAGCGGGAGTGCGAGGCGGCCGGGTTCGTGGTCGAGCGGGCCGGGTACTTCGGCGCGGTCGGGGTGGACCGGGGCTCGTACGGGGCGCCGGGCCCCGACATGGAGCACGTCGGCATCATCGCGCGCAAGCCGGACACCACCGACGCCGCCGAGGCGGCTCCGGCCGCCGTCGCGTCGCGCGACGAGAGTGCCCGCGTCGGCGACATCGCCTACCGGGTGCGCGGCACCGGCACCACGGCCCTGGTCCTCATCCACGGCCTGGGCTGCGACATGACGTACTGGGAGGAGCAGGCCCAGTACTTCGCCGACCGCTACACCGTCGTCACGCTCGACCTCGCGGGCCACGGCGGCTCCGGCCGCGACCGGCGACACTGGACCGTCGAGGCGTACGCGCGGGACGTGGCCGACGTCGTCGCCCGGGTCGGCGCCGAGCACGTGGTCCTGGTCGGCCACTCGCTCGGCGGGCCGGTCATGCTGGCGGCCGAGCCGCTCCTCGGGGGCCGGGTGCGGGGCATGGTCGGCGTGGACACGCTCCACTCCTTCGACCCGCAGCCGCTCAGCGCCAAGCAGCTGGACCGGTTCGTGCAGAGCTTCGTCGACGCGCCCGTACGGGCCGAGGAACTCTTCCTGGACACACGGCGGGCGGACCTCGTCGCCCTGGTGGAGCGCACGCGCGCGCACGTCGGCGAGGCGATCGTCTCGGAGTCCTTCCGCGAGATGCTGACGTATCTCCAGCGGCTGCCCAAGCGGTTCGGGGCGCCCGTGACCCTGGTCAACTCGACGTCGTGGATGCCCACGGACACGGCTTCGGCCGCGAAGTACGGCGTGGACGTCGAGTTCGTGGACGGCGTCGGGCACTTCGTGATGCTGGAGGCGCCCGAGGTGCTGAACGCCTCTCTCGAACGTCTGGTCAAGGGGTTCGTCGGCGGCCGTGGAGCGAGCGGGGCCACTGAGCGATGAACCGGGAAACAGGTACTAAGATCCCCATGAAGCGTGACCTGCAACGGTTCTTGCGAGAGACGCTGAGCGGCGTCCTGGGAACCGATCTGGCCACCAGCGCCGACAGCGTCGCCCTCGTGGAGCTGGGGCTCGACTCGATCAGCTGCGTCGTGTGGCTGCGCGAGGTCAACCGGACCTTCGGGCTTTCCCTCACGGTGGCCGAGGTATGCGGTCACCCCACTTTCGGCGAGCTGGCAGCCCTCATCGAGGGCGCCATGGGAGATCTGATGAGTGTCACGAGCCCTCGGTCTTCGGCTGCCCAGGTGGCCTCGTACCTGCGGCAGAGCCTGGCCGACGAGCTGGAGCTGGCGGAGCCGGACATCGACGACGACGCGCCGTTCGTCGAGCTGGGCCTGGACTCCATCACCGGCGTCACCTGGACCCGCAAGCTGAACACGCACTTCCAGCTGTCGCTCTCCGCGACGCAGGTCTACAGCCACCCGACGGTCGCCGAACTGGCCGAGCACCTGGTGGGATGCCTGGGCGGCGCGGGTGCGCCGTCGGCGGCCGAGGAGGCCGCCGCCCCTGCCCCTGCCCCCGCTCCCGCCCCTCCCCCCGCTCCCGCTCCCGCCCCGGAGCCCGAGGCCGCGCACGAGCGCGGTGCCGGTGACGAGGAGCGCGCCGCGCTCGCCTCCTGGCTGCGCGCGAGCCTCGCCAAGGAGCTGGAGCTGGACGAGGCCGACCTCGACGACGAGACGCCGTTCGTCGAGCTGGGCCTGGACTCCATCACCGGCGTCACCTGGACGCGGTCCATCAACACCCGCCTGCAGCTGTCGCTCTCGGCGACCACGGTGTACGGCCACCCGACCGTCGCCGCACTCGCCGCGTACCTCGCGGACGAGCAGCGGGCGGCGCTCCCGGCCGAGCCGGCGGCGGTCGACGTACCGGTGGTCGAGGCGACCGTCGAGCCTCAGTCTCAGGCTCAGCCGGAGCTTCAGACTCACACTCAGCCTCAGCAAGAGCTTCAGCCGGAGCCGGAGCCGGAACCGCAGCCCGAACCCGTACGCGTATCCACGCCCCGCCCGGCCGTCGGCCTCGTCGACATCGCCGTCGTCGGGATGTCCGGCGCCTTCCCCAAGGCGGAGAACCTGGACGAGTTCTGGCGGAACATCGTCGAGGGGCGCGACTGCGTCTCCGAGGTGCCCGGCTCGCGGTGGTCCGTCGAGACGTTCTACGACGAGCGGCCCGGCACGCCCGGCAAGTCGTACAGCAAGTGGATGGGCGTGCTGGAGCACGCCGACCGCTTCGACCCGCTGTTCTTCGGCATCTCGCCCGGCGAGGCGGAGTACATGGACCCGCAGCAGCGGGTCCTGCTCCAGGAGAGCTGGCGGTGCGTCGAGGAGGCTGGGTACAACCCCGAGGCGCTCTCCGGTACCCAGTGCGGCGTCTTCGTCGGCTGTTCGGTCAACGGCTACGGCGGACGGCTCGACGAGACCGAGCTGAGCGCCCACCAGAACCTCGGCAGCAACAGCGCGATCCTGGCCAGCCGGATCTCGTACACCCTGAACCTCAAGGGCCCCTGCCTGTCGATCGACACCTCGTGCTCGTCGTCGCTGGTGGCGATCGCCGCCGCGTGCGACAGCCTGGTCCTCGGCGACAGTGACACGGCGCTGGCGGGCGGTGTCTGGGTCATCCCCGGCCCCGGCGTCCACGTGGCGATGAGCCAGCTGCGCGCGCTCTCCCCCGACGGCCGCTGCCACGCCTTCGACGAGGGCGCCAACGGGTTCGTCCCGGCGGAGGGCGTCGGGGTCCTGCTGCTCAAGCGGCTCGCCGACGCGCAGGCCGACGGCGACCGCATCCACGCCGTCATCAAGGGCTGGGGCGTCAACCAGGACGGCAAGTCCAACGGCATCACCGCCCCCAACGCCGAGGCGCAGACCCAGCTCCAGCGGCGGGTGTACGACAGGTTCGGTATCGACCCGGCGGACATCCGGCTCGTCGAGGCGCACGGCACGGGCACCGCGCTCGGCGACCCGGTGGAGATCGACGGCCTGGTCGGGAGCTTCGGCGCGCACACCGACGAGCGCGGCTACTGCGCGATCGGTTCGGTCAAGAGCAACATCGGCCACAGCGCCTGCGCCGCCGGAGTCGCCAGCACCCTCAAGGCCGTGCTCGCCCTCAAGCACAGGACACTGCCGCCGACGATCCAGTACGACCGCCTCAACGAGCACATCGACCTCAGCGACACCCCGTTCTACGTCAACACCGAGGTGCGCGACTGGCCGGAGCGGGACGCCAACTCCCGTATGGCGGCGGTGAGTTCGTTCGGCTACAGCGGCACCAACGCCCATCTCGTGGTCGCCGAGGCTCCGCCGGTCGCCGTGCGGGCCGACGAGCCGGGCGCCCGGCTGATCGCCCTGTCCGCGCGCACCGCCGACCAGCTCGACCGGCAGGCACGGCAGCTCCTCGCGCACCTGGACGTCGAACCGGCGCAGAGCCTGCGCGCGCTCAGCCACACGCTGCTGCTCGGCCGCAAGCACTTCCGCCACCGCCTCGCCCTGGTCGCCACCGCGCCCGGCGACGTGGCTCGCGCCCTGCGCACCTGGCTGGAGACCGGCGCCGACCCGGCGGTCCGCACCGGCGACCGCAAGCCGGAGCGCGCCACGGGCAACCGGCCGGCCGCGCCCACGGGGACGGCCGACCAGCTGGACCGGCGCCACCTGGAGTCGCTGGCCGAGGAGTACGTACAGGGCCGCACCCCGCCGTTCGACGCCCTCTTCGAGGCGGGCCGCCCGGCCCGGACCTCACTGCCGACATACCCGTTCGCGACCGACTCGTACTGGCTCGCGGGCCCCGCCGCCGAACCGGCCCGCGCCGCCGCCCCCGTGGCCGGTGAGCTGCTGTGGCTGGAGCCGCGCTGGGAGCCCGCGCGGCCGTCCGGCGCCACGGCCGTCCCCGGCGAGCACACCGTCTGGCTCGTCGGACAGGGCGTCGACGACACTCTCGCGGACGCGGTGCGCGACCGGCTGCCGGGCGCCATCACCGTACGGACGCTCACCACCGGCGCCGACACCCTCGACGCGGACTACCTGCGGCTGACCCGCTCGCTCCTCGCGGACGTGCGGAGCCGTGGCGGAGCGCGCGAGGGCCTGCTCCAAGTGGTCGTGGCGGGACCGGGGGAGTCCCGCGTGCTCGCGGGCGTCAGCGGGCTGCTGCGTACGGTGAGCCTGGAGCACCCCCGGCTGCGCACACAGTGTGTCGAGTACGCCGACCCGCTGTCGGCCGACGCCCTGGCCCGGCTCGTCCGCGCGTGCGCGGGCGACGCGAACGAGCCGGAGGTACGCCAGGCCGACGGTGTGCGTTCCGTGCGCCGCCTGGCTGAACTGCCGTCCACGGAAGGCGGGTTGAGCGCTCCTTGGCGTGCCGGTGGCGTGTATCTGATCACCGGTGGTCTCGGCGGGCTCGGCCTCGTCCTCGCTCGCGAGATCGCCGGAAGCATCGGTGAGGGCGCGCTCGTCCTCGTCGGCCGCTCCGCACCGGACGCGGCCACCCGCCGTACCCTCGCGGCCCTGGCCCGGCCGGGTGTGACCGTCACGTACGAGCGGGCCGACATCGCCGACCGCGCCGCCGTGGACGCGCTCGTCGGCGAGGTGGTCGCGCGCCATGGTGCGATCCACGGCATCGTGCACTGCGCCGGGGTGCTGCGGGACGGGCTGGTCGCCGGGAAGACGGACGACGACGTACGGGCCGTGCTCGCGCCCAAGGTCGCCGGCCTCGTCCACCTCGACGAGGCCACCCGGGACCAGCCGCTCGACCTGCTGCTCTCCTTCTCCTCCACGGTGGCCGCGCTCGGCAACCCCGGGCAGGCGGACTACGCCGCGGCCAACGGCTTCCTCGACGCCTACACCGCCCACCGCAACGAACTGGCCGCACAGGGCCGCCGGTCCGGCCGCGCCGTCAGCATCGGCTGGCCGCTGTGGGCGGACGGCGGGATGCGTCTCGACGCGGCCGGGCTCGACCGGCTGGCGCGGCTCGGGGTCGCCCCGCTGGCCACCCGTGACGGCCTGCGCGCCCTGGACGCGGCCATCGCCTCGGGCCGGGAACGGACGCTGGTCCTCTCCGGCGACCGCGAGCGGCTCCTGGCGCGGCTGTCGGCGCTGATCGCCACGGCGCCGGAGCCGGAGCCGCAGTCAGAGCCGGAGCGGCTGAGCGGCCCGACGCCGCAGGCGTGGCAGGAACTGCTCGTCGCCGAGATATCCGCCCAGCTCAAGGTCCCCGTCGAAGAGATCGATGCGGACGGTGAGTTGGGGGAGTACGGGTTTGATTCGATCAGCTTGACCGAGTTGGCGAACCGTCTGAACGAGCGGCACGGGCTGGCGCTGGCCCCCACCGTCTTCTTCGAGTACGCGACACCACGCCGCCTGGCGGAGCACCTGGCGGAGCACCTGGCGGGGCAGGGGCACACGGCTCCGGCCGCGCCGGCCTCCCCGCCCGCCGGTGATCTTCTGGCCGCGACCCAGGACGTCCTTGTCGCCGAGATATCCGCCCAGCTCAACGTGCCCGTCGAAGAGATCGACGCGGACGGTGAGTTGGGGGAGTACGGGTTTGATTCGATCAGCTTGACCGAGTTGGCGAACCGTCTGAACGAGCGGCACGGTCTGGCGCTGGCCCCCACCGTCTTCTTCGAGTACCGGACCGTCGGCAGCCTCGCGGCACACCTCGTCGACGCGTACGCGCCGGAGATGGCGCGCGTCCACGGCGAGCGGCGGAGGGTGCCGGAGCCGGTGCGGACGTCCGCACCCATCGTCCCGTCCGAGGACACCGCTCCCCACCACACCGCTCCTCACCACACCGCTCCTCACCACACGGTTGAGACCGGCCCCGCCGAGCCCATCGCCGTCATCGGCATGAGCGGCAGCTTCCCCCAGGCGCCCGATCTCGCGGCCTTCTGGGAGAACCTGCGCGACGGCAAGGACTGCATCACCGAGATCCCCGAGGACCGCTGGGACTGGCGGGCGATGCACGACGACCCGGCCACGCCCGCGAACAGGCGGCACGTGCGCTGGGGCGGCTTCCTCGACGCCGTCGACCGCTTCGACCCGCTCTTCTTCGGCATCTCGCCGCGTGAGGCCACCGCCATGGACCCGCAGCAGCGGCTGCTGCTCACCCATGTGTGGAACGCCTTGGAGGACGCCGGGCTCGCGCCGTCGAGCCTGGCCGGCACCGACACCGCCGTGCTCGTCGGCACCGCGCCCAGCGGCTACGGCTCCCTGGTGCTGAAGGAGCAGCAGGGCGAGGACGGGTACGCGGCCACCGGGGTCTCCGGTTCCGTCGGCCCCAACCGGGTCAGCTATCTGCTGGATCTGCACGGCCCGAGCGAGCCGGTCGAGACCGCCTGCTCCAGCTCGCTGGTCGCCCTGCACCGCGCGGTGGAGCTGCTGCGCTCGGGAGCGAGCGGACTCGCCCTGGTGGGCGGCGTGAACACCATCGTCAGCCCCGACCTCCACATCAGCTACAGCCGGGCCGGAATGCTCAGCGAGGACGGCCGCTGCAAGGCGTTCGCGGCGGGTGCCGACGGCTATGTGCGCGGCGAGGGCGTGGGCATCCTCGTCCTGAAGCCCCTCGCCACGGCCGAGCGCGACGGCGACCGCATCCACGGCGTCATCCGCGCCACCGCCGAGAACCACGGCGGCCGGGCTCACTCGCTCACCGCCCCCAATCCGCAGGCGCAGGCCGAACTCCTCAAGTCCGCCTACCGCCAGGCCGGGATCGACCCGCGTACCGTGACGTACGTCGAGGCGCACGGCACCGGCACCGAGCTGGGCGACCCCGTCGAGCTCGGCGGCCTCAAGAGCGCCTTCGCCGCGCTCGCCGAGGAGACGCCGGACGGACTGGGCGAACCCGCCCGGTGCGGCATCGGCTCCGTCAAGAGCAACATCGGGCACCTCGAACTGGCCGCGGGCGTGGCCGGGGTGATCAAGACGCTGCTCCAGATGAAGCACGGCGAGCTGGTGGAGAGCCTGCACTGCGGGGAGCTCAACCCCTATCTGGACCTCGCGGACGGCCCCTTCCACGTGGTGCGCGAGCGGACGCCGTGGCGACGGCTGCGGGACGCGGACGGCACGAGCGTGCCGCGCCGCGCGGGAGTCAGCTCGTTCGGGTTCGGCGGGGTAAACGCCCATGTCGTGCTGGAGGAGTACCGGGGCGGCGAGCCCCGGCGGGAGGCGGCCGAGAGCCGTCCGGCCCTGGTGGTGCTGTCGGCCCGTACGGACGAGCAGCTCACCGGCCGGGCCCGGGACCTGCTGGACCACGTGACGTCGCATCAGGTGACGGACGCTCAACTCCCGGCACTCGCCCACACGTTGCAGACCGGCCGCGATGCGATGGAGGAGCGGCTCGCCGTAGCCGTCACCTCGGTGGCGGAGCTGCGCGACCGGCTCGCCCGCCTCCTGGGCGGGAATGCGGACGGCTGGCACCGGGGCTCCGCGCCCCGCCGCGCCCCGAAGGCCGCCGGGCGCGACACCGCACGGCTCGCCGCCTCGCACGCCTGGCTGGACGCCCGGGACGACAGCCGCGTACTGGCGGAGTGGGTCACCGGGCACCCGGTCGACTGGCAGCGGCTGTACGGTCCGGGCGCCCGTCCGGAGCGCCTGGGCCTGCCGGCCTACCCCTTCGCCGACGAGCGGTACTGGGCGGGCCGCACCCGCCGCCCGGCCGCACCGGGCCACCCGCACCCGCTGCTGCACCGGGCCGCGTCCGGCGAAGCCGACGGGGCCGAGGCGTACGAGTCGCGCTTCGACGGCAGCGAGCCGTTCCTGCGCGACCACCGTGTCCAGGGCGGCCGGGTGCTGCCCGGCGCCGCGCACCTGGAGATGGCGCGCGCCGCGCTCGCCCGGTTGATCGGCCCGCAGGGCGACCGCGTCCGGCTGGCCGACGTCGTGTGGCTGCGCCCCGCCCTCTGCGGACCGGACGGTCTCGACCTGCGCGTCACCGTACGCACGACGGCCGAGGGCGCGTACGAGTACGCCATCCACGCCGTCGACCGCGACGGCGTGCGCACCCTGTGCAGCCAGGGCCGTGCGAGCGTGACCGGCGGCGCCGAGAGCCGTCCGCCGCTCCTGGCCGAGCTGCGCGCGCACTGCGCCGAGTCCGCCTTCACGGCCGACGACCTGTATGACCTGTACGCGAACGTCGGCATGGAGTACGGCCCGGCCCACCGCTCCCTCGTGGGGCTCGGCGTGGGCACCGACGGCGAAGGGCGGCCGCAGGTCCTGGCCGAGCTGCGCCTTCCGGCGGCGGCCGAGCCCGTGGACCGCTACCGGCTGCACCCCAGCATCGTCGACGGCGCCCTCCAGGCCACGATCGGCCTCGGTCTCACCGCCGCCGCGCGCGAGGGGCAGGCCGGGCGGCCCGCGCTGCCCTTCGCCCTCCAGGGCCTGACGGCGGCGGGGGCGACCCCGACGACGGCGTACGCCTGGGTCCGCCACCAGGACGGCAGCCGCCCCGACGCCCCCTCCGCCAAGCTCGACGTGACCGTCCTCGACGAGCGGGGCGAGGTGTGCGTGGAGCTGACCGGGCTGAGCGCCCGGGTGCTCCCGGGCGGCCCCGGGGGGCGGCCCGCGCCGGCGCCGGTTCCGCAGGCGGCGGTGGAGCCGGTGACCGCGTCCGCCGACGCGCCCACCGCCGACCGCGCGCTCGACTACATCCGCGAGCAGCTGGCGGCCGCGCTCGAAGTCGCCGCCGAGCGGCTGGACGTGGACACCCCGCTGGAGCACTACGGCATGGACTCCATGATGGCGATGGAGCTCACCCGCCACCTCGAAGGGCCGTTCGGACCGCTGTCCAAGACGCTGTTCTTCGAGGTGCGCACCATCAGGGCGCTGAGCGAGCACTTCCTGGCCGAGTACCCGGAGCAGGTGCGGGCGGCCCTCGGCGCGTCAGGCCCCGAGCCGGTGACCACGTCCGCCGCCTTGGTGGAGTCCACCGGCGAATCCAGCGGCGAGCGTCGCGCCCCGCGTGCGCGCACCGACATCGCCATCGTCGGCGTGAGCGGGCGCTACCCGGAGGCCGAGGACCTCGACGCCTTCTGGCAGAACCTGCGCTCCGGACGCGACTGCATCCGCGAGGTGCCGCGGAGCCGCTGGGACCACCGGGAGCACCCGGGTGGCAAGTGGGGCGGCTTTCTCGACGGCGTCGACCGGTTCGACCCGCTGTTCTTCCACATCTCGCCGCGCGAGGCCGAGTACCTCGATCCGCAGGAGCGCCTGTTCCTCCAGTGCGTGCACCACACCCTGGAGGACGCCGGATACACCGGCGCGACCCTGGCCCCGGCCGGCAAGGTGGGGGTGTTCGTCGGTGTGATGTACGAGGAGTACCAGCTCCACGGCGCACAGGCGCAGGCGCGCGGTCAGCACGTCGCCCTGTCGGGCAGCCCCTCGTCCATCGCCAACCGCGTCTCGTACTTCTATGACTTCCACGGGCCGAGCATGGCCGTGGACACCATGTGCTCGTCGTCGCTGACCGCGATCCACCTCGCCTGCGAGGCGATCCGCAGCGGTCAGTGCGCATCGGCGGTCGCGGGCGGCGTGAACGTCAGCGTCCACCCCAACAAGTACCTGATGCTCAGTCAGGGCAGGTTCACGGCGAGCGACGGCCGCTGCCGCAGCTTCGGTGAGGGCGGCGACGGCTATGTGCCCGGCGAGGGCGTCGGCGCGGTCCTGCTGAAGCCGCTGGACCGGGCGATCGCGGACGGCGACCACATCCACGCCGTCATCAAGGGCACCGCGCTCAACCACGGCGGCCGCACCCACGGCTTCTCGGTGCCGAGCCCGGCGGCACAGGGCGAGGTCATCGCGGCGGCGCTGGCCGAGGCCGAGGTCTCCCCGGCCGCGCTGAGCTACCTCGAAGCCCACGGCACCGGCACCGCGCTCGGCGACCCGATCGAGATCGCGGGCCTGGTCAAGGCGTTCCGCACGGCCGGTGGCGGCGCGCTGCCGCAGAGCCTGGCGATCGGCTCGGTCAAGTCCAACATCGGCCACTGCGAGAGCGCGGCGGGCATCGCCGCGGTCACCAAGGTGCTGCTCCAGCTCAAGCACCGCGAGCTGGTGCCGAGCCTGCACTCGGCCGTGCCCAACCCGCACATCGACTTCGAGCGGACGCCCTTCCGGGTCCAGCAGCAGCTGGAGCCGTGGCGCCGCCCCACGCTGATCGTCGACGGTGAGGAGCGCGAACTGCCGCGCGTGGCCGGGGTGTCGAGTTTCGGCGCGGGCGGCTCCAACGCCCATGTGATCCTCGCCGAGTACGAGCCGGAGGCCGCGCACCGCGAGGTGCCCGCCGACGGGACCCCGCCGGTGGCCGTGGTGCTGTCCGCGATGAGCGAGCAGCAGCTCGTCCAGCAGGCTCGCCAACTGCGGGTCCGCGCCGAGGAGTTGGGCGATGCCGACCTCGGCGCCGTCGCCTGGACGCTCCAGACCGGGCGCGTCGCGCTCGATGAGCGCCTCGCCTTCACCGCGACCTCGATCGAGTCCCTCAAGCAGCACCTGGACGCCTTCGTCACCGACCCCGCCGCGCCCGGAACCCGGCTGCGCGGCACCGTACGGCCCGACGGCGACGTGCCGCGCGAGACCGCCGAGACCGTCCGCGCCTGGTGGGAGCAGGGGCAGCACGACGAGGTCCTGGCCCGCTGGGTGCGTGGCCTCGCGGTGGACTGGGCGCGGCTGCACGGGACTCACGCGCCGGTGCGGCGTATCAGCCTGCCGGGCTACCCGTTCGCCCGCGAGCGCTACTGGCTCGACGCCGAGGACGTGAGGGACACAACGGCCCAGCCGCGCCACGACGAGCTGCTGCTACTGAGGCCGGTGTGGGAAGAGGCTGCCGGAGCGGACGCCGCCGCGCCCGAGGAGTACGCCGAGCACCATGTCGTCCTGATCGGCTCGCTCGACGCCGCCGGGCGGGACGCGTACGCGGCCGCGCTCGCCGGGACGACCGCCTTCGCGGTGGTGGAGCCGGGCGAGGGGCCGCTGGACGCCCAGTACCTGGACGTCACCCGGCAGGTGTTCGCCCTGACCCGTGAGCTCCTGGCGCGCGGTCCGCGCCGACCCGTGCTGCTCCAGGTGGTCCTGGTGGGCAGTGGCGGCGCCGCGGAGTGCTTCGGCGGCCTCACCGGACTGCTGAAGACCGCCCAGCTGGAGAACCCCCGGCTGCGCACCCAGTACCTCGACTGCCTGGACGGCGCCCCGGCCCCGGCCGTCGCCGCCCGGCTGCTCGCCGAGGCGGGCCGTGCGGCGGAGCCCGAGGTGCGGTACCGGGACGGGCGGCGGTACGTGCGGCGCTTGGACGAAGTGGCGCCCGCGCGCCCGGCGGCGGCGCCGTGGCGCACCGGCGGCGTCTATCTGATCACCGGCGGCGCCGGGGCCCTCGGCCTCGTCGCGGCGCGTGAGATCGCCGACGGCGTCGAGCACGCCACGGTCGTCCTCACCGGCCGCTCCCCGCTGGGCGAGGAGCAGTCGCGCGCGCTCGACGCCTTGCGGACGGCCGGCCTGCGCGTCGACCACCGGCGGGTGGACGTCACCGACCGCGCGGCGGTGGACGGGCTGATGGCGTACGTCGAGGCCACCCACGGGCCGCTCACCGGCATCGTGCACAGCGCCGGTGTGCTGAGCGACGACTTCATCGTCAGGAAGACGCCCGAAGAGCTGGCCCGCGTGCTGGCCCCCAAGGTGTCCGGCCTGGTCAACCTGGACGAGGCGAGCAAGGGCCACCCGCTGGAGCTCTTCTGCTGCTTCTCGTCCACCAGCGGCGCCTTCGGCAACCCCGGGCAGGCCGACTACGCGGCCGCCAACGCCTTCATGGACGCCTACGCGGCCCACCGCAACCGCCTCGTCGGCGCCGGGCTGCGGCACGGCACGACGCTCTCCGTCAACTGGCCGCTCTGGGAGGACGGTGGCATGCGGGTCAACGACGCGACCAGGGAACAGCTCCGGCAGATGGACCTCGCGCCCCTGGACACCGCCGCCGCCCTGCACGCCCTGCGGGTCGGCGCGGCCGCGCACGACAACGGCCTGGACGAGGGCCGCCTGGTGGTTCTCGCGGGCAACCGCGAGGCACTCCTGCCGAGGCTGACGAGCCGTCATATGACTACTGGGGAAGAGGAACCGGTGCAGCAGGAGCAGCCCGTACAGGGCACCGACCGCGCGCTCGTGGACCGTACTGTCCGCTACCTGCGGCAGCTGCTCGCCGGTGCCCTCAAGCTGGGCGTCGAGCGGCTCGACGCCGACACGGCGCTGGAGCGGTACGGCATGGACTCGGTCGTGGCGACCGATCTGATCGCCCGCCTGGAGGAGAGCTTCGGCCCGCTCTCGAAGACCCTGTTCTTCGAGATCCAGACGGTCCGCGCGCTGGCGGAGCACTTCGTGGCCGAGTACGAGGGGGTGCTGCGGACGATGTTCGGTGAGTCCAGCGCTCCGCGCCCGGCCCCGAGCGCCGCCAGGCCCGCCGAGCCCGTGCGTGCGGTGGCGACCGTCGCGGCCGTGGCCGAGCGGTCCCCGCGCCCCGGTGCCGCGCCCGTCGACCAGGACGTCGCGATCATCGGGATCAGCGGGCGCTACCCGCAGGCCGCCGATCTGGACGCTTTCTGGGGCAACCTGCGGTCCGGCAAGGACAGCGTCACCGAGGTGCCGGCCGAGCGCTGGGACCACGACGCGCTCTTCGACACGGACCGGGACGCGCCCGGCCGCACCTACTGCCGCTGGGGCGGCTTCCTCGACGGGATCGACCGGTTCGACCCGCTGTTCTTCGGCATCTCGCCCCGCGAGGCCGAGGCGATGGACCCGCAGCAGCGGCTCTTCCTGGAGACGGTGTGGGAGCTGCTTGAGGAGGCCGGGGTCACCCAGGACGCCATCGAGCGGCGCTACGGGCGCCGGGTCGGTGTGTACGTCGGTTCGATGTACCAGATGTACCGGGCCGACGAGGCGGACGTGCCGCGCGCGGCGCTGACCTCGGCGACCTCGTACAACATGATCGCCAACCGCGTCTCGTACTTCTTCGGGCTCGAAGGCCCGAGCCTGGCCGTGGACAGCATGTGCTCGTCCTCGGCCCAGGCGATCCACCTCGCCTGCGCGGACCTGCTGCGCGGGGAGAGCGAGCTGGCGATCGCGGGCGGGGTGAACCTCACCGTCCACCCGGACAAGTACCTCGCGCTCTCCCAGGCGCAGCTCCTGGGCAGTCACCCGGGCAGCCGCAGCTTCCGCGACGGCGACGGGTACCTGCCCGCCGAGGCCGTCGGCGCGGTGCTCCTGAAGCCGCTGGCCGCCGCGCTGCGCGACGGCGACACCGTGCACGCGGTCGTCAAGGGGAGCGCCTCGCTGCACGGCGGCCGGGCCAACGGCTTCATGACGCCCAGCCACCGCACCCAGGTCGCCGTGATGCGGCGGGCGTTGGAGCGGGCCGGTGCGGCGCCCGAGTCGATCGGCTACGTGGAGGCGGCGGCCAACGGGTCGGCGCTGAGCGACGCCGTCGAGTTCAGCGCACTGCGCGAGGTCTTCGGCGCGGTGCCCGAGTCGGTCGTGCTCGGGTCGGTGAAGTCCAACCTCGGCCACCCCGAGGCCGCCTCCGGCATCGCCCAGCTGACCAAGGTGGTGCTCCAGCTGCGCCACCGTGAGCTCGCCCCGCTGGTCGAGGGCGGCACCCCCAACCCCAACCTCGACTTCGAGGCCGCGCCCTTCGCCCTGTCCGAGCGGCTGGCCCCGTGGCAGCCGCGCCCGGCTGAGGGGCAGGGCGTCCGCCGCGGTCTCATCAACTCCGTCGGTGCGGGCGGCAGTTACGTCAGCCTGGTCGTCGAAGAGGCTCCGCCGACGGTCGTCGAACCGGCGGCGGGCGACGGTGGGCCGCAGCTCGTCGTGGTCTCGGCCAAGGACACCGAGCGGCTGCGCGACACGGCCCGCCGGCTCCTCGACTTCGTCGACCGTGAGGTCGCCATCGACCTCGCGGACCTCGCATACACCCTCCAGACCGGGCGCGAGGCGCTGCCGGAGCGGTTCGCGGCCGTCGTGGGCTCGCGGGCCGAGCTGCGCGCCGCACTCGCCCGCCACCTCGGCGAGGCGGACGCCGTCGAGGGCCTGGGAGTCCAGGTCCACGCGGGCAGCGCCGAGGACGGCGCCAACCCGTTGACCGCGCTTCTCTCCGGCGCGCACGGCGAGGCGTTCGTCGCCGCGCTGGTCGCGGACGGCGACCTGGACCGGCTCGCCGGGCTGTGGGTCGGCGGCGCCAAGGTCGACTGGCAGGCTCTGCACGAGGGTCGGCCCCGCAGGCGGATCACCCTGCCGACCACGCCGTTCCGGCGCAAGCGGTACTGGATCGGTCGCACCTGGCAGCAGCCGGCCCCGGCCGGGCAGCAGGTGGTGGCGAGTCCACCGCTGCAAGGTGAGGCCGTGCGGGCCCCCCATGTGCCGCAGCCACGCGAGGCCGCACCGGCACCGCGACCGTCCGAGGCCGCGCAGGCACCCGACGACCTGACCCGCTACCTCGCGGGGTTCTTCACCGAAGCCCTGGGCCTGGACGCGGGCGAACTGCCCGCCGACAAGGACCTGCACGGCTTCGGCGTGGACTCCATCCTCTGGTCGCGGCTCCAGCGCCGGGTCGAGGCCGACCTCGGCCTGCGCCTGTCCACCCGCGACCTCCTGGAGGGCGGCACCCTCGAACGCATCGCGGCCCGCCTCACCGAGCTCCGCGCCGCGACCGGCGCCGCCGAGCCCGCCACCGCCCCGGCCCCCGGCCCGGGTCCGGACACCGAAGACCCCCGTGCCGCCAAGGCCCGGGCGCTGGAGCAGTTCCGGCAGGGGCACGTCAGCCTCGAAGATCTGAAGGCACTCATGAAGGAAGCACCGAGCGCGTGAACGAGGATCAGATACTGGCGGGCTTCAAGGCGGGCACCCTCTCCGCCGACGACGTTCTCGCCTTCTACGAAGAGCTCCAGCGGCACGCGGCCGAGCGCCCCCTCTCCGAGGGCCAGAAGGGACTGTGGCTGCTGCACCGGCTGCGGCCCGACGCGGACGTCTACAACGTCCCGGTCTGCTTCCGCACCGACACGCCCCTCGACGTCGACCGGCTGCGCCGGGCCTTCGCCCTGGTGGTGGCGGCCCACGGCCAGCTGTCGAGCGCGGTGACGGAGCAGGACGGCGTGCCGTACCTCGTCGCCCGCCCCGACCGGCCGGTCCACTTCCGCCACGAGCGGGTGCCGGGCCTGTCCGAGGACGCGCTGCTCGCCGAGGTGCGCCGGGCGGCGAAGACCCCGTTCGACCTGGCGTCGGACCCGCTGGCGCGGGCGTATGTCTACGAGACGCACGCCCCCGGGGCGGTCGTCCTGCTGGTCTTCCACCACCTCGTCTTCGACGGCGCCTCCACCCCGCTGTTCCTGCGGGACCTGGCATCTGCGTACGAGGCGCTGGGGCGCGGCGCCGACTGGAGCTCGCCCGCGCCGGACGTGTACGACGAGTTCGTCCGGTGGGAGCAGTCCTTCCTCGACGGGCCCGAGGGCGCGCGCCACCGCGCGTTCTGGCAGCGGACGCTGGCGGGCGACCTGCCCGTGCTCCGCCTCGGTATCGAGCGCGCCCCCGCCCCCGGCGCGCCGGTGCTCGGCCGGACCGCCTCGCTGGCGCTCTCCGGAGCGGCGGGCGAGCGGGTGCGCAGCTGGTGCGCGGCGAGCGGAGTGCGGCCCGCCGTGCTCTTCCTCGCGGTGTACGAACTGCTGCTGCACCGCTACAGCGGCGAGCGGGACCTGATCGTCGGCGTGCCGTCGATGGGCCGCCCGGACCTCGCGTACGCCGACTCCGTGGGCTACTTCGTCAATATGGTGCCGGTGCGGTTCGGGCCGCGGGAGGACGTGCCGTTCCGCGACTACGTGCGCGAGCTCTCGCTGGTCCTGGCCGATGGACTGGATCACGCCGGATACCCGTTCCCGCGCATGGTGCAGGACCTGAACATCCAGTCCGACCCGGACTCCTCGCCGGTCTTCCAGGTCTCCTACGTCTTCCAGAACCAGCGCATGATGCACGTCGCGGAGGACGTGCTCGGCCTGGAGCTCGCGCGGTCGATGCGGTTCGTCGAAGGGATCTCGCAGGAGGGGGAGTTCAAGCTCCACCTGGAGGTCTTCGAGAACGCCGACGACTACGCCCTGCACCTGAAGTATGACGCCCAGCGCTTCGAGACCGCCGACGTCGAGCGTTTCCTCGGCCACTACCAGCGGCTCCTGGACTCGCTGCTCGACGGCCCCGAGCGGCCGCTGTCGGCCGCCTCGCACCTGTCGGACGAGGAGCGGCACCGGCTGCTCGTGGAGTGGAACGACACCCGGCGCCCCTACTCGGACGACAGCTCGCTGCCCGAGCTGTTCGACGCCGCCGTGGCGCGCCACGGCGACCGCACCGCCGTGGTGTTCGGCGAGCGCTCCCTGACCTATGCCGAGCTGGCCGCGCGCATCGACGAGGTCGCCGCCGAGCTGCGCGGGCGCGGCGTCACCGCGGACACCGTGGTCGGCGTCTGCATGGAGCGGTCCGTCGAGATGGTGGTCGCCCTGTGGGCGGTCATGAAGGCGGGCGGCGCCTATCTGCCGCTGGAGCCGGGCTACCCGGCCGACCGTCTCGCGTACATGATCGAGGACTCGGGCACACACCTGGTGCTCGGGCAGCGGCACGTGAGGGGCGACGGCCTGTCCGCCGCCCGCGAGGTGCTGTACCTGGACCGCGAGGGCCGCGTCGAGGGCGCCGGCTCCGGGCGAGCCGTCGCGGGACGCTGTGCCGCCACCGCGCGCAGCCTGGCGTACGTCATCTACACCTCCGGCTCCACCGGCCGCCCCAAGGGCGTCATGGTCGAGCACCGGGCGGCCGTGAACCGCATCGAGTGGATGCAGAACGCGTACCGCCTCGACGTGGACGACGTCGTGCTGCAGAAGACGCCGTTCAGCTTCGACGTGTCGGTGTGGGAGTTCGTCTGGCCGCTGCTCAACGGCGCCCGGCTGGTCGTCGCCGAGCCCGAGGGCCACAAGGACCCCGACTACCTGGTGTCGCTGATCCGCCGCACCGGTGTGACGACCCTGCACTTCGTGCCGTCCATGCTGCGCCTGATGGTGGAGAACGACGGCTGGGCGAGGTGCGCGTCGGTGCGCCGGGTGTTCTGCAGCGGCGAGGCCCTGCCGCCCGAGCTGCCGCCCCGCCACTACGCGGTGCACCGCGCGCCGCTGCACAACCTCTACGGCCCGACCGAGGCCGCCATCGACGTCAGCCACTGGACCTGCCCGCCCGGCGAGGAGGCGCGCCCGGTCCCGATCGGCCGTCCGATCCAGAACATCCAGCTCCATGTGCTCGACGGCTTCGGCCAGTTGGCGGCGGTCGGCTGCGCCGGAGAGCTGCACATCGCCGGGGACGGTCTGGCCCGGGGCTACCTCAACAACCCGGACCTGACCCGGGACCGGTTCGTGCCGAACCCGTTCGCCACGGCGGCCGGCGCCCGGATGTACCGCACCGGCGACTCCGTACGGCGCCTCGCGGACGGCACCCTGGAGTTCCTCGGCCGCATCGACAACCAGGTCAAGGTGCGCGGCTTCCGCATCGAGCTCGACGAGATCGAGGCCCGGCTCGGCGCCCACCCCGAGGTGCGCGCCTGCGCGGTGCTGGCCCGCGAGGACAGCCCCGGCGACCCCCGCCTGGTCGGCTACGTGGTGCTCGACCCGGGCTTCGACGAGACGCCCGGCCGCGACCACCACGCCGAGCTGCTCGCCCACCTCAAGGACGCGCTGCCCGACTACATGGTGCCCAGCGCCTTCGTGGTCCTGGACGCGCTGCCCGTCACCGCCAACGGCAAGCTCGACCGCAAGGCGCTGCCCGCGCCCGACGCCGGCGCGTACGCGGTGCGCGCCTACGTCGCCCCGCGCACCCCGGCCGAAGAGGTCCTGGTCGGGGTCTGCGCCGAACTGCTCGGGTTCGCGGCGGACCGGATCAGCGTCGAGGACAACTTCTTCGCGCTGGGCGGGCATTCGCTGCTCATCCCCAAGCTCACCGCGCGGCTGACCGCCGCCGGGCTCCACTGCGACCTGCCCGCGGTCTTCGCGGCGGCCACCCTGGCGGAGCTCGCCGCGTCCGTCGACGGCAGCGGCGCGACGGACACCTTCGAGGTCCCGGCCGCGCGCGTCCCCGAGGGCAGCACCCGGATCACGCCCGACATGCTGCCGCTGGTGGAGCTGACCGAGGAGGAGCTGGCGGCGGTCGTCGCGGCCGTGCCCGGCGGCGCCGCCAACCTCCAGGACGTCTACCCGCTGGCCGCCCTCCAGGAGGGCATGCTCTTCCACCACCTCAAGGAGAGCGGCCGCGACCCGTACGTGCTGTCCGGCGTGTTCTCCTTCGACAGCCGCGACCACCTGGACCGCTTCGCCGACGCCCTGCGCGCGGTGATCGCCCGCCACGACGCGCTGCGCACCGCGATCCTCACCGACGGACTCCCGCAGCCCGTCCAGGTCGTCGTCCGGCACGCCGAGCTCACCGTGGACGAGTTCGCGGTGCCCTCCGGCAGCTCCGCGGCGGACGAGATCCAGCGGCTGCTGGCCGGTTCGCAGGCGATGCGCCTGGACCGGGCGCCGCTGATCCGGCTGCGCGCGGCCCGGGACCCGCACAGCGGGCAGTGGTCCGCGGTGCTCAACCTGCACCACGTCATCGACGACGCCACCTCGCTCGGCTTCCTGTTCAAGGAGCTCGTGGCGCACATGACGGGCCGCGCCGCCGAGCTGGCCGCCCCCGAGCCGTACCGCAACTTCATCGCGCACGCCTCCCACCGGGCCAAGACCCTGGACCCGGCGGCGTACTTCGGCGAGCGGCTCGGCGACGTCACCGAGCCGACCGTGCTCTTCGGCATGCAGGACGTGCACGGCGACGGGCGACGGGTCGCCGATCTGCGCAAGCCGCTCGATCCGGAGCTCGGCGAGCGGGTCCGCACCCGGGCCAAGGAGCTGCGCGTCAGCCCGGCGACGCTCTTCCACGCGGGCTGGGCGCTGGTCGTCGCGGCCTGCGCCGGGCGCGACGACGTGGTCTTCGGAACCGTGATGTCCGGGCGCCTCCAGGGCCCCCGGGGCATCGAGCGGATGCTCGGCAACTTCATCAACACCCTGCCGGTCCGGCTCGACCTCACCGGGCGCGACGTGCGCGAGCTGGTGGCCGAGACCGACCGTGCGCTGCGCGAGCTGGTGCGCCACGAGCAGACCCCGCTCGCCGTCGCCCACCGCCACAGCGACGTGCCCCGCGACACCCCGCTCTTCAACGCGATCTTCAACTTCCGTCATCTGGAGTCCGACGACCGCATCGACGAGGACGAGCTGGAGCGCGCGGGCGTCACGTCGCTGGCCGGGGTGATCGAGCGCAGCAACTACCCGGTCGCGCTCTCGGTCGACGACCTGGGGCACTCGTTCTCCGTGGACGCGCAGATCGACCAGGCGCAGGACGCCGCCCTGGTCATCGCGTACCTGGAGACCGCCATGACCGGGCTGCTCGGCGCGCTGGACGCCGAGGAGCCGGTGGCCGCCCTCGACATCTCCGTCCTGCCCGAGGCGATGCGCCGGCGGCTGCTCGTCGACGACAACCGGCGCCCGCGTTCGTACGCGGAGGACCGCGCTCTGCACGAGCGGTTCGAGGCGGCCGCCGCCGCGACCCCCGACGCCGTCGCCCTCTCCTACGGCGCCGAGAGCCTCACCTACCGCGAGCTGAACGCCCGCGCCAACCGGCTCGCCCGCCATCTGCGCGAGCTGGGTGTCGGCCCGGACGTGCTGGTCGCCCTCTGCCTGCCGCGCAGCGAGCACATCGTGATCAGCCTGCTCGCGGTCCTCAAGGCGGGCGGCGCCTATGTGCCGCTCGACCCGGCATCGCCGGTGGACCGGCTCGGCCATCTGCTCACCGACAGCGCGCCGCGCGCCCTGCTGGTCGACGGCCCGCTGCCGGAGGGCCTGCGCGCCCCCGAGGTGCCGGTGGTGGACGTACGGGCCGACGCGGCGCTCTGGGCCGACCGCCCCGACACCGATCTACCCGCCGCCACCACGGGCCTGACGCCCTCTCACCTGGCGTACGTGATCTACACCTCGGGCTCGACCGGCACACCCAAGGGCGTGATGGTCGAACACCGCAACGCGACCCGGCTGTTCACCGCCACCGAGCCGTGGTTCGGCTTCGGCCGTGACGACGTGTGGACGCTGTTCCACTCGTTCGCCTTCGACTTCTCCGTGTGGGAGATCTGGGGCGCGCTGCTGCACGGCGGCCGTCTGGTGATCGTGCCGCAGACCACCACCCGCAACCCGAAGGACTTCTACGCCCTGCTGTGCGCGGAGGGGGTGACCGTCCTCAACCAGACGCCCAGCGCCTTCCGGCAGCTGATCGCGGCCCAGGGCGACAGCCCGGCCGCGCACCGGCTCCGCACGGTCGTCTTCGGCGGGGAGGCGCTGGACGTGGCCGCCCTCAAGCCGTGGCTGCGCCGCGCGGCCAACAAGGGCACCCGGCTGGTCAACATGTACGGGATCACCGAGACCACCGTGCACGTCACCTACCGGCCGCTCACCGAGGCCGACGCCGAGCTCGCCGTCAGCCCGATCGGCGAGCGGATCCCCGACCTGCGCACCTATGTCCTGGACCGGCACGGGCGGCCCGCCCCCGTCGGTGCGGTCGGCGAGCTGTACGTCGGCGGCGACGGGGTGGCCCGCGGCTACCTCAACCGGCCCGAACTGACCGCCGAACGCTTCCTCGACGACCCGTTCTGCCCCGAGCCCGGTGCCCGGATGTACCGCACCGGCGACCTGGCCCGGGTGCTGCCCGACGGCACCCTGGAGTACCTGGGCCGCAACGACGACCAGGTGAAGGTGCGCGGCTTCCGCATCGAGCTCGGCGAGATCGAGGCGAAGCTGCTGGCCCACCCGGGCGTCGAGGACGCGCGCGTGGTCGTGCGCGAGTACGGCGAGCACGACCAGCGCCTGGTGTCCTACGTGGTGCCCTCGGCCGAGCGCGCGCACGCGGTGCGTGAGCTGCTGCGGATCGAGCGCACCGAACCCGAGGCGCTGGAGCGTACGTACCAACTGCCCAACGGCATGACGGTGTTCCAGCAGAACCGCAGCGAGACGGACTTCGTCTACGAGGAGATCTTCACCAACCTCGAATACCTGCGCAACGGCATCACCATCCGCGACGGCGACACCATCGTCGACGTCGGCGCCAACATCGGCATGTTCACCCTGTTCGCGGGCGTGCGCTGCCCCGGCGCGCGGATCCTCGCCTTCGAGCCGATCCCGCCGGTCTTCGACTCGCTGCGCCGCAACGTGGAGCTGCACGGGCTGAACGCCCAGGTGTTCGCGTGCGGCCTGGCGGCCGAGGCCAAGGAGGAGACGTTCACCTTCTACCGCCACAACACCGTCATCTCCAGCAGCGTCACCACCGCCGAGCAGGCGCACGAGATGGTCCGCTCCTACCTGCGCAACCAGGAGGAGCTGACCGAGGACGGCACGGTCGCCGGTGACGAGCTGGTGGCCGAGCTGGTCGACGCGCGCCTGGACAGCGAGCGGTTCACCTGTCAGCTGCGCACCTTCTCCGAGATCGTCGCCGAGCACGGCCTGGACCGCGTCGACCTGCTGAAGATCGACGTGGAGAACGCCGAGTACGAGGTGCTCAAGGGCATCCACTGGCGCGACTGGCCCAAGATCCGCCAGCTGGTGGTGGAACTCCACGACGTGGACGGCCAGTTGGAGAAGGTGGAGACCCTGCTGCGGGCGCTCGGCTACCGGGTGGTCAGCGAGCAGGACAACCGGCTGCTCCAGGGCACCCCGCTCTACAACGTGTACGCGATCCGCGAGGAGGGCGCCCGCGCGCCCGACTCCGGCGAGCAGGAGACCGCGCCGCGCTGGGCGGCGCGCACCCCACTGCTCGACGACATCCGCACCGCCCTGGCCGAGGCCCTGCCCGAGTACATGGTCCCGGCCGCCCAGGTCCTGCTCGAAGCGCTGCCGCTCACCCAGAACGGCAAGCTCGACCACCGGGCGCTGCCCGACCCCGAGAGCACCCGCGGCCGGGGCGAGCGTCTCGTCGCACCCCGCACCGAGACCGAGCGCGCCGTCGCGGCGGTCTGGGCCGAACTGCTGCGCACCGACGTGGACCAGCTGGGCGTGGACAGCAACTTCTTCGCCCTCGGCGGCAACTCGCTGCTCGTGACCCGACTGGTGAACCGGCTCAAGCAGCAGAGCGGCGCGGACCTGCCCATCCAGGTCGTCTTCGACGCCCCGACGCTCGCCGGCATGGCCGCTGAGCTGGAGCGACATGCGCCCGCGGGCGGGGAGGAGGGCCTGCTCGACGTGGATAGGATCCGCGAGAGCCTCGGTCTGATCGAGAGCATGAGCGACGAAGAGCTGGACGCTCTGGAAAGCCAGAACCAGGAACCCGGGGCCGGACGATGACCACTGTGAACGAAGACAGCGCCGACCTGATCAAGAAGATCAGGTCGCTGCCCGCCAAGCGGCAGCGCGCCCTGATCGCGCTCCTGCGCAAGCAGGGCGTGGACCTCTCCGCGCTCGACACCATCCCCAGGCACCCCCGCTCCGCGACCGAGCCGGTGCGGCTCTCCTTCGCCCAGCAGCGGCTGTGGTTCCTGGCCCAGCTGGACGGGACCAGCGCGTACTACAACATCCCGATGGCGCTGCGGCTCAGCGGCCCCCTCGACCGCCCCGCGCTCCAGCGGGCGCTGGCCGAGATCGTCCGCCGCCACGAGGTGCTGCGCACCCGGTTCGTGGAGCGCGACGGCGTCCCGTACCAGGAAATCGGCGACGGCAGTGACTTCGCCGTCGCCTACGAGGAACTCGCCGACCCGGACGCGCTCGCCGGCGTGTGCGAGCGCGAGGCGGTCGCGCCCTTCGACCTGGCGCACGAGTCCCTGATCCGGGTCCGCCTGCTGCGCGAGTCCGAGCGGGCGCACGTCCTGCTGGTCACCATGCACCACAGCGTCTCCGACGGCTGGTCGCTCGGCGTCTTCTTCCGCGACCTGGTCGCGCTGTACGAGGCGTACTGTGCGGGCGCCGAGTCGCCGCTGGAGGAGCTGCCGATCCAGTACGCGGACTACGCGCACTGGCAGCGCCAGTGGCTGGTCGACGAGGTGCAGGAGCGCCAGGTCGGCTACTGGAAGGAGCGGCTCGCCGGGGTCGACGCCCGGCTCACCCTCCCCGCCGACCTGCCCCGCCCCGAGATCAAGACGTACCAGGGCAGGCACGAGCGGTTCACCTGCCCGCCCGAGCTGCTGCGGCGGCTGCGCGAGGTGAGCGAGCGGCACGACGTCACGCTCTACATGACGCTGCTCGCGGTCTACGCGCTGACCCTGCACCAGTACACCGGCCAGAGCGACATCGCGGTCGGCACCCCGGTGGCGAATCGCAACAGGCTGGAGGCCGAGGGCCTCATCGGGTTCTTCGCCAACACCCTGGTCATGCGCACCGACCTGTCCGGCGACCCGTCCTTCCCCGAGCTGCTCGCGCGGGTCAAAGAGAGCGCGCTGCAGGCCTACGACCACCAGGACGTGCCGTTCGAGGCGGTCGTGGACGCGCTGAACCTGGAGCGCAGCCTCAGTCACTCGCCGGTCTTCCAGACCATGTTCGTGCTCCAGGAGGCGCAGTCCGAGCGCGAGGTCCGGCTCGGCGCGCTCGACGTCTCGCTGATCGAGTTCGACTTCGACATCACCAAGTTCGACCTGACCCTGGATCTGCGCGAGACGCCGGACGGGCTGGTCGGCGCGGTCGAGTACACCACCGCCCTCTACGAGAGCGCGACCGTGCGGCGTTTCATCGCCCACTACACCCGGCTGCTCGCGGCCGTCGCCGAGGAGCCCGGCGCACGGATATCCCAGCTCTCCGCGCTCGACGAGACCGAGCGCCACCAGGTCCTCACCGGGTGGAACGACACCCGCCACCCCTTCTCCGACGAGAGCTGTCTGCACGAGCTGTTCGAGGCGGCGGTGGCGCGCCACCCCGAGCGCACCGCCGTCGTCTTCGGCGCGGACGAGCTCAGCTACGCGGAGCTCAACACCCGCGCCAACCGCATCGCGCACGCCCTGCGGCGCCACGGCGTCGGCCCGGACACCGTGGTCGGCCTGCGCATGGAGCGCTCGGCGGAGATGGTGGCCGCGATCCTCGGCATCCAGAAGGCGGGCGGCGCCTATCTGCCCATCGAGCCCACCCACCCCGCCGAGCGCACCGCGTACGTGGTCGAGAGCTCCGGCGTCGAGGTCGTCCTCACCCAGCCGCACCTGGACACCGAGACGGTGTCCAGGGTGAGGCATCTGCTCACCGTCGACGCCGAGGGACGGGTCGCGCACGCGGGCGAGGAGCTCACCGCCCTCGGCGAGGACAACCTCGACCCAGCCGAACTCGGGCTCAACGCGGGCCACTTGGCGTACGTCATCTACACCTCCGGCTCCACCGGCCGCCCCAAGGGCGTGATGATCGAGCACCGCGCGGCGGTGAACCGCATCGAGTGGATGCAGCACACCTACGACCTGGGCGAGGACGACGTCGTCCTGCAGAAGACGCCGTTCGGCTTCGACGTGTCGGTGTGGGAGTTCTTCTGGCCACTGATGGCGGGCGCGCGACTGGTCGTGGCCGAGCCCGAGGGCCACAAGGACCCCGCCTACCTCGTCTCCCTCATCCGTCGCACCGGCGTCACCACCCTGCACTTCGTGCCGTCGATGCTGCGCTCGGTCGTGGAGGAGGCGGGCTGGGCCGACTGCGCCTCGGTGCGTCAGGTGTTCTGCAGCGGCGAGGCCCTGCCCGGCGATCTCTGCACCCGGCACTACGCCCTGCACCCCGCCCCGCTGCACAATCTCTACGGCCCCACCGAGGCGGCCGTCGACGTCAGCCACTGGACCTGCCCGGCCGACCGGCCGCTGCGCACGGTCCCCATCGGCAGCCCCATCCACAACATCCAACTGCACGTCCTGAACGACGCGTTGGAGCCGCAGGGCATCGGATGCGTGGGCCAGCTGTACATCGCCGGGGCCGGGCTCGCGCGCGGCTACCTCAACAACCCGGACCTGACCCGCGAGCGGTTCGTGCCCAACCCGTTCGACGACGCCCCGGGCGCCCGGATGTACCAGACGGGCGACCTGGTGCGGCGGCTCGCCGACGGCACCCTGGAGTTCCTCGGGCGCATCGACGACCAGGTCAAGCTGCGCGGCTACCGCATCGAGCTCGGCGAGATCGAGCACCGCCTCGCCCAGCACCCCGCGGTGCGCGCCTGTGTCGTGGTCGTCCGCGAGGACAAGCCCGGCAGCCCGCAACTGGTGGCGTACACGGTTCTGGAGGGCGAACCGGCCGACCACCGGACCGAGTTCGCCGCGCACCTGGAGCGCGCCCTGCCCGACTACATGGTGCCCAGCGCCTTCGTGGTCCTGGACGCGCTGCCCGTCACCGCCAACGGCAAGCTCGACCGCAAGACCCTGCCCGCCCCCGGCATCGACGCCTACGCCCAGCGCGCCTACGTCGCCCCGCGCCCCGGCACCGAGCGGCTGCTCGCGGACGTCTGGGCCGAGCTGCTCGGCTTCGACGGGGAGAAGATCAGCGCCGAGGACAACTTCTTCGCGCTGGGCGGCCACTCGCTGCTCATCACCGTCCTGATCGCCCGCCTCAAGGAGCACGGCCTCGCCGTCACGGTACGGGCGGTGTTCAACGCCCCCACGCTGGCCCTGCTCGCGGCCGCGATCGACGGCGCCGAGGCGCGCGCCGACTTCACCGTCCCGCCCAACCTCATACCGGAGGCCTGCGAGCGGATCACCCCCGCGATGCTGCCGCTGGTGGACCTCACCCAGGCGCAGCTCGACGCGGTGGTGGCGACGGTGCCCGGCGGGGCGCCCAACGTGCAGGACGTGTACCCGCTCGTCCCCTCGCAGGAGGGCATCCTCTTCCATCACCTGATGGATCCCGACAACGACCCGTATGTCATCCCGATCCTGCTGGCCGCCGAGGACGCGGCCGCCGGGGACGCGTTCGCCGCGGCGCTCCAGTCGCTCATCGACCGGCACGACGTGATGCGCACCGCCGTACTGACGGCCGGGCTGCCCGAACCCGTCCAGGTCGTCCACCGCACCGCCCAGCTGCCCGTCGAGCACGTCACGCTCGACCCGGACCGCGACGCCGAGGAGCAGGCGCGCGCCCTGCTGGAGCAGCCCGGGCGGATGACGCTCGGCCGGGCCCCGCTGCTGAAGCTGGCGATCGCCCAGGACCCGCACTCCGCACGGCGGTTCCTTCTGCTGAGCGCACACCACCTCATCGAGGACGCGACCTCGCTGCGCCTCATCCTCGACGAGCTCGTCACCCACATGTCCGGACGGGTCGACCGCCTCGCGCCGCCCGCGCCCTACCGCGACTTCGTCGCCCACACCCTGCACCGGCTGGCCTCGGACGACGCCGAGGCGTTCTTCCGGGACCGGCTCGGCGACGTCACCGAGTCGACCGCGCCCTTCGGCCTGACCGATGTGCGCGGCGACGGGCGCGGGGTGCGCGATCTGCGCCGCTCGCTGGCACCGGGCCTGACCCGCGACCTGCGCGCGGAGGCCCAGCGGCTGCGCACCAGCCCGGCAGCCCTCTGCCACGCGGCCTGGTCCGTGGTGGTGGCGGCGTGCAGCGGCCGCGACGACGTGGTCTTCGGCACCGTCCTGTCGGGCCGCCTCCAGGGCGTGCCCGGCGTGGAGCGGATGCTCGGCAACTTCATCAACACCCTGCCGCTGCGGGTGCGCCTGGCCGGGCGCACCGTGGGCGAGCTGGTCGCCGAGGTCGACTCCGCGCTCAAGGAGCTCATCACGTACGAGCAGAGCTCGCTGATCGCGGCCCAGCGGTGCAGCGGGGTCGAGGGCGACGTGCCGCTCTTCAGCTCGATGGTCAACTTCCGCCACTTCGAGCCCGGCCGCGACGACGACGGCCCCACCGGCACCGACGCGCAGGGCGTGCGCTGGCTCGGCTCGGTCGACCGCACCAACTATCCCGTGGGCCTGTCCATCGACGACACCGGCACCGAGCTCTCCCTCAACGCCCAGGTCGACGCCTCGCTGTCGCCCGACGCGCTGATCGGCTACCTCGAAGCGGCGCTGACCGGCATCGTCACCGCGCTCGCCACCGACGGCGGCGCGAGCACCGAGGCGCTCGCCGTCGACATCCTGCCCGCGCCCGAGCGCCGCCGGCTGCTCACCGACTGGAACGACACCGCGCACCCGTATCCGCAGGACAGCTGTCTCTTCGAGCTGTTCGAGGAGCAGGTGGAGCTGCGGCCCGACGCCGTCGCCGTCCAGCACGGCGCCACCGAGCTCACCTATGCCGAGCTCAACGCCCGCGCCAACCGCGTCGCCCACGAGCTGCGCGAGCGGGGGGTCGGCCCGGACACGCTGGTGGGGCTGTGCGCCGAGCGCTCGCCCGAGCTCGTCGCCGGTCTGCTCGGCATCCTGAAGGCGGGCGGCGCCTATGTGCCGATCGACCCCGGCTACCCCGAGGCCCGCATCCGCACCCTCATCGAGAGCTCCGGCGTCACCCTGGTGCTCAGCCAGTCCCATCTGCCGGCCGCGGTGCTCGACGGGACGGACGTGCTGCACCTGGACACGGGGGAGCGGGCGGCGGACGGTGTCCAGGTCCTCGCGGACCGCCCCGACCACAACCTCACCCGCGCCGAACTCGGCCTCACCCCGGACCACTTGGCGTACGTGATCTTCACCTCGGGCTCCACGGGCGTGCCCAAGGGCGTGCTCGTCGAGCAGCGCGGTGTGGTGCGCCTTGTGCGCAACCGGGAGTACTTCCCGACCGACGAGCGCACCGTGGTGCTGCACCACTCGTCGATCTCGTTCGACGTCGGCTCGCAGGAGGTGCTCGGCCCGCTGCTGGGCGGCGGCCGACTGGTGCTGCACGACGGCGACTCCAAGGACGTCGGGCAGCTCCTGGACCGGGTGGAGCGCTCCGGGGTCACCATGATGGCGCTGTCGGCCGCGTTCCTGCCCGCGTTCGCCGAGGCCTCCCGCCACCGCACGCTGCCGCTGGCTTATCTGGGCGTGGGCGGCGAGGCGTTCTCCGCCCGGGACGTGCGCACGCTGTACGCGGCGCACCCGCGCCTGACCGTCGTCAACGCCTACGGCCCCACCGAGAACAGCATCGCCTCCACCTGCCACGAGATCCCGCGCGACCTCGCCGAGGACGCGCCGATCCCGATCGGCCGCCCCATCGGCCAGGCCACCGCCCACGTCACCGGCCCCGGACTGCGCCTCGTGCCGTGCGGGGTTGTCGGCGAGCTGTGCGTGGGAGGCGCCGGCGTGGCACGCGGCTACCTCGGCAACCCCGACCTGACCGCGGAGAAGTTCGCCGCCGACCCCTTCTCCGACGCCCCGGGGGCGCGGCTGTACCGCACCGGCGACCTGGTGCGCCGACTCCCGGACGGCGCTCTGGAGTTCGTCGGCCGGATCGACGACCAGGTGAAGGTGCGCGGCTTCCGCGTCGAGCTCGGCGAGATCGAGAGCGCGCTGCACACCCACCCCTCGGTGCACAGCGCCGTCGTCACCACCCGGGACAGCGGCGACACCAAGAAACTGGTCGCCTACGTCCGCCCCACGGACGCCTGGCTGGACACGGCCGCCGAGGAACAGAACGCCGAACACCTCGGCCAGTGGCAGAAGCTCTTCGAGGACCAGTACGCGGCGGCCGACGACGCGACCGCCGACGCCACCGACGCCGAGCTCAACCTGGTCGGCTGGAACAGCAGTTACACCGGTGAGCTCATCCCCGAGCCCGAGATGCGCGAGTGGATCGACGGCACGGTGGCGCAGATCGAGGAGCTGCGGCCCCGGCGGCTCCTGGAGATCGGCTGCGGCACCGGACTGCTCCTGTACCGCTACGCGGGCGCCTGCGAGTCGGTGCACGCCGTCGACATCTCCGCCTCGGCGCTCGCCGGGGTCCGGCGCGGCGCCGAGCGGCGCGGCTGGTCGCACATCACCCTGAGCCAGGGCGACGCCCTGTCGGTGACCGCACCACAGGGCACCACGTTCGACACGGTCGTTCTCAACTCCGTCGTCCAGTACTTCCCCAACCGGGTCTATCTGGAAGAGGCCATCGCCCGGATCCTGCCGCTCGTCGAGGACGGCGGCCGCATCCTGATCGGCGACGTCCGCAACCTCGACCTGTTCTCCGCGCACCTCGGCGCGATGGAGCGCAGCCGTACGCAGGTGCGCACCTCGGCCGGGGCGCTCGCCGCCCAGGTCCAGCGCCGCCGCCGCCAGGAGGGCGAGCTGCTGGTCAGCCCGACCTTCTTCGCCGGCCTCGGCGAGCGCTTCCCGGAGCTGGGCGCCGTCGACCTGATGGTCAAGCGGGGCCTGGGCGACAACGAGATGCTCAGCTACCGCTACGACGTGGTGCTCACCAAGGGCGCGAGCGCGCCCGCCGAGCCGCTGCCGTGGCTGGAGGCCGACTCGCCGCAGGCGCTGCGCGCGCTGCTTGCGGGCGAGGTGCCCGAGCGCTTCGGCGTCACCGGCCTGACCAACCCGCGCATCGAGGACGACGTCCTGGTGGCCGAGGGCCTGACACGCTGGCCCGCCAACCGCCAGGTGGACCCGCTGCCGGGCGGCATCCGCCTGTCCGCGGCGGCCACCGAGCGGGTGCGCGAGCTGGAGTCGGCCCTGCGGTACGCGGAGGAGCTCGGCCACCGGGTGGCCGTGACCTGGTCGCAGGACCGCCCCGACGGCCTCGACCTCGTCCTCGGCAAGGGGGAGCTCCCCCGGGTGCGGGCGCGGAGTGACTACCGCCGCCCGCGGCTCGCCAACGCCCCGCAGGTGGCCCGGATGGGCCAGACCATGACCCGGGTGCTGCGCGAGCACCTGTCGGCCAGGGTGCCCGAGTACATGGTGCCCAGCGTGTTCGTGGCGCTCGAAGAGCTGCCGATCACCACCAACGGCAAGGTCGACAAGAAGGCGCTGCCCGCCCCGGACGAGAGCGACGTCCACAAGGAGGTGTACGTCGCCCCGCGCACCGAGACCGAGCGGACGCTGTGCCGGCTGGTCGAGGACGTGCTGGGTCTGGGCCGGGTCGGTCTGGAGGACGGTTTCTTCGAGCTGGGCGGCCACTCGCTGCTCGCCACCCGGCTCACCATCCGGGTCAAGCAGGAGACCGGCAAGGACCTTCCGCTCCAGGTGATCCTGGCCGGCGCCACCGTCCAGGAGATGGCGGCGGCCCTGGAGTCCCCGGCGGACGAGCCGGTGGCCCTGCCGCTGCCCGCGCCCGGCGCGAGCACCCTGAGCGCGCCGCTCTCCCTCCAGCAGAGCGAGCTGTGGTTCCTCAACCAGCGCGAGCACCTGGGCACGGCGTACGACAACGTACAGATGGCCTACCGGATCGTCGGCCCCCTGGACCGCGCCGCCTACGCCCGCGCCTTCGAGGCGCTGGTGGCCCGGCACGCGGTGCTGCGCACCAGCTATGTCCTGCGCGACGGGGCATACGTACAGCAGGTCAACGACGCCGGCGGCTTCGCCGTCGCCTTCGAGGAGATGGCCGGGGACGCGGCGGCCGCCGAGTGGCTGCGGGCCGAGCGCGCCCGCCCGTTCGCGCCGCAGGACCGCCATATGCTGCGGGTGCACCTGCTGACGCTGTCGCCGCACGAGCACATCGCCGTCGTCACCCGCCCGTGGGGCATCTTCGACGGCTGGTCCACCGGCGTCTTCCTGGCCGAGCTGAACACGGTGTACGCGGCGCTGCGCCGCGGCGTCGAGCCGGAGCTGCCCGAACTTCAGCTCCAGTACGCCGACTTCGCGCACTGGCAGCACCGCGCGGTCGACGCGGCGGAGCTCGCCCGGCAGGAGGCGTACTGGCGCGGTCAGCTGGCCGGGCTGCCCGCCTGCCTCTCGCTGCACACCGACTACCGCCGCCCCGCCGTCAAGTCCCACCGGGGCTCGACGGTCGCGGTGAACGTCCCGGCCGAGCTGCTCGTACAGCTGCGGCGGTACGGCCAGGAGCGGGGCGTCACGCTCTACATGACGCTCCTGTCGGCGTTCGCGGTGCTGCTCGGCGCGTACACCGAGGACCGCGAGGCGGCCATCGGCTCGCCGGTGACCAACCGCCCGGACCCGGCCCTTGAGCAGCTGATCGGCTACTTCATCAATGTGCTCGTGCTGCGGCTCGACACGGCCGGGGAAGGGAGCTTCGACGAGCTCCTGGCCCGGGCCAAGCAGGTCACCGCCGAGGCGCACGAGCACAAGGACGTGCCGTTCGCGCGGCTCGCCCAGGAGCTGGTCGCCGAGCCCGATCCGGCGCACTCGCCGCTGTTCCAGGCGATGTTCAACCTGATCCCGGCGCCCGCACCGACCCCGCCGGGCGAGGAGGCACCCGTACCGGAGTTCGCCACGCTGCCGGTCTCCTCGGACGCCGGGGTGGCGAAGTTCGACCTCAACCTGGTGGTGCGGGAGACTCCGGCGGGCCTGAACGGCTATCTGGAGTACAGCACCGATCTGTTCGCGCGGCGGACGGCCGAGCGGATGGCCGCGCTGTACGAGCGGCTGCTGCTGAAGATCGTCGCCAGCCCCGGGGCCGACCTGGCGGAGCTACGGGCGGCCGCGGCCGACGCGGAGCTGTGACCGGCCGGATCCCTGCCCTGCCCCTACCGATTCCTGTTCCCGTGTTCCCTCTGTTCGCCCTGTTCCCCCTGTTTCCCTAGTGATGGTGTGACTATGAAGAGCGAAGAAATCCTCCCTCTGATCCACGAGGCGATCGTCGAGGTCCTGCCGGAGCTCGACGGGCACGACTTCCAGGAGACCGACTCGCTGGACGCGCTCGGCGCCAACTCGATGGACCGCGCCGAGATCGTCATGATCGTCCTTGAGGCGATGAACCTGGAGATACCGCTGGTCGACACGTTCGGCCCGCAGAACCTGGGCGAGCTCGCCCGGCACCTCGCCGACAAGACCGCGGTGGCCCGGTAACGTGCCCGAGATCGCCGTGACCGGGCTGGGGGTCACCACGGCCGTGGGCCAGGGCAAGGCCGCCTTCGCCGAGGCGCTGTTCGCCGGGGCGCACCGGTTCGCCGTCATGGAGCGGCCCGGCCGCCAGGCCGACACCCGGTTCGTCGGCGCGGAGATCCCCACCTTCGCGCCGACGACCAGGCTGGCCGCACGCGAACTGCGGACCGTCTCCCTCACCGGCCAGATCCTGCTGGCCACCCTGGAGGAGGCCTGGAGCGAGGCGCGCCTGGACGAGGTCCCGGCCGAGCGCATCGGCCTGGTCGTCGGCGGCAGCAACCTCCAGCAGCGCGAGATCGCCCTCGCCCAGGACCGCCACCGTGCCAAACCCCGCTTCCTGCGGCCCAGTTACGGAATGTCCTTCCTGGACACCGATCTGTGCGGGCTCGCCACGGCGGCCTTCGGCATCCGCGGCTTCGCCCACACCGTGGGCGGGGCCTCGGCCAGCGGCCAGCTGGCGGTCATCGAGGCGGCCGAGGCGGTGGCGTCCGGCCGGGTCGACGTGTGCGTGGCGGTGGGCGCCCTGATGGACCTCTCGTACTGGGAGTACCTGGGCCTCAACGCCATGGGCGCGATGGCGCCGGAGTCCTGCGCGGAGGCGCCGGAGCTGGCCTGCCGTCCGTTCGACGCGGGCCGGGGCGGCTTCGTCTTCGGCGAGGCGTGCGGCGCGCTGGTCGTCGAGCGCGTCGGCGCCCGCCCGGCGCCCCCCGAGCCGTACGCGGCGCTGACCGGCTGGTCGGTCCAGCTGGACGGCAACCGCAACCCGAACCCGTCCCTGGAGGGCGAGGTGCGGGCGATCGGGCAGGCCCTGGAGCGGGCCAGTCTTACCGCCACCGACATCGACTACGTCAACCCGCACGGCACGGCCTCGCCGGTCGGCGACCGCACCGAGGCCGACGCGCTGCTGGCCGCCGGGCTCACCCGCGCCCGGGTCAACGCCACCAAGTCGATCACCGGGCACGGACTCACCGCGGCCGGGGCGGTGGAGGCGGTCGCCGCGCTGCTCCAGATGCGGCACGGCAGACTGCACCCCACCCGCAATCTCGTGGAGCCCATCGACGACCGGCTGCGCTGGGTGCGCGGCGAGGCCGTAGAGGCCGAGGTCCACCACTGTCTGAGCCTGAGCATGGGATTCGGCGGCATCAACACGGCACTTTGCATGAGCAAGTGCGAATCACGGAGAGCGTAAGGTCATGTCCCGCGTCGGTATCGAAGCGATGAACGTGTTTGGCGGCTCGGCAGTGCTGGACGTCAAGGCACTGGCGCAGCACCGGGGGCTCGACCTCCCGCGCCTGGAGAACCTCCTGATGAGGGAGAAGACCGTGGCGCTGCCCTTCGAGGACCCGGTGACCTTCGGCGCCAACGCCGCCCGGCCCCTCCTCGACCGGCTGAGCGCCGAGGAGAAGGACAGCATCGAGCTGCTGATCACCTGCACCGAGTCGGGCATCGACTTCTCCAAGTCGACCAGCGCCTACCTCCACGACCAGCTGGGCCTGAGCCGCAACTGCCGGATGTTCGAGCTCAAGCAGGCCTGCTACGCGGGCACCGCCGGGTTCCAGATGGCCTGCAACTTCATCCTGTCGCAGACGTCACCGGGCGCGAAGGCACTGGTCATCGCCACCGACATCTCCCGCTACCTCCTTGAGGACGGCGACGAGGCGGCCGCCCAGGAGTGGGCGTACGCCGAGCCCAGCGGCGGCGCCGGCGCGGTCGCCATGCTGATCAGCGACACCCCGCACGTCTTCCAGCTCGACGTGGGCGCCAGCGGCTACTACGGCTACGAGGTCATGGACACCTGCCGTCCGGCCCCCGACAGCGAGTCCGGTGACGTCGACCTGTCCTTGATGTCGTACCTGGACTGCTGCGAGCAGTCCTACCGGGCGTACGAGAAGAAGGTCCAGGGCGCCGACTACCGCGACTCCTTCCAGTACCTCGCCTTCCACACGCCCTTCGGCGGCATGGTCAAGGGCGCCCACCGCACGATGATGCGCAAGGTCGCCAAGGCGAAGGGCGCCGAGATCGCCGAGGACTTCGAGCGCCGGGTGATGCCGGGCCTGGAGTACTGCGGCCGCGTCGGCAACATCATGGGCGCGACCGTCTTCCTGTCGCTGGCGAGCACCGTCTGCAACGGCGGTTTCGACGCGCCCCGACGCCTGGGCTGCTTCTCCTACGGGTCGGGCTGCTGCTCCGAGTTCTACAGCGGCGTAGTCACCCCGGACGGGGCCGCCCGGCTGAAGGAGATGGCCATCGAGGCCCATCTGGACGGCCGCTACCGGCTCTCCCTGGGCGAATACGACCGGCTGCTGAGCGACCGCGACTTCATCCGCTTCGGCACCCGGGACGCGGCCGTCAACCAGGACCTCGTCGCCGCGACCGGCAACGGTGGCGGGCCCCGGCTGGTCCTGCGGGAGATCAAGGACTACCACCGGGAGTACGCATGGGTGGGCTGACGCACGGACCGGCCCCCACCACGCTGCGGCTGCGCGAGCACGGCACCACCTGGTACGTGCGGATCCACCGGCCCGAGGCCGACAACGCGCTCAACGAGACCCTGGTGCGCGAGCTCACCGAGGTCCTGACCCGCGCCTCGCGCTCTTCCGCCACCGTGGTGGTGCTCGAAGGGCTGCCCGAAGTGTTCTGCTTCGGCGCCGACTTCGGGGCGATCGGTGAGGCCGTCCGGGAGGGCGGGCGCACGGCGGCCGACCCCGAGCCGCTGTTCGACCTGTTCCGCCTCCTCGCGTACGGGGACTTCCTCTCGGTCGCGCACGTGCGCGGCAAGGCGAACGCGGGCGGGGTCGGCCTGGTGGCCGCCAGCGATGTGGTGATCGCCGACGAGAGCGCCACGTTCAGCCTCTCCGAGCTGCTCTTCGGCCTGATACCGGCCGTGGTGCTCCCGTTCCTGATCCGCCGCACCGGCTTCCAGCACGCCCACTACCTCGCCGCCACGACCCGCACCGCCGACGCGGCGCGGGCCTGCGAGTGGGGGCTCGTCGACGCGTACGGGCCGGACAGCGAGGCGCTGCTGCGTACCCACCTCCAGCGGCTCGGGCGCCTGTCGAAGAAGGCGGTCACGCGGTACAAGGCGTATCTGCGCGAGCTGTCGCCGGTGACCGAGCACGCCAAGAGCGCGGCGCTCGCCACCAACCGCCTGGTCTTCGAGGACCCGGAGAACGTCCGGGCCATCCAGCGGTACGCGGAGGAGGGCGTGTTCCCGTGGGAGGCGGCCCCCGTCGAGCCCCTGGACACCACACCCCAGCCCGTCGAGACCCCCCGACCCACCGAGGCCCCCATGCAGTTCACCGTGCCGCCCGAGGCGCTCGGCAACGCCCGGTTCCGCGAGGCGCACGGCGTCCGGTACACCTACGCGGCCGGCGCGATGTACAAGGGCATCGCCTCGGTCGAGCTGGTCACCGCGATGGGCCGGGCCGGGCTGCTCTCCTTCTTCGGCACCGGCGGCCTCGGCCTGGACACGATCGACGACGCCCTGACGCGGATCCGCCGGGAGCTCGGCCAGGGCCAGCCGTTCGGCGTGAACCTGCTGAGCAACCCGCAGGAGCCCGACCTGGAGATGCGCACCGTGGAGCTGTATCTGCGCCACGGCGTCCGCACGGTCGAGGCGTCCGCCTACATCCGCCCCACGCTGCCCCTGGTGCGCTACCGGCTCGCCGGACTCTCGCGCGACGCGGCCGGAAACGTGGTCCAGGGCCACCACATCGTCGCCAAGGTGTCCCGCGCCGAGGTCGCCGAGCGGTTCCTGCGGCCCGCGCCGCCCGAACTCGTACGGGAGCTGGTCCAGCGCGGACTGGTCACCGCCGAGCAGGCGGAGCTGGGCGCGCGGCTGCCGATCGCCCAGGACCTGTGCGTCGAGGCCGACTCGGCGGGCCACACGGACGGCGGCAACGCCTATGTGCTGATGCCCGCCATGCGCGCGCTGCGCGACCGTATCGGCGAGGAGGAGAGGTACCCGGAGCCGGTGCGCCTGGGGGCCGCCGGCGGCATCGGCACCCCGGAGGCGGCGCTCGCCGCGTACACCCTGGGCGCCGACTTCATCGTGACCGGATCCATCAACCAGTGCACCGTCGAGGCGGGCACCAGCGACGCCGTCAAGGACATCCTCCAGGAACTCGGCGTCCACGACACCGACTACGCGCCCGCCGGGGACATGTTCGAGGTCGGTGCGAAGGTCCAGGCGGTGCGCAAGGGGTTGTTCTTCCCTGCGCGCGCCCAGAAGCTGTACGAGCTGTATCTGCGCCACGACTCGCTCGACGACCTGGACGCGCGGACGCGCACCACGCTGGAGGAGAAGTTCTTCCGGCGCTCCATCGACGAGGTCTGGGCGGAGACCCGGGCCCATGTCGCCCGGCGCTTCCCGGAGCGGCTCGCTCAGATCGAGCGCAGCCCCAAGCAGAAGATGGCGCTCGTCTTCCGCTGGTACTTCGTCCACTCCGCCCGCCTCGCCATGGCGGGCAGCACCGAGCAGCGGGTCGACTACCAGATCCACTGCGGCCCGGCCATGGGCGCGTTCAACGCCTGGGTACGGGACACTCCGCTGGAGAAGTGGCGCGAGCGCCGGGTGGCCGCCGTCGCGGAGCACCTGCTGCGGGAGACAGCGGCCCTGCTGGGTCAACAGCTCGGAACGTACGGGAGTTACTCATGAAATCGGTCTACGTCTTCCCCGGCCAGGGCTCGCAGCACAAGGGCATGGGCGAGGGGCTCTTCGAGAAGTTCCCCGAGCTGGTGGCGCAGGCCGACGCGTGCCTGGGCTACTCCATCGAGGAGCTCTGCCTGCGCGACCCCGACAAGGTGCTGGCCAGGACCGAGTACACCCAGCCCGCGCTGTACGTGGTCAACGCCCTCACCTATCTGGACCGTACGGGGGGCGGCGAGCTGCCCGACGTGGTGGCCGGGCACAGCCTGGGGGAGTACTGCGCGCTGTTCGCGGCCGGTGCCTTCAACTTCCTCACCGGGCTCCAACTGGTGCGGAAGCGCGGCGAGTTGATGAGCCGGGCACCCAAGGGCGCGATGGCGGCGGTCGTCCGCCTGGACCAGCGGCGGGTCGACGAGATCCTCAGGGGCCTGCCGTTCCGCAACCTCGACATCGCCAACATCAACTCGCGCGAGCAGTGCATCGTCTCCGGCGAGTACGACGAGGTGTTCGCCCCCGAGCTGCGCACCGCCTTCACCGACGCCGGGGCCGCCTTCATCCCGCTGAACGTGAGCGCGGCCTTCCACTCGCGCTGCATGACGGAGGTAGAGCAGGAGTTCGCCCGCTACCTCGCCGGGTTCGAGCTGCGGGAGCTGACGATCCCGGTCGTCGCGAACTACACGGCCCGCCCCTACCCGAAGCAGGGGTACGCGGAGTATCTGACGCGCCAGATATCCAGCCCCGTGAAGTGGTACGAGTCCATCTCCTGGCTGATCGGCCAGGGGTACCGCACCTTCGAGGAGATCGGCCCCGGCCGGGTCCTGGCCAAGCTGACCGACCAGATCCTCAAGGACCCGCTGCCGCTGTCCGAGGAGTCCCCGGCGCCCGTGGTCAGCGCCCGGCCACGCACCGAGCTGGTGTTCATGTACGGCGGCCAGGGCACCCAGTACCACCAGATGGGCCGGGAACTCTACGACACCCACCCGGCGTTCCGCCGCGCCCTGGACCGCTGCAGCGCGGCCCACCGGGCGGCGGGCGGCGCCTCCCTGGTGGAGGCGGTCTACGACGACGCGCGCAAGGGCAAGGAGTACGACGCCGTCCTCACCACGCACGCGGCGCTCTACAGCGTCGGCTACAGCCTCACCGAGACCCTGCGCGAGGAGGGCGTACGGCCGGACGCGGTCCTCGGCCACAGCCTGGGGGAGTACATCGCGGCCACCGTCGCCGGGTCCATGGACTTCGAGGACGGGCTGCGGCTGGTGATGCGCCAGGCCCGGCTGCTGGCGCAGCGCAGCGACGGCGGCATGCTGAGCGTGCTGGCCTCGCCCTCGCTCTTCGCGGACCGGCCCGACCTGTTCGGCGCGGTGACGCTGGCCGGGGTCAACTACGAGGGCAACTTCCTGGTGAGCGGCGCGGCGGACCGCCTCGCCGAGCTGCGGGCCGGGCTCGACCGGGAAGGCGTGATCGCCGTGCGCCTCCCGGTCCGCCAGGCCTTCCACTCCCCGCACCTGGACGCCCTCCGCCCGGACGTCATGGACGCGGCCCGGACGGTCCCGCTGCGCTCCGCACGCCTGCCGCTGTACTCAGCCACGCACGCGACCGTCGTGGACCCGGCGGCGCCGGACTACCGGGAGGGCTACCTCTGGGACGTGATCCGCGAGCGCATCCGGTTCGACGAGCTGATGGCGTCGGGCTTCCCGGAGCCCGAGCGCCACTTCTTCGTCGACCTGAGCGCGAGCGGGTCGTTCGCCAACTTCCTCAAGCACGGCTACGGCCCGTCCCACCGGGGAGCGCCCGCGATCAACCAGTTCGGCAACAACACCGCCTCCCTGCGCAGGCTCCGCGAGGCGCTGCCCCAGAAGTGAGCCGACGGGCGACCACGCCGTGCTGGTGGACCATCTGCGCTGTCATGGTCATCAGTCTGCCGATCATGCTCAGACCAGGGTGGTGATGCAGAACGGGTGGCCCGCCGGGTCCAGCAGGACCCGCCACCGGTCGGGTTCCGGCTGGACGGCGGGCTCGACGGCCCCCAGGGCGAGCAGCCGGGCCTGGGCGGCATCCAGGTCATCGACGCCGAGTTCGATGTGGGCCTGCTTCTCCTGGGAAGGGTCCGGCCAGGTGGGCCGTCGGTAGTCGGCCAGCCGGTTGAACCCCAGTCCGGCCGAGCCTTCCTGGCCGAGCAGGACGAAGTCGTCAGTGGAGTAGGCGACGGGCAGGCCGAGGGCGTCGCCGTAGAAGCGGGCCAGTTCGGCGGGGTCCGGGCAGTCGAAGGTGACCGCCACGTAACGGATCGCGGGTGCGGATGTCTGTGCAGTGCTCATGAGGAAGACGCTATGACGGGACCCGGACAGATTCGGTCCTGGTCGTGCGGGAGACTTCACCATGTGATCAGCACATCCGCCCGCCTGCTGCGACTGGTCACGCTGCTGTCCGCGCGGCCCTCCTGGACCTGCGGCGAACTTGCCGAGAAGATGGCGGTCACCGAGCGCACGGTGCGGCGTGACGTGGCAAGGCTGCGAGAACTCGGCTACGGAGTCGAGTCCGACCCCGGGCCATGGGGCGGCTATCGCCTCCGTCCCGGAGCCCGGGTGCCGCCGTTGATCCTCGATGACGAAGAGGCACTGGCCGTGGCTGTCGGGCTGCGCGAGGCCGCGCTCAGCGGCATTCTCGGCGGCGACCAGGCCGCGCTGTCCGCTCTGCTGAAGCTGCGTCAGGTTCTGCCGCGCCGGATCGCGGACCGGCTGGGCGAGATGGACGCCGCCTTGGTTCACACCGCGCGGCTCGACGAGCCGCAGATCGCGCCCGGCATGCTGCTGGAACTGGCCGGCGCGTGCCGCCGGGGCGAGCGGAGCCTCCTGTCGTACCGCGATCGGGAGGGGAAGGCCACGGTCCGGGACGTCGACCCGTACCGCCTGGTACACACGGGACGCCGTTGGTACTTCGTCGCCCGGGATGTGACGCGGGAGGAGTGGCGTACCTTTCGGGCCGACAGGGTTGCTCAGATACATCCGACCGGGCGCCCGGTGGAACTCGTCGACCCACCGGACCCGGCGCTACTCGTCTCCCGCTCCATCGCGACCGGGGCCTACCCCCTCTACGTGACGATCCGCCTGCCTCTGCCCGTGGAGCAGGCGCTTCGGCTGATCCCGCCGACGGTCGGCACCCACCGCCCGGACGGCCCCGACGCCACGATCGTCGACATCGGCGGGCCCGACGCGGACGGGCTCGCCCGGTACCTCCTCAGCCTGGCCACACCCCTGCGGGTGCTGTCACCGGACGACGTACGGGAAGCGCTGCTGCGCCGTACCCGGGAACTGTTCGACGACAACGTGGACAGTCAGCCTGGGTAGGAGACGGTGGGTCCCATGCTGTTCCGGAGAATGCTGGGCGCCCTCGTCCTGCGTGAAGCCGTTGCCAGTCGCGCGGTGCTGTTACCGCCCCTGCGCGGCCAGGTAGTCGTCGAGGGTCTGCAACGCGCCCCAGGCGCGGTCGAATATGGACGCGAAGGGCGCCAGGAAGACCGGTCCTTCGATGCTGAATCCGGTCAGCTGCTGCGAGCCGGCACCGGAGAAGGTGAGAAAGGTGACGGAGTCGTCCAGCAGAGCGGTGTTGTGCCAGGCGCAAGGGCTGCTCCAGGGCATCACCCGTGCCTCGTAGGTGTACAACTCCTTGATCTCTGCCTGATGTCGGTGTAACCAGGCCAGATAGGGCGGCGGCGGTACGCCGTCGCGCTCGGGAACACCGATGATGCGCCGCACGCTGGTGGACTCGTCGGCGTGTTCCCTGGCCCACTGCAACACCGTCTCGTAGTAGGCGGTCACCTCCGAGGAGACCCAGTGGTCAGGAGGGTGTTGCCGTACGTACGTGAGACGGATCTCGTGGCGGGCGGCGCGGACACGGTCGGCCGCGGCTCGGTACAGGGCAGGAGGATCCGCGTAACAGACCATGTCGGCCTGGAGCGTCTGCGACTGGGTTGGTGGGGGAGGGTGCTTCAAGTCGTCCAGCTCGGTCCGGACAACTCGCCAGAACTCCTTCCACCATCCCCAGTCACCACCCAAAGCAGTGATCAGCCGGTGGGTGAGCGTCTCGCTGGGCAGGCGGTGGCCGTTGAGCGCTTCGGAGACCGTCGCCTGACTGCACTGCGCCCGCGCGGCGATCGTCTTGAGCTGAGGGTCGCCCGCGCTGATGCGCAGCCGTCGCAGCTCCGCGGCGAACCGCTGCACCGGCGGCAGCTCCCCGCGTGGGTAGCCCTCCAAGATTCCCCCAGTGCCCGACACGAACCGGTGGCCGAGATACTCGCACTTCGTAGGCCGCGGACGCGGAACTTCACCGAATTTTACTGAAGAAGGCCGAACTTCTGGTCCTTTTCCCGGTACGTCGAAGTCGGCCGGATTCCGTGGACGGCCGGCGCGGCGACCGGTCGAATGGAGGACGACTCGGTCCTGCGGTTCTCCAGGAAGGTGAGACAGACATGTCCCTCGACGTTGCGGTGTCACTCCGCCGCCATTACTCGACGTTTCTCGCCGTACTCGTGACGGGTGTCGTCCTGATCATCGCGTGCGGCGGTACCTCGCTGTTCACGGCGACGTGCCTGGAGTGCGTGTTCGCGGTCACCAACCTGATCAGCGCTTACGCCCTCGCGCCGGAGGGACCACCGGCGGCCAGGCCCTGACGAGCGGTCTGTAGGGGCTGCCGCTGCCTGCCGGGACCGGTCGGCACAGGCCGAAGGGCGGCTTCAGGTAGAAGGGACATGGCCTCTGCCAGCCCGGCTACCAGGTGACTGGCAGGTCGACGGGGCCCCGGATGAGGACGTCGGTCTGCCAGTTCATCTCGTGAGGCGGGATCGCGAGACGCATCGTGGGGAATCTGCTGATCAAGGTGGACAGCACCACTTCGGCTTCCATCCGGGCCAGCAGGGGGCCGACGCAGGCGTGCGGTCCGTGGCCGAACGCCATGTGCGGCGGGTCGTTGCGCTCGAAGTCGATTGTGCTGGGATCGGAGTAGACCCGCTCGTCCCAGTTGGCCGCCACGTAGGAGACGTAGACAAGTTCTCCTTCGCGGATGAGGACGCCGCCCACGGCCACGTCCTCGGTGGCGATCCGGGGTTGCCCGACGCCGTGCTTGTGGGGAACCCAGCGCAGGAGTTCGTCCACCGCCGACAGGATCAGGCGGGGCTCGCGTTGCAGCCGTTCCATCAGGTGCCGTTGGGTGAGCAGGACGTACATCATGTTGGTGGTGTTGTTGCACACGGCGTGCCAGCCGTTGAGGCCGATGAGGGTGGCCAGGGCCAGGAGCTCTTCCTCATCGATGCGTCCGGCGCCGACGGCGGCCACCATCGTGCTCATCACGTCCTGCCGCGGCTCGGCACGACGCTGTGAGGCCAGCTGACGGAAGTAGTCACGGGAGGCCTGCTTGGCTTCCTCGGCCCGCAGCGCCTGAGCGTCGTCCGAGGCTCGTGTCAGGACTGTCTGTGCCCAGTCCCGGACACGAGGCCGGTCCGCGGAGGGGATGCCGATCACCTCGCTGATCATCGCCAGGGCGAAGGGCGAGATGACATGGTGCACGAGGTCGGCGGACGGGCCTGCGGCCTCGAGTTCGATGCACAGCTCGTCCATGAGGAGGCGGGCGCGTAGCCGCAGTCGGTCGACGCTGCGCTGGGTGAAGGACGAGGAGACCGCGGACCGTACCCGGGCGTGATCGGGCGGGTCCACGAAGCTGACCGCGCGATCCAGGGGAATGAAGTGCTTGGTCATCTTGGGCACCGACCGCCCCAGGACGTTCCTGCTGAATCGCGGGTCCGAGGTGACGAACTTGACGTCCTTGTGCCGGGTGACGAGCCAGCAGTCTCCCTTGCCATGAGGAAGCCGGATCCGGGAGACCGGTGCATCCGAGGCTGTCGGGGTCGGGGTCGGGAACGCGCGCCCTCCCACTGCCGTCTCTCCCCCCGGATGGTGGGACGAGAGCCGGCCACCCCGGACCCACCGACAGGAGCCCTCCGTGCCCGTCCTACGCCGCCCGTCCCGCGCGACGGCGATCTACCTCGTCCTGGCCGCCGTGTTGCTGGCCACCGGCGCCTTTCCCGTACGCGAAGCCCCGGGGGCGGGCCTCCTTCCCGAAGCGACGTGGAGCGGCTGGCGGTCCGAAGAGGTGCTGCACTGGTCGGCGCACATCCGCGTCAGCGCTTGGGCGCATGCCGCCGAGGCGGAGATCCATATGGGCAAAGCCGAGTCGATCACGCTGAAGGCGTACGGCGAGGACGCCCACGGCACCACGAGCACGGACCCCACCGCCTTCACCCTCACCCCCGAGGGGAAGCTCACCGGGCGTCTTCAGTCGGTCGGGCGGTCTGATGCGGGAGCGCGGATCCGGAGTGCGAAGCCCGTGTGAACAGGCGGGCCTTTTCGTTGACAGGTACACAGATGCTCGGCGAGGCTCCTGGCCCATGCAGCTGCCCGGTGACTCGACGGTCACCCTTGTGGAGCGCCGCCACGTCGACTTGGTCCGTGTCGCGAGCGCCATCTGTCTTCGCGCTGCCTGAACCGATTCCCTCTCGACTCTCTTCGGGTACGTGACGCCGTGGTGTGCCGTGCCCTGTTCAGGAGCGCACTGTGTCCTCGTACGAATCCAAGCTGTCCCGCCGTGCCTTCGGCGGTGCCGTCGCGGGAGGCGCCACCGCCGCCGCCATCGGTCTGTCTGCCGCCGACGTCCAGGCCCAAGCACCGCTGGAGGAGAGGCCGTTCAAGGCCGCACCACACCGGCGGGCCAAGCGGCCCAACATCCTCTTCATCCTCGGCGACGATCTCGGCTGGGCTGATCTCTCCTCCTACGGCGCCCCGCACATCAAGACCCCGAACCTGGACCGGCTCGCGCGGCAGGGGGTGCGGTTCACGGATGCCTACGCCGGGTCCGCGACCTGCTCGCCGACGCGGTTCAGCCTGTACACGGGGCGCTTGCCGGGGCGTACGAAGGGCGGTCTGGCGGAGCCGATCGCGGACAGGTCCGTCGGGCTCGAACCGACGCATCCGACACTGGCCTCGCTGCTGCGCGACGCGGGGTACGCGACCGCGCTCATCGGCAAGTGGCACTGCGGGTATCTGCCGGACTACTCGCCCACGAAGTCGGGCTGGGACGAGTTCTTCGGGAACTTCGGCGGGGCTCTTGAGTACTACTCGAAGCTGGGGCTCGGCGGGGAGTACGACCTGTATGAAGGTGACGTACGAGAGGGGGATGCCGAGTACAAGGATCTGCGGTACTACACGCGCATCCTGACCGAGCGCGCCAGTGAGTACGTCCGGCGCGACCATGGTGCTCGACCGTGGCTGCTCAACCTCAACTTCACCACCCCGCACTGGCCGTGGATCGCGGAGGGGGACGAGGAGGAGAGCGCCGAGATCGTCCGCAGGATCAAGGCGGGCGAGAAGGGTGCGCTCTGGCATCAGGACGGCGGTTCCGTCGAGAAGTACACGCAGATGGTGCAGGACCTGGACCACTCGGTCGGTGTGGTGCTGCGCGCGTTGAAGGAGTCCGGGCAGGGGCGGGACACCCTGGTGTTCTTCGCCTCGGACAACGGCGGCGAGCGCTTCTCGTACAACTGGCCCTTGTCGGGCAACAAGGCCTCGCTCAAGGAGGGCGGGATCCGCGTGCCGACCATCGTGCGGTGGCCCGCGCGTCTCGACGGCGGGCAGGTCAGCCATGAGCCGGTCTTCACCCCGGACTGGACTGCCACGCTCCTGGAGATCGGCGGCGCGCGGCCGCATCCGGCGTACAAGCTGGACGGGACGAGCCTTGCCCCCTACCTGCTGAAGGGCGAGCGGCTTGCCGAGCGTGAGCTGTTCTGGCGCGTGCGCGGGGAGCGGGCGCTGCGGCGCGGCGAGTGGAAGTACTACCGGGGCAAGGGTGGTCAGGACCAGCTGTTCAACCTGGCCGAGGACCGGCGCGAACAGGCCGACCGGGCCGCGGAGGAGCCGAGGCTTCTTGGCGAGTTGAAGGCGGCATGGGAGAAGACGGACAAGGAGCTGCTGCCGTATCCGGCCGAGTGACGCCGGGTTCCTTTGCCGCGCGTCAGTATGAGGACGGAATTCCTCAATCGCCCCATAGAGAAATGAGGGAATCTCGTAGGGCGTCCGTTTCCGGGCGGCCCGGCGTCAGGAGCGGTGCCGGGCGGAGCGGGGTCGCTCCGCCCTGGCGGGGCCGCAGGCTGTGGTGCCTGCGGCCCCGCCGGCGGAGCTGGGGTCAGGACGGGTCGCCGTACTGGAGGCCGCGTCCGTTGGTGCCGACGTAGACGCGCCCGAAGGTGTCGGGGTCGCCGGTGATGACGCCGACAGCGCCGATGCTGCCCCACTGGTGGGCGTCGTCGTTGACGCGGAGCCAGGTGGCGCCCTTGTCGGTGGAGCGGAAGACTCCGCTGACGTTTTTGACGGTGCCGATCAGGTACAGGGCCTGATAGTCGGCGCCCGGCGCGGCCTTGCCGAAGCCGAGGGCGGAGGCCGACTGCACCGTGGTGAGCGGGGTGAAGGTGCGGCCGCCGTCGGTGGAGTGCAGCAGGCCCTTGGTACCGTCGGCGATCCACAGGTCCCCGGTGATGCCGGGGGCGGCCGTGAGACGGCCGGTGGGCAGGTTGGTGGCGCGGGCGGTGAAGGTCGCGCCGCCGTCGGTGCTGGCGTAGAGCGTTCCGCCGGCCAGGGAGTAGAAGGTCTTGGCCGAGGAACGGTCGGCGACGACCACGGCGCCGGTGCCCAGGCCGCTGACCTTCGACCAGCTCGCTCCCTTGTCGGTGGAGCGGTACGGTACCTGACCGGCTTCGGTCCAGACGATGGTGGAGCCGTCCGCCGCGAGCGCGACATGGCCGCTGTCGGCGCCGGCCACCGGCTCTGCCTTGAAGCCGTTCCAGTTGCTGCCGCCGTCGGTGGAGTAGGCGCCGTCCTGTGCGCCGCCGCGACCGACGCGGACCATCACCGAGGGGTTGGACTGGGCGAAGTCGATGTCGGTGCTGTTGGCCATCATCGGGTTCTTCAGCCGCTCGGCGGGCACCTTGGTCAGGGAGTCGTGGCGGAAACCGCCCTGGTCGCCCATGGCGGTGATGACGGTGGCGCCGCCGGGCGGGGCGATCGCGTCCATCAGCGCGGTCTCCTCCAGCCCTTGGGCCCCTGCGGCCCAGTGGCTGGTACCGCCGCTGTCGGGGGCGGTGGCGTCCTTGCTGCGCCAGATGCCGTTGCCCGTGCCGTACAGCACATGCCCGGAGTTGAAGGGATCGATGGCCAGGGCGGTCATCCAGTGCCCGATGCCGGAACCCACGTAAGGCGCGGCGGAGGTGCTCCGCACCGATTTCGCGGCCTGTGTCTTCCAGGTCGTGCCGCCGTCGGTGCTCCGGTAGAGCTCGTCCTCGGGCCACCACCGGTCGAGGGTGGTGACCATCACCGTGGACGGCTTCTGCGGGTCGACGGCCAGACCGGAGAACCCGTAGCTGCCGCTGGATGGGGAGACGTTCTTCCACGTCCCACGGGCGGGCGTGTACTTCCACACCGAGCCCCCCGTCACGCCGTTGGGCCCGAGGTTGTCGGTGTACGTCAGGTACAGCGAGCCGTCGCCGGAGACCACACCGTGCTGTGGCAGCTGGCCGGTGGGCTGCCCGGAGACGGCATGCCACGTGTTGCCGCCGTCGGTGGAGCGGTACAGGGAGGTGGACTTGTCGGCGACGCCGACGTAGACCGTCTTGCTGCCGGCCGGGCCGTACGTCACGAAGGAGATGCCCGCGCCGCTGCTCGCCCCGTCCTTGACGGGGAACGAGGAGACCTGACGCCATGTCACACCGTGGTCGCTGCTGCGCCACAGGCCGTTCTTGCGGGTGCCCAGCAGCAGGGTGCCGTTGTCCGCGGGGTTGATCGCCAGCCGTTCGCCCGCCCCGCGGCCGTCCTCGTTGCCGCCCATCTTGAAGGGCAGATCGGTGCGCTGGAACGTGCGGCCCCGGTCCGTGGAGCGCAGGATCGCGCCGTTGCCCGCCCAGTTGTTGGTGTAGGTGCCCGCCGCGAGGTAGAGACGGGCGGGGTCTACGGGGTCGGTGGCCAGCGAATCGATGCCCAGCAGGTTCCAGTCCTTCTCGCCGATCCAGTCGGTCAGCGGGATCCACTGCTCGGCCGCGGTGTCCCAGCGGTAGGCGCCGCCCATGTCGGTGCGCGCGTACAGCAGACCCTTCTCGCGGGGGTTGAACACCAGCCCGGAGACGTAACCGCCGCCCACTACCCGGGCGTTGTTCCACACATACGATCCGGCCGCGGCCGCCTCGGCCTTGACTGCCTTCACCAGCTTCCACTGCTGGTTGGCGCTGCCCTTGCCGGGGTACTGGACGACTGCCGCGCCGTTGCCCGTGGAGTTGTCGGAGACGTCCAGGACCTGGCCGCTCCTGCGGGAGGTGAAGGTGACGGCGTCGGAACCACTCACCTCGTCGATACGCCACTCCTGGGAGGTGGAGGAGCTGTCGGTCTGCTGCTCAGCGGCGGCCTTCTCGGCGGTCGAATCGCCCGCGATGCCCAGTACTTTGCCGCTGTTGCGGTTCACCAACTCGTAGTAACCGTCCTTGGTGGGCCTCAGTCTCCACTGCTGATTGGCGGTGTTCTGGTCGGTCCACTGCTGGATACGGGTGCCGTCGGCGGTGGAGAAGCCGTTGACGTCCAGCACCTTGCCGCTGCGCAGAGAAACCAGCCGGTAGTAGGCATCACTGTCGACGGTCGCGGCCTGCGAGTCCTCTTGTACGAACAGGAGATACGGCACGACGAGGGCAGGTGCGCCGAGCAGCAGACCGGTCGCGGTCCAGCGGCGGCGGTGACGCCCGCGGCGCCCGGCGTTCGTGGGGTTGTTCATGGGGGAGGTGTCTCCTTGTGTGCCGTGCACCGGACAAAAGGCGGATCCAAGCTCCGGAATGGCTGGGTCCAACTCCTTGTGGTCACAGGCTCCGCAAAGGTTGCCGCGAGCCGGAATCTTTTTCCCAGCGTCACCGGCTTCTTGCCGTCGGCTCGTGCGGACGGGCGTGAGGCCGGCCGCTGCCGCCCCTTCGAGTGCTTTCTGTGGAGGGGCGGCATGGTGGGCGGACAGATCAGTGCTGCGCGAACTGGACCTGCGTCGGCTGCACGGCGTCCGGCCGCAGCGCGATTCCGTTGACGGTCAGTCGTTCTCCGTAGATGTCGGTGATCCTGATGGCGCCGCCGCACCCGCTGCCGTTGGGGGAGAGGAAGTAGTTGTAGCCGGTGCGGGTCAGTTGGCGCCAGCCGCTGCCACTGCGCACTTCCAGCCGCGCGAGCGGGTTGCGGTGGCCGATCGCCTGGATGCCGCACCAGTAGGGGCTGGACCCGTTTTTGTAGCGAATCGATATCGGGCCCGCTGTGTCGGGGCTCAACAGGCTCCAGGTGATCGCGATCCGGCCGGTCGAGACGGGGACCAGTTTGGCGAAGGCCTGCTCGCTGAGGTCGAGTTGGCCGGGTGCGCAGGGCAGCGGGCATTCGTTGGTGATCCGGACCGTGACAGAGGCGCCGTTCGCCGCGCGGACCAGGACGTACGCTCCGCAGGCCTTGGACGTCTCGTAGTCGGTGGTGTTCATCGCCGCGATCATCATGTTGTCGCTCGGGCCGTAGGAGCAGGCGCCGTCCCCGACTCCGGCCTTGTAGACGGTGGCGACTCCCTGGCGGGTGCTCTTGGGGCGAATCCGCCCGGCCAGGGATGACGTGGCAGGGGCCTTTTGCTTGGAGGCCGATGACGGCGTCGCCGGCGTGGTCGCCCTCGGAGAGGTGGCGCCGCCGGCCGGCGTCGGGGATTTCGCGCCGGCCGAGGGGGTCGCGGAGGGGGCCGACGGGGAAGCAGCGGAGGGCTTCATGGCAGGCGAAGTAGGCGGGAGACTCCCCTGGGAGTCGGCGACGGCCGTGGCCGAGGCCCGCCCGGCAGCCTCCTTGTGGTCCGGTTGCATCGTCATGACCAGGCAGGCGAGAAGACCTGTGACGACCAGCCCCGTGGTGGTGCCCACTATCAGCCCGCGTCTGCGCCTGCGCTGCCGCGCGGCCTGGCGTGTCTCTTGCATGTTCATCCGTTTCGGAAGAGCGTGTCGGTGTTCACTCCTCAGTGGCCACAGGTGACGAGAAGGTTGCCGCGCGCCTGCACCGGCTCTCTGACCCGGTCCTGCGGGGCCGCCGTAAATAAGCCATCTGACTGAAAGCCGCCTTCGTGCTCTCTGAGGGAGCCCCTGAGGTCAACTCCGAAGGGGCGCACCCCGGCGAGCGTGAGGGCAGGCCGCCCTGCCCCGCAGCCGCCATGCCCCCTGGCGACGAACGCCCAGCTGGGGCCCGTTGTCGTGCCCCCTTCGGCCCAGGTCGTCACGTCGGCCCCAAGGGTGCCCTGAGGATTCCCAACTGCCGGGAATTGCTGCCGGTTTACCCGCGCTCTCTTCCCAAGCCATGTGACATGTGCAATTTTTCTGGCTGCGACCACCGCAAGTCGCGTTCAAGCCAACGGATCAGCACGGCCCGTGGGTCATCGAAGCCTGCACGGACACGCCCGTACGCACCCGGGCGGCCCGGAGGCCCCGGCGGCCCGCGGTACCCCCCCACCGCCGCGCGCCGCAGCGCGGCTTTCACTCCGCTGGGAGGCGGCACGTGAAGACTCCCTCAGTACGACCAAGACGACGTCTCGGCGGCCTGCTCATACTCGCGCTCGCCCTGTGTCTGTCGATAGCCGTGCTCACCCCGGCCGGCCACGCCGCCGCGGTCGAGCGCCATGGGTCGGCCCCGCGGCCCTCGACAACAGCCCACACCGCCCCGCCGCCGACCGGATCGGCGGCGACGGTCTCCGACCGCGCGGACGAACGCCGCACCCCGCTCGACGCCACCCACCAGCCTCCGCAGAACCCGGTCCCGTCCCGCACCGCCCCGACGAAGCCGAGCCGTACGGACGGCCTGACCGCGGCCTCCTGCACCCCGGCCGACTTCGGCAGCCGCAGCGGATCTGCCCTCGTGACCTTCGTCCAGGCATCGACCACGGACTGCGTCAACACGCTCTTCGCCGTCACCGGCACCAACGCCCGCAACGCGTTCCGCGAAGCGCAGATGGTCACCATCGCCAACGCGTTCCAGAACACGGCACGGACCTACCCCGGTGACAACTCCACCCATGTGTTGCAGCTCGTGCTGTTCCTGCGCGCCGGGTACTACGTGCAGTTCAACCACGCCTCCGACGTCGGACCGTACGGGGCGACCCTCTCCTCGGCGACCGAGGCCGCGCTCGACACCTTCTTCGCGTCCTCGCACTTCATGGACGTCAGCTCGGCCAACGGCGACGTCATGGGTGAGGTCATGATCCTGACGGACAGCGCCGACGCGCAGGCCCGCTATCTGAAGACGTATCAGAAGGTGCTCAACGGCTACAACAGCACCTACGACGCGTACTGGAGCATGGACAACGCCGTCAACAACGTGTTCACCCCGATCTTCCGGGGCCACTGGAACCCCGCCTTCCTCAAGGCCGTGACCGCCGACCCGAGCCTCATCGACACGCTCGGCGCCTTCGCGCACAACCACCGCGACAAGCTGAACGACACCTGGTTCTACCTCGCCTCCAACGCCGGTACCGAGACCGCGCGCTTCCTCGACACCCCCGCCCTGCAGGCCAAGGCCAGGCCACTGGCCAAGGGGCTGCTCGGCGACTCGGCCATCACCGGCGCGACAGCACCCCTGTGGGTCGGCGTCGCCGCCATGACCGACACCTACGACAAGGCCCAGTGCTCGTACTACGGGACCTGCGACTTCGTCGGCCGGCTCACGGCCGCCGCGCTGCCGATCACCTACCGCTGCGACGCCGCCCACACCTTCCGCGCCCAGTCGCTGACCAGTGCGGCCCTCACCGCCGCCTGTACCAGCCTCCAGGGCCAGGACGCGTACTTCCACAGCATCGTCCAGGACAGCGGGCCCGTCGCCAACGACCACAACACGAACATCGAGATCGTGACGTTCGCCAGCCCCAAGGACTACCGCACCTACTCCGGCTGGATCTTCGGCAACAGCACCAACAACGGAGGGGAGTACCTGGAGGGCAACCCCGCCGACCCGGCCAACCAGGCCCGCTTCCTCTCGTACGTCAAGAGCGTGGGCGACGGCTTCCCCGGCGACATCTGGAACCTCAACCACGAGTACACCCACTACCTCGACGGACGCTACGACATGGCCGGCGACTTCGGCGCCGGAGAGGCCGTACCGGACATCTGGTGGATCGAGGGCTTCGCCGAGTACGTCTCGTACAGCTACCGCGGGCTGCCCGACACCGAGGCCATCGCCGACGCGGCGCAGCACACCTACGCACTGAGCACCCTGTGGGAGAGCACCTACACCAACTCGGACCTGACCCGCACCTACCCGTGGGGCTACCTGGCCACCCGCTACATGATCGAGAAGCACCCCGCCGACGTGCAGAACATGCTGGCCAAGTTCCGTGCCGGTGACTACGCCGGGGGATACGCGGTCTACCACACCGGCATCGGCACCCGCTACGACGCCGACTTCACCACCTGGCTCGACGCCTGTGCCGCCGGAGCCTGCGGCAGCACGGGCAACGGGCCCACCGCCGCCTTCGACGCGACCGTCTCCGGCCTGACCGTGAACCTCACGGACAGGTCCACCGACACCGGCAGCACCATCACCGCGCGCTCGTGGAAGTTCGGCGACGGCACCACCTCCACGGCGGCCAACCCGTCCAAGACCTACACCGCCCCCGGCACGTACGCGATCTCCCTGACCGTGACCGACGCCAAGGGCCTGACCTCCACCAGCACCAAGTCCGTGACCCTCAACGGCGCCCTGCCGACCTGCACCAACGCCGACAGCCGCCTCCTGGACCGCAACTGCTCCCGCTCCGGCCGCTCGGCCAAGGCGGGGGACCTGGACTACCTGTATCTGTACATGCCGGCCGGTACCGTCACCCTGCGGATCACCACCGCCGGAGGCACGGGCAACGCGGACCTCTACTACAGCCCCACCACCTGGGCGGGCCCGTCGGCGTACACCGCGCGCTCGACGAACGCCTCGAACGCCGAGAGCATCACCGTCACCAACACCACGGCCGGATACCGGTTCGTCAGTCTGTACGCGAAGACGGCGTTCAGCGGCGTCACGGTCACCACGGCCTACTGACCCCGTCTCGACGCGGCCCGGCCCGCTGACCCCTGCTCGCCCGTCCGCCTGCGCGGGCGGGCGGGCGTGGGGGCGGCTCGGCCGGGCCGCGGATCCAAACGGGGTCCAGCGGGACGGCCCCGGTCAGACCGGCGCTGGGTCGTGCACGGGGATGCCCAGGCGCTCGGCGACGGCGGTGAGGGCCGTTCCCAGGGGGAGTGCGACCCGCGTGACGGCGTGCTGGTCGCCCCGGGTGGGGTCCCGGTTGACGATCACCACCGGGGTCCCGGCGCGTGCGGCCTGGCGTACGAAACGCAGTCCGGACATCACGGTCAGTGAAGAGCCCAGGACCAGCAGCGATGTCGCCCCGTCTACCAGTGCGCGGCAGCGCGCGACCCGCTGGGGCGGAACGGTTTCACCGAAGAACACCACATCCGGTTTGAGGATGCCGCCGCAGACGGTGCAGGGGACGACGTGGAAGTCCCCGACCTGCGCGTCGGTGAGGTCGGCGTCGCCGTCGGGGTTGATCGCGGCGGCCACCGGCGCGAAGCCCGCGTTGGCCTCCTCCAGCCGCCGGGCGAGTTCGCGGCGCGCGCTGACGTCGCCGCAGGAGAGACAGACGACCCGGTCCAGGCTCCCGTGGAGTTCCACCACGCCGTCGCTGCCCGCCGCCTGGTGCAGTCTGTCGACGTTCTGGGTGATCACGCCGCTGAGCAGACCATGCCGCCCGAACGCGGCCACGGCCCGGTGCCCGGCGTTCGGGCGGGCGCGGCCGAAGGTCCGCCAGCCGAGGTGGCTGCGCGCCCAGTACCGGCGCCGGGCCTGCGCGCCGGCGGTGAAGTCCTGGTAGGTGATCGGCGTGTGCCGGCTGAGGCTGCCGCCTTCGCCCCGGTAGTCGGGGATGCCCGACTCCGTGGAGAGGCCGGCTCCGCTGAGCACCAGCACATCGCCGGTGCTCAGCGCATCGGCGACCGGCCCCAGGTCCGTGGTGCCGGGCGGCAGGCTCGCATCGGGTGTCCAGCTCAGCGTGGGTCGCATGCGCATGCAACCAGCGTACGAAACGGGTGGGGCGTCGGTCTCGCGTGTGGGATCTGTCGATCCCGTGTGCCCCGGAAGGGGCCCGCACGCCCGCCCCCGGTCGGTATGCTGCGCGCGTGATGATCAACGGGGTGGAGATGCGTGAGGTCTCACTTGGGGACGCGGCGGGCCTGGCGGAGACGTTGCGCCGCAACCGGGTGTCGATGCGGCCCTTCGAGCCGTACCGGTCCGAGGAGTTCTACACCGAGCACGGCCAGCGCGAGAGGATCAGCGGACTCATCGCGGAGCGTGAGGCCGGGCGACTACGACCGTACGTCCTGATCGAGACGGCTACCGGCACGCCTGTCGGGGCCATCAACCTCGGCAGTATCGCCCTCGGGCCGTTCCGCAGCGGCGGGCTCGGCTACTGGGTGGACCAGGAGTGGGCGGGCAGGGGACTGGCCACGGCCGCGGTGAAGGAGGTCTGCCGCATCGCCCGCGAAGAGCTCGGTCTGCACCGTGTGGAGGCCGGCACCCTGGTCGACAACACCGCCTCGCAGCGCGTGCTCGCCAAGGCGGGGTTCGAGCAGTACGGCACCGCGCCCAAGTACCTGCACATCAACGGCGCTTGGCGCGACCACCGCCTCTTCCAGCGGCTGCTGCACGACGACCCGCCCACCGACTGACGGGGGCGGGGCCGCGGCCGAGCGGGGGCCTGAGCCTGCCGCTCACGGTCCCTCCGGCATACCCGGCTCGCCCGCCTCCACGGGAGCGGCGCGGCCCGGGGTGCGGATCCCCGGGACCGCGAACAGCGAGTTGGTGCGTGATGGCGGGCGGGGCGTTTCGGGCTGCCGGGGCGCCAAGTCACGCCTTGGCTGCGGTCATTGGGAGGACCACCAGGTCGACGAGGTGACGGCGGTGAAGCCCAGTGACTCGTACAGCGGCCGTCCGAGCCGTGAGGAGGTGAGTGTCACCGGCAGGTTCGCCATGGGCGCGAGCGAGCCGAGCATGACGGCCCGCCCGGCGCCGCGGGAGCGGCGTGCCGACGGCGTGCCGACCCAGTAGTGGCTGCCGAATCCGTCGTGGACGACGGTGACACCGGCTCCGATCGCCTCGCCGTCGAGGACGGCGATGAACACGTCCACGCCTGGCTGCTCGGTCAGCGTCGTGGGGAACATCTCGCCGGGTCGGTAGGGGGCGAATCTGGTCAGCTCGAAGCCCTCGATCACGATCTGCTCGGCAGCCTGCAACTCGTGCGTCCGCTGGACTCGGGCGACCTCCATCGCCGGGGCGGGGACCGGGCCAGGCGGGCGCACCATGATCGGCATCTGCCAGTTGCGCATGCCCAGGTGACTCAAGTCGGTGGAACTGAACGGATCCTCGGCATCCACCGGTCCGGTCGATCGGCCGGCCAGCTCGGTCAACTCGGCGAGCTCGTGCGCGTCGGGGTCGGGTTCCTGCAGCAAGAAGCGTGTCCCGGCGCGTTCGCCGCCGAGCACGGCGAGGAAGCTGCGTCGGCGGATCACCTCGTGGCCGCGGGAGATTCCGGTCGCGGCCCAGAACGCGGCGGAGTTGCGGGCCTGGCGTATCGCCGCGTCGTCGAAGGCCACGGGGTGATCCGGACGGTCCTGCCCGCTCCGGTCCTCGACACGAGCGTCGGGGGTGGTCTGCGAAGTGTCGGCCATGGATGGCTCCTGTTCAGTCACTGTGCGGTGATCCAGGCGAAGGGGCAGGCGGCCCGAGTAGAAGTCGACTCGGGTCTTCGCCTTGCCTCCAACCCAATGACGCAATGTCCCGAATAACTGGGCCAATCTCAACCGAGATTGCTGCGCCATTCGCCCGTTCGTGCCGCTGCCGTGCCCCGTGGCCGTACCGCGACGACCACCGGTACCGCGGTATGCCCCGCTTCGCGGGCCGCGCGGCGTGCTCCGCCGGGGGAGGGGGCGTGACCGACGACACGGCCCTCGGTCACGGCCAGCCATCCTCCGTCGCGGTGCTGGTCGGCGAGCGCCAGGGCGACGGCCACGTCCTGCTCGTGAAAGGGGTCGGCGGACGGCTCCGGCGCGGTGCCGCGCCAGTCGACGGTGCGGCGCTCGGGTCCGCGGCGGGTGCGCCAGTAGGCGTACTGCGCGACGATGCACGGGCCGAGCCCGGTCAGGAGGGGTACGCCGCCGTCAACCCAGCCTGCGACGGCTCCCGCGAGCACCACGGACACCACGCACAGGCCGATGATCGCGCCGTACCAGCCGGCCGCCCGCCCGAAGGACTTGGCGGCGACGAGCGGCCACAGCGCCAGCATCAGACAGTCACCGAGCCCCGCCCCGATGGGTGAGGTGCCGTCGTCGACGGCGAGCATCGGTCCCAGCGGCATGCCCGCGAAGTGGTGCACGAGGTGGGCGGTGACCGAGGTCAGCCCCGTGGCCAGCAGGTCGTACGGTGCGAGGAGACCGGCCAGCGCCGCGACCTGCCCGGCGGTCATACCGGTCTGGGCCCACAGGTTGCTGACCCCGATCACCGCGAGAGCCAGCAGCAGATCACCCGCGGCGATCCGCGCGGGCACCCATCCCGCCAGATGCGCGGTGAGGATGAACGCCCCGAGGGTCAGCGCCACGGCCGCGCCGCGCCGCCCGCCCATGACCGGGGCGAGAGCCATGGAACAGGCACCCAGGAAGACCACGCCGAACGCACAGGTCGTCAGCGCTCGCGGCAGATGCAGGTAGATCGGGGGCATCGACACCAGAGTGACGGTCATCACCGCGATGTCCGAGCGGACGAAGCGGCCCACCGGCGGGCGCGGCATGCGGACGCGTCGCAGGTACAGCGCGGCGAGTGCGATGAGCGCCGCCAGCGCGGTCAGCAGGGTGAGGGCCTGGGCGAGTCTGCTCATGGGGCACTCCGTACCGGCTGGTGACGCGGGGAGGGCAACTCGAAGCTGTGCTCGGTCAGATCGGCCCTGACGCGGCAGGGTTCGGGGAGCTCGTCGAGATCCTCCACCAGGACGACGCCGCTCAGCGGGAGATCGTCGAACCGTTCCTCGACCCGGGCCAGCAACGCCGCCGAAGGGCGGTCCGCGACCACATACAGCCGGGGGCCGTCCGCGCTTGCTGAGAGCGCGTACCGGGTCGGCAGCGGAAGTTGCCGTTCGCCCTGGAGGCGGTCGAGGACGGCACGCTGGGTCAGCTCCGCGGGGCCGTCGCTGTGCCGGCCGAGGATCCGCGAGGTGGCGGGCATGCCGCGCAGGGAGCAGGTCGGGGGTTCGGTGCCGGGCAGTCGGCGGACGAGGTCGCCCGTGTCGTAGCGCAGCAGGAGCGTGGTGTCGCGGTACTGCGTGTACGGCGTCACGACCAGGGTGCCCGCCTCGCCGGGCCCGGCCGGGGCGTGGGTCAGGGGGTCGAGCACCTCGATGTGAGCCTGTTCGGCCGAGAGGTGGAGGTGGCCTTCCTCGCAGGCCAGCCCGGCGGTCGGCATGGTCTCGGTCATCGAGTACGTGTCGATGACCCGCGCCCCGAACACCTCCTCGGTGCGGCTGCGCAGCGGGTCGCTGAGCACCTCGCCCCCGACGAGGATCTGCCGCAGACCGAAGTCGGCGGGGTCCCAGCCGTCGCGTTCCGCGGTCTGGACGAGGCCGCCGAGGGCGGATGCGGTCACGATGAGGTGGGTGACCTGGGGTTCCTTGCCCGGCAGTCGCATGGGCGTGGCGAGCCGGTCGATGATGATCCGGGGATCCACGGTCCCCATGGCGACGAATCCGGCGCCGACCATCGCCAGCGCGCGCTGGACGTTGAGCTTGGCCAGGGTCGCCCGGGAGCTGATCGTGCTGAGCACGATGTGTCTGCTGCGCACGGCGGAACCCATCAGGAACGACATGGCCGACAGCGCGGCGGCGAGTTCGAGCTCGTACTGCGAGAACCACACACTCGTCGGTGTGCCGGTCGTCCCGGTGGTCTGGGCCAGTAGGACCGGCTCGGAGCGCTCGGAGACGAAGGCCGACGACGCGGCGCGCAGCGCCGATTTCGGTGTCGGCGGCAGCAGCGCGAGCGTGTCGAGGGAGATGTCACGGGGGCTCAGGCCCAGTTCGGCGAAGAGACGGCGGTAGTAGGGAACGTGAGCGGCCGCTTGCCGTACCGTCAGTTTCAGCCTGCGGTCGGCCATCGTCCGCTGGATCTGCGGATCCGGCTCCGTCGCGCCCGGCAACATCACGGCGGCTTCCTCGCCGGGCTCGCCGAACTCCTCGATCGTCGCCCGCAGATCGGCCACGGTGCCCTGCAGGCCGCTCACGCTCAGCCGTCCGCCGCGCAGCATCTGCACGCCGTACTGGATCTGGCGGATCATGGTCCCGAACACGTGCCTCGGCCTCTCTTCTCATCGCGCGCGGGTGGCCGGTGAGACACCGGCCACCCGCTTGGGTTCAGTCAGTGACGATCAACGCGCAGGATGTCAGCCGCTCGTGAAGACAGCGGCGGTCATCGTGCTGATCGCGTAGCGGGCGTAGCGCCCGAAGACCTGGATCATGGATTCCTCCGTGAGTTCGTTCGGTTGGGTTGAACTTCTGGTTCCGCCGGGGCCGATGCGTTCTCGTACCGCAGGAAGATCGCGGTGCGCGCCCGGCCACGGCAGTCTTCGGACTCCGCCGGTACGGGCCGGCGGTGACGGGAGCCACGGGCTTGCTCTTGCACCCCAGGCGCCTCGCTCTCCACCGCGTACATGCGGCAGGGGCGTTGGGGTGAGCTTCGGCGTTCCCCCTTGCGCGGGTCTTCAGGAGATCGGCACCCGCGCTCAGTACGAGGCGAAGCGGAACCGCTGGAAGTTGGCGTACTGGCCGTTCTGGTCCTGGCAGCCGAAGTGGCGCAGGCCGATGTTGCTGTCGTCGATGCACAGGCCGGTGGCCACGTTCCTGAGGACGTAGCTGTGGTCCGGGTTCTCGAGCAGGGTGAACCGCTGGAAGTTGGCGTACGGACCGTTCTGGTCCTGGCAGCCGAAGTGGCGCAGGCCGATGTCGCTGTCATCGATGCACAGGCCGGTGGCCCAGTTCCTGATGACGTAGGTGTAGTTGCCGAGGTAGACGAAGTCGAACTTCTGGAAGTTGGCGTACTGGCCGTTCTGGTCCTGGCAGCCGAAGTGACGCAGGCCGATGTTGCTGTCGTCCACACACAGACCGGTGGCCACGCTCGTCATCCGGCGGGTGTAGACGGTCTGGATGCCTTCGGTCCTTGCGGCACCGGTCCGGGCGAGGACGTCGGTGCTCGCCGCCGCCTTGGGGGCGGGCGCCGATGCGGACGAGGATGTTCCGGTGGCGGCGACCGAGGTACTGGCCCCGACGAGCGTCAGAGCGGACGCCGCGAAGACCGCGGCGGCGATCCGGGACACCCGTCCCATCAGCGTGCTCGTTCTGTTCAAAGTACCTCCTGCGGAGTCCGACCGGCGTGGGCGCCGGATCGGTGACGAGTGGGTCGCACGCGCGCCGTTTGTCCGATGCAATCGAGCCAACGGCAGGCCATACGCTGGACGGCACCGTGGAACGGGTGTTCCCTGGTGGCGTTCCACGGCCCGACAGTGCCGGGGGGCGGAGTTGGCCGCGCGGCCCCGAAGTAATCCGCGCAGGTCAGCCGGGGGATAGGGGCCGGACAAGCGGGGTTGTCCGCGGACAACTGGGGGACCGACATGCGCAGAACAGGGCGACCACAAGGGGCACCGAAGGGCGCGACGCGAGCGGCGGATGCCTTGGCCGGATTCCTGGGGGAGCTCACCGCCGAGCTGACGGTCCGTGAGCTCGCCCAGCGGTACGGCGGCGGCAAGACGATGTGGAGCGAGTACCGCAGCGGTGCCCGGATCATCCCCCTCGGCAGGCTCAACTCCGTCGTACGGGACCGTGTCCGCGACGGCCGCGGCCGACAGACGCTGCTCCAGCGAGCACACCGACTGCACGAGGCCGCGCTCGTCGCCGAGGCGGAATCGGGCCCCGGCCTCAAGCTCGACGAGGCCCTGCGGCGTGCCGAGGCCGATCTCGCCGAGGCCGAAGGGCTCGTACGGAGCCTTCTCGCCCTCGTGGGCAGACTGCTCGTGGACAAGGACGGCCTGCGGGCCGCCGCGCCGGAGCCGGAGCAGCGGCCCGGCGCACCCGAGCCGGCCGATTCATCGGCCCCGGCGCCCGCGCCGGACGCGGCACAGGGCGCCGAGCCCGCGGCGGACGGCCTCGTGGACCGGGCGCTGCGGCAGTTGGAGGCCGTACGGTCCGTGCACCGCGGTGCACGGGAGATCCTCGGGCAGGCGCGGGCGGAGAGCAGGGCCGCCCTGCCCGCCGGGTCGACGGCTTCGGTGCCGGCCGGCACCGATCTGGTGCTGGCGCTGGCGCGAACGGCCGACGCGCTGGCCGACACCGGGTATGAAGTGGAGTGCCTCTGGCGGGAGCACCGGGCGGCAGACGGCCCGCCCCTGCAGGGGGTCGTCCTGGAGCGCACCGACCGTCCTTCCGCCGCGCCCGTCATCGCTCAGGCGGCCTTGCCGACCCTGCCGTACGACATCTCGCCCCCGGCACCGGTACCGGCAGGCGCGGCCGGGCAGCAGCTTGTTGTCGCCGCGCCGCGCGGCGGCCCGGTCCGCTCGTCCCTGGCCGTGACCGCCGTCCTCGCCGTGTTCACGGTCCTGGCCGTGGCGGTGTCCGCGGCGACGGCCGTGGTCGTCGTACAACGGGAGCGGCCCGCCGCGCCCGCGCCCGCCTCCCGGGAGGTCCAGCCGTACCTGCTGCAGTACCAGCCGCCTTCCGGCGACACCGGGCGGTCCGCGACTCCGGTCACCTCGCCGCCCGGCAGCCCTTCTTCCGTGGCTCCGCCCCCACCGACCGGGACACGGCCCCCGGCCACGACGGCGCCCGCACGGGGAGGCGGGTTCGTGGCGCCGACTTCGCCGCCTGCCGCGGTCGCGTCTGCCTCCACCGACCCCAAGCCGGCTCCCACGTCCACGCCGGAGGCGCCGGACGCCCCCAACGGCCTGTTCCGGCTGGCGAACGCCGGAAGCCACCTGTGCTTGGCCGTTCCGGCCGGAAGTCCGACCGCTGCGGACGGCATGGTCCAGACCGGCTGCGGTGACAACCCCGAGCAGCAGTGGCATCTCACCCGGGAGTCGGCCGGCCCGCCCGCCACCTATTCCGTCCGCAACCGGTTCAGCGGCCTGTGTCTGTCCGTCCAGGGAGCCAGGGTCGACAACGGCGTCGCCGTCACCCACTATCTGTGCGGCGACCGGCAGGGCCTGTTCCCCGACCAGTTCTGGACGCTGCGCTACCGCAGCGCCTTCCGGGCCTGGCAGCTGGTCAACGTCAACAGCGGCAAGTGCGCCGGCTCCCGGGCGGGTTCGCGGGACAACGAGCCGGTGCTCCAGCAGGACTGCCGTGACGACCCCTGGCTCATGTGGCAGACCTGACCAAGGCGGGGAGCTCGTCGCGGACGGGAGTCGACCGCTGTGGAGCGGCGACCCTCTTGGCTCGCACCGGTATGCCGATGCCCCGGCAGTAGGCCTGCCGGGGCATGGCATCACCCCTGGGGGCGGCCCGTCAGCACCCTGACACGCACTTTCCGTCCGTCCAGGTCTTGTTGATGTCCGGCCCCCAGAAAGGGGCGTGGAACGATCAAGGTCAAGGCGACGGAGACCTCCGTCACCGTGAACCGGCAGGGTGACGCCTGTCCGGACTGTCGGAAGACGCAGCCGGCTTCCCACCGATGGCCGCGATGACTGCGCGGGCCCAGTCGAGGGGTGGGGCCGCGTCGAGCAGCTGGATCAGGTGGGCCGTATTCGCCCTGCGACGAGACGGGGGCATGGTCAGCGCGGTGTGCAGGGCGTCGACGAGGTCTTGCGGGCGGTGGGGGTCGGTGAGCAGTGCCGCTTTCCCGAGTTGCTGGGCGATACCGGTGTGTCGGGACAGGACGAGGATGCCTGCGCGCTCGGAGGCGGCTTGGGCGGTGAGGTATTCCTGGGCGGTGAGGTTCATCCCGTCCGCCAGGGAGGTCACCCAGAACACGTCGGCTGCCAGGTAGTGGTCCATGACCTCGGTGAAGTGGAGCGATCGGGGAATGTACTCCACGGGCTGCCATTCCCCCGTGCTCCAGCGGGCGTTGAGGTCGGTGATGGCCTGTTCGAGTTCGATGCGGGTTGCCTCGTAAGCGCGGATCCCGGACTCGGGCGGCGGGCACACAAGCCGGAAGCGCAGCCGTCCGCGCAGCTCTGGTCGTCGGTCGAGGAGGGTCGCGAGCGCGCGGATCTTGTGGACAGGGGCTTTCGCGTAGTCCAGACGTTCCACGGACAGCACGAGCAGGCTGTCCTTTGTTGTGGCGTGGGGGGTGCGGGAGCGTGCGAGGGCCGCGACGGCTGCCTGGTCGATGCCCAGAGGGTGGACGCCTGTGCGTGGCACGGGGTCGGAGCCTCGCAGGAGTTGACGGAAGTGGTCGGCGAAGGTGGCCGTGTGGAAACCTGCCCAGTCCAGTTGGGTGAGGGAGGTGAGCAGCTGCTCGGCGACAGGCAGAGCCTGGAAGACGTCGGGCGGGGGGAAGGGAGTGTGGTGGAACAAGCCGATGGTCAGGTCCGGGCGGCTGCGCTTGAGGAGGCCGGGGACGAGCCAGAGGTTGTAGTCGTGCAGCCACACGGTTCCGCCGTCGGCGGCGTGGGCGCTGATGTGGTGTGCGAAGGCGGCGTTGACCTGCTCGTAATCGGCCCAGTGAGCAGGGTCGTGGTGGATGAGATGCGGCTGGGACATCAGTGCCGGCCACAGCGTTTCCTTGCAGGCGCGGTGGAAGTAGCCGGCCCAGCGGGACGGCGCCACGGGCAGAAGGGCCATGGGCAGGTGTTCGGGGAACGACGAGGGCCAGGTGCGATGTCCTTCGGCGGTGGCCGCGGCGGCCCACACAGCATGCAATCCGTCGTCCCTGTCCTTGCGGCCGAGGATGGATGTCAAGGTGGGCAGGATGCCGTTGGGGCTGGAGGGCTGTTCCCATCGTCCTTCGCTCCATCGAGCGGGCGCGCGGTGGTAGCCGATGACGACCGGTGCGGGCGGCTTGACCCAGTCGAGGCGTCGCAGCGCTGAGAGGATCGCGGCGGCACCGTGGAGGCGGGAGCGGTGGATCAGCGGATCATTGGGGGCCCGCCCAGTGAGGGCCGCCTCGGCGTTGCCCACGATGACTCCGTGAGAGCGGAGGTGGAACAGCGTCAGGTCATTGAGCGAGTCACCGGCAACGAGCAGGCTGGGCATGGGCCATTGGTGCCTTTGGGCGAGCTGACGGACGGCCGGGCCCTTGCCTGCGCACGGGGGCAGGACGTCGAAATAGCGCTCTTCGCTGTAGGACCAGGTGCATCCCATGTTCTCTACTGCCGCAGTGAGGGCGTCCGTCAGTCCTTCGGGGGCCAGGTAGAACGAGCAGCGCCCTTCCTGGACGACGTCCTGGTACGCGAGTTGAGGGAAGCCGCGCAGTGCCGCCCGGACGTGTTCGTGCCCGGGCCATCCCATCCGCAGTGGTCGTTCCAGTGCGTCGATGTGGCTCATGTCGGCCGCGTCGATGACGCTGGCACCGACGTCCGCGACGATCCACCGTGGTGCTGGGAGCAGCGGGTCCTGCCGCAGCAGTGTCTGGACGGAGCTCAGACTGCGACCCGTTGCGAAGACGACGGTGATCTCCGGGTGGCGCTCCAGTGCCCGGCGCAGCCGCAGGCGGCTCTCCTGGTCGCCGCCGAGCAGCGTGCCGTCGAGGTCGGCGGCCAGGACTCTTTCATCCGCAGGTACGTGCTGGTCACGGCCATGAGCCCGGCGCGCGCGGTCGTTCACGGCAAACCCCTGTCTTTCTGGTCCATGTTCAGTGCGGCAGCCGGGTGAGCCATGTAGTGAGCTCGGGGGCGTGGAGGGCGTTGGTGGAGCCCGGTCCGGTGACGGGTGCTGCTCCGCGGGCCACTCCCGCTGCCAGGCAGTCATCAGGTGGGCGGCCGTTCATCCACCGGTGCACGAAGCCTCGTAGGCGATCATTGCGACACGGGCCTCACTGGCTCAGCTGGTAGGCGATGTACTCCACCGGTCGGCCGTCCCGCTCCCGCTCCAGCCGGTCCACCACCGCAGCCCGCTGCGGTCCATCGGCGCAGGTATGAGCACGTGCGGCGGCACGACGAGGTCCAGCCCCAGGCAGTGCACCAGCCGCTCACCGTTCGCCGCCTCCTGCCGGGCGAGTGCGTAGCCGCGCCCGTGCCACGCACGAATCAAGGCGGTTTCCTCCTGCGGCAATTGCGGCACGTGCTGCGGATCGGACATCGTCGGAAATGTAAGCAGACGACAACCTCCAGTCGTGATGTTGCTGGAGGAAGTGGCCATATTTCGACCCGGATTGCCCAGAAGCGCCCATCCATGCCCGGCCTGGGGGCGCATGCGCGAGGGGGGCGGTTCGCCCCGCGCCGGGGGGAGTGCGGCGCGGAAGCCGGTTGGCGGTCACCCCCTCAGCCGCACGGGTCCTCCGCCGGCGCGTACTGGCTGGCCTGCAGGCGGTAGAGCTCGGCGTAGAGGCCGTCGGCTGCCAGCAGGGCGGAGGGGGTGCCGGATTCCACGAGACGGCCCTTGTCGAGTACGTGGACGAGGTCGGTGTGGCGCACCGAGGCGAGGCGGTGGGTGATGAGCAGGACCGTGCGGCCGTCCTCGGCGAGCGAGCGGATCTCGTCGAAGACCTGCAGCTCGGCGCGGGCGTCCAGGGCGGCGGTGGGTTCGTCCACGATGAGGACCTCGCCTTGGCGGTAGGCGGCGCGGCTGAAGCCGAGGCGCTGCCACTGGCCGCCGGAGAGCTGGTGGCCGCCGCGAAATCCCCTGGCCAGCAGGGTGTCCAGGCCGCGGGGCAGTTCGGCGACGAGTTCCTTGGCGCCCGCGTGGCGCAGAGCGCTCTCGACGCATTCGTCGCCGTGGGGGGTGTCGGGGCGGCCGATGAGGACGTTCACCCGTGCGGTGAAGGGCCAGCGGGTGAAGTCCTGGGCGACCATTGCCACGCGGTCGCTGAGCTGTCTCCGGTCGGCGTGGGCGGCGTCGGTGTCGTCCCACAGGACGCGGCCGTGCTGTGGTGCGTACAGTCCGGCGAGCAGTTTCGCCAGGGTGGTCTTGCCGGAGCCGTTGGCGCCGACCAGCGCGATGATCTTGCCGGTGGGCAGGGTGAGGGTGACGTCGTTGACGGCGGGCGTGTCCTGGCCGGGGTAGGTGAAGGTGACGTGGTCGAAGCGGATCTTCCGGGGGCGGCCGGGCAACGGCAGGCCGCCGGTGGGCGGGGTGCGGCGGGCGGGGTGCGGCGGGCGGCCTCGGTGCACAGGCGCTCCAGGTCCCCGACGAACAGGGCCCGTTCGTGGAGCGCGTTGACTTCCAGGGCGAGGCTGGTGAGGCTCGCTGAGCCGGTGCGGATGGCGATCACGGCGGTGCCCGCGACGGACAGCGCCATCGCCTCGCTCAGGAGCAGGGCTCCCAGGGTGAGGTAGGTGGCGGCGGTGACGGCGCCGATCCACAGGGCGGCGATGAGCCCGGTGCGGGCTTCGAGGCGGGCCAGGCGGGCCTGTTCGGCCTCGGCGGATTCGGACAGGGCGCGGAAGTGACGCAGCAGGAACGGGCCGACGCCGTGCACGCGGATCTCCGGTGCGGCGTCGGTCTCGGTGAGCATGTGGCCGATCAGCCCGCCGGCACGGGTGTGCTGGGTCCAGGCGTGGAAGGACAAGTAGCGGCGCCGTGCCGTGGTCAGCGCGCTCCAGGAGCCGGGCAGGGTCATCAGGGCCAGCAGCGGCAGCAGCACGGGGTGCAGCACGGTGAGGACGCTCGCGGCGGTCAGGAGCGAGGTGGCCGCGTTGATGACGCGGTTGCCGATGCTCATCATGCGGCGGGCTGCGGAAGCCCCGTAGCGGGCGGAGTCGAGCAGCTTGTGGAACTGGTCGTCCTCGATGGCGGCCAGTTCCACCTGGGCCGCCTGTTCGAGGTAGACCTCGGTCGCCACCCGTTCCACCCGCGGCTCAAGGCGTCCCGTGGCGTACGTGGTGACGGCCCGCAGCAGCGCTCCGGCGCCCATGGTGAGGGCGACGGCGATCAGGGCGGGCAGCGCGTGGCGCAGCCGTTGTTCGACGGCGGTGCCGCTGAGCAGCCCGGCCAGGACGTGGTTGACCGCGAGCAGGCTCGCGGCCTGGGCGAGGCCGCGGGCGAGGTTGGCGGTGAGCAGGAGGCGAGCCGCGCGGGGGTCTGCGCGCCAGGCCAGCCGGAACCCGGAGGCCAGCAGCTGGGGCAGGTGGTGCAGCACGGCGCGCAGGTCCTGGTTGCCAGGGGGTCCGTCAGGCCGCTCTCCCGGCTCGATGCCCGCCCCACCAGCGACGGGTGCGGCCAGGTCTTCCGCGGCGAGCGCACGCGGATGCCCGTGGTGCGGCGGGTGGGCGCCGCACCACGGCCGAGTATGTCTGCCTACGGGATCTTCCAGTGGTGGTCGTCGTTGTCGCTGCAGTAATACAGCGTGATGGGGGCGTTGTTGCCCCCGGTGCGTACGCCGTCTACGTCGAGGCACAAGCCACTGGCGAGGTTGACGAGCCAGAAGCCGTCAGAGCGATTGACCCGACCATAGAGCTGGTTGTCGCCGGTCGTCTGGTTGCAGTAGTACTCGCTGACTTTGGTGCCGGCGTTCACACTGCCGTAGTTCGGCACGTCGAGGCAGAGGTTGTCCTTGGCGTTGCGGAGGTTGTAGAGCGGGTAGCCGTTGGAGCTGTCACCGACATAGTCCCAGTAGAACAACTGGTTGTCCCCGGACGTCCCGTTGCACGGGTACTCGTTGACCGGCCCGTTGACCGTACCGGCCCCGTAGCCGGGAATGTCGATGCACTGGCCGGTGACGACGTTCTTGACCAGGTAGGGCCCGTAGGCGGTGGCGGCTGGCGCGATGTGCTGCGGAGCGTGGGGAAGGGTGGTGGACTTGGCGGCGGACGCGATCCGTACCGGGGTGGAGCTGAGAGCCGCCGGACCGGCGGGGTCCGCCTGAGCGGGGGCGGCGGTGAACGCGAGCGTGAGCAGGGTGACGCCGGCGCTGAGCGTGCCTACTAACCGTCTGATGGGTTTCATGGTTCGTCCTTGTCTGTGTTCGGGGATCTGGCTGTCGAGACAACAGCCGGCCGTGGTCTCGATGGCACCGTGGAAGAGGTTCCTGGTGGCGTTCCGCGGCCTGACACTGCAGGGGAGGGGAGTTGGCCGCGCGACACCGACGCGACCCGAGCAGGTCAGCTCGGTCTACAGGCCGGACAATCGGGGTTGTCCGCGGACAACCGGGATACCGGCGGCCGGCGCCGACCGCGCCTTCCGGCTCGGCCGATACCGGACTGGGCAGGCCCCTGGCATGCGCCGCTCACGCGCCGCTCATGCGCCGCAGAACTCGGCCTCTACGACGCGCTGTTCGTGGACGTTCCAGTCGCCGTTGAAGTTCAATGACAGTACGTGGCCGCCGTCCGTGGTCGCCACGGTCTGCGAGATGGAGCCCTGGATGCCGCCGTTGTGCCCCCATACGTCAACGCCGCAGGACAGTTTGATCTTCATCAGGCCCAGGCCGTAGGAGACGGCCGGCATCCCCTCGATCGGCTCGGTCGTGGTCATCTCCTCCAGCTGACGCTTGGACAGGAGTCGTCCGGAGAGCAGGGCTCGGTAGAACCGGTTGAGATCACGGGTATTGGAGATGATTTCTCCGGCGGCGCCTGCGAGGGAGGGGTTGAGCTCGGTGACGTCGTACGTGGCGCTGTCCGGTTCTGCGGGGCCGGCGAGTTCCCCGGTCAGCTTGGAGTAGGCGCGTCCGCTTGGCCCCGGTACGCGAGCTCGGGTGCCCGGCAGTGTGGTGGAGTCCATGTGCAGGGGGCGCAGGATCCGCCGCTCGATCTCGTGGGCGTACGAGTGACCGGTGGCCTTCCGGATGACCATTCCGGCGAGGATGTAGTTGGTGTCGGAGTAACCCCAATTCTTGCTGTCGGGGTCGAAGCTCGGCTGGTGGGTCATGGCGAGGCGGACGATCTGTTCCGGCGTCCAGGTGTCGTAGCGGTGCCGCAGGAAGCCGGTGCCGAACTCCTTCCGTTTGAAGTCCTCGTCGTCGGTGTAGCTGTAGACCCCGCTGGTGTGGTTGAGGAGTTGACGCAGCCTGATCTTCCCGCCGTCGTGCCCGTTGCCCCGGACCAGACCCGGCAGCCAGTGGTCCACGGTGTCGTCCAGGCTGAGCTTCCCTTCCGCCTCCAACTGCAGTATCACGGTGGCTACGAACGTCTTGGTGATCGAACCCACCCGGAAGCGGTCATCGGTACGCGGTTGTCGGCCGGTTGCCAGATCGGCGGTGCCCGCACGGCCTGCCCAGACGTCGTGCCCCCGCTCGGCGAGCGCGATGGCACCCGGCGGCCCACCCTGGACCACCCCGTCCAAGGCCGCCTGGGTGGCCTGGTGCCCGCCGCGTGCGGCTGACGCCTGACCGGCGTCGTGGGCGTCCGCCGCCGACGCGGGCAGGGTGAATCCGGCAGTCATCACCGCCGTCGCGACCGCCCCGACAGCAACGACCCGCGCTGTCCGCGCCGCGCGCCTGCCGCCCACCTTCCTCCCGGGCGTACGTGATCCGTCTGCTGCATGCGTATGCTCGTACACTGAGGGCTCCTGCGAGGCTGGTGGGCGACAACTGATCTTGTGGGCCCAGTATTTTGGGTCAGGGCCTGTACCTGGGATCCCGTCAGCCACCCGCTTTGAGGTGGGGCTAACCCCCTGCCCCGCCGGTCAGCCTCTCGCGGCTTTCCCGACAGCGCGCAAGAACTACCACTCCGCCCATCACGGCCTCCTCTCCATCGGCAGGCTGGTGAGCGGCCTGTTCGGCGCCGCATTCGGCTCCACGGCTGTCGACGCCTGGGGCTACGACGGCGCCTACGCACTGGCCGGCGGGCATCATCCTGCTGCGGCGCCGACTCGCGGCCGGCCAGGTGCGGGACATCGCGGCCAACCCTCCGCCCCCCAGCCGTGTGGTGGCGTACCCCCAAGTACGCGCGGTCGCCCTGCGGATGAGACAGGCCCGGGCGCTTTCGCACCGCTGGGCTAATGTGTCGGCCGCACATTGGAACGACATGCCTGCTGGGGGAACGTATGTCTGCCGTCGACGGCCCGGCCGTGGCGACCGAGAGCGCCGCGGGGCGCCGGGTCTCCACCCTGGAGCTCTTCTTCGACCTCGTCTTCGTCTTCACGATCACACAACTGACCGTCCTGCTCACCCACGACCTGTCCTTCGCCCAGGCTGGCCGGGTCCTACTGATCTTCGCCGTCCTGTTCTGGATGTACGGCGCCTACGCCTACCTCACCAACCAGGTGCCGCCCGAGACCAACGCCCGCCGCATTCCGCTGATCCTGGGCATGTGCGGCTTCCTCACCTGCGCGCTGGCCATTCCCCGGGTGTTCACCACGGACGGCGTCGCGTTCGGCCTCGGCTTCCTCCTGGTCACCGTGGTCCACAGCGCGCTGTATGCCCTGGTGCACGGGCGGCACGTCCTCAGCTTCGCGCTCACCAACGTCCTCGCCGCGCTGTGCGTCACGGCGGCCGGTACCGTCAGCGGCCGGGCCGCCGAAACACTCTGGCTGGCCGCGCTGGTCCTGCAGGCCATCACCCCGCTCCTCTCCAGCCGCATCACCACTGACGTCGGCGGGGAGCGCGTCCCGGTGACGGGCCGCGTCGGCGCACTCGACCCGGCGCACTTCGTGGAGCGCCACGGGCTGCTCCTCATCATCGCGTTCGGCGAGTCCGTGATCGCCATCGGCGTCGGCTCCGGCGACCGCCCGCTGGACTGGGGCCTGTTCGGCGGCGCGGCCCTCGCCCTCGCCCTGGCGACCGCGCTGTGGTGGACCTACTTCATCCGCGACGAGGAGGCCGCCGAACAGGCGCTGCGGGCCGTGTCCGGGCTGGCCAGGTTCCGGGTGACGATGCTCGCGTACTACTACAGCTTCGTGCCGATGCTGCTCGGCGTCGCGGTGCTCGCGGCCGGGGTGAAGAAGTCCATCGGGCACCTCCCGGACCATATGCCCGCAGCGCCCGCCATCGCGCTTGCGGGCGGTGTGACGCTCTTCCTCGCGGGAAACGTCGCCTTCCGTGCGGTGCTACGCATCCCGCCACTGCGCTTTCGCGCGGCCGGCGCCGCAGCCGCCCTCGCCACGATCCCGCTCGGGACGCACCTCTCTTCCCTGGCCGAGTTGTTCGCCCTGGTGCTCGTGCTGGTCGGGATGCTGCTTGCCGAAGCACGCTGGGCACCCTGCTTGCATGACGACAGGGCAAACGCCGCATGATTGCCGTGCCCGGGTCCACGCCCGCTCGAACCCGACAGGTGCAGAGCGCCGCACCGCGCGGCGGAGTTCCCGAACATTCGCCATTCTCCGGCTGAACCTCAGCGGGTCGGCATACGGGTTCCGGGGCCCGTTGCAGCAGCGTGCGCCGTACGGTCACCGCTCGCGGTCCGCCCAGCGGGACGTCCCGTGCGGCGAGGACCTCGACCTCTGCGCGGGTGATCTGGGTGGCCATCACCTTCGTCACCACGACCTTGCGCAGTCGCGCCCGGCCGATCTCGTGCCGTCAGGCACGCCGAGACCGCCCGCGTCCCTGCCTCTGGTTCCCGCCTCTAATCCCCGCCGCCGTCTCCGCCGCCGCCGTCTCCGCCGCCGCTGTCTCCGCCGCCTCCGTCTCCCCCGTCTCCGCCGTCGGAGCCCCAGCCGTCCGAGCCGCCCGTTTCGTTGTCGTCGCCGCCGCTGCCCAGGTTGCTGAACCAGGGGCGATCCCAGGAGTCGTCGGTGGCGACCGCCTCGCCGGCGCTGGAGTGCGGACGCTGGAGCGGGAAGCGGGCCGTGCCCGTGGTGTCGCCCAGGCCAAAGGTGACCGCGAAGGCGTGGGCCATGAGCGCGTCCAGCGGGTCCTGGCTCTCGTAGTGCACGGGCGCCAGGGGCAGCAGCACCGTCCCGGGGTCGAGGTCGGGACGGCGCGGCGGTCGCTGTATCAGGGCGACCCGCTGCTCGTCGCGCAGCAACCAGGAGCTCGTGTGGTCCGCCCGGCGCAACTCCCAGACGCCCTGGGGCAGCCGCGCCCGTGCGTAGCTCTTGGACTTACGCAGCTTCTTCTTCAGGAAGAGGGCGGCCGGTACGTCCCCGACGGTCATCCGAAGCCCCTGCGCCTGGTCAGCGGTGCTGCTCAGGAAGCCGTGCGGTGCCCGTATCCGTACGGGTGGAGCGCCCGGCCCCCACACGTCCACGCGTACCAGCCGGCGGTCCACCGCCACGCCTACCTGGCCGGCGGGTCCGTGGGTGTACCGTCGGGCCATCCACAGCGGCACGCCCTCCGCCTGCGCCCGCTCGGCCAGGGCGTTCAGCTGCGCGGGCCCGCCACAGTGCCGTACCGCCAGTTCTCCGAGCTTCTGGGCGAATTCGGCGGCCTGACGTACTTTTACGGGAGTGGTGGTGCCGGTGACGCGAGTGACCGGGATGACGCCACTGCCTGCGGCCAGCTGCTCCAGCGGACGTTCCGTGCCGCCGCCGCCGAGCCAGTGGCCGCGCTGGAACGCCTCGGCCATGGCCGGCAGGTTCAGCTCGCTCAGGGGCGTGACCCTGCCGCCGCGACGCAGGTCTTCCTCCGTCAGCTCAACGGTCCGCGCCAGCGGATTCCACGACCGTTCTGTATAGAGCGCCTGGCTCATGCCCTCTCCCGTTTCCGTGCAGCACAGCGACCGAGCCTATCGAGCCTCAGGACGCGTTCGCACAGCGTCCGGTTTCCGGAGGCCGCGGCCCCGGAAGGCGGCTGACCTGGCGGCGGGGCCTGCGGCTGCGCCGCCGGACGGCAACTGTGCCTGCAGGCTTGCCCGTTCAGCCCTTTGTCGGCGAGGTGCATGGGCTGTACAAGAAGTAAGAGACGTGGCGAGGGGAGGTGCTCTGCGTACGAAGGACGAGCGGGGCGGGGAGGGATGGTAGTCCCGCCTCCTTGCTGGACGACGCAATGGACCAGGATATGCATGAGCCCGTCGACGGTCTCTCGAACGAAAGGGCAACGGATACCTGAGATTGACGCGGACAACTCGTGCAGTCTCGATCAAGACATTTGGGGGAGCATTCCGGCCCAGGGTGCCGTGAATGATTGCCATGTACAGATGCCTTGCATGATATTCGTAGGGCAAGCCCGAGAGACGAGACCGCGGAAGGGTTGCACGGAGTCAAGCAGTGCATTTTTGACGAGCCTTCATATGTGCAGCCAGTACGTGGCCTCCCCGTTCGAGAATCGGATGAAGGAGAACTTGTGATCTCAAAGACGAAGAGGGTCGCCCGTTCCGTGATCGTGGCGTTAGCAGCCACCACGGCGGTCACGGTAGCCATGCCCACGGGCAACGCGTTCGCCATCGACCACGTCGAGTGCCGTGGTGGGGAGAACTTCCTGAAGATCTGGTCGCACCTGGACAACCGCTCCAGCGTGGACTGCTACGCCAACAAGGGCCGGAAGTCCTTCGGTAGCTGGTGGGTCGACCGCATCTCGACGGGCAACAACGATCTCATCTACTACGACGTAAACGGCGACTCGGTCCGCATCAACCGGTGGACGGACATCACCTTCCCGAACCGTCCCCCGCGGGTCAAGGACATCGAAATCCTTTAACGGAGAGCGGAGAGCGGAGAGCGGTAGTGCCCCGGGTGGGCCGTGCCGACTCGCGTCCTCCGCAGCTCAATCCCTTTCCTGCCTGGAGCTGAATTCCCTGTCGGGATGAATTCCCTCCTGCCCGGCTGATCGATGCAGGCCACGCGATTCCCGCGTGGCCTGCATCGGCAGGTTCCTCGTGATTTCCGGGACTCAGGGTCGCGGGCGGGGCCGGGTGCCGCCGCCGTCGCGGGGGACGGTCAGGCCAAGGTGGAACTCGGACCTACACCGCGTCCGCCTCCTTGCGGCCAAGTAGCCCCCGCCGACCTGCCACGGGGACAGAGACGTGGCGCTGCGCACGGCTGCCTGGGCCACGGTCTGGGCGGCGCTGCCGCGGAGCGGCGATTCCGTGCCGGGTCGGGAGAGGTGCGGATGACACGATCGATGGGGAACGTCGCCTCGATCACCCGACCTTCGCGGTGGTGGTGGGGTGGCTGTTCGCCAACTTGCGGGGACGCAGCCGCGTACCGAAGAGGGCGGCGTCGACGGCCTTGGGCGGTGGGCTGCTCAACAGCACAGCGACCGCGTTCAACGGGCGGATGCCCTACTCGCCCACAGCTGCCGCCGCCGGTATCCCGCCGGGGCAGGAAACGGCCAAGAACATCGCCGCCGCGCGCGGCAGTCGGCCGACCTTCCTCGGCGACGTCATCCCCGGCGGGAGGCGAGACATGACTCAAACCATCAACGTACGGCGCCTGATGACGGCGCTGTTCACCCTGGCAACCTTCGCCCTGCTGCTCTACACCATCGGAGGCCCGGAACGGAGCGTCCATACCCAGCTACAGCCACATCGCGGCGGCACTGCGCAGTAGCGGACACCAATAGATCCTGCTCGGCATGCCGATCGGCAGACTTCACAAGCTCCTCGTCAGAGCCGAAAAACGTGACGGCTCAGACTTGCTCGCCAGACAGGCGACTCCCCGGCCTGGCCCGCCGGTGTCGATCTGGCGTGAATATAAAGAAGTGCCCGGAAGTTCCGGCGGGTCAACGCGCGGCTGAACCATTCAGTCCGCAGAGATTGAAAGCCTTCGCACTGCGCCATGCCGCGGGAGGGGCGGCGGCATCCTGCCATGGTGCGAAACCGCCGCCCGCTCTCCGGCCCAGCCCTTGCTCCACCTATCGAGATTCGATAGATTCCCATCGTGGGTCGATGGGAGGATGGGGCATGGGGAAGCTGACAGTGCGCGCCCTGCGCGGCGTGCTCGTGGTGGTGCTCACCGGCACCTTGTTCGTGCAGGCACTGATGGTGTGGGCACTTGTCAGCGGGAGTGACCCGGAGGACGGGTCGCTCCCGCTGACCCCGCTGCGCGTGATCACGATCCTGGGCATCGGGACGGCCCAGGTCGCCCTGGTCTGTGTATGGCGGCTGGTGACGATGGTGCGACGCGGAACCGTGTTCTCCCACGCCGCCTTCCGGTACGTGGACGGCATCATCGGCGCGATCGTTGTGGCTGCTCTCGTGTGGTTCGCGGTTACGGCCGTGAATGCGCCCGGCCAGCGGGACGACCCGGGCGTCACCCTGATCATGGGCGGGATTGGCGTTGCCACCCTGGGAGTCGCGCTCATCGTGCTCGTACTGCGGATGCTGCTCGCCCAGGCCGTCGCCCGCGACGTCGAAGCGGCGCAGATGCAGGCCGAGTTGGACGAGGTGATCTGATGCCGATCGCCGTCGACATCGACGTGATGCTGGCCAGGAGGAAGATGTCCGTGGGCGAACTCGCGGACCGCATAGGGATCACGCCCGCCAACCTGGCGGTACTCAAGAACGGCCGCGCCAAGGCGGTGCGCTTTGCCACGCTCGCCGCGCTCTGCGAGGTGCTCGAGTGCCAGCCAGGCGACCTGCTCCGTTGGGAGGCCGAGGACACCGCGGGCGAATGAAACGTGCCTGCTGACGCGTCATCGCCGATCCCGCTTGCCTGCGACCAACTCCGCGAGCATCCCGGGGCCGTACCCGGGAGACCAAGGGCTTCCCGGAGCGTCTGGCCTCCATCGACATCCGCCGGCATCCGTCGGACTGGCTCTGGTGTCCGGAGTGTCTAGCTCTGGTCTGAGTCTTTGCGCTTGCGGCCGAGGGATTTCGAGGCCAGAGCGACCAGGGGTTTTCGGAAGAACGCGAGGATCACGCCACTGGCTCCGAGTACCGCGCCTGCGGCGATGATCCACTCTTTCATCTCGCTGACCTGGTACCCGAAGGTGGTGTTAGCGGCCAGGTCGAGTGTGAGCGGGGGCGACGTACGTGCCAAGACGTTGCTGGACGAGCCCTGGTAGGTCTCGATTACCAGGTTCAGCCGATGACGTCCGGGCTTTCGGGGAGTGAGGTTCCACTGCCATTCAACGGAGGTGTTCCTTGTGAGCAGTTGGTGGTTGGAGCCAGTGAGCTCGACGTCGACATCACCGTCCGGGGCGGTGAGCTCGGCGCCCTGTACTCCGCCTACCCAGAGGTTTCGACGCGCCACGACGTGACTTGGTTGGGGCTGCGCGCTGCTGAGGGCGCTGAGCGTCACCGTGAATTCGGTGGTGTCATTGACGTTGACCGGCGACGGTGGATCGTAGTCCAACTGCCCCTCGAACAGCCCTGCTCTGTCCCGCTCAGCCTTTTTTTGGAACAGGACCTGGTCCGAGCCGCCCGACCGGCCCACACCGCCTGACGTGTTCGAACCACCGGAATTCTCGCCACCGGAATCCTCCGAACCGGCGGACGTATCCGTATCGCCCGTACCCTCGGAAGGCTCTGACGGACTCCTGGAGGTATCCGCACCGCCCGAACTGTCGCTGGTACCCGAATTGCAGGCTGTGAGCGCGGTCAGCGCGATGAAGAAGCCGGCAACCAGCACTGTCGCCCGCAGCCAGATCCGCCGTCTCGGTTGAGGCACGAGGCCAACCCTAGTGCTGCGCCTGCTCGGCCACTGTGCTGGTACGCGGCGTGTCGGGCGGGTCGTCTGGCGGGTTTGAGGTGAGGCGGCCGTGGCGGTGTAGTACTCGCAGCGTGGGCCCGATGAGAATGCTCGCCCAGGCTCGCGAGACGCTGCTCGCGCGGCCTGCGACGCGTGGCGGGTGCTTCCCGGGTAGGCACCCGCCACCCGGCCCGTCCAACGCCTGCCGCGTGCGGCACGTGCCCTGCATACCGCACGGGTGACGGGTCAGTGGGCGGAGTCGAACTCGCGTACCACCTGTGGCAGGGCCTTGAGGACCGTCGTGGAGTGGTCGAACTGCCCGACGTCGTTCAGCTGCTGGTCGGCCCCGTGGGAAGCCAGCTGACGTTGGCAGTGAAGGGAGTTCGTAAAGGAGACGTCCTTGTCGCCCTTGGCGTGGAAGAGGTGCACCGGGACCGTCGGCCGCCAGTCACAGGTGGTGTCCATCACCTGCAGTTTCCGTTTCAGGATCCCTGTGGGGTTGCGCACCTTCTGGAGGAACTCGGGGGTGAACAGTTCTTTCGAGGTGGCCGGCAGGGCGGCCGCGATCTGCGACGCCTGGTGGTCGCCGTCGAAGAGCGTCTCCACCTTCTTGTCGTAGGGGGCACGGAATGCCTGGCCCGCCGTGTCGTACAGGCCGTACATCCGGTTCCAGGCGGTGGTGAAATAGGCGAGGTAGAGGGACGAGCGGGCAACCTTGTCCGCTGCTGCGGCGGCCTCGAAACCACTCAGGTCGAACGGACCGGAGATCGGGGCCAGCGCACCCGGGCGGAAGTACGGGTCGACGCCCTGTTGCAGGGCGCGCCCGACCAGCATGGTGGCCGGTCCGCCCTGGGAGAATCCGCTGACCAGTACGCGCGGGTCGAGTGTGTGACCATCCCGGGCCGCGAAGGCGCGAGCCGCCCGCAAGGCATCCACCGACGCGCTGACGGTCGCCTCCGGGTTCCCGTAGGGGTGGATCCCCGGGCTCTTGCCCATGCCGAGGTAGTCCGGTGCGGACACCGCCCGGCCGGTCGAGGCGAACAGCAGTGCCGTGGTCCGGTCGGGGGACTCGTCGTTCACCGAGGCCACCTCCCCCCGGTACACCTCCGTGCCGTGCAGCCAGGACACCACCCGAAGGCCGCGGTCGTCGCTCTTCGGCATCACGACCAGCTCGCTCGCCGTGGTGGACCGGCCCTTGATGTCGATGGTGCGGTACACGATCCGGTGGGCCCGCACACCGTAGCGGACCTGCACCGCATCGATGCCGGCCTTCGCCACATGGGCTGCGACCTCCTTGGCGGTCAAGTCCGCCACAGGGGTCGCAGAGATCACCGACCCACGTGCTGCGGGTTGCTGGTAGGCGGCACGGGCGGTAGGTGCGGCCGACGAGGAGGACCGTTGGTGGTCGTCACTGCACCCGGCCCCCGCCAGTACGGTCACGGTGCACACCACAGCGGCAGGGACGTTCTACGCCAGGGGTTTCCGCGGAAGAACGGCGATGAAAGGGCCCGCTGGCCGTCGAAGCCGAAGCCGAAGCCGTGCCAGGGGGCAGGTGGAAGGGAAGGTTGGTCCGGGTAGTGATAGCGGGCGGCCGTTCGCACGCTGCCGTCGTGGCTCCACGCCCTGACCCGAGTCGTATAGGTGTGTTCAAAATCCGGGGTCATGGCCACCGACCAATTGACCCGTTCGAAGGACTTGGCATATATGCAGGCCGGGGGTGGGACTTCTCCTCTCGCTGGTCGTCGCGGCAGCCGGGGGACCATCCCTGTCAATTCATAGGCCACGAGGGCGATCTCCCGGCCGCGACTGCGGCGGTCACCGACCGGCGTACCGCAGTCTGCCTCTGGCGCCACACGGGTGGCCCGTGCCGCAGCCCAAGGAGAGATTCATGCCCCGACTCCCGTACCTGGCCGGTATGGTCGCGACCGCCGTCACCCTCGGCGTGCTCGCATCGGCTCCCGCATCCGGTGACGAGCCGCTCGTGTCGCACCCGCGTGTGGTCGCTCACTTCGACTTCGCCGCAGGCGAGACACCCGAGAACATCGCGCTCGAACCCGACGGCTCCGCCGACCTGACCTTCTCCTTCGCCCGCCAGGTCGCCAACGTCACCCGGCACGGAGACATCCGCAGGCGCGTCACCCTGCCCGCCGTCGCGAACCCGAACACCCCCATCGTCCACAACGCCGTTGTTCTCGGCATCGTCCGTGCTCACGACGGCACCCTCTACGTCAACTACGCCACCGGCACCAGCAAGACCGGCATCTGGCGCATCACGCCCGACGGCCGCAGGCCCCAGCAGATCGCGAAGCTGCCGGCGGACGGGCTGCTCAACGGTCTTGCCCTCGACGAGCGCCGGGGCGTGCTCTACGCGGCCGACTCGGTGCTGGGAATCGTCTGGCGCGTGCCGGTGACGGGAGGCAGGGGTACCGCGTGGGTCAGGGGAACGGCCCTCGCGCCGGTTCCGTCCGGAACGGGCATCGGCGCCAACGGCATCAAGGTTCACGACGGCGCCGTCTGGGTGTCCAACACCGACCGCGGGACGCTGCTGCGCATCCCCGTACGCCGCAACGGCTCCGCAGGCAGGATCAGGACCCAGGCGAGAGGGCTGGACGGTATCGACGACTTCGCGTTCACCTCACGCCGCGGCGACACCGTCCTCGCCGCATTGGACGGCACCAGTCAGGTCGTCGTGGTGCGGCCGCAGGGCACCCACTCCGTCGTTCTCACTCAGCGGGACGGGATCTCGAACCCGACCTCCGTGGCCGTACGCGACCAGACGGTCTACGTCCCCAGCGCCTCGTACTTCGCCACCGAGCCGGACCCGAACCTGCTTCTGGCCCGTCTGAACCACGGCTAGGCTCCGCCAGGCCTCATTGAAGTGGCGGGCCCGCTTCCGGGGCCCGCCCGCATGCAGGTTGTTGCAGGCCTCCTCCGTGGAGACATTGAGCCGGTTGAAGAGGTTGATCGCTCCGATCTTGAGCGAGTGCGCCCGAGGCCGATATGCCGTGGTTGGCGGTGTGCTGTGCGCGCCCTGCAGCCACGCGACGTTTGAGTCAGCTGCGACTGTGCGGCGCGCCGTGCCAGCGCCAGTTAGTCCGGCGGGGGCGATCAGGCGTCTCGATGCGTCCGGTGGCCCACAGCAAGGTGGACCATGGGGTGTCGATGACGGGCACGTCGGGGAACAAACGGGCGAGGGCCCGCTCGCTCAGGTCATGCGGGGGCTCCCGGACAGGGTCCAGGCCCTGGGTGATGTCGTGGGTGTGGACCAGGGTCTCGACGATGCCCATGGCTGCGAAGCCCTCCGGGTCGGAGGCTCCGAAGACGTGTGGCGCCAAGGTGGTTGCGGCCGCGGTGTCCACGACGGTTGCGAGCAGGCCGCCGCAAGCCTCCACGACAGTCAGGAGTCCCTCTGGTCCTGCCTCATGGTCTGCGAAGATGACGTTGGCCGGGCCGCCGGGTCGATCACTGGAAACGCGCAGCGGGACGCGCGGCACGCCCATGGGCTGCGCGAGCCCGAACCGCAGGGCGTAGGTGAGCAGGTCATCCGCGAGGTGGTCAAGGGTCTCCCAACGCGTCCACTCCAAGCCTCCGGCCCGGTCGTGCCATTGGGCAGCGGGGATGCCTTCGAGGGCGTCGAGGCAATGGGCGACGGCCCGGCGTACGTGTTTCCCCGACACCGGCGTCTGCGGTTCTCTGGACTGTGGCATGCGAGGAGCCTACAAAAGCCGGGCCGAGGCGCTCCTACGCTGCCACGGCCGCGCTAAAGCGTATCGAGGCACCGCGGGCTCATCCCGACCGCCAGGTCGGGGGACCAATCCTGGTTATGGGGGGGGTGAGCAACAATGGCGTGCTGCGGATCCAGCGGTGCGAGCGCGGCTGCGGGTGGGGCGGGAAATGGGCGGTGTGAACTGTTCAGGGCCGCTCGGAGGGAGCGCCACGACATGGATGCCGCCCCCACCGGGACATCAGCTGGACCGCAGACCTCCACGAACGACGCCGATGCCACGTACGCAGATCCGCGGGCAGCGGCCCTGATTCACCGTGCTCGAACCGCTGCACGTAGAGGCTAGCTCATGGCAGCAGTGTGCCCTCTCGTACACGGCCCTTGAGATACGCCCCAGCCTTCATGGCGGCAGGGAAGAGGCTGGCGGCCAGTCACGGGGCCGACGTCTGCGGAGCGGCGGGGGTGTGGCCGCCGCCACGGTGAGATCATCGAAGCCCTTGCGTTCCCCGACGAGGACATCGTGGTGAGGGCTTGGTCTCGGTCATCCAGTGGCTGCCGTGAGGGCTGCTGCAAGGAGGGCTTGAGGACCGTCCAGCGTGCTGCTGTACAGGGCCTCGGTGCGGTGCACCAGCCGTGGTGCGGCGAGGGGGACCGCGCTGATGCCGGGCATGCCGTCGATCGATTGCTGGGGCAGTAGCGCGAGCCCGTGTCCTGCCGTGACGAGCGCGATGAGTCCGCGTATGTCGGTTCCTTCGTAACGCAAGGACGTGCGGTAGCCGTCGGAGCCGCTCACGGTGCGCAATTGCGAAAGCGAGATGGCGGTGCCGGGTGCGTCGATCCATCGGGCGTCGGTGAGGTCGACCAAGCGCAGCCCGGCGCGACGGCTCAGCGGGTGCTGGGTGGGGAGTGCTACGGCCAGAGGCTGTTGCGCGACGGCCATCGCCGTGAGCGGGCCGATGTCGGGGAGGTGGAGCGGGTCGTTGGGGGCGGCCATGCCGTCGATCAAACCGAGGTCCAAGATAGAGGTCGCGACTTCGCGTGGGATGTCCTCGCGGCCAAGGACACGCACCTTCACCTCCAAGCGGGGATGCGTCTGGCGCAGGTCGGCAAGCGTCCGGGTGAACAGTGAGCTCAAGGCCAGCGGGGAAACCCCGATGACGATGCGGGCGGCGGGTGCCGCGGTCAGGCGTGCGATATCCGCGCGGGCGGCGTCCAGCCGCAGCAGCAGTGGCCCGGCGTGCTCCAGCAGCCGTACGCCGACGTTAGTCGCAGTGACAGGGCGCCGTAGCAGGAGGATCGCCCCGAGGTCGTTTTCGAGTGCGGCGATGTGCTGGGAGACCGCTGACTGCGTGTAGCCAAGTTCGCGGGCCGCCTGGGAGAACGAACCGCAGCGGGACACCGTCACGAACGTGCGGAGGAGGTGCGGATCCATGTCCATCAGTATTGCTGATAGAAGGGTCATGAATCATCGTTGGCGCTGTTCTCGGTTGTGGGGTCAGGATGTCCACATGCCTGAGCCTTTGCACATCTCGACGAACATCTCGACAGCCCGTCTGGCACTCGTGGGTGACCGCTCGCCCAGCGTCCGGGCCCACACCCGCATCCCCACTCTCCTCGACGCACTGGCCCAGCGCGACCAGCTGGTCCTGGACGCGTATTGGATCCCGACCCAGGACGCAGAATCCGCCGACGCCCTCGACGGCTTCGACGCCATCTGGTTGGTGCCCGGCAGCCCGTATCGGAGCGAAGCTGGGGCCATCGCGGCGGTGTGCACCGCGCGTGAGCAGGGGATCCCGTTCCTGGGCACCTGTGGTGGCTTCCAGCACGCGGTCCTGGAGTTCGCGCGCGACGTGTGCGGGCTCTCGGGTGTCAACCACGCGGAGAACCGGCCGGAGGCGGACGACCTCCTGATCGTCCCGCTGGCATGCTCCCTGGTCGGTCACGAGGGTGTGGTCAACGTGGAGAGGGGATCGTTGGCGGAGCGTGTCCTGGGGGCTGAGCGGAGCGTCGAGCGCTACCACTGTTCGTACGGCACCAGCCCGGACTACCTGGATGCACTGCGTGCGCACGGACTGCGCTTCAGCGGCGCCGACGAGGCGGGCGACGTGCGGATCGCCGAGCTGCCGGACCATCCGTTCTTCCTCGCCACCTTGTTCCAGCCCGAACTCGCGGGAGACGGCACCCGGCCCCACCCGATGATCCGGGCGCTGGCTTCCGCCGCGGTCGAGCACGCCGCCAAGGGCTCTGCACGGATGCTCACGTGAGCCGATCCGCCTGCGTCTCGCGCACTGACACGGTGCCGGTGACCTTGCGACGGGTGACGTCGGTGGCGTAGGCGGCCCAGCGGCAGTCAGTGCGCTCTGAATGTCTCCGCCCCGACAAGTGAACTCTGGGGCACTGAGCCGGAGTTCGCCGTCGACGGCGGCCGCGTCGGCCTTGTGCCGGACGCCAATCACCAAGACCGCCCGAATAAGTCCGGTGTCTGGGGCGGTTCTTGAGTCTCCCGTGCGGTGGTCTGTAATCATGGAGGGGCTGCGACGGAGGGAATTGCGCGTATGTCATCCGGGTATGGCTTTCACCCGTTGGCTCTGGGTGTGAGGTTCGTGTTGGAGCTGGTGGCTCTGGTGTGCTTCGGGCTCTGGGCATGGGATACCGCGCCTGCTTCCCTGCGGTACGTCTGCGTGGTTGCCGTTCCCCTGGTCGTGGCTGTGCTGTGGGGGGTGTTTGCCACCCCGGACGATGCATCCCGGTCCGGAGGGACGGTGATCGCGACCCCTGGTCCGCTGCGGTTCCTGCTGGAGCTGGCTGTGTTCTTCGGTGGTGCGGCGGCGTTGTACGCGGCGGGATCCCGCACTCTCGCCGTGATGCTCGCCGGTGCGCTGGTCGTGTACCACCTTCTGTCGTGGGACCGGGTTGTGTGGCTGCTCCGGCATTGAGCCCGCCCCAGACGCATCAGGCCGGTGGCGCGTTCGGGAACACAGAGAGGGTGCCCGAGATCGTTGTGTGACGAATGACCTGGACACTTTGCTGAACACGCTGTACGTGAAAGTCGATGACGAGCTGGAAGTCAGCCGTTGGATGGGTAGGCCACCGCGGCTGACCGTGGCCAAACTGGTCACCCTCGCAGTCGTGCAGGCCGCTCGGCTTCCATTCCAAGAGGCGCGGGTTGCGGTACGCACACACACCTGGCCGCGATGTTCCCGAACCTTCCGCAGCAGTCCGGGTACACAAGCGCCTCAAGGCGGCCTTGCCGCTTCTGAAGAAGGCGATACGGATGCGCCGTGCCGGACCGGCTCGTCCTTGCGGTCGGGCCGTACCAGGTGGGCGCTGAGCCGCTCGGTGACGAACGCTTGGTGCCAGGTCGGAGCGTTTGACCGTCTCGCGGGAGGCCGCGCACGGCAACAGGGGTGGAGTCGAGCAGCCGCAGATCGTCGTCCCAGGTGGGCACTTGTCGGGCCAAGCCTCGACCACCGGGCTGATCAGTAGGCCGACGGCGCTGAGGTGTTTGTTGTAGGCGGACTGCTGGGCCAGGTAGCGAAAGAGTGCCCGAGGTGGGCGTGTGTGAAGCGGAACCAGTCCTGGGCCGAAGGAAAGCCAAGCAGGCCTGGGCAACAGCCAGGCGCAGCTGGTCGGCGTCCGTCAGTTTCTGGGGCCGCCCGATCCGGCGACAAGGCGCCACACGGTCGTCGATGAACACGTACAGTGCCGCCGGAAGGGCGTCCAGGTTTGTCTTCACACACTGACCAACGGGCGCCCCTCGCCATGGTCGCGACCAGCACAAACATCGGACTCACTCATCTAGGCTGCGTTCGCTCGCGTCATGACGTGGTCGAGGCTGTACGGGACGCCTGGTGTCGTACGCCAGTGACGATAAGTGAGACGTTCTGTCCACCGAAGCCGAACGAGTTGCTGAGTACGGCCTCCTGGGGGATGTCGCGACGCTCTGCGACGACATCGAGGTCGATGTCGGGATCGACGCCGGCCGTGGTGAGGTTGCGGGTCGGCGGGATGACGCCGTGCTCCACACTGAGGACGGCGATGAGTGCCTCGATCGCGCCGGCGGCGCCAAAGAGGTGGCCGAGCGCTGCCTTGGGCGCTGTCACGGTGGCGCGCCCGAAAACCACTCCGATCGCGTGTGCCTCGGCGACATCGCCGACCGGAGTTCCCGTGGCGTGGGCGTTGATGTGGCTGATCTGCTCGGGAGCCAAGCCGGCTTGCGCGAGGGCCTTCCGCATGGCGGAGATCTGACCGGAGCCGTCGGGAGCGGGTGCCGTGATGTGGTGAGCGTCGGCGCCGATGCCGGCGCCCGCGAGCACCGCGTGGACGCGCGCGCTCCGGGCGTTGGCATGCTCGGCGCTTTCGAGCACCATGACAGCGGCGCCTTCACTGAGGACAAATCCGCTGCGGTCCGCGGCGAACGGCCGGGACGCTGACGCGGGTTCGGCGGTGTGCCGCGACAGTGCTTGTGCCTGGGTGAAGCCGGCGACGGTGATCGGGGTGATGGCGGCCTCGGTACCGCCCGCGATGACCACGTCCGCCTCGCCGGCGCGGATGAGCCTGGCGCCCAGGGCGATCGCCTCGGCACCGGAGGAGCACGCCGAGACGGGCGTGTAGACCCCGGCCCGTGCGCCGTATTCGATGCTGATCAGCGCCGCCGCCGCGTTGGGCATGAGCATCGGGACCGTGCGTGGCGAGACGCGCCGCGTCCCGGCCGCCTCCAGTACGTCGTCTTCCCTCAACAGCGTCCGTACGCCACCGATGCCCGTGCCTATCGCCGATGCGAGCCGATCCGGGTCCACCTCCGGGGCACCGGCATCGGCCCAGGCTTCGGCCGCTGCGGCGAAGGCCGCCTGCTGCGAGCGGTCGAGCCGCCTGGCCTGCACCGGCAGCAGCAACTCGGCGGGGTCGATCGCCATCGTCCCCGCGACGATGTCGGGAAGGCCGACGTCCTCGTGGCCGCGCAGGCCGCCGCCGCGGATGCCGGACTCGCCGGCAAGCAGGGCGTCCCAGGTGGACGCCACGTCTGCCCCGAGTGGTGTGATCGCGCCGAGTCCGGTCACGACGACTTCAGTCTGGTGCATGCCTCAACCCTTCTTGTATGCGATACAAGTGAATGACCTTGTTGTATCACATACAATCCACGGGTGGAGAAGAAGCGAACCGAAGCCCGAGCAACGTCGACTCCGGCGCTCGACCGTGGTCGCGCGACGAGGCGTCGCCTGATTGAGGTCACTGCCCGGCTCTGCAAGGAGCGGCCCGGTGCCGAGGTGAGCGTCGCGGAGATCGCGAAAGCGGCCGAGGTCTTCCCCAATCAGGTCACCTACTACTTCGGCTCCAAGGACTCGCTGCTCGTGCACGCCGCCTTTCTTGGCTTGCTGCACGACACCCGACGGATTGAGCGCATCGGTCGCCAAGCCCCCGACGCGGCGACATTTCGGCGCAACATCGCCCGCGCCGTACTGGCCATGCCCTCGCTCCCACCGGTCGCGCGAGCACTCGCAACCGGTATTTCCAAGCCCGAGCTCGGCCCCGTGGTCGACCGGCACCTTCAGTTGTTGTTCCGGCAGTCCGAGCGCTTCGTGAGCCAGCTCATCGACGGTCGCGGCTGGAGGGCCCGTCGGCCACTCGACGTGGAGGTCAGGACGTTCTGGAGCACCGCGCTCGGCGCAGTGCTGCTGGTCCGCGCCGGGGCACACGGCACTAACGGCGACCTCGACCTCGCTGGAGCATTGACCATCCACGACGAATCCGAACCCGGCTAGCATTCGGAAACTCGCCGATCACCTGCGCCGCGACCGCGCCCGCCCGATACGGATCGGCCGCGAGGCCCTGTCGGCCGCGAGGCCCTGCGCTGCCTGCTCGCCCGCCGCGGGATCACCTTCCAACGCACCAAGACGTGGAAAGAGTCCACTGACCCGGACTTCGACGCCAAGCTGGACCGCATCAAGTACGTGCTCCACGAGCGCCCGGACCGGACCTTCGCCTTCGACGAGTTCCGGCCGCTGGGCATCCTCCCGACCACCGGGGCCTGCTGGGCTGAGCAGGAGAGGCCCGACCGGTTGCCGGCGACCTGTCACCGCACTCACGGCACCCGCTACTTCCGTGGCTGCTACTCGGTCGGCGACGACACTCTGTGCGGCGTCAACAGACGCCGCAAGGGCATCGGCCCGCCCTGGGCCACGCTCAAGAGCATCCGCGCGGCCCGCCCGGACGGCGCCCCGGTCTATGTGATCCTGGACAATCTCTCCACCCACGAGAACGGGCGTATGCGCCGCTGGGCGACGAGGAACAAGGTCGAGCTGTGGTTCACCCCGACGAACGCGCCTGGGGCCAACCCGATCGAGGCACACTTCGGGCCGCTGCGACAGTTCCCCCTCGCCACCTCCCACCACCCCAACTACACCGTCCAGACCCGCCAGTTGCACCGCTGTCTGCGCTGGCGCAACCAGAACCCCGCCACCCGACGTCCTGGCCGTACAGCGTCGCGAACGCGCCCGCATCCGCATCCGCATCCGTATCCGTATCCGTATCCGCATCCGCAGCGAGAAGGGTATTCGCCGGGGCGGACGCCCCCTCGCCTCTTGAGGGCATGCCATGGTGATGGTCCGTCATGTCCTGGCATCAGTGCGAAACTTGCCAAGCTCCTCTGCTTTTCTCGACTCCGTGGATTTCGCTGAGGATGCACACGATGTTGGAACCGGCCCCGAACATCCCAGGCTCGTGCCTTCCGGAGCCGTCCCCTCGGCGGTATGCAGGTTCAGGTGAGCCGCAGGTCAGCACCAGATGCCAGCTTTCGCAGCTCAGCGGGCAGACTGGGCGCATCTCGCCAAGCGGCTACGATCGCGAGAAGCGCCTGCGAGGCGGCCTCGGCAGCGGCGCCGGGCTGACCAGTGTCGAGTTCGGCGAACAGCTGCTTGCAGCGGACGTTGGTGACGTCGTACGGGGCGCTCCAGGCACGGGCCGCATCGGCCACACCCGAGTCCTCGGCATGAGCCGGCTCACCAGGCAGCCGACTGGCAACCGAGCCAGCGGAGTGGCCAGCCCGTGAACGAAGTCACGCAGAGCGTGGAGTTGAGGTCGGGTCGGTAGGGACGGCTGGACGATGCGCTCGGTCACCGGCCGACTCTATCCGTGCCCTCCCGGCCTCCGCCCTCGGCGCCGGTTCCAACTCCCGACCGCCCGCACCCGGCTGCAGCGGCTGGAGGGCCTGCTCGCCGCCCGCCCTGCGCGCAGGCGGCTCGGCGGGAGCCGGTCGAGGACGTCCAGGGCGCGCTGAGCGGCGTCGGGAGGCTGGTCGGATGCCTCGGCTTGGGCGAGCAGGAGGGTGGCGGCGGCCCATCCGGAGGTGCCAGTGAAGCAGGCGACCGTGGAGGCCTCGGCGCGGCCGCGGGCCTGGTCGGTGCGGGACCAGCGCGAGGTGTGTATCGGCCTGGCGCAGAGCGAGTTCGGCTTCGTCGAAGGCGAAGCGCCTCGGAGCGTGGCTGGCCGCGTCGGCTTCGAGTTCGGCCGAGGCCAGGTCGGGGGCATCAGCGCCTGACCCTCACCGATCACCAGGGGCCGCCGACCTGACGGTTGGCGGCCCCTCGCAGCCAGGGCTACTTACCGGCCAGACCCAAATTGGCCCCGCCCCGTAGGTCCGCAAACCCCTGCGCGATGACAGCAGCCGGCTCCAGGCATGCCTTGCGCGTGTCCGCTGCCGTCGGACCCGTGGCGCATCGCAGGGCTTCGTACGTACGTACCGCGGTTTGGAGCTTCCGGGCGACGGAATCGAGCGTCGCGAATCCTTGACGCTCATTGATCTCGCGCAAGGCCAGGCTGGCAGCCTCGGATGTGGCATAGGCTGCTGCCTTGCACTTCGCAGTGAACATCTGAGGCGACGACGTCGAGCAGGGCGAGTTCGTGCCAGAACCGAACTGTCGTTCATTCGTCGAGATGCGCTCCTCAACGGTGAGCTTCACCTTCTCAGCGGCCTGCGCCTTCGCCGAGACCGGCTCACTCGACGACGAGGGGGAGGTCGAGGGCCGGCCCGAGCGATTCACGCCTTCGGAATCGCTGCATCCCGTGATGAGTACCCCTGCCAGACCCAGCATGGCCACTGATCGCAATGCACGCCACTTCATTTTTCTCCCCCTTCGAACTGTCGCGTCACCCTACCCGAGGGCTCGAACAAGATAAGAGAGCGTTCAGAGACAGGTACTCGTACTTCCCACTCTCACCACATCGTGCAAAACCGGAACATGTGAGGAAGAGAAGCAGCTCTGGCTGATTTCAAGGCTCTGGCCGGAGTTCCGTGAAGCTATGACGTCAGCCGGTAGTTGGCAACTCCGGTCCCGAGTCGAACCGGGCCTCGGCCCACACTCGCGCGATCAAGGAAGCGGCGCCCGACGCCGTGGAAGTCGCCGACCGTTGGCACCTGCTCCAGAACCTCGCGGCCGGCCGTGGAGAAGACCTGCCACCAGCATCGCGCCTGCCTGCGTAAACGCATCGACAAAGGTGACCAGCCGCATCCCGGTGGCACCGCTGCTGAGGCAGCTCCCATGCCGCAGGTCCCGGGGTAAACGTGGCCGGCTCCGCCGCCGCCCGGACGTGGTGTCGGCCGACCGCGGCTACAACCACGACAAGTACAGCCGCCTACGGATCCGCTGGGAGATTCGCGATGACATCCACGAAGCCTCCCTCACTCTTGGTTTTATCTTCACCGTGATCTTTCCAACAGCCACGTCAGCCACATGCATGCTGAACTGGCCGGATCAACGGTATCCAAGGGGTGTTCGGCATCACAGGCACGTTCGTCACGTCCTTCCGCGCAGAGCGGGCGACGCTGACCCAGGACAAGACAGGGTGGGTGATCGTCGGAGCTGACGACTACGCCCTCCACCGTGAAGGCTCGCTGTTCCTCGCAGGTCTGCGAGACGCCGGCAGGGCCTACAACACGGAGAAGACCTACGCCGGGCGGGCGGCGCTGTACCTGACGTACTGCACGTCCCACCACCTGGAATGGGCCCAGATCACCGTGTGGCAGCTCGCGCGGTTCCTGCACTGGCTGGTGGAGGAGCCGCTGCCATCGCGCGCCCGCGGGGGAGGCGGGCCGGAACTATTCCGCGACGAGAACACCGCGAATGCGATCGTGGGCACGGTCTGCGAGTTCCTGAGCTTCGGCGTTCGCATGCAGTGGGTCGATCCTGAACTCGCCGGTCAGCTGACCGAGCCCCGCTACCTGCGGTATCTACCGAAGGGCTTCAACCCGGGCGAGAACGACCAGCACCGCACGGTCCGCACGCGAATACTCAAGCTCCGGGGCGTCGACTCGGGGATCGAGTGGCTGACGGTCGAGCAGATCGCCCGCCTGATCGACGTGACCCGGCACGCGCGGGACCGCTTCCTGGTGCTCCTGCTGTGGTGTACCGGCATGAGGATCGGCGAGGCGCTCGGACTGCGCCGTGAGGACATGCACCTCCTGGCCGACTCGCTGGCTTTCGGCTGCCAGGTCAAAGGCCCGCACGTGCACGTACGGCGCCGCTTGAACAGCAACGGCGCGTGGGCGAAGTCGCGGAAGCCGCGCGCCATCCCGGTGACCGCAGACCTCGGCATCGCTTATGCCGACTACCTTCACGAGCGTTCGGTGGTCCCGCAGGCCGACTTCAGCGACCAGGTCCTGGTCAACCTCTTCCGGGAACCGCTCGGACAGGCGATGACGTACTCCGGAGTCAAGGGACTGTTTGACCGGCTCGCCCGGCGGGCGGACCTGATCGCCCGGCCCCACATGATCCGTCACAGCGCCGCCACCGAGTGGATCCGCCAGGGCACCGACCGGTCGGTGGTCTCCGACCTCCTCGGGCACATGTCCGAGTCGTCCATGGCCCCATACGTTCATGTCGACGAGGGATCGAGGCGGGCCGCGGTCGAGAAGGCGGACGCCCGACGCCGGGAGCTGGCCCGATGACCATCGACATAGCGGCCGCCGTGGCCGAGCCCCGCGTTGCCAAGCTGCCCGTCGACCGCGCAGGGTGGATGGCCTGGCTGACCGAGAACACCGAACAAGACTGGCGCCCGGACGAATGGGATGCGGCGAACTGGCTGTTCACCGGCGATCCGGACAAGGACGAGACCGCGATATGGCGGTGCAACAGCGCTGGCTGCCACGTCGCGGTCCGCGCGACACGACACCTGTGCCGGTCCTGCTACGAGCAGTTCCTCGAAAGCGGGCTGAGCCGCGAGGAGTTCGTCGACGTCGGCCGCCGCACCCTGGTTCATTCCCTGCCTGGGGAGCGGGCGAGTTGCTCGGTCGAGCGTGACGGCGTGCGCTGCGCCCTGGAGGCCCAGTCGCGGGGCGCGTGCACCCCGCACTACGTCAAATGGCGCTACCATCGCAACAGCGGGAAGACGGCGCTTGCGCTGGAGACCTGGCTCCAGGCCGAGGCCGAGCCGCTCCCGCCGGGCACACCGTGCCTGGTGGGAGCCTGCGCCGGCAGCGCCCACGGCCGGGTGCCGCTGTGCGCGTACCACCGTGATCGCTGGCGCCGCCACCGGAACAAGGCCGGCATGGAGGGCACGATCTACGAGGGCCTGGAGGAATGGGCCGCCGTACAGCCGCCCTGGCTGACCGGCTTCCAGTTCTCGCTCGTCCCGCTTCCCGAACTGGTCCGCCACGAGCTTCTCTTCGCGCTGGCCGAACGCGACAAGCAGCGCCCGACGCTCAGCCCTGTCGCGATGCGGCTGATGGTCCGGGGACTGGAGGGCGTCTCTTCCATCGCCGAGCTCACGGACACCAAGCTCGGCGACCTGGGATACCTCGACCGAAACTGCGAGGCCCACTGGAACGACGTCGTACGTGTCGTGCGGGGCGCTTTCGACCGCTTCCGGGGCGTCGACCCGCTGGAGCGGCCGGTCTGGGAACTTGGCGACCTGGGCCTGCGCTCCCGCACACGATCCGGTGTCCGCGTGTCTTCACGCCGGCTGGACGTCACACAGATCCGCCAGGAGTGGCTGCGCCGCCTGCTCGCCGACTGGGTCAAGGAGACCACCCCCGACAACGACGACTTCCGGCGCACCTTCGAAGGCTGCTTGTCCGCGTCGCGGGCCCTGTCCGCGCGGCCCGGCGGCGGGCATGACCCCGGCGCACTGAAGGTCACCGACATGGACGCGGTCGTCGCCGCGATCCGCGACCGGAAACGCCAGGACGGCACCGCCACCCTCGCCTACGGCTCCCGCGCCGAGCTCCTCGCCCATTTCTGCCAGTTGCTCGACTTCGGGCGGCGCCTTCAGATCCTCGACCACGTCGCCTCTGTCTTTGCCCGCCATCCGCACCACAAGATCCCGTACGAGGACATGGCCGAGGACATGGCCGGCAAGGCCATCCCGGAGTACGTGGCGCTCAGCTCGATGCCCACGTCCACCTGATCGGCGACGGCTTCACCTACGCGGATATGGCGCCCGACGTGGTCAAGGCCATGCTGCGCACCGTCTACATCCTGCTGCGCGACACCGGCCGCCGCACCTGGGAGGTGCGCTGGCTCCGGATGGACTGCCTCGAAGCGCAGGACAACGAGTACATCCTGATCTGGGACAACCACAAGGCCCGCCGCAACCGACGCCGCCTGGAGATCGGTAGGGAGACGGCCTTCGCCATCCAGGAGTGGCTCGCAATCCGCCGGACCCTGACGATCCCAGCCCGGTCGAGGACCTTCCTGTTCCCAGCCGCACGCCACGGCTACGACGCGTGCATCGACTCCGACACCGTCGCCAAGATGCTCCGGCGCTGGGTCGACGGCCTGCCGGAACTGCTCACCGACACCGTGGACAAGGACGGCAACCTCCTGCCGTTCGACCGCAGCCGCATCTTCGCCTACGCCTTCCGCCACACTTACGCCCAGCGTCACGCGGACGCAGGCACGGAACTGAACACCCTGCGTGATCTCATGGATCACAAATCGGCAGATACCACCATGGGTTATTTCAAAGTGTCCATGGAGAAGCGTCGCAAGGCCGTTGAGACGATGCGCCAGCACGTCGTTGACCGGCCGGCAATCCGGCGCCGACGCCGTCCGCGACCGCGTACGAGGCCCGCTCGGGCCCACCCTGCCCCGACGCGCCGTCAGGCAGTCACACAGCCAACAACGTGACAACGCCGCTGGTCGTCACGGGCAGATCCGCCGGACTGCATGCGGTCTCGTACACGCGTGGCATCGGCGGCGTAGCGGTTGGTGCGGGCCATCCAGGTAAGGGAGGCTGTGACGTAGCGCTCCACCTGGGTCACGTACGCCCCCAGCTCGGCCGCCTCATCCGGCGGCAGTGTGCAGGTTTCGCGCAGTTCGCCGGCGGTGATGCGGAAGTCCTTTTGGCGCTGGGTGATCCTGGCGCTCACTCGCCGGCGTGCCGTGCTCGTGTCGCAGCCGTCTCCCCGGGCGATGAGGGTGACGAGGTTGTCCTGGCCGACGGTGGCGTCGTCGCAGGCGGAGGCCAGGTCGTTGACCCAACCGGCGATGTCGGCTCCGGCCCGGCGCAGAGCCGCCAGGCCAGCCTCCAGCTCTGGTGGCAGATCCTCGGGCAGCGGGGCATGCCCGGTACGTTCCAGCACCGTGAGCATGGGCAGCACGGTGATCGTGCGGCGCCGCAGCCGCACGTAGGCGTCCGTAGTGAGCTGGGTCGCGCTCTGGCGGATGGTCACCTCCTGCTCTGTGGCATCCAGGAAGTCGGTGTAGTCCTGCACCAGGCGCCGGCGCCAGGCGGCGCTCATCCCCGCGGCGGTCCGCGCGAACAGGTCGGCAAGCACCCGAGCGTGCCGACCGGTCACCTCGCGCAAGTCCACGTCGGACGCAAGGACACGGCGCAAGGGCGCGGTGAGCTGTTCGAGGTCACGGGCTGCCATGCCCAGGTCGCGCCGGTCGATGTGGTCATCCAGACAGCAGATGAACGCCGCCCACTGAGCTGTCAACACCACATCCGCGAGATCACCCCCAGGCAGCGCTCCACTAGCCAGGATGGTGAGCCGCATCCGGGCCAGGCGCCGCTCCTCGTGCTCGCCGGTGACCAGGCCGGTATCCCGCGCCCACCGCAACACCGCCTCGTGCCCCGCAGGCACAGCTTCCCCCGCTCGATCCACCATGCACCAAGAGTGACAGATCGCCTACCAAGCGCGAAAGGGGTGCATGTGGTGAAACCGCACGCTCCCACTGCCCGATTGACAGCAATCGTGCAGCCGCATCCGCTCCGGCCGGGGCGCGGCCGTGACGCAGCTGCAGGAGTGTCGTTCAAAGGGCAGCCAGGCGAAATGCATCAGCAGGTCGGCTTGGAGCCTGCCCCCTCAGCTCATCGGAGGCTGCCATCCCCACCCCCGCCAACACTCCTGCTGGGGCGTCTGCCGACCCGCAGGTGCGCGCACTGGCACAGGTGCCGGCGTCCGCGGACGAGCCGGTGCCCTTCGACGCGCTGGCCGCGGCGCTGGAGCGCTTCCACATGGTCCCGGCCTGGGCCGCCCGCTACGACACCGACACCGCGGTGGCCGCAGCCTTGTTGCGCACCCTGCCCGAACATGTCGCCGGCCTCGCCGCACGTGGTCTGCCGTGCCTCGTCGACCCTGTGCGCGGCCCGCTGTTCGAGCGGGCCGACCTGATCAACGTTGGACTGCTGTCGGCAAGCGAACGCACCACCCTGGAGATGGCGCTGCGCTTCCTCCTCGCCTTCACCGCCGACCCGTCCGGTGAATGGCTGGACGCCAAAGACTGGCTGGTCACCGTGCATCTGCCGGAGGCCGACAGCGGCCGCTACCGACTGCGTGTACCCGACTTCACTGCCCCAGGCATTGCCGTTCTGCCCGCCGACGGACTGCGCCTGCCGCCGCGCGGCGTGGAGTTCGACACCCGCGGACACCAGGCAGCGGTCCGCATCACCGGCGCATACCACCAGGTCCACGATCCGCAGGCACGCGACATCTACCTGCAGATGCTCGACGATCTGCACGCCCGCCGGGTGATCTACCAGTGCGTCGCCGAACCACTGCGCCTAAACCACCAGCAGGCATGGCAGGCAGGCATGGCCGACTGCATCGTCGTCAGCCGCCTCATCACCGACCGGCTGCGCGCGGCCGGCCTGACCGCACGAGCCCGCCGCGGCTACCTCCTCGGAGTGACCGGCACCGAGCACGCCTGGTGCGAGCTGTTCGAAGACGGCCGGTGGAAGCCCATCGACGTCGGCCTCGCGTTCATTCCCCGCCGCTTCCCCGGCGGCCAGGACTTCCCCGACACCCGCGAATTCACCGACGCCTGCTTCGGCAGCCGCCTCAACCGCCTGCTGCCCTGCACCGGCACCGACGCCGCCTCCCTCATCCACGACACCCTCGACGACCAGCCCCGCGCCATGTTCGGCCTGGCCAGCGGAACACTGTGGAAAGAAATGTCATGACCCCCACCACCGAACAACTCGACCACGCCCGCCACCTGCTGCGCGGCTGCCTGCGCCCACCGGCGATGGCCGACCTGATCAGCGACAGCGACAACCTCGCCCATGCGGGCGTCGACTCCCTGGCCACGATCCAGCTGATCGCCCGCTGCGAGGACCTCCTAGGCCGCCCCCTCACCCACCACGAGACCCACGGACTCAACTCCATCACCGCCATCGCCGCGCTCCTGCACACCGGCGCCACCGACACCACCGGTGCCGGTGGCGGCACTGTCCTCGAAGAAGGGAACTGACGATGTGGCTGCAGCAGCTGCTGCACCAACGGCAGGCGGACACCCCGCACGCGCTCGCGCTGCGCGACGCACGCCGCGACGTCACCTGGAGCCGTCTGCACCGGGATGCCACCGCGCTGGCGCACGCCCTGCATCCACACGCCACACCCGGCAGCCGCGTCGTCGTGCTCAGCGCCAACCGCGTCGAAGTCCTGGAAACGGTCTTCGCCTGCGCCCTGGCCGGAACCATCGCGGTGCCGCTCAATCCAGCACTCACCGACCACGAAATCGACGGCATCCTGGGCGACATCGCCCCTGACTGCGCCGTCGCCGACGGCAGAGGCCTCGCCCGGCTGCCCCGCCTGCGCCCCGCACTGCCTCTACTGGCCGCCGACGACATCCCCAACCTGCCGGAAGGAGCCCGCACGCACCCCGGCGGCGCCCGCCCCACGGACCCGGTGATGATCCTGCACACCTCCGCCACCACCGGCTTCCCGAAAGGCGTGATCTGCGACCACAACTACTTCCAGGCCCAGGCCACCTCCTGGCGCAGCGAGGTCGAACAACAGCCGACGACGACGTATCTGCATACCAGCCCGCTGTGCCACGGCAGCATCACCATCGCCGTCAACTACCTCGCCACCGCATCACCGGTCTGCGTCCTGGACCAGTTCACCCCGCACGAATTCCTGACGGCCGTCGAGACCTGGCAGATCGGCCACACCTTCGTGGTGCCGACCATGCTGAAACTGCTCCTCGAAAGCCGCCAGCTCCCCGACAGCGACCTGACCTCCCTGACCCTGGTGACACACGGCGGCGCACCCTGCCCGCCTCACCTCGCCCACCAAGCACGCCAGGCCCTCGGAGCCGAACTCCGCACCATCTTCGGCATCACCGAAGGCGGAGGACCCGTCCTGTCCCTGGCACCAGACGCCGCGCCAGAAGACGCAGCCATGCCCGGCGCCACCTGTGCGGGCACACCGATGCCCGGCATCACCGCACGCATCACGACCCCCCAAGGCACCACAGCCGCACCCTATGAGGTAGCCACCCTCCACCTGCACGGCCCCGGACTCATGCGCGGCTACTGGAACCAGCCCGACGCCACCGCCCAGACCATCACCGACGGCTGGCTCAACACCGGCGACCTCGGCTACCAAGACAGCGCCGGACATATCTGGATCGTCAACCGCCGCAACGACCTCATCCTGCGCGCAGGACAGAACGTCTACCCCGCCGAGATCGAACACGTCCTGCGCACCCTCGACTCAGTCACCGACGCCGCCGTCGTCCCCGCCCCCTGCCCCACCACAGGACAGACTCCCGCCGCCTTCATCCAAAACACCCCCGGCGCCGACTTCGACGAACACGCCCTGATCTCCCACTGCATCCGCCACCTCGCTCCCTACAAACGCCCCACCCACTTCATCCCCGTCGACGAACTACCACGCAACACCCTCGGAAAACTACTGCGACGCCCCCTGGAACAACACGCCGCAAACCTCGCCCAACACCCCTACTGATCAGCACTTTCACCGCGCAAATCTGCCCCCGTCCAGGCTCGACAGCTCCTCCGGCGCCCTGGCCGTTCTCCTGACGGTCTTCGGCCCCCGGATGCTTACGCGGCGTCCGGCTGCGCTGCCACACCATCGGCCAGGTCGCCGTCGGGATGCTGATCGACCCTGCAGTGAGGGCGCCCCTCTACACGCTCCTGGGATGAGACAGATGAACCGGTTCGCAGATCCCAGCCCTGCTGATCTCGTCATGATCAGGGCTGAACAGATGGCGGAGCACCCGGACGCCAACATGAGGATCGGGATGGTGCTGCACCTGGGCGGCGCCGTGCCCGATCTCGCCGGCCTGCGCGAACACGTCACCGCTCGCCTTGACACCCTGCCCTGTCTGACACACCTCGTAACCGGCGACGGGCCGACCGCACGGTGGAAGCCCGCCGTCCAGGGCATGACCTGGCACGTCCGGTCCAGGGAGATCGAGGGCGGACCGCACGCTCTTCAGGAAACCGTGGGCCTCCTGCTGCGAGAACCGTGGCCGGAGGATGTCCGGGGCTGGCGCATGGTTCTGGTGCACGGTCACGTGCCCGACGGGTTCGCGCTGCTGTATCTCACCCACCACGCCGTCCAGGACGGCGCCAACATCGTCACAGTCCTGGAAACGCTGTTCGGGCCGCAGCTACGGCGAGATGAATACTCCCTGATCATCCGGGACACTTCGTCTACCGCCCGGCCCAGTCCGCACCAGGTCGCGCGGAGCACCCTGAGTCTGCTGCGGCACTCTCGCCAGCACCGCCTGTGGCAGTCCGCGGCGCATCCGCTGTCCAGCCGCCGCCATCTGCTGTGGGCCCACGTGCCCTCCGACCGCCTGCGCACCGCAGCGCGCGCCGGCGCTGCCAGCACCAACGACGTCTACCTCACCGCTCTTGCCCACGCGATCACCCAGTGGGCCAAGGACGCCTGGCCCCGCGCTGCCGGAGCGGCCCTGCCGGTGCTGGTGCCCGTCAACCTGCGCACGCCCGACGAAGTTGCAGCTCCCGGCAACCGGATGTTCCCGGTACGGATCGACCTGCCCGGCGCCCCGATGCCGGTCAGCCGGCGGCTGGCACGGACACGAGAGCGCACCCGTGCGCTGAAATCCGCCGGGCACAAGGCGGTGCTGCGAGCCGCGATCACCCGCCTCCCTCGGCGGCTGCTCCAACTTCTTGTGGACGTGAACATGGTCCCGGGCCGGCTCACCGTCTGTGCCTCCAACCTGGTGATGCGCCAGCGGCTGCACTACGGCGAGGCGGCAGTACACCGCATCGACCCCATCATGTGCTGCCCGCCCAGCGTGCCCCTCGCTGTCGCGGCCACGACCTACGGTGACACGACCAGCGTGTGCTTCCGCATCGACACCGCCCTCCCCGACGCCGACAGCCTTCCCGAACGCTGGCGCCAGGCTCTGACCGACTTGACGGCTCAGGCCCCGCATGAAGCTTCCCCTTGATCGTGGACACCTGGGAGACTGGGATCTTGAGGTTCCAGAGGAAATAGCACCAGGTGGGAAGCAAGTACACGAAGCGGTACACCGAGGAGTCAAGCGGGACGCGATCGCGCTCGTTGACCTCGGGCAAGACGGTACCGCCGTCGCCCAGTGGGAGCTCGGCATCAGCTCTGAGGCTCTGGCGGCTGGTACCGCCGGGCGAGGCGGACCGGGGCGAGGGGGCGAGTCCGGTGAGCTGACCAGCGCCGAGCGTGAGGAGCTCAAGCGACTGCGCAAGAAGGTCCGCGAACAGCAGCAGACGATCGAGATCGTGAACTAAGAGGTCGCGCAGATAGGCGGCTGCTGGGGCCGGGCAGACAGAGCAGGCGCAGGTCTCGTGATCGTGGAGTTGCTGACGCTCTGTGGCATCGGGGAGACCTATGCCTGCGCTTGCCATCATGGCTGGCTGAACCGCTGTGGGGCCAATTCGCCGCTCTGCTGCCGCAGCGGCCCAATTTAGATCCGACCCACCCGTTGGGCTGCCACCGGCGCCGGAAGACCTGCCTCAGCCTCCCGGGGAACGAGGCATAGTCCTTTGGCTACTCCGGCGGACCCTTCATCGGGTCGTACTGCTCACACATCTCGGCACCCTCGTCACGCGCGATCAGCGCCTCGTCCCAGCTCAGGGTGGCTCCGGTGGCGAAGAGGCAGCCATCGCTCGCATGGGGTGCAGATTGTCCGTGCTTGCGACCATCTCGGCGTGGCGACCGACTCACGTCTGCCAGATCACTACGGTTAGTTAGGAATGATCACTCAAAGTGAGGTGGCGTCATGGGATCCAAGACTGTCGAGGTTCACGCGAGCAAGAGCTGGCAGGACACGGGGGTGAAGATCTACCCCAACGAGCTCGTGAAGGTCGCTCCCCAGGCGGGATCAACGTGGCGTGACCGGGCCGGTCACGCCAAAGATGCGGGTGGGCAGTTCACAGGAGCCGGCAACGCCCCCACGGGGCTCCAAAACGTGGAGGGAAACACGGACTACGCGTACCACGGCCCCGGAGCGGTGGCCGGCCAGCTCATCGGCAGCATCGGGAACGACGTGTTCCCGATCAACCACGGCATTCTGATTGGAGACAGCAGCGTCAGGTCAGGCAACGAAGACATCGACAACGCCGGCTCATTCCCGTTTCACCCGCTGAACACGATGGGGGATCTGGAGCTGCGGATCAATGATGGCGACAGGGACGAACACCTGGGCGACAACTCGGGATCCATCATGGTGAACATCAGGTGGTAGACCTTTGAGAGGCCGCGCAGCGGCGGCCGGGGTCAGCTGGCGGACGGGACAGGCACAGGCTCCGCGATCACGGAGTTGTTACGCTCTGCGATCATGGGAGACCTGTGCCTGCGCTGCAATCATGGCTGACCGAACCGTTGTGGGACCAATTCGCCGCTCTTCTGCCGTAGCGGTCAGATCACCGGCGTCGTCGGCCTTGCCACCGCGGCCTGAGCACAGGCCCGGCTCCCAAGCCCACCCTGCCCCGACGCGCCGTCAGGCAGTCACACAGCCAACAACGTGACAACGCCTAAGGATGGGTTCTGAGTGGCTGTAATGAGTGTCTAGGAGCCTCAAAGTGCCAGGTCAGATGGCATCTAAAGGGGGTCGCGAAGGCTGGATCTTGCGCGCTGCGGCGTGATCGAATAGGGGATGACATCGTTTTGGACTGGTAAGCGGGCACGCCTGCGCGGCATCGAGCCTGAGGACTGGAGGCGCGCACGGCCCCTGCCACCGTCCCAGGAGGACCCCCGTGTCGGCTCCGCCCAGCACACCGGCCCAGACCACGCGGACCGGCGACCCTCAGGCCCCGCCGCGCCGAGCACCAGCTCGACACCGACCCAGCCGCAGGCCCCCGCCGCGCCGCAGACCCCGCAGCAGCCGAGCGCGAGGTGATCCGAAGAAAACGGCCTATTCCTGACAGAGGTCGTCCTCAGCAATAGGGAGCCCAGGGTCGTCGATCACGGCATCGTTCACTGCGATCACCTGACCGGACACCAACACGCAGGAGCGGCAGTCCAAATACACCTCTTCATTGAGGTATTCACTCTTTCAGTGTCCGCTCGTCCCGTTTTTATGCTCCCCGTCTATCGAGCGTGGGAGAACAGCGACGGGGACCGATGACGAGGAGAGGAACTTGGACATGGCAATGGATCAGGTCGGCACATCCGGTCCCCGCACCGCCGGTGTGTCACGGCTGTCCGACGGGCTGGTGATCGCGCGGGCCCGAGTGTCCGCACACTTGGCCGCTGCCGTCGATGGGGACGGCGCGGTCCGCCGGCCGTGCACCAGCCGGACGCTGGAGTCGGCGCTGCTGCTGGCGCTGTTGTGGCGGCGTGGCGGTCATCCGCAGCAGGTACAGCGTTTGGTGGCCCACTTGAACCGTGGCGAGGCGCATGCCAGCGGATTCGACGGGGCGTTGGTCCAGGCGGTTCTGCACGGCAAGCGGGCGGACCGTGACGTGGTGGCCGACGAGCTACTGGCCGGCTTCGACCACTTCTCCCTGGTACGCAAGCGCCTGCTCTTCGACGTCTACCTGGCCGCGGCGGGCGCCGTCGAGTTCGAGGCCTCGATGCTGCGCCCGGCCGCAAGGGCGTCAGCGAGGGAGGACAACACGGTGGCCTGGGTCGAGATGGTCATGCTCAGCGTACGGGTGCTGGTCGCACACAGGCTGGGCCGGGCGCAGGAGGTCACCGAGGGGGAGCGTGGGCGGCTGCTGGAGCTGCTCGCCTCCAGCCGGGTGCCAGTGTGGGAGGACTACCCCGCCGCGCACCTGCTGGCGCTGCTGGCGGTCCAGGAGTTCGACCCGGGGCACCCTCTGATGGACAGCGGTGTCACCGCGCTGCTGGACTGTCTGAACCCCGACGGCGGTGTGCCGAGCATCTCGAATCTGGCCGTGTTCAGCACCGGGGTCGCCGGGCTGGCCCTGGCACGCGGGAACGCCGATCCGGCCCTGCTGCACCGGATGGGTGACTACCTCACCGGCCGGCAGATGCCGGACGGCGGCTGGACGTTCGGAGAGGACATGCTCCACAGCGACGTCGATGACACCTCGTACGCCGCGGCGTTCCTGGCCACCGCGGACCCGGTCCGGCACCGGGATGCGCTGGTGCGCGCCGCCGGGTACTTCCGCAACATCGTCGGCCCCGACGGCGGGTACCCCACTTACATGCAGGGCGATCCCTCGGAGGTCGGCATGACCGCGGGCGCGGTCAGCGCCTTGGCCTGGGACGGTGCCCACAACGCCGACCTGATGGCGAACGGCGCTCGCTGGCTGCTGGATGCCCAGCACCCTGACGGCACCTTCGAGCGCAGTTGGAGCTTGAGCGAGGCCAACACGATCTGGCGGGCGCTGTGGGCCCTGCACTCGCTGCCCGAGCCGGTCCGCACCCCCCTGAAGGCGCGTATCGCCGCCGCCACCGCCGCCTCGGAGCGCTTCCTCGACGCGGCGCAGAACACCGACGGCGGCTGGGGATACCGGCCCGGGGACCGAAGCGACATCGCCAGCACCTGCTACTCCCTGCTGGCCCTCTCCGCCATGGGCCGACTCGCGGACCAGGACGCGGTGGTACGCGCGGGCGTGACACACCTGATCTCGCGGCAGGATGCGGACGGCGGGTTCACCGCGCTGCCCGACCAGGTCGCCCCCCGCCCCCTGCTGTTCGACGCACCGGTCTTCTCCGACATCTGGGCCCTGCTCGCCCTGTCCAGCTGCAACCGCAACTGGATCCGGTAATGGCCGACCCCCAACAGAACGAGACCCAAGCGGTCACCAGCCCGCTCCCGGCGGGCACCGCCCCGGCACCGATCACGCTGCCCGTGGCCCGGCCCGATCCTCTGAAGATCCCCGGCGACTTCCGGCGCCTGCAGGCCGAGCAGCCGGTGGCGCCGTTGGCCTTCCCCGACGGGCCGCCGGGCTGGCTGGTCACCCGCTACGACGACGTACGCGCCGCACTGGCCGACCCACGGCTCAGCTCCCGCCGCCCTCACCTGAACTCCCACGTACGGGCCAACCTCATCTCCACCCAGGAAATGGCCGTACTGCGCCCCTCGGACCTGCTCACCAGCGACCCACCCGAGCACACCCGACTGCGCCGGCTCGTCACCGGCCAGTTCACCGCCCGCCGCATCAACCAGCTGGCCCCCAGGATCCAGACCATCGTCGACGACCACCTCGAGGCGATGGCCCACGGCCCCCGGCCCGCCGACCTCATCCAGAGCCTCGCGCTGCCCGTCCCCGCGCTGGTGATCAGCGAACTGCTCGGCGTCCCCTTCACCGACCGCGACCTCTACCACCGCCTCACCCGGGAACTGCTCTCCCTCGACCGCAGCCGCGAACAGCTCCTGGCCTCCAAAGCGGACATGAAGAGCTACCTCCTCGGCCTCATCCACGCCAAACGAGCCGCACCCCCCGGGGAGGACCTGCTGTCCGGCCTCGTCCACGCCCCCGCCATGGAAACGCCGCTCACCGACGACGAGATCGCCGCTCTGGCCCAGCTCATCCTCATCGCCGGCCACGAGACCACCACCAACGCCTTCGCCCTCACCGTCCTGCACCTGCTGCGCACCCCCGGCCTGTGGCACAGCCTGCATAACCGCCCCCACCTCGTCGACGGCGTCATCGAGGAATCCCTGCGCCACGCCACCGTCCTGCAGTTCGGGCTCCTGCGCGTCGCCCGCCAGGACCTCACCATCGCCGGCCAGACCATCAAGACCGGGGACCGGGTCGTCCTCCACCTGCCCGCCGCCAACCGCGACCCCGCCCAGTTCACCGACCCCGACCACATGAACCCCGAACGACCCAACGCCACCCGACACCTCAGCTTCGGCCACGGCCACCACCACTGCCCCGGCGACCACCTCGCCCGCATCGAACTGCGCACCCTCCTGGCCACCACCCTGCGCCGCTTCCCCGACCTGCGCCTGGCCACCGACCCCGCCGAGATTCCCACCCACCACCAGCGGGTCGTGTACGGGGTGGCCCGGCTGCCCGTGGACTTCACCCCGTGACCCGCGCAGCGAGCCACCCGGACCGAGCTGGCCGAGGAACCGGTCACGCGGTCTACGCCTTCGACTTCGACGGCACCCTGGCCGACACCACCGACCTCAACCACCGAGCCGTCCAGGCCTCGCTCGCCGCCCACGGCATCAGCGTCCCTCTGGCCTGGCTGCACGCCGACCCCGCCTTCACCGCCGGCCGACTCCGCGACCGGCTCCAGCTCGGGCCGGCCGACCTTCCCGAGAACAGCTTCGTCGAAGCCGCCCGCGCCTACTGGTTCGCCAACACCGACCGGATCCGCCCGATCGCCACCGCCACCGCCACCGTGCGCGCGGCGGCCGAGCACGCCGCGCTCGCGGTGGTCTCCGCCAACTACCACGACGTCATCCACCACGGCCTCGCACTCGTGGGACTCGACGACCTCGACTGGACCATCGTCGGCCGCGACGACGTCCCCCGCCCCAAACCCGCCCCCGACGCCTACCTGCACGCCGCCCGTCTCCTGGGCGTGGAACCCCGCGACTGCCTGGCCCACGAGGACACCGACGAAGGCATCACCGCCGCCACCGCCGCCGGCATGGAGGTCATCGACGTCCGCCGACGAGACTGGCGGTGACAGACCGGAACAACACCGTCGCGTCCCTCCCACGCAAAGTGAAGGCCAACCGCCGGCCCCCGTACGACGCCACCAGCGACTGACCCCCCTCCTCGGTCCGGGCACCGGAGCCGCGCGGGTCGCAGAAGTCCTCCGGGAATCCGTCGAGCGCGGCACCAGTGAAGGAACCCGGACCTTGCCTGAGGCGATCAGGTCATGCGGCCTCCTGGCGTTCAGCCAGGGGGTGGGGCTGCCGGGCGGCGTCGGGGTCTGCCAGCGTCTTGATGTCTGCGCTGCTTGGCGGTCCGGGTTGTGAAGTGCCGCACTGAAATGCAGCAATCCTTACATGCCTTCAGAACCTGCAAGCCACTGACCAGCCCAAGCACTTGACAGGTGCAGATAATCTCCTGCGCGCTCATCTGCTGGTGCCGCCTCATGAACCGCCGTTTGTGACACCGACGCGAGAGCGGCTGTCTACAGCGAGACCTTCCGTTCTTCGGCCTTGAGGCCGCGGAGTGTCCAAAGCCCGTACAGAGCCAGCAGTGGCTTACCAACCATCCACTCGCCAGGGCGGTAGTCATCCGCTCGCACGAGCCTCTCAGCAAGATCAGGGCGTTGCCGCCGCAAGTACGCACGGGCCTTGAGTGCGTGAGCTGGTTGGGAGGCAAACTTGATGCGGTCGACATCCTCGAGCAGCGGGATCACGTTAGTGATGTTCTCCCATGTCGTCGCGCTCTGGTCTTCGAGAAGCACCGTGCCGTCGAACGCAAGCACGGACTTCGCGTAGTCGGCCATCAACCGGGCCTCCGCAGCTCCGTTGCTGGTCCCACCACCGCTGAAGATCACACGAGTGCTGCGCGCACCGTCAGCGGCAATGGAGCGGATTCCAGCACGAACTCGCCAACGGTTGATGAAGTTTGCCGTCGATTGTGGGTTCCGGTAGCCCAACACGACCACGGCTTCGGATGCGCCCCCTCTGCTTCCTACGAGGGCCCGAGACCAGCGCCAGTTCAACCACTCTCCCCAGGCCAGAACTGCAGCCCCAGCTATCCCCAGTCCTGCCCTTCGTCGCATGCGGCGACTCTAGGGCACCGCGACATTGGGCAGCGAAGGCACCAGCCGCCCTGCAGAGGACGCATTCTGTTAGGCCTTCCTACTCCGCTGGGACTGGCCGCAGCCTCCGAGGAACTCGACCGGCCTGTCCGTGAGATGGGCGGCGTCGCCCGCGGCGCCGCTCGCTCCGGAGCTCAAGCACGACCCCGCGGGCAAGGAGTTCCCGCTCTGGCGCACCCTGTACGGCGACACGGCCGGGAGGGCTACCCGGCTGTCGCGCTCGTTGAAGCTCTGCGAGCCGAGGACGCACCGCTGGGGCCCTGAGACCAGGCCGAACGTCGGAGCGCTGGGCCGCTGGCGGCGGCACTGGCGTCCCGGCGGCCCCCCCGGTGCGGTGCGGGCGATGGTCGAGGTGACACTGACGGAGAGGGCCGCGGTGCGCAGCACGAAGGCCGTGCGGCGGTGCCGCAGCTCGCCCCGTCGCGGGGCCTGGCAGGAGCCGAACCCTCCGTTGGGGACCTCCAGATACAGACGCCGCAGCAGGCCCGGCGTGCCGTGCCCGACGGTCTCTTCGAACGCCGTTATGTCCTTGGGGGACGCCGGAGCGGGCATGGATTGCGGAGAACCGAGCAACCATCCCATACCGGAACATAGAGCTCCAGTTGCTGATGGCTGAAGTTGTTCCCTGCGATGCCACGGCTCCTGAGCGGCGTGCTTGCATGTGTTCATGATCGTTAACGCGCAGGAAACTTCCGGGCCGCGGACGTACCTGGACCACGTCCTGGAGCACTGGCAAAAGGACGAGGACGCCGAGGCGCTCGTCCAGGGTGCGCAGCGGCTGACCCGGGGGGAGGCCCGGCGGCGGCTGTTCAGTTTGGGGCACGCTCTGAGGCGGCAGGGGCTCGCGCCGGGCGACGGTGTGGGGTTGTTCCTGGCCAACCGCGTGGACTCTGTCCTGGTGCAGCTCGCGGTCCATCTCATCGGCTGCCGCGTGGTGTTCCTGCCGCCCGAACCAGGGCCTGGCGAACTCGCCGCGTTGGTCGAGCAGTCCAAGGCGCGCGCTGTGGTCACCGACCCGGTCTTCGCGGCGCGCGCCGCCGACGCGGTCGGCCGCAGCGTCCACGCACCCGTGCTGCTCAGCGTCGGTCCCTGTGAGCAGCGGTGTACTGACCTGCTGGCCGTGGCGGCCGAGTGCCCTGTGGTGCGCCCCGACGGCGTGCCCGCCCCGGGAGCGGACGAGGCCGTCACCGTCCTTTACACCGGCGGTACCTTGGGCCGGCCCAAGCTCGCCGCGCACAGCCACCGGCTGTACGACGTGCTGCTGGATTTCGTGGAGGACGACCCGCGGGACGCTCCTTCCACAGGCTTCTTCCCGACCATGGACCCGCGTACGGACCGGGTGCTCGTCTCCACGCTGCTCACTCACGCCAGTGGCCACCTCACGTCGATTCAGGCGCTGGTGACGGGTTCCGCCCTCGTAGTGCTGCCCGAGTTCGACGCGGGCGCGGCCCTGGCGGTACTGCGCGAGGAGCGGATCACCGCCACCATGTTCGTCCCACCCATGTTGTACGCGCTGCTCGACCACCCGCAGTGCGAGCCGGGCGCACTCCCCGCGCTGCGGCGGATCGTCGTCGGCGGCGCGGCTTCGTCGCCCAGCCGGCTCCAGCAGGTGGTCGAGATTTTCGGGCCTGTGCTCAGCCAGGGCTACGGGCAGTCGGAGGCGCTCGGCATCACCGCGTTCGATGCGGAGGACCTCGCCTCGCAGGGGGCCCGACGGCCCGAGCTCTGGCGCAGCTGCGGTCGCGCGATATCCGACACCGAGATCGAGATCCGTGGTGAAGAGGGTGCGGGGGCGCTGCCCGCCGGGCAGGTTGGCGAGGTGTGCGTCCGGGGTAAGGCTGTGATGCTCGGTTACTACGAGGACCCGCAGCGCACCGCGGAGGCGTTCTACGGCGGTTGGCTGCGCACTGGGGACATGGGCTACCTCGACGCCGAGGGGTACCTCTATCTCGTTGACCGTGCCAAGGACATCATCGTCACTGGCAGCACCAGCGACAACGTCTACTCCCGGGTCCTGGAGGACTTCCTGCTCACGCTGCCGGGTGTGCGCAACGCGGCGGCGCTGGGCGTGCCGGACGAGGAGTACGGGGAGGCCGTACAGATCTTCCTGGCCACGGCCGAGGGCGCTGATGTCGATCCGGACGTGGTCGGCGCCGCGGTGACCGCCGAGTTGGGGGACCTGTACACGCCCCGGAAGACGGTCCTGCTCGACCAGCTGCCGATGACCAAGGTCGGCAAGGTGGACAAGAAGGCGCTGCGCGCCGCGTGGACGAGCGCGGCCTCGGCCACTCCGTAGATGCCGCTGCCGCCGAGGCGCGGGCCACCTGCCGGAAAGGGCGATGTGGCGCTCACGCTGGCTGGGCTGTGCCGGTGATGAGGGGGCCTGGACGAGGCGGAGGGCACCCGTGTGGGCGTCAGGCGGACGTGAAGTGGTCCCGGTGGTTCGCCAGCCACGTGGCGAAGTCCTGGAGACCGGGATGGAGCGAGCGGACCGCGTCGAGGTCGCGGGCGGCGACGAAGCGGGCTTCGCAGTCGGCGTAGAACTGGAACATGTTGCCCACCTCGTCCGCGCCGGGGAACCCCAGGGCCCTGAAGGCGTCCGGGCTCAACGGGCGGTAGCGCACCGGGCGGTCCAGGGCGTCGGTCATCGCCGTGGCCATGTCCGTGAGAGTGAGGTGCTCGCCGGCGATGCTCACCGTCGCGCCGATGTAGTCCGTAGCGCCCTTGAACAGGGTGTACGCGGTCCGGCCGATGTCCTCCACCCCGATGCCCGACAGCTTCTTGTCGCCCATGGGGAAGACGAACTCCAACGCGCCGTCTTCCGTGGGCTGCGGTGCGATTGCTCCGTAGAGGTTCTCCCAGTAGAACGTGGTGCGCAGGAACGTCACCGGGACGCCGGCGTCGAGGAAGAAGTGGTCGGCCTCCGCCTTGCCGTCGAAGTGCGGCACTTTGAACCTGCCCTGAAGCGTGGGCATCCGTTCGTCCTCCAGTGGAATGCACTCCCGGGTGTCCTCCAGCGTCGACCACACCGCGTGCTGAATCCCGGCGTGTCCGGTGGCCCGTGCGAGCGCCGCCGCCTGTGCCTGTTCGTGAGCGGCGTCCATGTCCTCCCAGAAGTTGGTCACGAGGTACGCCCCGTACGCGCCCTCCAGCGCGGGCGCCAGGGATTCCTCGTCGTCCAGGTCGGCCCGGACCACCTGCGCCCCGAGGCGCTCCAGCTCCCGGGCGGCGTCCGAATCCGGCCGGCGGGTCACCGCGCGGACGGTGAACTCGCTGTCCGGGTCCTCCAGGATCGCCCGGGCCAGTGACCCGCCCTGGTGTCCTGTCGCGCCGAAGACCGTGACGATCCGCTTGCCGTTCATGGCTTCCCTCTCCTGAGCTCGCATCCCCGCACCGGACTGGGAGGACGCGGTGCGAACCTACGGCGCGGGGAGTGCTCCGGCGGCGGGCCACGCCGGGCGCCACGCGGGCGGGGCCCCGTGCGGAGCATGCCTATGCGGTCGCACTCCTGCCACGGCCGCGACCTGTGGGAAGCCGGTCTCTACCGGCGGCGCAGAGCCGGTCTCCGCCGGAGGTGCAGCGTGTTCCACGGCGAGCCTGGTGGACCAGCCGCTGGGTGTCGGCCCGGCGGAGCAGCTCGGCCCTGGAAGCGCGGCGGTCGCCGGGTGGGGGGCCAAGGCGGCTGGGTCGAGGGGGGCCGGGCCCGAGCCGGCCACTACGAGGCGAGGCCACAGCCCATGAGCTGAAGCCTCGTCACGATAAGCACCGTCGCCGTACTGGGCGCCCAGGTCACCGGCCCCCGCGCGGCCCGCCCCTGACGCCGCGCATGCCCTCGCGGGCCGGGCGGACCTGGGTGTTCACTCTCCCGTCCGGCACCGCCCGGTCATGGGTTGCTCCTTGTGGGCAGGGCCTGCTCGAAGCGCAGATAGCGGTCGACGGACCGGGCGAGGACCTCGTTACCGCCCGCGGTGACGACGCGGTCCCACCAGGCGCCGTAGATCCGGTCGAAGTGGTAGCCGGCGAGGAGTTCGCCGGCGGCGCGGACGGCGTCGGGGCGTTCGGGGACGTGGTTGGCGTAGCTGTACATGATGCTGACCCAGCGGGGGTCGGGGCCGACGTTGACGATGTCGCCGGTGAACAGGGCGCCCTGGCCGGCGGTCCAGTGCATGACCGTGCTGCCCGGGAAGTGGACGCCCGGGTTGATCAGCGTCAGCTCGTCGGTCAGCTGGTGGGTCTGCCCGCTCCAGAAGCGCAGGGCTGGGTCGGGGCGGCCGACCCAGCTGCGGTCCGCCTCGTGCAGGTACACGGGGGCGTCGAAGGCGTGCGCCCAGTCGACCATGGCGGAGTAGAAGTGCGGGTGGCTGATGGCGATCGCGGTGATGCCGCCGAGCTCCCGTACCTCGCGGATCATCGCGTCGTCGAGGTAGGGCACGCAGTCCCACAGCACGTTGCCGGCGGCCGTTCGCAGCAGCAGGGCGCGCTGGCCGATGGCGAACTCCGGCGTGCAGCCGATGCCGAGGACGTCCGGGCCCTGTTCCTCGAAGCGGCCCTGATGACCGTCGGCGCGCAACTCGGCGATGCTGGTCCACTGCTGGCCGTCGCGCCCGACGTACTGGCGCTCGTCCAGGCAGACCGGGCAGTCGGGGCGCGGGGCGGCGTACTGGGTGCCGCAGGTGCGGCAGACGGGCAATGTCGTACCGGCGAGGTCAGCCACGGTCGCCCCCGGCCGGCTCGGTCAGCTCGGTCAGGACGTACGGGCGGCTGGGCAGCCAGCCGAGCTCGGCGACGGCGCGCTGCCCGGACACCACCTGGTTCAGGCCGAGAGCCTCGGCGAACGGGCTGCCCACGGCCTCAGCGGCCTGCTCCAGCGGCCAGGGCTCGGCCCGGCCGCTGCCGCCCGCGGCGATGTCGGCGGCCGCGGCCAGCGCCGCGACCGGCACCGCCTCGTGCGCCACCCCGTGCAGCACGCTGCCCGCGTCGGCCTTGGTCACCGCCAGCACGAAGAGTTCGGCGAGGTCATCCACGTGGACCATCGGCCAGCGGGTCGCCGCCGAACCGACGTACCGGCCGGCGCCGTGTTCGCGCGCCCAGTCGGTCATCAGGCCGGGAATGCCGCCGCCGCGGCCGTACACGATGCCGGGTCGCACGACCACAGCTCGCACGTCGTCCCCGCCGGTGGCCAGCGCCCGCTGCTCGATCCGCGGTCGGTAGCCGACGATGGCGATGGCGTTCGTCGGCGCGTCCTCGTCGACCGGCGCGTCGCCGGTGGCACCGAGCACCCAGACGCCGCTGGTGTACACGAAGGCCCGGCCGGAGCCGCGCAGCCGCTCGGTCAGCGCGTCCACGGCCGCCGCGTCCACCGCCTCGTCACCGGTCGGCGTGGCGAGGTTGACCACGGCGTCGATGTCATCCGTGACGGCGGCCCGCAGCGAGGCCGGGTCGGCCAGGTCGCCCACCAGCCCCGGCGCCCCGGCCGGCAGCCGGTCCGCGTCCTTGGCGAGGTGGACCACTTGGTGGCCCTCCGCCGTGAGCCGCCGCACCACGGCCGACCCGATGTAACCGGTGGAACCCAGGACGAGTACCTTCACGTCCAATCCCCTTCGTTTGTTGACCAATTGAAGCGGTGCTTGCTGCTTCACCTGCGGAAACAGAATCTAGGCGCGCCCGGTCGGCGACGGTCGCCGCAGCGTGCAGGATCCTTCGACTACGCGTGCAGAGCCGGAGCCCAGCGCGTGGCGGCGGTACTCGCCGGGGCTGAGGCCGTAGGCCTGGCGGAAGGCGCGGCCGAAGACGGTGGCGTTGGAAAGGCCCCAACGGGCGGCGATCATCTGGACGGGCAGCGCGCGCAGCTCCGGCCGTGCGAGGTCGGCGCGGCAGCGCTCGAGGCGCCGGGTCCGGATGAGGGCGGCGACGCCTTCGGGCTCGTCCCGGAACAGCGCGTAGAGGCCGCGCAGCGAGATGTTGTGGTGGTCGGCGACCGCCCGGGGGGTGAGGTCGGGGTCACCCAGGTTGCGTTCGATGAAGACCTTGGCCCGCTCCAGGAGAGCGCGGGTACGGATCTCGGGTGGCGTCGCCCCGACAGTGCCGAGCTGCTCGGCCAGGAAGGCCGTGGCCAGGTCGAGAGCCAGCCGCCCGAGCGCCGGGAGCTCCTCGCTCCGGCAGTCCGGGCCGTTGTCACGAAGGCTCGTCAGGAAGTCGGCCATCACCGCGCCGAGGCCGGTCCGGGGAAGCCGGCGGGCGACGAGGTGGTCGGCGCGCCCGGCGCGCAGGGGCAGCTCCGATCTCGGGATCTGGAGAACGATCGCGTGGATCGGTCCGCCGTCGCGGTCGGTGTCGCACTCCAACGGGGCCGAGGTGTTGGTGACGATGAAGCCGTCGACGACCAGGCCGGAGTCCCGGCCGAGCTGGCACGCCTTCATCGCGTTCCCCTGGATGAGCGCGAGTTGGTACTGCTCGGGGTCGCCCCGCCTGATGTGCGCCGGGGTACGGCGCGACCATACGGGCGAGAACTCCAACGTCGACACCGTGAGCGCGCCCAGCTCGATTGCCCCGACGCCGGCGTGGAAGTCACCCGCCCGATCGGTGTTGATTGCCACGGGCATCACGTCCGTGGACACCGTCTCGGTGAACCACTCGAACCTGTCGGCCACCGGGACCTCATGGCCGGACGCACGTGTCCACATCCGATCTCCTGAAACTACAGACATATTGATGACTCATCCGATGGGGTCTTCGTGAACTGTGACGTGATGGACCTGAAGGTCTCCGGCTTGTCCGGAGCTCTGTCCTCGGGGCAGGGAAGGTCGCTCCCGGTCCCCGCCGGGTTCAGTGAGCTACCCGACGCGGTGCCGCAGATCGCGCCCGGTACGTTCGGCGCCTCGAACACACCAGGCTCTGCGGTGAAGAGGCCCCCGCTTCACGCGGACATCGGCGGCGTTTCCCGGCCCACCATGTCGCGTAGCAGCTTCCCGGCCACCGTCGCCCCGTCGGTGCGGATCGTGACCGCCACGGCGTCCGCTCGCGCGCGGGTCCCGGGGTTCAGGGCCGTCCTGAGTGCGGCCGACAGGGACGCGTAGGTCAGGGTTGGCCCGTCGTGCGCTGCGCCGATGCCCAGGTCGGCCACCCGGTTCGCCCAGTACGGCTGGTCCGCCATCTGCGGCACCACCACCTGCGGCGCGCCGGCCAGGGCGGCCGTCGTCGTGGTGCCCGCGCCCCCGTGGTGCACGACGGCGGTCACCCGGGCGAAGAGCGCCTGCTGGTTGACCTCGCCGATGGCGAAGCAGTCGCCCTGGTCGTCGGTCACCGCCAGGTCGGCCCAGCCGCGGCCGATGACGACGCGCCGGCCCTGCGCGCGGATCGCCTCGACGGCAGCCCGGGCGGTGTCCCGCGCGTCGCGCACGGGCATGCTCCCGAAGCCCACGTATACCGGTGGTGTGCCGGCGTCCAGGAACGCCTCCAGGTCGGCGGGGAGCGGGCGGTCGTCCCGCCGGATCCAGGCGCCGGTCTGCACCACGTCGAGGTCCGCCGACCACAGCCACGGGCTCAGGGTCGGGTCCGCCGCCAGCCACGGGCGGTTGGTGAGGACATGCTTGCGGACGTCATCCACCGGCGGCAGGCCGATCGCCGCCCGGTGAGTGTTGATCCCCTCGCCGAACAACGCGTTCATGTGCTCGCTGTTCAGCTCCCACAGCACCCGGTTGTCCGTCACCTCCGGCGGGAGCGGCCGCCCCGGCCACGCGAGCGGCGGGTGGTGCGGTGAGGGCAGAAAGGTCGGGAAGTAGGCGACGAACACGTAGGGCACGCCCAGTTCATCGGCCACCGCCCGCGCGGCGGCCGCCGCCGGGATCAAGCCGGTCGCCACCACGACGTCACACCCCTTGGCCACCGCGGCGACCGAGTCGTACGTGGCGGCGACCATCCGGGCCGCGCGCTCGGGCAGGCTCTCCGCAGTCAGCGCCTTCCCCGTCCCGGTCACCGCCTCGGTCGCCATCGCGCGCAGCGACCGGCCGAGCGGCACCAGCGGGAGACCGGCACCCTCCAGCAGCTCCGCGAAGTCCGGCGGGGCACACACCTGCACCTCCGCGCCGCCTGCTCGTAGAGCCGCCGCGAGTCCGAGCATCGGCTCCACATCTCCACGCGAACCGTAGGCCACCAACAACACACGCATGTCAGGACTGCCTTGCCTTTCCTGGGATTCCGGCCCCGGCCGGCGGGCGTCACCCGCGGTCTTGCCGTAACCGAGGGACTCGACGATCAACCCGTCCCGTACGAGCACGAGGTTCACGCCGCGGACCGAGTCGGCCGGCCCGTCGCCGAAGCGGTACCGCCAGCGGACCGTCGCCCGTTCACCGGTGATGACGACAGCCTCCGGGTCGAACCGGCCCGTGCGGTCCTCGGCGAGTGCCCGGCAGAACTCCAGGCACTCGGCGCGGCCTTCGTAGCGGGCCCCGTTGGGAGCCGGCTCCTTCGCCTCCATCACGCAGTCCTCGGCGATCAGGTCGGCGAACGAGGAGGCGTCATGGTCGATGAAGGCGCGGTTGAAGCGGTGGATGACTTCTGCAGTGGTACGGAACGGCACGCCGCAACCTTTCGGGAGTGGAATGATCGGTCTGTTGGTTCCCGTCCGGGCCCGGCCGGCTGGGCCGCCCTCCCCGACGGGGCACGTGCCGTCCTGGTGCCGGCGGCCGGGCGCCTCCGGTGGCCCGGGCCCGGTCCGGCCAGGGCACCGGGGCCGTCGGTGAGTAGCGCGCCCGCGGTGGGCTTCGGGTCGCCGAGGCCCCGGCTGACGCCGGTGATGAACCGGAGGCGGCTCGTGCTTTCGGCTGAGGTAGGCATGCGTGCTGCTCCTGTCTGAAGTGAGGCTCCGGGGCTCGGTCCGCCGGCCTTTGGGGTGTGGGTTTCCGGCTGGGTGCGTGCGTGGGCGTGCCCGGCCCGCCGGTCAACGCCTGCGCGCGCTCCGTACGGCCAGGAAGGTGAGGAAGGTGAAGACGGCCCCGGTCGTCAGGACACCGTTGATGGTGAGGTGGGTGGCGACGATTCCTCCGAAGAGGGCGCCGAATGCGATGGCGAGGTTGTAGACGGAGGTGTTCAGGGCGGTGGCCGCCTCGGCCGAGGCGGGTGCCGCCTTGAGGATCCACGTCTGGACGGTGACCGGTACACCGCCGAAGGCCAGCCCCCATCCCATCAGCAGCAGGGCCCCGCTGACCGGAGTACGGCCGGCGAAGGGGAAGACCGCGAGGACCGCGGTCAGCAGGACGCTGACGGTGAGGATGGTGGCGCGGACGTTCCGCTCCGCGGCCGCCCCGGCGAGGAAGTTGCCGAGGACGCCCGCGACGCCGAAGCCGAGCAGGAGCGGGCCGATCACACCTTCGTCGATCCCAGCCGTGGTGTGCAGGATCGGGCTGACGAAGGTGAAGGCGGCGAAGTGGCCGCCGACCAGGAGGAACGTGGCGAGGACGCCGGCGCGCACCACGGGGTGGCGGAACTGCCGCGGCAGCGTGCGCAGTTGAACGACCTGTTGGGCGGGCATGGGAGGCAGCAGGAAGAGCAGGGCCACCAGGACGACGAGACCCAGTGCGCCCGCGGCCACGAACGCTATGCGCCAGTCCGCGAGGCCGCCGATCAGCGTCCCGGCCGGTACGCCGAGGACATTGGCTGCCGTAGCGCCACCGAAGACGAGCGAGACGGCCCGGGGGACAGAGCGTTCCGGTACCAGCCGCACGGCGAGGCCTGCGGCGAGCGCCCAGAAGCCGCCGATGCTGATTCCGACGAGGAAGCGCGAGCCCAGCAGGACGGCGAAGTCGGGTGCCACCGCCGACAGTCCATTGGCCAGCACCATCAGGGTGATCAGGCCGATCAGGGCGGTCCGCCGGTCGAGCCGGCCGATTACCACCGGGAGCAGCGGCGCCGCGACGGAGGCGACCAGGCCGGGTACCATCACCATCAGCCCGGCGGTCCCTTCAGAGACGTCGAGGGCGTCTCCGATGAAGGGGAGCAGCCCGACGGGCAGTGATTCGACGGTCACCAACGCGAACGTCCCGACCGCCATGGCGACAACCGCGAGCCATCTCCTGAGCGGCACCCGCTCGTCGACGCGCGTGGTGGGTGTTTCCGCGACACCTGCGATGGTCATGAGTGTGCTCCGATCGGGAGGGCATGGTCCGCCTCGAAGGCGTCGTGGTCGATGGTCGTGGTGCTCTGGGCGACGGCGATCCGCCATCGGCCGTCGTCCTTGGCCAGGACGTACACCGGGGCGCCGGGGGCCACGTCGGGGTTGGCGGCCACCACGGACGCCCATCGGCGCTGTGCCGCGCTGGGGCTGTCGCACCGCCTGCTGCGCCGGCCCGGGCCGTAGTGACCGCGGAGCACCTCGTCGAGGCGCAGTCCGTCACGGGTGATCGGTCGCTGACGGATCTTGACCGCCGCGAGGTCGGCCCGGATGAACACGATGGACTCGGCTTCACAGGTGACGGTCAGCGGCCGGTGGACCGTGCCGGGCAGCGAGCTGCGGGCGAAGGCGTTGATCGCCTCCAACCCGGTCAGCGGGTCGCCATGCGGGAGGGTCCACAGGGCCTCCTGGCGGAACAGCTCCGTGAACGCTTCCGGAAGCCCGTTCTGCTGGGCGTACTCGACCTGGGCGACGAGCCTGACGACGGCGCGTACGTCCTCCTGCGGAACGGCGACGCCGGTGACGAGCGGATTCATGAAGTTTCTCCCCCCTGGGTGTGGGCGTGCCGGTATCCCGGGACGACGGCTTGTCTCCCGTTCGGCACGCTCGGGCGGCCGCATGCGGGCCGTTGGCGGTGCGGTGTCACCGGTACGGGCACCGCTCCGCTCATGGATCACCGGGCAGCGGTTCCGGCCGCTGTCGATCTTTCAGCCTTCCGCCGCGCCCATCAACGTCGAAGATCAGTAGGATCCGATAACTCAGGCTTATGACGGGGGTCGGCTGCACGTGGAAGTACGTGACATCGAGATATTTCTGACGCTGGCGGAGGAACTGCACTTCGGGCGGGCGGCCGCACGGCTGCACCTCACGCAGGCGCGTATCAGTCAGGTGATCGGCCGTGAGGAACGGAAGCTGGGGGGCCTGTTGTTCGACCGCTCGAATCGCCGTCAGATCCGCCTGACCCCACTCGGCCGACAGCTGCGTACCGACTTGTTGCCGGTCTACGCGAACCTGCGCGACAGCCTCGAACGCGCCCGCATGGCCGCCCGCGGCAAAAACGGCCGGCTGCGCGTCGGCATGATGCCCTTCAACGTCCTCGACCTGCACCACTTCTGGAAGGCGTTCCAGGCTCGCCATCCCGAGTGGGAGCTGCAGATCCGCAGGGCGCCCTACGTCGAACCCTTCGAGAGACTCCGCGAGGGCGACATGGACGTGTTCATCACCTGGCTACCGGTGGACGAGCCCGATCTCACCATCGGCCCGGTTCTCTTCCACGACCGTCGCGTCCTGGCAGTCTCCGCGGTCCACGAACTCGCCGACAGACCCGACGTTCCGGGCGAGGCCCTGGCCGACTTCGCCCACGCCATGCCCCCAGGGTTGCCCGACTACTGGGAAGACGGCTACCTGCCGTTCTACACACCCCGGGGCAAGGTGATCGAACGTATCGAGCAGGTCACCAATGCCGACGAACTGATCCACCTGGTCATCACAGGCGAGATCGTCCATCCCTTCCCGTCACACGTCACCCGCTACTGGTCCATGTTGTCCCACGTGCGCTTCGTTCCCCTCCCCGACATGGGGACCATCCCGTACGCCCTGGTGTGGCGCAGGGACGCCGAGAACGACCTCATCCGAGCCCTCGCCCAGACCGTCCGCGACATCGGCCCCGTGCGGTTCTGACGACGCCCGCGCGCAACCGCCCGTACCCGGCTTCGACCTGCCCACTCCAGGTCGGGCTCGGGGCAGGGCTGCCAGGGTCGGCCGGGGCGCGGGTGGCGGGGATACGGCTCGCGGGCCCGGACTTCAGCCGGGGATCTTCGCGTACCGGCCGGTGTAGTAACCGACGGCGACAACCACGGAGTTGGCCCGGCACACCGCCCCGGGCGCCGCCCCGCACCGCGGGCACGGTTCGCACTCGACGAGCTCGCCGCGGGCGATCTCGTCCAGGTCACCGTTCACACAGGTCACCGTTCACACGGCCCCCTCCCGCTCGGCCGCTCGACGCGGCCCGTCCCGAATACCCCTCCCGCTTCTCCGCCGCGCCCATCGGTTTCGGATGCCTTTTCGGGACGGCTCCCGCACTCCGCCCGCCGCGGCGGGCGCCGTCCCGGAAACGACGGCGTGGCGCAGCTCGGCCAGCGGGGCGGTGAGCAGGCGTGACCAGACACCGGCTTCGGCCCAGCCCGCAGCCCGCAGCCGGCGCCAGGCCGTCACACCTGAGCAGCCCACGGTCTCCACAGGGCCATCGCGCCAGCGACGTTGGAACTGCAGCTGCGACAGGCCCTAGGTCGACCCGTTCACCCGCGCTCGCGGACACCCGAGCTGTGGGAGGAGATCGTGCGCCGTACCAACCCGGCATGAGGTTCGTTCGCTGAGCACGGGAAAATCGTTGGGCCCGCTAACGGGGGCGCGTCGTAGGGTTCGGGGCGCGGAGAAACGGTCGGCGGATAGGGAACGGTGGATGGCGGGACTGTACGAGATCTGGCAGCGGGCGGAAGTGTCGCGCAGGCTTGATGTGTTGTCCGGCTTCGTCGCGATGTGCGTGGCGGGGGACGACAACGCGCGACGCCGTCTCGCCCGTCTGGTCGCCGGCGCGGGCGCGGCTCTCTCCGCCTCGCCCCCGGATTTGACCGTCGCCGCAGAGTACCTGGACGAACTCGTCTGGTGGGCTGACACGGAGTGGGCCGATCACCCCTATCGCCCCGCGGAAGCCCGGCCTGACGAGGCCGACCGGCAGACGCGTGACTACGCCAAGGATCTCCGGCATGCCGTGCTCCCCGCCCATGTCCGGCACGAGATGGCCCGCATCGAACTCAGCCTTGAGGTGCGGTTCGCGGCCTTGTGTCGCCAACCAGGGCTGGACTGCCGGATACGCCAGGACGTCTACTACGTCGCCGGGCGTGCCGCGATGGCCCTCGACCTCGGGCACTTGGAAGTAGCGGAGCAGGAGATCCGGCGCATGGAACAGGTGGGTTCCGTGAAGCCACGGGGGAGCCACTGCCGCTGATTCTGGCCGGTCATGTGGTTGCGCCGGAGCGCCGCGCCCGGCCTCAGGATGCGCTGGGCGCGGCGGACAGCGACGCATCGATCTCGGACACCCCGCTCGCGTTCCCTCACCGGCCATCAGGTATCTCCGCTGCCGGGGCGTGCACCGCGTGCGGCCAGGCCGAAGGCGAGACCGCCGACGAGGAACCAGGGATTCCACAGCACCAGCGTCCACCACCGCTGACCTGGGCTCACGTCCACCTGCCGGCCCGCCGTGTCGGTCAGCAGCAGCACCTCGACCGCGAAGCCGCGTGCCAGCAGCGCCGCGCAGGCACACCAGCCCAGAACCCTGATCACCCGCCCGGCCAGGCCATCGGGCCGCAGCCGAGCGAGCAGCCACCCCAGCACACCGCCGACAAGGCAGAGCGCCCCCACACCCCATAGCCCCACCACTACGAACCACGTCGGGCGTTCTTCAGCCAGAGGCCCCGCCGAGACACTCAGACCCCAACTGCCGCCCAGCGCCCAGTAGAAGTGAAGCATGGCGAAAGCGACCGCCCAGGCCGCCGCGACACGCCCCCACACTCCCGTCGTTGTCCCGTCCTGCCGATCTTCATGCATAGCGAGAAGCATGCTTCATGACGGCCAGGAGGTGTTACTGCCGTGGCACGCCACCGCGAAGGGAGCACCGCCTCGGTCTCACAGCTGCCGGGCAGAGGAGCTGCCACGGCGCTCCTCACGATTGCTGCGCACCCCCGCGAGGTTGGTGAACGGCCCCGCGGCCGGGTGGGAGGACGATACGGACCGTGCCGCTGGCGAGGTCGATACGCGTGTGCGGTGGGGCGCCATCGTCCTGGTCGTCGCGGCGGTTCTCCTCTTGTTGTTGCTGCTCGATCTCGACCGATTTGTTGCCGTTGAATATCAGGTCGAACTCGTTGAAGGCGGATCCCGTCAGGGGGCGTTGCCCAGGACCGCTGCCGCGTTGGAGGACGCTGCGCCGCTTGAACCGCCGCATCATCAACTCGGCCGCGCCGCACAGGAACAGGAGAAAGGCGAGCACCGGAAGCATGGCGCCCCATATAGCCAGCATGTGAGAGGAACGTGGTGCCTGTGCCGGAAGTTCCCGCGCTCTCGTTCGAGTTCCCAGCGCACACTCGTCATCGGATGGCCGTCGCACCGATCGAACGCATCGGGCGTGGTCGCCTTCCGGTGCTGTATTGCACAGATCATGCAACAGCGAGCAATATGCGAAAGAGGCTGGCGTGGGCGCTTCGGTGGTACTGGTCATCGAGTCGTCGTGCGACGAGACCGGGGCCGGGATCGTGTCCGGCGGGCGGCTGCTCGCGTACGCCGTGGCGTCGAGCATGGACGAGCACGCCCGGTTCGGCGGGGTCGTGCCGGAGATCGCGGCCCGGGCGCACCTCCAGGCGTTCGACCCCGTGGTCCAGGAGGCCCTCGGCCGGGCGGGGTTGCGGCTGGGGGTGACATCGACGCCGTCGCCGTCACCACCAGCGCCGGGCTCTCCGGCGGCCCTCCAAGTCGGTGTGGCCGGGGCCAAATCATTGCTGCTGGAGACCGCAACCCGCCTGGCCGGCCAGCCCCCCCCGGTAGGGAGGGCAGCGGGCAACCGCGGTCGTCATCACCGGGAGCAGCCCGCACTGCCGTCAGGTGCAGAGGCGGACTTCCGCGGAAGGGGGGCTGCACGAACCGTCGCGAGAGTCCGCCGATCCCGCACGTGTTATCCCGGGCGCGAGGTGACGGAGAAGTTGCTGTAACCGCCGCTGTCGGTGGTGGCCGGCGTGGGGCCGTACACCGTGCCGGAGTCGGCTTGGCGCGCATGGGCCGGCAGTACGTCGTAGGCCGACAGGGGCGAGCCGTCGACGGTGACATAGGAAAAGGCAACGTTGACTGTCGCAGGCCATGTCACGTCGAAGGGCTGGCTGTAGCCCCGTTCGGCGATGACCTCCGCGCTCTCCGACCGGGCCGCCGGAACCCTCTTGGGCAGGCTCTGGTGTTGCCCGGGCCGGGAGAGGTTGTCGATGGTGAGGGTGAAGTTGGCGGGATCGGCTGCGCTTCGGACCACCGAGGCCGACATACGGTCCCCTGCCTCCGCCTCGATGGGCACCGGTTGTGCGTTGGTGTCGATGCCCGCGTTGATGACCTCCCAGAAGGCCTCGTACTGCGGGTACAGGTCACCCACCTGGCCTCGGCAGCTGGCCAGGACGCCGATCTGGACGAGGCTTTCCGTGGAACTGTCGGCAACCCCGTCGAGCCCTACCCAGATACCGAGCTGGTTGTCGGGATGCCGCTCACGGCAGCTGAAGAGCGGTTCGGTCCACACAGCGGTTACCGCGTGGGGCGCGGCGTTGACCGGGCTGCTGGATACCTTGTAGCCGGCCCAGTTCGCGTACGGGTTGTCAGTCAGGGTGATGTCGTCGATCTGGGCCCAGGAGTCGGCGCCCGGGGCGGAGTAGCCCGCGTAGAGCGTGACGAAGGTGTTGGTGCCGGAGTTGAAGGCCATGTGCAGGAGCTGGTAGGCCCCGTTGCTGAGGACTTTCCCGTAGTTCTTCTGCACCATCGTGGCGCCGTTGGTCCCACGCGCTCCGAGGTATCCGGTCGTGAAGTTGCCGGAGGTCCGCACCCAGCCGTCGAGGTAGTACACCGTCTGGGGCTTGACCGTCACCTTCTGGGTGACGGCATTCCAGTTGCGGCTGGAGGTGCGTATGAACGCGTTGTTCCGCCCGGTCTTCTGGTAGCCGAGGCCGATGTCGATGCCCTTGTAGTCCGGCCCCTCACCGGCCCATGGAGCGGAAATGGTCCGGCTGGTCTGTCCTTCGAAATCGGAATCGCCGACCGTCCCGATCGGAGCTGCCGACGCGCTGCCCGCCAACCCGGTGAGCAACGCGGCGACGAGTGCCATGACCAAGGTCAGCGAATACGTGTACCGCCTCGTGGACGCTCTGCTTCGCCTCGCTCTTGAATACACGAGCCCCCCTCGTGATGTGTCGCCCGGGCATCCTGCACCCCGAATGCCGGGACCATAGCGGTGTCGATACCTGGCGACTACGTTCTTCTCACGGCGCACCGGGGTACTCGGGGGGCGCGCATGCGCAGCCACGCGTGCGTATGGGTTTCTGGTCCGGCGGCGTCGTGCGTTCAGGTGGCGGCGCGGAAGACGTACGCCGCCATCGGGGTGGTGACAGGCACCGGCCCCAGACGGGCCGTCATCTCCTCGATGACGGTTGCCCGGACAGCTGGTCCGTCGCCGCGCTCCTCGACGACCGCGCGCACTGGTGTCCCGGTCGCGTATCCGGTGGCAAGGTCGGCGGTCGACGCGGCTCGGCCCTGAAGCGTCAGCTCCTGCTCCTCCTCGACCGCGAACCCGGCGGCCGCCAGATCAGCTGCCACGAGAGCGAGGTCGGCGTAGCCATGCGGAACCGTGGGAAGAACTGCGGTGCGTCCGTCTACTGGAAAGGGCCGTTCCAGCCCTGCCCGCAGCGCGACTTCGAAAGCGTGCGTGCCGAGCGGCAGCACCGTCTGGTCCTCCGGATAGGGCGTGTCCCCGTCGCACTGCCACTCGACCGGGTCGCGCCGCGGGTCGATGGGGCGCCAGCCCGGGTCCAGGGGCTCGTCGTCGGCCCGAGTCCGCACATGGCGCACCAGATCTTGGCGCACCGCGCCGATCCGCTCGACGTTCGCCTGGGCCTCGATCAGGCTGACGCCGCCGTTGGCGCCGATCTGCGACCAGGGGTAGCGCAGCTGGAAGAGGTCCTCCTCCCAGAAGCAGACGTCGCAGATTTCTGAGGACCACCACTCGCTGAACATCTGGTGGCCGCAGGCCGGGCAGGGCAGCCGGCCTCCGGGCGGCGCCTGCGCGGTCATGGGCTCCGCCGCCGGCGGCAGACCGTGCTCCGCGCGCAGCGCGGCTTCCATGGCCTCCAGTTCCGCGAGGTCGGCGGAGTCCTGGGCGTCCAGCCGTACAAGCTCATCGGCGTTTCGCCGGCCGTGCCACCAGCGCTGTTTGGACGGTGGCTGGGCTGGAAAGCTCCCAGCGCGAAATACGAATCATCCCGAGGACTTGACCGCCCTGGGAAGTTGAGATGCGTGGGCGGTGGTCTGGCGACTGGTTCGGTAGCGGCCCGGGGTCGTTCCGATGATGTTGGTGAACGCCGCGATGAAGCTGCTGGGGTTGGCCCATCCGCAGGCGTAGGCGGTTTGGGTGGTGTCGTGGCCGTCGGCGAGGAGCACGAGCGCGTGGTGGACGCGTAGCTGCGTGCGCCACTCATAGAAGGTCATGCCGAGTTCGTTGCGCAGCAGTCGGCTCAGGGTGCGGGTGCTGGCTCCGATCGTCTTCCCGAGTTCGGCCAGCGTGGCGTTGTCTGCCGGCGTCTCGTACAGCATTCGGGCAATGGCTTGCAGTCGGTCGTCCCGTGGCTCCGGCAGGTGCAGTGGCTGTTCAGGTGCTTCGCGGAGTTCCTCGACGAGGACCCGAAGGAGGCGGGAGCGAGCGGAGCGGCTGTAGTCGGGCGCGGAGCCGTAGTTGCGGGGGCCTGTCAGGGCGAGCAGGACCTCGCGGGCGAGGCCGGAGGCCAGGAACACGGCGGGATGGTCTGGTATGAGCCGGGCGAGGGATGGGGCGAGGAAGACGACCCGCATATCGGTGTCGCCGTGGGCGCGGTGGTAGTGCGTGAACCCGGCAGGGGTCCAGGCGACCCGGTTGGCGGGAACGATCGACGTGCCGCGCTCGGTGTGAACTGCCAAGACGCCGCTGGCCGCGTACACCAGGTGTCCCCGTGCGTGCGACTGCGCTGCACTTGCTCCGCCGGATGGCCAGAGGTGGCGCCCTCCAGACGGCCACACATGTGACGTCACATCGGCGATCCGGCGAGGTTGGCCGCGAACAGGCATCAGTTGGCGTCCTAACGGTAACAAGCCACACCTTGATCTGGTGACACTACCTCCATGCGGAGTGGGCTGCAGTCGTGCAGAGCGCCCGACCGAACCACAGGTCATCGAGGCAGCGCGCCTCGATGCCGCGGCTTGAGAGAGAAGGAGAGACACATGGCGACGTTCGTCCTTGTGCCCGGTGCTTGGAAGGGCTCCTGGTCGTTCGAGGCGGTGGTTCCGCTGCTGGAGCGTGCCGGTCACACCGTTCACGCCCTGACGCTGACCGGTCTGCGGCCAGACGACGACAACGCGACGGTCGCGACCGCCAACCTCGACACCCACGCCGAGGACGTACTGCGGCTCCTCGATCGCAACCACATCACCAGCGCGACCCTGGTCGGCCACAGTTACGCCGGGATGGTGATCGCCGCTGCCGCCGACCGCGCAGGCGGCCGGATCTCACGACTGGTGCATCTCGACGCCTACGTACCGCGCGATGGCGAGTCCTGCTGGTCGTCAACGAACGAGCACTTCCGGGAAGTGTTCGCGGCCGGCGCTGCGGCCACCGGGTACGCCGTCCGACCGCCGGAGGGCGGCGATCCCCGCCGCCGTCCCCATCCCCTCGCTTCGTTCCTGCAAACGATTCGGCTCACAGGCACGCTCGCCCCGGCCCCCCGTCGGGAGTTCGTCTATTGCTCGGGATGGGAAGACCGGACGCCGTTCGCTGACCTCCGCACTCGACTCCAAGCCGATCCCGAGTGGCAGGTCCACGACCTCCCGACCGGCCACGACGCCATGCATGAGGCACCGGAGGCGGTCGCTGCACTGCTGCTTGGCGAACGCATCGCGGATGCGTCGACACACAGATGACAGACCTGCCATTGAGGGCCCACACAAGCCCAGTTCATCCGCCCCCCCATGATTGATGCCGTCGTCTGAGGCCACGGCGTCTGCCGACTCGGCAGCAGCCTCGGTTTCTGTACGCTCCTGGCCGTCCGCGCCCTTCCGCGGCCGACCAGACCGGTCCCTGCCCCGCCCAGAGGGCGGGCTGGACCGGGTTGGGTGGTGGTGCGCACCCCGAGCTGGTCCAGCACGGGGTCCGCCTCCAGGGAGCACACGACGATCACCGGCGCGGTGTGCCCACCCCCGGCGTCATGCCTGGGCGGTCCGCGCGACCAGGTCCAGCGTGGGCACCATGACGAGACTCCGGCCGTATCGGAAGTTCTCCAGAGCCGCCTGGCGTTCCCGCGCGCGCCGTTGTTGTCCGGCAGCACTGGCGCCCGTGGATCGACAGCCGGCGGCGTCGGGTTCGTACCGAGGGCCGCTCCAAGGTTCGGGAAGGGGCCGGGGGAAGGCTCTCAGGCAGGCAGACCCGTCCGCGCCCCCCGCCGCAACATCTCCGCCGCCCCAACCTTCCGATACCGCTCCACCAGTTCCCCCAGCAACCGCTCCGTCCTTGCGTCATCCGGCGTATGAATCCACATCTTCACGTCCGGCGATGATGCGATCGCGAATGCCGTCGTGGTCACCTCGAGCAGCTCCCCGTCCACCGTCCAGAACGACTTCCGCCGAGTGTCCGAGGCGGCCACCTCGTGCCTCGCCCACATCTCGGCAAACTGCGGGCTCGTCTCCGACAGCCTCCGGATGAACTCGGTCCAGTGCGGATCCCCCAGCCGCCGCCCCGAGGCCGACCGCAACTGCGCCACCATGAAGGACGTCTCCCGCTCCCACTCCACCAGCGGCTGCAGATGCTGCCCGACCGTGCACAGATGCCACATGATGTTGCGCTCTGCCTCCGGCAACAGCACGATCGCCGGATCGAGCGCCGCGTACGCGTCGTTGAAGGCGAGCAGGTCGTATCGCGCGCTCACGATGCTCGCCGGCAGCGGAGTCAGCGCATCCAAGATCGTCTGGTTCTCCGGCGGCTGGGGATGCCGCACCGGCGCGTCCCACGGCACGCTGGGCACGTTCGCGAGTCGGTACAGATGGTCCCGTTCCGTCCGGTCGAGTTTCAGCGTCCGCGCGATCGCGTCCAGAACCTGCACGCTCGGGTTGATCCGCCGCCCCTGCTCCAGCCACGTGTACCAGGCGACGCCGATCCCGGAGAGCTGCGCGACCTCCTCGCGCCGCAGCCCCGGCGTGCGCCGCCGGGTGACGTGCGAGATGCCCACGTCCTCCGGCGTGATCCGTTCACGCCGGAGCCTGAGGAACGCCCCCAGTTCGGAGCGTCTGCGTGCCTCGTTGCCTGCGGCGGCCGGCTGTTCGTCGTGCGTCACCACCCCAGTGTGCGGGACGCTTTCACACCGTAGCCAGATACCCTCGCTACCGGGATAACTGGGTATCTGGTACCAGGGTGTGACCACCAGGAACATCGCCGTCATGAATGAGACGACACAGAACCGGGTCGCCACGGCGGAATCCGGAGCCAAACCGCCGCCGACATTGGAAACCGCGGCACATGACCGTCACAACAACCGCATGCTGGTCGTCATGTTGGGCGCCGTCTTCATGGCCCTGCTCGACTCGACCATCGTCAACATCGCGACCCCAACCATCCGCACCGACCTCCACACGAGCGGCTCGGCGCTCCAGCTGATCGTCTCCGGCTACACCATCGCGTACGCCACCCTGCTGGTCACTGGCGCCCGCCTCGGCGCCCGCAACGGCTTCCGGGCCATGTTCCTGTTCGGGATCATCACGTTCACCGCGGCCTCGCTCGCCTGCGGTCTTGCCCCCAACTCTGCCGTCCTGATCGGCGCTCGCCTGGTGCAGGGCATCGGCGCGGCCATGACGATGCCGCAGATCTACAGCTTGATCCAGCTCCATTTCGAAGGCGCCGCCCGTGCCCGGGCGTTGAGTCTGTATGCGGCGACCATCAGCCTTGGCGTGGTCGTCGGCCAGGTCGCCGGCGGTCTGCTGGTCAGCGCCGACCTTTTCGGCAGCGGGTGGCGCCCGGTGTTCCTGATCAACGTGCCGATCGGCGTCGTGCTCGTCTTCGCCGGAGTGCGTCTGCTGCCGCAGGGCAAGCCGGCCGACTCCAAGGGGTTGGACGTCCTCGGCCTGATCACCTTGACCATGACCCTGCTTCTGCTGGTCATCCCACTGGTGATGGGCCACGAGCGGCGGTGGCCCCTGTGGATGCAGATCTCCCTCGTCGCGTCCGTCCCTATGCTTGTGGTCTTCACCCTCGTCGAGCGGGCGGTCGCACGCCGGGGCGGTGAGCCCCTGGTGCCCGGCAGGGTGCTGAAGACACCCGGGCTGGTCCCCGCCGCGACCGCGATGTTCTTCGCGATGGCCGGGTACGCCGGTTTCCTGTTCTCCTTCTCCCAGCACATGCAGTCTGGGCTCGGCGAGTCAGCGACCCGTACCGGCCTCACCTTCGCACCGCTCGCCCTCGGCGTGGCGACCGGCAGCCTCACCTGGCAAAAGGTGCCGGAACGGCTCCACCGGCCGCTGATCGCCACCGCGTGCGCGGTCGCGGCGCTCGGATACGTCGGCATCGGCTTCGACATGCGCTCGACGTCCTGGAGCGGGCACGGCGGTTTCGCCCTGCCGCTGCTCCAGTTGGTCGTCGGCATTGGCATGGGTTACATCACCAGCCCGCTGCTGACCGTCTCGCTCGCCAAGGTCGAGCCGGCCGACGTGGCGGACGCCAGTGGCGTGATGACCACCTCGGCCCAGATCGCGCAGGTGCTCGGCATCGCGGTGTACGGCAGCGTGTATCTGGGCGCAGTCGGCAACCACAGCGCGAACGCGTCGGCACACGCCATCTCCGTGACCGCGATGCTCGTCGCGGGCGGCGCGCTGGCCGGCGGTCTCGTCTCGCTGAAGCTGCCGAGCAAGCACCGGTCGCTTGTTCGTTGATCCGGCCGCGTATGACCGGAACCGCGGGCGCACGGGCGGAGCCCGCACGACGGAGGCTTGCCGGCCCGTCGTCGGCGGTGGTGCGAGTTTTGACGCGGTGGTGGGGAGAGAGCCGCAGCCCGATGGTGGGGCAGACGCCCCCGGCCATGCCCGTGGTTGCCTGATCATGACTCCCCGAACCATCCGTGGTTCTTGTGAGGTCAGACCTGAAACGGCCAAAGGGAAACAGTTGCTGCCTCGACGCGAATCTCCACCCAGGTGGCAGCGATACTGTCCGGAAGTGGTGCGGCGAGTTCGAACATGATCAGCGAGCCGCCCACCTCGAGGGCGGCGGCGCCAGGCTCGGAGACATCGATCCGGCCGCGCAGGATGATCTGGGGGTATCGCTGCACCGGCGCCCAAATGATGGAGGAAGTATGCCGAGTGCCACAGCCTCCGCACGCACTGCCAAAGCCAGTCGTGAGAAGTCGTGACCAGGACGAAACCACCTGGCCACAGGTTCCTGAGACCGTCTACTCTCCGTCCATGCGGACCGCCTCCATCTCTTCCCCGGTGGCGAGATCGCTGCGACTACGGCAACGCTGGACCGGCTGTTCGACGGCCAGGCCGGATACTGGACTGACAGCAAGCTCTGCATCCCCCCTCGAAAGCGAGCGCGACGGCCAGCTGTTCAGCCCAGCCCGTCGACTTGGAGGGCGCTTTCGATCTCGTACGTGCAGGGTCCAGCAGTGCTCGGGTTCGACTTCCGCACCAACCACGACAGGGCCTACGACCAGTAACTCCAGGCGCCCACCGACCCAAGCTCTCCCAAGTCATGCCCGAAGCGGTCTACTCAGGACGCCGTTCGCGCGCCATGCAGCATCAAGGAGGATCCACCCATGTTCGACCACCTCACCGGGTTGCGGCCCGAGGAAGCCGCGCGATGGACCGCGCTTGTCGAGCAGTGTCGGCCTGTGCTCGCGAACGAGGGGATGGAGGCCGTTCAAAATCTGCTGGCCGAGCACGGCATGAGCATCGTCCAGTCAATCGCGATCACCCGGGCGTTGCTCGGTTGGGCACAGACACCTCTACGCATCGCCACCGACATGGTGACCACGAGTGCTGCTCGGACGGCCATCAACGACGCAAACTGAGCGACGAAGAACAGCACGGACGCTGGTTCAGAGAACCCTGCATCCGCTGCCCTGTCCTCCAGATGTGGCGGCCGTCCGGTGTGATCGAGGCACCGGCGGAGTTGTCGTCACTCTGCGTGCCGTCGGGCGCGACACTGATCTTCTCGACGTCGGCTCCGAGGCCGCCGGCGACCCCCGCCACCGCCGTGGGCTCGGCCGATGCGGCTCCGGGCAGCGCCGCCGTGACCGCGCAGACCGCGACCGCCGCGCTCATGGAGCGGCGCGGTTTTGGTCATGCGCGGGCGGTCAGCTTCGCAATGACCCGCCTCGCGACGGCCAGGGGCGGGTGATGGCGCCCGGGCGAGCGTGGGGCGCGTGGCCGTTTATGCTTCAAGGCGGTCGCGGGGGGTGGGCGCGTCGTCGTGCGCGGCACCCGCACAACGGCCGGTCCGGCCGGACGGGGACCGCGGCCTGTGTCGGGCTTCGGCCTGGACGCGGACCACATGGTGCTGGGCACGAAGGTCGTGGGGGAGCGGGTGACCCCGCGGGCATGCGTCTCAGCGGTGTGGGCCGCCCACGCGCCCGCGCACAGATGAACCACGGGGAGAAGTGAGGGATGGCAGTGATCTGCGTCGGTGGCATGATCGGAATCGGCAAGACGAGCGTTGCCGAATTGCTCGCCAAGGAGTTGGGCAGCACGGTCTTCTACGAGAGCGTGGAAGACAACCCGATCCTTCCGCTGTTCTACACCGCGGGCCCCGAAGAGATCCAGGCGAAGCGCTACCCCTTCCTCCTTCAGCTGTACTTCCTGCAGACGCGCTTCGCCTCGATCAAGGAGGCGTACAAGCAGGGTGACAACGTTCTGGACCGATCCATCTACGAAGACTGGTATTTCGCCAAGGTCAATCACGATCTGGGCCGGATCAGCTCCCTCGAAATGCAGGTGTACGAGGGATTGCTCGACGAGATGATGCGCGAGATCGACGGCCTGCCGTACCGCAAGGCACCCGATCTCATGGTCTACCTGAAGGCGGACTTCGAGACGGTACTGCACCGCATCGGGCTGCGGGGCCGCGATTTCGAGCAGGACGACACCCTCGTCGAGTACTACCGCACCCTGTGGTCCGGATACGACGAGTGGGTGCACCAGCACTACTCGGCCAGCGACGTCCTCGTGGTCGACATGAACAACACCGACGTGGTGAACAACCCCGAGGACGCGGCCCGTGTGGCGCGGGAGGTCAAGGAGGCCCTGGCCGCAGCCAGGCGCGGCATCTGAGCGTGTTGCGCGCGGGTGCCGGACCGCGGCGAGCATGCCGTCGACCGCGCCGGCTCTGACGGCTCGATGAAGGAGAGGCAGGGCTGGGCGGTGACGTCTGGGTCGGCGACGAGTTTGAGTTCGGGGTCGCAGCTGAAGGGCAGGACGGTGCCGGGGACGGCGTGGGCCAGTCGCTCGGCGGTGGCTGCGTCACCGAGACCGACGTAGCGGGCTGTGAACAGCGTGCGGATGGCGTTGATCAGACGCTGGTAGGCCGGCCTCGGTGGCCGCCAGCACCCTGCTGCGTGAACCGCTCGACATCGCCCTGCCGGCCGACCACCCCCTTGCCGCCAAACGACGCCTCACCCCGCGAGACGTAGCCGATCAACCCTGGATCACCGTTCACGACGGCTTTCCCCTGATGGCGACCATCGATGCCATCGCGACCGCCGCGAACCGGCGGCTCGACATCGTCCATCGCATCAACGAATTCACCGTGGTCGCCGAGGCCGTAGCCGCCGCAGGCGGCCTGAAGCGGCGAGTCGGCCATCCGGGATCGGCCGCGCGTCACCTTGAGATGCTGGCTTCGATGCCGTCGAGCAGGAAGTCGAGGCCGATGCGGAAGGTGTGGTCGGCGTCCAGGTGGGCGGCATCGCGTACCACCGTGGCCAGCGCGGGGAACCGGCCGGTGGCGAAGGTCCGCTCCAGGTAGGGCCCGAGGGAGGCCTGCCAGCGCTTCTCGTCCATTCCGGTGGCCCGCGTGGCACGCCGTTCGGCGATCTCCCGGCGCACCGCGCCGATGACGTACGCGTCGACTGCGGTGACCACCGGCATGATCGCGTCCACCTCGACGCCGTCCAGCGCGGACACCACAGCCTCCCCCCTGGCCAGCGCGTGCGGACCGAGCTGCGGTCGCCCGCCGAGCAGATCGGCAAGCCATTCGTGCTCGTGAGCGGCCTGCCGGGTGGTTTCGGCAAGGGACCGCAGCACCTGGCGCCAGCCGTCTCCGACCGGCCGGATCTCGGAGTGGATCGCGTCGACCATCAGGTCGAGCAACTCCTCCTTGCTGTCGATGTAGCCGTACAGCCGCATCGGCCCGACGCCCAGCGCGGTGGCGACTTTGCGGAGCGACACCGCCTCCAGACCGTCCGCGTCGGCCAACTGGATCGCCGCTCGCACGATCCGCACCCGGCTCAGCGGGGCGGGCACGGGTCGATTCGGTGGCTCTGGTCTCTCCCACACCAACATGGCCCTTACGATACATCGCACCGGGCGATACGGTGTATTGGTCAGTACGGCGTATCGAGGAGACAACCATGACTATCGCCATCGTCGGAGCGGGACTCGGCGGCCTGGCTCTCGCCCGGGTGCTGCACGTGAACGGCATTGACGCCGCCGTCTACGAACGCGAACCTTCACGCGGCGCGCGCGGGCAGGGCGGCATGCTCGACCTGCACTCCGGCACCGGCCAGCGGGCGCTGCGTGAGGCGGGCCTGATCGACCAGTTCCAGGCGATCGCCCGTGGGGAAGGCCAGGACCTACGCCTTCTGGAGCCGGACGGCACACTGCTGCTGCAGGAGGACACTCCCGCCGACGCCCCACTGGAGCGGCCCGAGGTGGACCGCGCAGATCTGCGCAACCTGCTGCTGGACTCCCTCCCCGAGCACACGGTGCACTGGGGGCACGCGTTCGCGTACGCCGACCACGGCCTGATGCACTTCGCCAACGGCAGCGCTGCGGCGTACGACCTGCTGGTCGGAGCCGACGGCGCACACTCCCAGGTCCGCCCGCTCCTCACCGACGCCCGCCCCACGCACACCGGCCAGAACGTCGTCGAACTCGGCATTCCCGACATCGACCACACCCACCCGGACCTCGCGAGAATGGTCGGACGCGGCAACTACTGGGTGCTCGGCAACGGACAGTCCCTGTCGGCACAGCGCAATGGCGACGGCCGCGTACGCATTTACCTCAGCTTCCACAACACCGCCGAGGACTGGTTCGCCACCAGCGGCGTTCAGTTCGACGATCCCGCGGCCGCCCGGGCGCGGCTGATCGACCTGTTCACCGGCTGGCACCCACGGATCACCGCACTGATCGCCGCCTGCGACGACACGGTCGTGCCGCGGTCGGTCACCACTCTCCCGGTCGGCCTGACCTGGCCGTCGAGGCCGGACGTCACGCTGCTCGGCGACGCCGCGCACTTGATGCCGCCGGTCGGACAGGGCGCCAACTTGGCCCTGCTCGACGGCGCACTGCTGGGCCTCGCCCTGGCCGCGCACCCGGATGACGTGCCCGCCGCCGTCAAGGAATACGAAAGCGAGATGTTCGACCGCACCAGCGCCGCCGGTCGGCAGTCCGCGTACGTTCAGGAAATCCTGGCGTCACCGGACGCCAGCCGGAAAATGCTCGCGTTCTTCCAGCCGGGCTGAAGGCAACCGGCCACACGGCCGTGGCCAGTGCGTGGTGATGCCCACCAGCGAGCCTGATTTCACACTGGCCGGGTCGAGTCGACGCGTCGTCCAGGTTCTGAGCGACCACCCATCCAACAGCGATGGCCGCCCACCGTCAGATGGCCGCACACCGTGGCGAACCGACGTGGTCACCGCGCTAGGCTGCGGCGATGGCCATTCTGTCGGTGGACGAGATCCGCGAGCTGCACGAGAAGCATGCCCCCACCCAGGAGGCGTACGCGCTGGTCTGGACCCACTGCGAGATCGTGTGGCAGATCGCCGAAGGACTTCTCGACCGCTCCGGGGCGGAGCTGGACCGTGAGTTGGTCCGGGCGGGCTGTCTGCTGCACGACATCGGCGTCTACCGCCTCTACGACAGCACCGGCCGCCTGGACTACGCGAACTACGTGCGCCACGGAGTCCTCGGCCACCATCTCCTCGCCGAGGAAGGACTTCCCGAGCACCTGTGCCGCTTCTGCTCCTGCCACACCGGTGTCGGGCTGACCAAGCACGACATCGAGCACCAGCAGCTGCCGCTGCCGCCGGCCGACTACCTCGCCGAGACCGCCGAGGAACGGCTGGTGATGTACGCGGACAAGTTCCACAGCAAGACCACGCCGCCCAGGTTCCTCACCCCGGACAGCTACGCTGCCCGCGTCTCCCGCTTCGGTCCCGACAAGACCATGGCCTTCCAGGAACTGCGGGCCGTTTTCGGCGATCCGGATCTGGATCGCCTCGTCACCGCGTACGGCCACGCGCTGCACTGACCTCGGCCCTGGCACGGAGCAGGTGGCGGTGCCGGACCTCTGTTGGCTGATGCCCCGTCCGGCAGGGGAGGACGATGGGAGAGGGTCCCCCCGCCCCCAGTGCCCGTCATGTTCCGCAGCTGAGGGCGGAGGAGCTCGCCCTTTCCACCCATGCTGACTGACGACTTGTTCTGATTTGTCTGAGGTCGCCGGGGGGGTGACCGTCGGTCCGGGCCCACGCGGAGGAGCGCGGCACCCATAATCGTGCGTCACCGCTGCGCGAGGTGTTTCTCCAGCCAACTGAGCAAGTCCGCGAACTCCGGGGACATGGCCGCGTCCGACTGAGTGAGAACGGTCGAGCGATCACCGTCTTCCACCGTGATCGTGTAGCTCATCGCGTCGGGCGCGCGGCCCGGCCGTCGCTCCTCGGGTGCCGCAACAGCGGCTGCCACCAGCTGGGACAGTTCCGCGGCGGCATTCGCGGGCAGGGTGTCGGTGTTCACCACCTTGGGTGGGGCGCCGAGACGGATGGCGGCCGCCTGGCCGCCATCCGTCGCCAGGGTGACCTTCATCGCCCCCAGCCTCCGGCCGGCCAACCGGCGTTCCCCGCCGATACGATCGTCCGCGGGTGGGAGACCAGCAACGACTGGTGGTCACTCACACCAGTGGTCACTTCTTCCCCTTCAGCGCGGCGACGTCCTTGGCCAGGGCTGTCACCTGGGACGTCAGCATCCCGATCTGCTTGGTCAACTCCGCCAAGCCGTCCTGCCGTCCCGCGCCGCCGGCTCGGTTGGACGCGCGGCTACGCGCTCGGCTGACCCCGGCCGGGACTCCGCTGATCTGGATGCCCACTTCCTGCCATGCGCCCAGCACGGCGAGCTGTTCGTTGCCGCCCGCCCCGAACAACTCCTCGGCCTTCTGGTACGTGGTGTCCGCGAAGTTCTGGAACTGCGTCTCGACGCTGGAAGCCTTGAGGGACTCGTACCAGATGAGTCCGGCGGCCTCCCAGGCGAACCCGCCGATTCCCACGGCGGTCAGATAGAACGCCTTGTTCGGTATGCCCGAGTTGATGTGCACCCCACCGTTGTCGCCCCTGTCGGTGTCCGGGAGGTTGACGAACTTGCTCATGTGGTCCGGCTGGGGGTCCTTGCCGAACAAGGCGTTGTCGTACGCCTGCCCGGGGGCCTTCAACGATCGCAGGGCGTCGGCCTCGACCCCCGGGGTGAAGACTTCGGGCCCGATCAGCCAGTCCGCCTCCTCTGCCGACTGCTTCAGTGACCACTGTTTGGCCAGCGAACCGAAGACGTCCGAGATGGACTCGTTCAGGGCGCCGGACTGGTTGTGGTAGGCGAGTCCGGCCGTATGCTCGGTGACTCCGTGGGTCAACTCGTGGCCGATGACGTCGGGGGACTGGGTGAAGTCGGTGAACACCTTGCCGTCTCCGTCGCCGAAGACCATTTCCCGGCCGTCCCAGAACGCGTTGTTGTAATTCGCGCTGAAGTGGACGTGCCCGTCCAGGCGCATTCCCCGGTCGTCGATCGAGTCGCGACCGAACACCTCGCGGTAGAAGTCGTGTGTGGTGCCGAGTCCGTCGAACGCCCGGTTGACGGAGTCATCCGCGGACGGCGGTCCGTCCTCCGACCGGGCCAGTACGGCAAGGGGCAGTGACCTGCCGTTCTGGCAGTCGAAGATGGTGCGACGGCCGTTGGCGGGGGCGGCGGCGCCGGCGAAGGACGCCCGGACCGATCGCTCGCCGCGTAGTCCCGCGGTGGTCAGCAACGTGCCCAGGGCGGCCTGGTGCACCTCGCTGTCGTCACTTCTCAGGAGCTTCTCGAGCAGGTGTGGGGGGATGATGCAGTTGAGGCGACGGGTCCTGGTCATGGGATACCTCGCGGAGAGAAGGAGCGGCGGCAGCGCCTGCTCATCTGTTGCTCTTGTGATCTTGTGTGAATGCGCGGGGATGTGCCCGAGGCACCGCGCCGAGGCATTGATCACCGGGAGACACAGTGGCGCCGCGGTGAGCCGCACGGTCGCGGTCTATGAGCCGGGCGACGGCCGCGCAGGGCAACGCACCTCACCGCATCCACGTTCGCCGGCCCGGCGAGCGGCGGCTCCGGCTTCGGTGCGCCGTGCGCATGGCCGGGGAAGTGGGGACAGCACTTACTACGAGTATCCATTCCATGCCGCCCACGCGCACCCGGAGGAGTGGTCCCGGCCGCCCCCGCGTACTTGCCCGTCCGAGTTCTGCCCACCAGTTCCTCAGGTGTTCGCGGCCCACCAGGTGGACACGGTGGTGATGGTGTACCAGGCTCTGACCAACCCACTGGATGCCGCAACTCTGTGGACTCGCCCCGACGAGACATACCGAGCCGATGGTCCGGTGCCGCCAGCATTGTTCGCGCTCCTCGGACGCACCAGGCCCATCGTGCTCAGCGACATAAGTGGCAACAGCTGAAAATCCCGGAACGTCAGCCAAGCGGACGCCCCGCACAGGCCGGCCGCCGGGTTCCGTTCGCCGTGCTCGCGCATCGGGACGACCGCCAAGGCGCCGTCCCCGATGATGAACTGGTTCTTCGATCACGCCCAACTGGCAGGGGCCGGGGCTGTGCGTGCGTGCCACGATGAAGGCATGAGTGACGAACACCGGACCCTGCTCGCGGAGAAGACGCCCTTCCCTGACGATCTGGACGACAGATTGCGCGCGCAGCTCACCTTTCTTGTCGAGGTGGATCAGCTCAAGACGATCCTCCGTCAGTCACCACTCGCCGCAGCGGACCGTCGCGAGAACGACGCGGAACACTCCTGGCATCTGGCGATGATGGTCGTGATCCTCGCCGAACACTCCGATGAGCCCATCGACGTAGGGCACACCGTTCAGCTCGTCCTGCTGCACGATCTCGTGGAGATCTACGCCGGCGACACGCCGCTGTACGACAGCTCCGCGGGCATCGACCAGCGGGAGCGGGAAGTTGTCGCGGCCGAGGAACTCTTCAGCCTGCTGCCGGCGGACCAAGCTGAGCGTATGCGGGCCCTCTGGGACGAATTCGAAGAGCGCCGCACCCCCGAAGCACGGTTCGCCAAAGCCATGGACCGGCTGCAGCCGCTGCTGCTCAACTGGATGGCACGCGGCGGCACATGGCACACCCCGGGCGTGACCGCCGACGATGTGCGAGCCCGCAAGGCGGTGATCGGGGAGGCGTCATCATCGCTGTGGTCGGCGGGGCGACGCCTGATCGACGAGGGGGAGAGGCGCGGCTGGTCGAGGAGCGCGACACCAAGGGCGTGATGTGCGGGCATGACAGCGTGGAGTTGTGAGTGGCTCTTTTGACGCTCTGCGCTGTACAAGGAGGACTGCCGGGGATGGCCTTCGCCTTCAGCTCCGCATCCCGCTCGCCCTTCAGCTCCTTCGAGGTCGGCGCCTGAGCGCCCACCGGGTTGCCGATCCGGAGTGCGCTGGTTGGTGATCCGGCCCCACTGCTTCTTGTTCTGCTTACAGGTGCAGCGCTCGGCGAGCCGGTCGAGTTCAGCGACGATCTCCTCGCGGCCGGGAGCCTTGCCGCTCGCCGCCGCCGGGGGCTGCGCGGGCTTGGAGCTGCTGCTCTTGCTCGCGGTAGGCGGGACCAGCACGTAGGCGACCGGCGCCGGTGGATGCGCGGATGGGGCCGGTGGCGGGTGGCTGTGGGCGAGGCGCATCTCCCGGGCCGGACAGCGCAGCAGCTCGTGAATGGTCTCGGTAGTCCCGTCATGCCACAGGCCGAGTAGTAGTACACGGCACTTACCAGGACCGCTGAACCTCGCAGAACGCCCTCTCAGAAGTGCCCCGCGCAACGCGCAGGTTCTGAGGGGGCTTTTGCGTACGGCGACCTGCGGAAACGTGATCACCCGGGGGCCGTTCTCAGAACTCTCACAGATGGTCGTTTGTGAGAGGCGCGGAGCGTCGTCCTGTTGGCCGGAAGGTGTCCCGCCGGGGTGATTCGGTGGGACGCCTCCCGGCCAAGGTCGGTGTCGGCGTCAGCGGCTGTTCGCGGATGCCGCGTTCGAGGTGGTGACCGTACCTGGGCCGGTGGAACGTTGCGGCGCCGCGGGGCCTTCCGCGGGCTTGGACCTCGCCAGCCATAGGCCGGTGAACACGGCGGTGGCCAAAGTGACGGCGCCGGCAGCGAGGAAGGCGCTGTTGAGGCCGGCCTCGAAGGAGGCGCCGCCGGATTGCCGGGTGCGGACGACGGCTCCGAGTACCGCCACGCCGAGCACCGCTCCGATCTGCCGCGTGGTGCTGCTGATGCCGGATGCGAGGCCGCCTTCCTGCGGGCTGACTGCTTGGATGGCGGCCGCCGTCAGGGGGGACATGGTCAGAGCGAAGCCGATGCCGACGACTCCCAGCCGCCACCACACGTTCCCGTAGCCGGTGTCGGCGTGCACCATGCCGAGCGCCAGCAGTCCCAAGCCGGCCAGGGCCAGGCCGGTGGTCACCACGATTCGGAAGCCGTACCGGGCGGCGAGCCGGCCCGCGTACGGGCTGACGATCACCATGGCGAGGGATACCGGCAGGGTCTGCAAGCCGGCGCGCAGGATCGAGCTGCCCTGGACGTACACGAAGAACTGGGAGAAGAAGAACGACGAACCCATGAGCGCGAAACCCACCACGACCATGGCGATGTTGGACACGGTGAACAGGCGCTGCCGGAACAGCCGCAGCGGCAGCATCGGAGCGGAACGGCGCGCTTCGACGGCGACGAAGGCGGCGAGGAGGATCACCGCGGCGGTGAAGCTGCCCAGGATCACCGGCGACGTCCAGCCGCGGGCACCACCTTCGATCAGCCCGTAGGTCAGCGCCCCCACCCCCAGAACGGACAACACCGTCCCCGGGATATCGATCGCGGGGGCGCTCGGATTGCGGGTCTCTTCCAGGCTGCGCAGACCGACCAGCAGAAGGAGTGCGCCGATGGGCAGATTGACCAGGAAGATGGCGGGCCAGCCGAAGGCTTCTGTCAGCACGCCGCCGGCCACGGGGCCTGCGGCCAGACCGATTCCGCTGAGTCCGGCCCACAGCCCGATCGCCTTGATTCGTTCTTGCGGCACGGGATAGGCGGCGGCGAGCAGGGCGAGCGAGGCAGGGCTCAGCGCCGCGGCCCCGATGCCCTGCAGCACTCGGCCGGCGACCAGCCAGCCGACCGAGGGCGCGAGGCTGCACAGCACCGACGCGATGGTGAACACCGCCACGCCGGTCAGGTACACCCGCTTGCGGCCGAACCGGTCGGCGAAGATACCGCCGGACAGCAGCAGCATGGCGACCAGCAGTACGTACGCGTCGACGATCCATTGCAGACCGGTCATCTGAGTGTGCAGCCGGTGCTGCATATCGGGCAGCGCTGCTCCAACAATCGTGTTGTCGAGCAAGACCATGAATTGGCCCAGGCAGGTCACCGTGAGCAGCACCGCCCGGTTTGGTCGACTGCCTACGGCCGCAGGCGATGCAGTCATGGGTTTCCTCTCAATGGTTGGTTGCGCCTCTCCACGGCCGACGTGGTCAGCCGCTGGGCACTCTAAAGCAGTCGTTAGCTGCGTTAGGCGACTGTAGAAGGGCTGCCACGCAAACGCAAGTCACGACTGCGTTAAGATGGAGGTATGAACGAGCGAGAGCGGGCCCGGCGGCCCGGCGGGCGCAGCGCCCGCGTCGGCGCGCAGGTGCACCAGGCCGTCACCGACCTGATCAATGAGCGCGGCTACGGCAACTTCACCGTCGGCGAGGTCGCGGCCCGCGCGGGCGTAGCCGACAGCAGCATCTACCGCCGGTGGGGCGGCCTGGAAACCCTGCTCACCGACGTGGCGCTCACCCGCCTCAACGCGCGGTCGCCGATGCCCGACACCGGAAGCCTGGCCGGCGACCTGCGCACTTACGCGGCCAACGTAGCCCGCGAGATCACCGGGCCCGACGGCCTGTTGTTGGTGCGCCTGGCCGTCGCCCTGTCCAGCAACGGTCAGCAGGGCCTGCAGGCCCGTGACGACCTCCGCGCCGAACGCACCCGGCAACTGCAGTCCATGCTCGATCGCGCCCGCGAACGCGGCGAACGCGCACCCGACGCGTTCGACGTGCTGGACCACATCCTGGCCCCGATGTATATCCGCGTCCTGTTCGGCATGGAGCTCACCCCGGACTACGTTGACGGGCTGGTCGACCGAATGCTGTGACCTCAGCCCAGTACCCGGGATCAGCCCTCGGACGCGGTGCCATGGCTCCGCGGTGCCAGGGCTCCGTGGCGCCGGGGCTCCGTGGAGGTGCTCTATTACGTGCCATCCCACCTGAGGCATCCGGCGGCCCTCGGCTGGCTCACCGTCAACCAGGTAGGGCCTCCGAGGGCGGGTCCCTGCCGCGCGAAATCACTCGTGATGGGCAGCGGGACAGGGCGCGACCGGGCCCGCTGATCCGCGACCGTGGCGCGGGCGAGGCGGGAGGTGTACAAGGCGAGGCGCGCTGCCCAGGGCGAGAGCCAGGGTGGCGAGCGCGACCAGGGCGTCCCAGCCGGCCCCGGGCCCAGGCGTCGGGGTGCCCGACGGCCTCGGCGATGATCACGGGTCTCACGTGTGTCCTCTGCGACGGCCCGTCACATGCCGTGCCCAGGCTTCAAATTGCGCCTTACCGACTTGGACACGGTATGGGTAAACAAGCCCCCGCCCGCCACCGAAATGCCCCGGTCCTGCCATGATGGGACGGCGCGCCCGAATGGACATCTCCCCTCGTCCCGGCGCGGCAGACGAGCGGAGCGGCGTGCGTGTCACGGTGGGTCTCGATGCGATGCGGTTCTGGGTGCTGCTGTTGGCAGGGAAGTCATACGAGGCGGCTGACAACCCCCGCTGAGGGACCGAGCGGCACGGGAACCGGACACAGGTCCCATCCAGCAGGGGGCAGAGTCCCGAGCTTGACCATTCTGGATACGCACGGGGCAGCGGGCGCAGGATGTCCCGTCTCAGCAAGGGGCCCCCGGCGCTCCGGTCCCGGCGGCCGCGCTGGCCGCCTGGCACCTTCACGACCCAGGGCATGGGGGAGGGCGAGGACCCCTACCCCGACCAGCCGCCGCCCGCACCGGCGCCGTGCAACTCATCGCCATTCTCGGGGAGTTGGACGAGGCTCAGCGCAACGCAGCAGGCTGCACGGACCGACGGAGTCGGCGTGCGCTGACCACCGCGCCCGCCCCCCTAAACCCCACCCGAGAGGACGCGCGAAATGGAAGACGCACGGCTCGAGGAGCTCCGGCGCCAACACTTGCTGCGCGAGCAGGAAGAGACACGCCGTACGAGGAAGGCCGCTGCGGACCTTCGGACACGGCAGCAAGAACGCCAAGCCCAGGACGAGGCGCAGCTGGCCGAGACGCCGCCTGCCGAGGAGCAGCACTACGGCAGTTGCCTGCGTGGGCGTGCAGGCCGCGCATCAGGTCCTCTTCCCAGCCTGGGCTCGCGGCGGTGATGTGGGGCAGGTGGCAAGCAATTGCACACCGTCGCGACTTCCCTGATATTTGAGCGAGTTCAAGCGTCAGGGGAGGCGTTGACCTGGTGTCTCACCGGGCAGGCCTGTCGGCGATGGCCGGGAGAACCCTTTCCGCGATGCCGAGGAGAACGCTGTCGTCGGGGAGGGCGCCGGACGTGCTCCAGACAGTGATCTCGTAGTAGCCCCCTCGATCCTCTCGGTCGAGAGCCACGGTCAGTGTCCTGGCCAGGGGGCCTTGCTCGACTCGTCTGGGCGATCCGCCCTTGGTTCCGAGACTGATGTTGATCTTCATCGTGTGATCCGAGGCGATGATCGCTGGCCGGCCAAGGACCGTGAGGGTCTTGATGTCCTGCTCATTGCCGAACTTCATCAGCTTCACGTACTGGGCAGTCGACAGCTTGTTGTAGGTGGCTGAAAGGTGCACGGTGTACGTGCCGAACCTGACTTCGGCCTCCGGCAGGGCGACCTTCCCACCCGTCAGAGGAGCGGTGTTGTTGCTCCCGGAGGCGGTGGTTGCGGTCTCTCCGGGCGTGCTCAGCAGCTGGGCCAGGTCGGGCCGGTTGAGCGCCTTGCACAGCTCGTCACCGGTCGCAGGCCGGGGCGTCTGCTGGTATGCCTGCGGCAGCTCCTTGTGTTCCCCGGCCGGGCAGGAGGCGGGCTGCGCTGTGCTGCCGTTGGAGGACGGCAGGACGTGGGGAGCCACCCACACCGCGGCCACCATTGCCCCGACCACGGCCACGGCCGCGACGGCCTGCCCCCAGACGTGGGGCTCCTTCTGCGGAGTGCCCGGGCCGAGTACCTGCCCCTCTGCCGCCTGGGCTTGGGCGCCACCATCGGCCGCCGCCCCCTCGGCTGGGGTCGCCGGAGGCGTGTTGCGGCGTGCGCGCAGGGCCCGGAGGACCACGTGGACACGTATCGCGGTGAAGAGCAGGAACACCACAGCAAAAGCCGCCGCGCCCTGGTCATGATCGCGGACGGCGAGATACCCGAGGCGCACGCCGAGGGCGGACCCGACCGCGATGAGCAGCGGCTCGCGCACCCAGAAGGGCAGGAGACGAAGGAGGAAACCGAGCATCCGGCGATCTCACCATGACACGACCATGGAAGCCACAGTTCCAGCCGTGCAGGGCAGGACGATGGTCGGCTGTCACAGGACGCGGGTGTACGTATTCCAGCCGCCCCCGATTCGTTTACGCGGGGCGAACAGTGTGCTCGCCGTGCCGGTGGCGGTGTAGAGCCACAGCACGCCGGCGGAGTCGCGAGCGACCAGGTCGGCGTTGCCGTCGCGGTTGACATCGCCCACCACAGAGATCTGCGTGTAGCCGTTCCAGCCGCCGCCGATCCGCGTGCGCGTGGCAAAGGGTGCGGTGTACTTGCCGGTGCTGGTGTAGAGCCACAGAGTCCCGGCAGCATCGCGGGCCGTCAGGTCTGGCGTGCCGTCCCCGGTCACGTCCCCCGAGGCGGCGAGGAGGTTGTAGGCGTTCCACCCGCCGCCGATGCGGATGCGCGAGGCGAACGGGGCGCGGCCTCCTGTGCCGCGGTACAGCCACAGGACGCCGGCCTTGTCGCGGGCCACGAGGTCAGCCTTGCCGTCCGCGGTGAGGTCGCCGCCCCCCGTCAGCTGGTCGTAGATGTTCCAGCCACCCCCGACACGGGTGCGCGGCGCATACATGTCCGCCCGGTGGAAATCTCGCTGGTAGAACCACAGGACGCCGTCCCTGTCGCGTCCGACGAGGTCGTCCGGGTTCGCGGCGTAGACGCTCGCGGGCGTGGTGGACCGGTAGATGAGGCTTTCGGTGACGGGGGCGAGCTTGGTGAGCGCGGTGTACGTCTGCCAGCCACCCCCGATCACGTACCGGGTGCGGAACGGGTCGCTGGCCCGGCCGGTGCCCGCGTAGGCGTAGAGCAGGCCGGAGCCGTCGGTCGCCAGCAGTTGGTGTCCAGGCGGAGGGGCCCACCCTGCAGGGAGAACGGAGCAGCCGCTGCGGCGGACCCCGACCACACCGATATGCTGAACGCGTTCAAATATTAGGGGCTCGATGGTGGCGACAGGGAAGCGGGTGCTCTTGGCGGCCGTTCTCGTGGCGGTGTGCGCCGGATGTGCGGACGCGGGCGGGCGGTGGCGATTGAGGAGTCGGCGCTGGTGGGAACGTGGGCGAATCCTGGCGGAGCACACCTCGCCTTTGCAGCCGACCGCCATATGGCCGGGAACGGGCTGCAAGCTGCCATGCCAGGAGGATTCTCCTGTCAAGGCTCCGTCGCGGGGCGGTGGGATTTCTACGGCCCTGCGGACGAGGCGGGCACCGTCATCGCCGACGCCTCGTCCACCCGCGGTGACACCATCGCCCTGATCGCTGACAGCAGGGAGGGAGCTTGCTTGCTGTAGCCCACGTGCTCCGCGATGAAAAGGGGTTGAGTCTCTGTCTGGTCGAGGATCCTGATTCCTCCTGTACGGCCCGCGAACTCCTGCGACGCGTGACCGCTGCCCCGCCGAACGCCCAACGGTAATTCCCGCCGGAGGCGAGCCCTCTGAATCGCCTCGGCTCCTCCCTCACTTGGCCCCGCCGACAAGAAGATTGCAGGTCCACCATGGGCATCGCAGGCCTCCTGCCGATCTGGCTCATCGCCGTCCTCGGAGCCGTCTTCGCCATCGCCGCATCATTCTTCGTCGACAAGGACAAACGGACTGGCTGCCTGATCGCCTCTGGCACCCTCACGGCCGCTCTTCTGTTTCCCGTCATCGCACTCATCGTGGGCTCGTAGAACAGCCGGACCGGCTGGACCTCGGCATGGTCTCAGCCTGGCTCAGTCGGCGCGCACCCCTGGCAGCCCAAGCTGTCGCGGCCAGCCCACCACGTCCTGTAGATCCCCACCGGCCACAGCGACGCCAGCGCCGACGAGCAGGGAAGCCTTCACTGGCGGCGGGTGAGACGGCTCGTGCTGACGCTTCCGGTCAAGCCCGCGTGGGTGCGCAGTGACCTCACCTCGCTGCGTACCCGAGACAACTCAAGGCGCGCCTGCTGCTCGATGAGTGCTCCCTCACCGTACTCGGCCGGGCGACGGTGTCCCCGACGAGCCACCACGACCACCAGCCCCACGGCAACGACCCCGAGCCCCACGAAGAGTCCCACCAACGCACCCATTCCGTTCCCCCATGGCCTCGCCGATCAAGAAATCCATCTGTGTGCAAGATCCCCCCGAACAGCGTCACCGAAACGGGACATGTGCGGGAGATCGTCAGCTTGGCGGGTTGCTCGGGGTGTTGTCACGGCAGGGCTACATGCCGCGGTCCCGTCTGCTCCACGGCTCGGGCCGTTCGTCGGCGGTCATCGGAAGCCGGCGCAGTTGTACGGGTCCGCGGGCTCGCCGGGCCGTTCGTTCACGTGCTCCTGCGTCAGAGAGGCGGCGACGACCTGCTTGTGCCAGGCAGGTTCCGCGCCGCGCCTGAGCGTGCGGGTCACGACCAGACGAGTAGACCTGGGTTGCCTGCGGGTGAGAGTCCTCCGGGCGATCCGGCCTCTGAGTACCCTCCGGCCCCTTGGTCAAGGCATGTGGAGTTCGGGCAAGGGGAAGAACCTGGTGATTGCCTCCACGATCCGCTCTTCGTTGTCATGTCTGTCAAGATCAGCCCGGGGACCGGTCAGGTTCGCCGCTGTGAGGGCGGGCAGCAGCAGGTCGGGTTCCTCGCCTCCCTGCCAGTACGGAGTCTCGAAGCTGAAGGCGGTGATCAGTCGTCCATCGCGGTGGTACTCGAACGAGGGGCCGTGGGCTTTGGCGAGGCAGGGTTCGGTCACGAAAACGACGAGCTCGCTGTCGGCCGGGCACACCTGCCCGTAATCGGCGAGGTCGTAGTCACCGCTCTCCCAGCTGAGCATGTCGTGCATGACCACCCCCCAGTCGGTGCCCTTGCCGTACGCGAGGGGCTTTCGCCGCAGGCCGAGGAGTCCTTGCGTGAGGGCGTCCAGAGAGGTCCCGCGGAAGAAGACGACATTGACCTCGTCGTGGTGGGGGAGCGGGCCGTGTATCCAGTGCGTCATACCGGCACCGTAGAGGGGCCCGCTGACAAGCCCGCACACCCGCGCGCCCTCGTCACAAAGGCGGCCGGACGGCCTGCCACCGGAAGGATATTCAGCTCCATGACAGCAGCGCCCAGCGACGCGGTCGAGCCTCAGTTGCCAGTCGCTCGGTGGTAGGCCTCACGGATGTCGGCCGGGACCCGCTTGGGGCCAATCCTGTCTACTGTGTAGCCCTGGGCTTGGGCCCAGCTGCGGATGGTGTCCAGGTCGGGGTCCGCCTGGGTGTTCATGCGCGGGGTCCCCCGGACTGCATAGGCGGGCAGGCGGGCTTCATTGAGGTAGGCAGGGGAGAGGGAGAGGGTGAAGTGTGCCTCTACCACGGCGAGGCTGCGCCGATAGGTGATCTTGTAGTGCTCGTCCTCCGGTGCGCAGTGCATATACCCGTCGGGCGCGAGCACCCCTGCTGCGACGAGCTCGGCCAGCAGCAGATCCGGCTCCGCACCCCAGCGGTGCCGCTCTTCCTTGAGTCCGAAACCGCACACGTACCGGCCATCGCGAGCGTAGTGGAAGGTGGCTGGTGGACGTTCACTCATCGGGAGGTAATGGGTGACTTCCACGCCGTTACGGGAGATCTCCGTGAGCCGGTCGCTGCCGGTGGAGTCGCCGTACTCCAAGGCGAACGACCAGCCAGCGCATGCCCCGACCCGCACCACGCCGTCGCCGTCCCCGTCCGGCCGGTATCCGATCATGCCGAGTTCATTGACCTCGGCGTCGGTGATCGGTTCGCTCGCCGCATCCGCAGCACCGTCCATCCGCACCGCCAGCTCCCGCGGGGAGATCCCGCGCGCGAACACCACACTGGACATCCAGTCGTCCAGGTCGACCAGCCACTGAATACCGTCCTCCATGACGACACCGCCCCCTGCCCGCTCAGCAACCTGTTGCTTCCAGCCTCGACCCTAACCACGCCCATTGACAGGCCAGTTGGTTCAAGGCGGTGCCCCTCCCAGCAAAGCAACCGTCACCCCCGGCGGCGAAGGCGTGCTTCCGGCCAGCTGGCGCCCGGCCAGGGGGCAGATCCCGCGCAGTCAGGGCCTGGAGACATTCGTGGAGGCGCCTGTTGGCCAAACCGAAAGACGGGTTTGCCCCTGGGAGTTGGCGGGAGCCCTCCGGCTTGTTCTTCTCAGGGAGTTGGTGGAGAAAACGAGAGGATGTGGGCGGGCACGGCCGTTATCGTCAGAGCACGTCGATCTCCGGCAGTGACATCTGGAGGTCGCCGCGCCCGGGTACGAGGGCCCACCGGCGCGGGCTGCGTGCCGTGGAGAGCGAGGCCCGCCGTGCACATCCGATCGGGGAAGTCCGCGTCGAGTAGCCGCGGCGGCCTTGCCGTTCGGGAGTCTTGTCAGTGCCGGGCCGCATACTGGCGCCCATGCAGATCACGGAGCACACACTCAAGCGGGCCTGGCACCAGATAGCTGCGGGCTCTGACCTGCTCGACGACGCGATGCTCCCGCCCATCGCCACCTCACCCGGCCCGTACGCACAGCGCGCCGGTGACCGAAGCGGGCTCTTCCTCGTCCTGGAGGAAGACGGCACGGTGCGCGGCTGCCACGGCTACCGGGAGTTATTCGCTACCCGGGACCTCGACCAGGTGCTGTACATGGTCGCCGAGGAAGCGGTCGCTCAGCTCGCCGAGCACATCGTGGCCCGCTCCCCGGGGCGCGGGCCGGCCACCAACCTCCTCACCGGGCAGGCGCAGATGCTGGAGCAGATCAACCCCGCCTGGGCCAGGAGATTTAGCAGCGGCGGTCTGGATGGCACGCCCCCGGCACAGCCATGCGGACGCGACCCTCTGGAGCGCTTCGCCTGGATCGCCGGTTCCTGGCGCAACCAGGACCCCTACACCCACCTTGCCTTCTTTCGCGGCGAGGGCATCAGTGCCGAGCAGATCGCCCTGCTCCACGGCGCCGATCCCGAGCAGACCGGCGCCGGGATCTGCCTGTCGGACCTGCGCGGGATGGACGGCGACGGCCGCGACTCCTGGGAAGCCGACTGGCAGACCTTCTGCTACGGGCAGTCAGGCGACTGGGTGTTCCTGATGTACCACGAGATGCCGCCCGGTGTCCGGGGCGACAGTGAGGCACTGTCCCGGCTCGGAGTCACCGAGACCGTGCACCTGAGCGCCACCGCCGCGAAGGCCATCTACACCCTCGACTACACACGCGACGGCCGTCGCCTCGACGACGACTGGGGGGTCCTGGAACTGATCTGGTACCGGCGGGGCCGTGCCCCCTACTACCGGGGCGGCGAGCTCGACTTCCTCAACCAGGCCATCCGCCGCGCCGAAATGGACCACCCCGAGCTGGTCGGCGAGTTCGAACTGTACTTCCACGCACTGGATGACGCACTCGGGCTGCACCTGCCCCAACAGGACATCCAGGAAGGCACCGTCCGGGCCGCGCAGTGGGCACGCGGGACCTCGGGCCAAGGCTGAGAGCCAAGACCAGGGCTGCCCCCGTCGAGATCCGCCCCCACGAGTCAGCAGCCCAAGTGGTGTTCCGGGCAGGTGCAGTACCGGCTTCCAAGGCAGCGCCACCGCCGGGCCCTCCGCATCGCTCACGACCGCTGCGGGGGCCCCTATCTCCTTCGTCAAGCTCAAAGAGGATGGCGCCATGGTGGACGTGGGACAGGGGCTGGACTGGATGGGGCGCTCGGCGGCGCATTACTGCGCCGTGCAGGGAGATGTCGCCGGCTTGCGGGAGGCGCTGGCGGGCGCGGAGGATCCGGGCCTGGCAGACAAAGCGGGGATGACGCGGTTGCATTTCGCCGCGCAGTCTCAGAGCCCGCCCGCCGCGTGGTCTGGCCGGCCTGATCGGCAATTACGACGTGGCCGTTCACGTTCCTGGACTCACTCCCTTCGCATTCTGCCGCCCGGGATCGGCTCCCGCCGCCAGCAGCACCCGGAGCGTTGCGGATCACCGCGATAGTTGAACACTGCGTCGAAGAGGGCCGTGTTGCCGTTACGGTCGCCCACATCCCCCGTTGCGCCAACTGCCAGGAGCAGCTCGGCTGCCACGTTGCCTCAGCCTGTCGTTCCACCGGTCCCCGGCACGGTCCTGCGTAATCCGCGCGGGCTCGCCACCGCCGTCACCGCACTGCTCGGTGTGGTTGCCGCCTTGGACCTGTTCGCCCTATACACAGGCGTCGTCATGCACCGCCTGACCGGCGACCTGCTCAGCCACAGCAGCGACGAGATCGAGCGGGCCGACGACCTGTACGAGATGACCGGGAGTGTCCAGCTGGCCGCTATGGGCGTCACGGCCGTCGTCTTCATCATCTGGTTCCACCGCGTTCGCTCGAACGCCGACGCCTTCGCGCAGGACGTGTGCACCCGGACACGGGGCTGGGCCGTGGGCGGATGGTTCGTCCCGATCGGGAACCTGTGGATCCCCTACACGATCGCCCGCGAGGTATGGACAGCCAGCGCCCAGACCGCGCCTGACGGGTCGTGGCGCGAGGCCTCGGAGCGGCCCATCACCACGTGGTGGTGGACATGGGTCTCCGCCCTGCTGATCTACCGCTTCGGCACCACCATGCAAGAGCACGCCGACACCCCGGACACCCTCCAGCGCGCCACCGACGACATCCTGGTCGCCGACGCGCTCAACCTCGCGGCCGCGGTCCTCGCCATCGTCTTCGTACGGAAGCTGACCGCCATGCAGCACACCAAGGCGACCTTGGGGCCCATCGCCGCCGTCTGACCACTCTTCGTCCCGGCCCCGCTGCCCCGGGAGACGATGTGCAGGGCCCGCAGCAGGCCCGGCCCGGAGGCCTGTTCGGCCTGAACCTCGTAGCCGAGCCGGCGCAGCGATCCCACGCCGCCCGGGCCGGCGGAGTTCGGCGAGGCGCCCCTTGGCCAACAGCCCGGTCTCGGGCGGGGAGAGAAACAGGGGGAAGCGTGACCGGGGCGCGACTGCGGATCTTCACCGACTCTTGCGGCCGTATGGACATCGACGAGCCCCCTTTTTTTGTATGACGTAGGCTCCCAAGACCACAACCAGGTCTTGGGAGCCGACGTCATACAAGGGCTGGAATTCACCGACAGCGTCCGGTCGGGGACAGGGCAGTGGCGATCATTTGACGGGGAGGGCGATGAGTGCCTTTTGGCGCTTGTCCTGGTCGCTGTCCGCCAGTTCGGTGGTCGGGCCGCTGGACAGGTAGAGGGTGTCTTGGTTGAGGAGGGGCAGGGGGGCCGGGCCGATCCGCGGGCCCTGGGGGTTGGCGGGGTACTGGTGGACCACGGTCTGCTTGCCGGTGGCCGGGTCGAACCGGACCAAGGCGGAGGGGTCGTAGACGTTGCCGGAGGAGTAAGCCAGCACGTCGGGGGTGTCGGAGGCGACGATGGTGAACGCCTTGACCAGGCCGGTGGACTGCTGTTCCCACAGACGCTTACCCGTCGACAGCGACCAGGCGACGATCTTGTCGTTGTCGTCGGCGTGCGCCGTCGTCGGGGTGGCCGCCATGTAGAGGGTGTTGCCCTTGACCAGGGCCCCGGGAGAGGGGGTGCTGCCGTCGTCGGCAGCCAGGCGCGGGCGCTCCTCGTCGCCGGACGCGAGGGTGGCACGGACCTTGCCACCGGCGTCGAGGACCGTCATACGCAGACGCTGGTCGCTGCCGCCGACGCTCACGACCACCGGGTCGGGCGATACCACCGTGCTGTTCTCGCGGCCGAGGTCATTGCCGAGCCGGTACGTCCACCGAGTCGTGCCGGTGGCGGGGTCGACCGCGGCGAGATCGTAGGGGGCGAAGAGCTCGGACGGGGTGGCAGCGCTGGACCGGCGCCCACGGCGGTGTCGGCCGCCGCGGAGGCGGCCGACCGGTGGACGTGGCTGGTGATCGCTGCCTATGCCCAGCTCCTGCTCGCCCGGCCACTGGCCATCGACCTCCGGCGCCCCTGGGAGAAGCCGACCGAGCCGAACAGGCTTACACCCGCCCGTGTCCGCAGGGGGTTCAGGAACCTGTGCACGAAGACCGGCTCTCCGGCCGGTGCACCGAAACCGTCTCGTCCCGGGCCCGGCCGGCCACACGGTTCGAAGAACCGCCGCCCAGCCACCCGTCATGACGTGGGCAAAGTCCTCGCGACCGGCGAGGCGCACATCCGACCCGCCCACCACAAGAAGGGCACCAAACCCCGTCGCACAAGCGGCACTGACACCGTTGGCAGCGCCCCGTAGTCTGCTCTGACCAGAACGGCGTGCTCTTGGCGGGGGACTCTTATGACACGCGGCGGTAGGTCCGGCACGGATATCGGCGGCGGCCACATAGGACTGGTCATCACGATCATTGCCCTGGTCGTCATTGCCAGTTTCTACGGCCCTGGCTGGAATCTGATCGTCGCGGGGTGCTTCACCGCCTGGTTCATCCTCGCGCTGACCGTCATCCGTGTCAGGGGCGGACGCGGCGGAGAAGCCGTTCGACGCGCTTACGTCGCCACTTTCGGCTGGGGCGACCACGTCACCCCTTGATGGGGTTAAACGACAAGGTGAGTGCCTGTGCCAGATCCGTCGGTCTGTGACGTTCTGTGAGATCGGGATGTCATGGGGGGAGTTGACACAGTCCTCGTGCGGTCGCGACGGACCACCTTCTGCCGATGGTGAAACACCGGCCCGACCTGGCTGGATGGCCACTACGGTCCAGCCTCATGACGATCACAACACGTACGGTCGAATACCCGGCCGATGCTCTAGCGATGGTCGGACACCTCGCGCTCCCTGCCGGTGATGAGCGTCGGCCCGCAGTCCTGATCGGGCCTGAGGGAATGGGTCTCAGCGACGTCGAGCGCCGCCGGGCCGATGCCCTGGCTGAGCTGGGATACGTGGCGCTGGCCTTTGACCTCCACGGCGGGCGCTATTTGCACAACCCCGAGGAGATGCTGGCCCGCTGCATGCCGCTGCTCGCAGACCCCGACCGGATGCGGGGCATTGGCCATGCTGCACTCGAGGTGCTGCGCGCCGAATCACGGACCGACCCCGACCGGGTCGCCGCAATCGGCTACGGCACCGGGGGCGCGATTGTGCTGGAACTCGGGCGCGATGGGGTCGACTTGCGCGCGATTGGTACGGTCAACGCACTGACCACGGGCCGACCGGGCGAGGCGGCACGCATTCGCTGCCCGGTGTGGGCTGGGGTGGGATCGGAAGACCCGATCATGCCGCCCGCGCAACGGGAAGCGTTCACCGCCGAGATGCGGGACGCGGGTGTCGACTGGCGTTGCGTGGTCTACGGCGGGGCCCTGCACGCCTTCCACCACCCACCGGTCAACCACACCACACCCCCGGGCGTCGGCTACCACCCACGACACGCACAGCGAGCCTGGCGCGACATCGTCGATCTGCTCGCCGAATGCCTGCCCGTAACGGAGTGATCAGATCGGCTTCTGGCGCTTAGAGGGGGCGGTCGGTGCGATCCCGCCGACCGGACCTCCACTTCACACCGTTGTCGTTCACGTAGCGGATCGCGTCGACCACGTTGCGTCTCGAGTCGGGCTGGATCGGCTGCAACTTGAATGCCTGTGCCACGTCGGTGACGTCTCCTCGCCTGTGGAGATCATTTTGCAGTCGATCTCGTAGACCTGCCTTTTCTGGAAGGCATCCGAGAGCAGCTCGTCGTCGGTGAGCACGTCCGTATACAGGATCACGTGTTTGTTCCTCTCGTCGTTCGGCCTGGGGCCCGGACCGTCGCGGAGGGCGCGGTGACGTCCACCCGGCCCTGCACCCAAGATCGTTCACATATCTCGGGGCCTGACTGTGGCGTCTTGGTGATCGGCCCATTTTCGGCCCGAAGGCGCAGCCTCGCTTGGACGAGCTGGACGAGCTGGACGAGGACCTTCCGGCCCGCTGTGAGCGCGCTGTCGCCGAGGACCGGCAGGGTGAGACCGTGTGGGGCCCGCCGCCTGTGGGTCGGGTGCGATCCGGCCATACCGGGAGGGAACGCCGCCTCCAGCGATTCGCCGAACCAGCGTTCCCTCATTGCCCGGCTCGACCGACCGGGTAGTGGCACGGCAACGGGAGGGAATGCGATGCGTACTGCAAGAGCCCTGTGCGTAACGGCTGTTGGCCTCTGTGAAGTCGCTGCACTGGCCTTCGGCACGCTCACCTCCGCGACGGCGTACGCCCTGGACAGCCCCGCCCCGGCTGCCTGGTACGTACGGTGGACGGGGCACCGCGCGGGGGCGAGGCCCCGATCGAGTGGGGCAAGACGCAGGACACCACGCGGTACTCCTTCACCTACAAGGCGGGCGAGGCCAGGGCTGCCGCTCCGGCCGGACCGGCGGTGGCGAGCTGTTCGGTGTACATCTGCGACGTCTCCTTCCACGGTGCCAGTGCAGGCTCCTGGTTCCAGTGGGAGACCTCGCAGGTGTGCAGCGGCTCCTACGGCTCGCAGGTACATAAACGTCAAGCTCAGGAGTTGACGGTCAACCGCTCCGGTGCCTTCCCCTCCCGGCTCCACGCTATGGCGATCTTCCTCGCTACAGCCCGGTAAACGACGTTTTCGATACCGTCTTCAGGGTGGAGCCTTTCATTGATCTTGTCGAAGATCACGAAACGTTCCGCGTCGATTCCGTTCGAAAACGAGTAGCGCACTTCCTGCTCGCTCTCGCCGACTTTCTTGATTTCGGAGAAGATTGCCATCGTTCACTCCCAAGGGGCGTTGTAGTCCTCGCGTCCGGGGGGCGTGATCTCACTCGCCTCCCAGTTGGCAACCTTGTTTGCCGCCGCATGAGCTTCTGAGTACGGAGCTCCAGGATGATCGACATAATACTGGTGCTCGGCGAGTTCGTGCTCGAACAGCAGGAGGTCGGAGTCGGTGTGGCGGCCGGCCCTGAGGCGCACCCACGCCTCCGCCATGTCGGGGTTGGGATCGTAACGGGCGTGGATGATCTCGCCGTCATAGGACGTCAACGGATGAGTGTCTTCGAAGATGTGCCGCTTGACCGCGGCAATCTCATCCCGTGAAAAACCTTCACCGCCGTTTATGCGCGGGGCGTTCTGCAAGGATCCCGCCAGTGCGTCGACGTCATCCGCCGAGCGGAAGGACTCGTAGGCATCAGTGGCCCATGTCTCCGTGCGGTCGTAAGCGCGCACCGAGCCGTCATCACGCGGGCGGAGCGACCCTCCTGATTGATGGAGGTCATAGCCTGGTGGCAATTCCCCCGGCAAAGGATCTCTCCCACCCGGGAGCGGAGCGCGGACACCGCCCCACTCGGGACCATAGGCAAGGTCGGCGAGAGTGAGGCGCGGGCCGGTCCCGGACAGGAGGTTGCCCCATCCTCCCGCCTCGCCCGCAACGCGCGCAGTGGCTCCGCCGGCCCCGAACAACCCGCCGTACAGCATCCCGTCGGTGGCCGCATTGCTGGCTTCGTCGAGGCTGAATCCGTCTTGCAGGCCAGAGGCAATCTTGAGGGGTTGGGCGACGGCGAGGTCGACAGCCACGGACTCGATACCCGCGATGGCCGCAGTGGCAAAAGCGGCACCCGCGATGGCGGCGACCTCCGTCGTGAGGGCCACCCCCACGGTTGCGGCCAGCTCGACGATCGCGGCCGTGGCTGTCGCGGCGGCGGCTTCTGTCGCGCCCAGCGTGAAGAAGGCCAGGGCAGTGCCTGCGACGATCACGGCGCCGGCGATCTCCAGCTCGTGGTCGAGCTTCTTCTTTGCGCCCGCGACGGCATCGGCGTACTGGTCGATCCCCTTCGCCAGGTCGCGGGGACCATCGACGAGGTCCTGGAGCCAGCCCTTCTTGTCGTGGTAATAGCGGCGCCAGAAAGGGTCGTTGAACGCCGAGATCGCCTCGCCGCTGTTGTGGTGGATCAGCGCCTGAGCGGCCTTGTCGGCGGCCGCGGCGACGTCCTCCATGTCATCTGCGAACTTCCGCCAGGCGTTGGCAATGTTGCGGAGCTTGCCCACGTCACCGGCGGGCCACTCGATGCCGGTGACGTCGGTGACGATCTCCCGGACCTTGTCGCCAGCACTCACTGCCCCTGCCCCCGGCCGTGGTCCCCGGCCTCTTGGCGCTCGTGCGGCTTCGGGACGGCCCTGCGGAACATGGAGCCGACCAGGGCGTCGTTGTCGATGTGCCCGTCCGCCATGTCGGACATGGCCAGATGAATGCTGGCCAGGCCATCCTTGATGATCCCGGCGGCCTGCTCGATACGGGTCACGAGCGGGCCGTACTTGTCGTGGAACTTCTTGCCGGGGTCGTCATCGCCCCATGCCGCGCCCGCTGTGGCCAACGACGCCCGGAGCGTGCTCAGAGCCCGCTCCACCGCCACGCTCTGCTCGTGGAACGTCGGCGCTGTCGCCTTGAGATCGGCAGTCTTGATGTCAAGGACCTTGCCGTCGTCACTCACCGTTTCCCCCTCAGTTTCGGCAGCTGTCACCCTAACCGTCGAGTGCTGTTCGCGACTGCGAGCACCTAAAAGATCAAGCAAAGTTATGGAACCTCGCCGCCGTTGAACTGTCGATGGGTGCGACGGGGTGACCGTTGCGGCAACGAGTCGCGTGTGGATCCGTGCTGAGGCGGCGTCAGGGGCCTGGCCGCTTCCTCGGGCTGTGAGAATGAGGGCTGCTTCAGCGTCCCTACGCGATGCCCGGAGGATGGGGGACGCCTGGAGTGCGGAGAGCCAACCACCTGCCCAGGCTCCTGGTTCGGTTTGCAGGGCGACCCGTACCTCGACAAGAGCGAGATCCTCGTCCGCATCACCCAGGGCACGGCGGCAGTACGAGTCTCATCGACCAACAACGGTCAGCCGGCGGACGCAGGCTGATGGGCAACCGGCGAGTGGATGGGCGCCGCCACCACGCGCGCGTGCCCCGCCACCCGCGACGTCGAGCCGCTGGCTGCTGAGGATGGAGGCGCGGCACCCGGCGTCGAAGGCCTCCGGCTCGTCCGGAGGGGGGAGCAGCGAGTCGATGACCATGAAGCGGGCGGTGCGTACGTGTCGACGTACGACAGGACGTTGTCGGTCCCCAGGTTGCCGGCCTCCCACAGTCCTGTGTGTCACACCTCAGTGGCAGACTGGCGGCACAACGAAGCTCCGGAAGGGCAGAGCGATGCGGCAGGGTCACCCGTCGAGCGCCACTCCTCGGGGGCTGCTGGTGTCACGGGGGGAGATGCGAGGCTGTGATCTTCGACAGTCTTGATGTGTCGTACGGCAACATGTGGGGTTCCCAGCAGGCAACGAGCCATCCGGACCCGATGTCGCGCGCGGTCGCGGCACGCAGACATGCTGCCGGGATGGATTACGCGGTTCTGCTGTCCGCGCGGGAGCGACCGCTGGCACTCGTCGAATACTGGCCGCGCCGGATGTGGCGTGTGTATCTGTTCGACGACAGGTCCTGGCGCATGCAAATGATCGACCTCAAGCCGCACAGCACGGGGATGTTGTTGGCTCACGGGAACACCCGATGGCAGTTTGCCAACGAGCAGGATCACTCGTCCTGGAAGTGGGATGTTCAGGAGACCACGACTGTCTCAGCCGACGGGCAGGTCGAGGTGAGGTCCGAGTTCGCCGGGCCGAGGGGAACGCCGACGGAGCCACTGCACGCTCGAACATCCGGCCCGTCGAGCGTCTCCGTGCGGCGGTTCCCGGCGGCCGTCGAAAGCTTCCTCTGCCCGGTACCGGAATTCGGCGACTGGCAGGTGTTCGTGCCGTTCCTCGCCCAGCAGGGACACGAGCCCGCCACGACCGTAGTCCTGAACGACGTGTCGGTGGACGAAGGATCGGGACCTCTGCGCGCCACCGGAATCGAGCAACTGTTCAGTCCGGGCGCCTGCGACACTCCGGATGGGCCGGCCGTCGTCGAGCTCGTTGACGCCGGCCTGCTGCGGATCACGTCAGGGCAGCTGGCGGTCTCGGACCCCGGCTGGATCGGAGAGACCCCGCGGACCGTGGCTGTGTCACCGGGCGAGTTCCCGGTCACGCTGTCGCTCTTGCGCACGACACGCGGGGACGGTGTCGCTGCGGCCAGGGTGACGTTCCTGGACACCCCGCCCCGCGACTGGGAAATGGCTCTCCGGCCCGACGAGGACCTGGGGCTGCTCGGCGAGGGCCAGTTCTACGGGGTCGGCGTGGATACCGGCACAGCGGCCTTCATGGATGCGACTCGGACGGTGATCGAAGACCAGCTGGACGAGGACCTGTTCGTACCCCTCGACAGCCAATTCACCGTCGAACTGCCCAGCATCGAGCCCGAGCCGAACCTCATCGCCTTCCGTGCCGGCCGGGGCGACGGGGCCTACCCCGTCTGGATCGGCCGCACCGATGACGGACAGGTCGGTTGCGTCGTCGTCGACTTCCAGCTCCATTCCGCCGACGGGGGAGAGTGAGTCGCCACGGCCAACCCGCTCGATCATCACCTGCTGATGGCGCGGAGCGCGTCGCAGTGGCCGGCATGTCCGAGACCTGCCGCGCCCGCCACGCCCTGCGCGATACGGGGCTCGCCCTGGGCATCGCCCCGCACGAGATGGACCGGGTCGCGAAGTCGTTCCCGCACATCCGCGCCTGCGACATCCGCTCCGCCTTTACGGAGCTGCCGGAGCTGAAGCAGCTGGCCGGCGAAGCGAGCCGGTGCGGGCCTCTCTTCGAGCTCGCGGAGGGCCTGGACGCGCTGCCGCGTGGGATGGTGATGCATCCGTGCGGCGTCATCCTCACCTGCTGGAGCGGCTGCCGGTGCAGCCCACCCCGGGCGGCGCCTACCCAACGGTGCAGGCGGCCAAGCAGGACGTGGAACTCGACGGCGGCTTCGGGTTCGGCCTGGTCAAGCTCGACGTGCTAGGGGTGCGCATGCAGTCGGCGATGGCGCACGCCGTCACCGAGATCGAACAGGCCACGGGCAAGCACATCGACCTCGACGACCCGACGCAGGTGCCGCTGGACGATTACTTCGCCTTCAAAATCATCCAGGACGCCCGCACCATCGGCCTGTTCCAGCTGGAATCAAGCGGCCAGCAGGACTTGCTCGCCAGGCTGCGGCCGCGCGACGTCCGGGACGTCGTCGCCGACATCTCCCTGTTCCGGCCGGGCCCGGTGTTGTTCCCGCACTGACTGTGTCCCTCGCAGGTCATGTCCCATAGGCGCGAGGTGGTGCGTCTTGAGATGTCGGTCTGCTGCTGCGGGGTGTGTCCCGTGAATCTCGCGAAGGATTCACTCGCAGGGGTGTGGGCTGGGAGGGCTTGTCGGCATACACGGGCAAGTACCCAGGCGGGTACACGTGAACGTGCGGTCGGGCGGGTGAAGGCAGCCGGGCGGCAGGGTCAACAAATTGGGGTGACAGGTATCGACCTGGAGGGCATGATCGATCAGTTGTTCCGTCATGTCTGACTTCGGGGGTACGCCACGTCCATCCACCGCGAACGAGCCCGGTCGCTGCCTTGGACTGCCGCCGACCCCAGCCGGAACGCTTTCGCCTGGGACGACGATGAGGCGGCACGGCTGACGGCGCTTGTCGTCCCGATGGTGCCTTCCGAGGCCGGCCGAGCGGCTGATCCCGAAGGGATGGCGGGCTATCGATTCACCGACGAGGTCACCGTGCTCCTGGTGTCCCGTTACGGCCGGTGGGCCTGCGGTTGGGACTACTCGGTCCACAACGGCGGTCCCGTCGACGCCTGGTGCTGCGAAGCGCACTCGGTCGGAGAGGCGCAGGAGACCGCCGAACGCGTCGTGACCTGCCTGCTGGAGTGGCGTGACTGGCTGGAGGACGTGGCCGAGCGCTTCGAGCAGCTTGCACCGCATCCCGACGCGGACGTCGAGGACCGGAGCTGGCATCTGGAACGCGCGGTGGCCCGCCTGGTCACCGCGGTCGTCAACAGCAGCCACGCCGAGTCGTCCTGGTACCGGCTCTGCGAGACGACGCTGACCTGGTTCCTCACCTCCACCGGCCTGGGACTGGAAGAGGCGCGGAAGGCGGTGGAAGCGGCGATCGGCGGCCGGTTCAAGAGCCACGTTGCGCCCGCCTCGACCGTGGTCGACGCGGTGGGAGAAGACCTGGCGATTCGCCTGACCGGTCGCGGGTTCTATCGTGAGCGATGACGCGCTGGCCGTGTGGCGCAAGGTCAGGGAGCAGGTCGACTGGACCTCGGCCGCGAGTGTGGGCCCGGCTCCGGTGCGTCCAGCCATCGATGGACTCGCTGCCTGGTTCGATGGTCCGGTCCGCCTTCGCGACCCGGATCGGGCCGGCCGGCTGCTCGCTGCGATGACCCTGTCCCGCGGCGCGGCCTCGCGGGGAGAGCCGCTCACCCCGACCCTTCTCGCCGGCTGGCAGAAGGTGGTCCTCGGGGTGAACGAGGTGGGTCTGCGTCAGGGCGACGCCTTCGCCAAGGGCGGCCGGGAACGATACGGCCTCACGCCCCACACATGGCAGGACTTCGCCGCCTGCCTGCACCAGAGCGCCGACCCGTCGGTTCCCCTGACAGCCCGCGCGGCCAGGGCATACCTCGATGTCGCCTTCTTCCACCCCTACCCGGACGGCAACGCCCGCCTGGCACTGCTGGTCCTCGCCCACGTCCTGGAGAGGGAAGGAGTGCGCCTGGACGAAGTGGGGCCGCTGCAGACCACCCGCTACGCGGACGACCCTGACGGCGCTCTCGACCTGGCGGCTCTGGTCACCGTGCTGATCCGCGCCACTCACCGTCGGGCAACCGCACGGTGAGTGGGGCTCCCGCCGAAGCGGACAGTACGCGGCTGAGCACTTGTGTACGCCGACAGGGCCCTCGGATAGGGACCACCACCGTCGAGACGGGGGTCAGCCGCAAGTTCCGATGACGGTTTCCGGTCGTCGAGGCGGAAGTGCCCTCAGGGAGGGTTGTCCGGATCGTCGGCGGAGTTGGTTGATCTCCTCGTGCTGGGCGGCGAGTTGAGACAGGGCTCGCTTCTTGAAGTCGGTCAGGTCCTCGATCGTCGTGGACTGCTCGGCAATGCGGTCCTGCAGGGCTTTGTTGGCGGCTTTCAGCCGGTCAATCTGGGCATCCCTGGGGTCCGGGATGTCGTCGGCCTCGTGAAGAGCTTGCAGGCGGCGGTTGAACTGGTCGGCCAGGTGTTGGTAGGGGCCGGGGCGGATGCTGCCGTCCCGGTCCTTCTTCGCGTAGAAGCCGGTCCGGGTCACTCCGGCCTCGGCTGCGAGGGTCTTGAGGTCGCAGCGGCCGTTGGCGGGGACTTCCCCCTTCAGGAGTCGGTCCATGGCCGCGCGAATGGACTGTTCGTTGCGGGCCCGGCTGGTGTCGGTGATCTGTCCCATCAGGATGTTGCCTCCTTGGCTGTGGCTGCGTCGATCTCCGCGACGACTCGGTCGGCCCGCTCGATCTCGCTTGCGAGTCGGACTCTTTCACCCTTCTGGACTCGTCCGATCTTGCCGATGAAGACCCGGTAATTGCCTGCAGCAGAAGCCCAGATGTCCCGGTGGTCAGCGTGGTGGGTGGCCTGCGGGCAGCGGGCGGAGTCACACATCCCGGCCAGCGGTGTTTTGCGGTCCGGGGTGCCTGCGAGCTTGAGGCAGAGGGCCTTCGCGGGGTCGATGAACCAGCAGTAGTTCGCCAGCCCAAGGTGGAGGGTGCCCGCGCGTTTTGCGAGGAGGGTGATCACCTCCTGGTCGCTGGGTTTGACGTTCGGGGCCGTCGCGGCGGGGCCGGCAAGTTGTGATTCGACGGTCTCGAAGAAGCGGATCAGGTCACGCGCGCCGGGCCCGGCGGGCTGTTTGCCATCCTGGTAGTCCTGGAACGCCTGCAAGGTCAGGGCCTCGTTTCGGCTGTGTTCCTCCTTGCCGATCTCGGCGAGGAACTTGGCCTGGGCTCCGCCGGGCCGCTGGGCGTATCCCTCGGTCGTGACGACCGACAGGTGTTTGAGCTGGACCTTCGCGGCCAGGAGTCCGCCGGGCCGGTGGGCGATCTCCAGAGCGAGCGTGCGGCGGAACGTCCGCAGGGTGAGGTTGTCGCCGGGGATCGGGGCGAGGTGAAGCCGTTGCCCGTGGGGGCCGTTGACCCACCGGCGGAGCCGTTTGAGGCATTCATCAAACTCGAGGGTGTGCGAGAAGAGATGGGTGGCGTCCTCGCCGGCGATCGCGGCCGCGACCCCGGCCGCTTCGTACGCTTCTTTGACGACGACCCATTCGTCCCAGACCGCGGTGTCGTAGCCCTGGCCCTTGACCAGTTTGCTCTTGAGGCGGTAACGCTGGCGGCCCGGCGGACCTTCGGCGGGAAGCCGGCAGTCGATAGGAAGCTCGATCAGTTCGCTCTGCCGCATCCCGCTGAGCAGGGCAATCACGATCAGGGCGGCGGTGCGGACCGCGTCAAGGACGGCGGTCAGATCACGCTCGTGCAGGGGGAGCGTCCAAGCGGCCTTCCCGCGGCCGTCCGCGAGAGTGACATCAAGTGCCCGCCGGCCCCACCGGGGTGCCGTGCCGACGAGGGCCACGGCCTCCTCGAGCAGGGGCCGCAGCGATCCCAGCAGCCCGCCTTCCGCCGTCCGATCCTTCGGGGTGCCCCGTTTCTGTCCGGGGAGAATGGTGCCCCTAAGACCTGCCTCACGGGAGAGTGCTGTCAGGTTGAGGGACCACAGAGGGTCTTCAGGCGTCCAGCCAGCCTTGAACTTTCCGGACAAGGCCAACTCGCAGGTCGCCTCCAGCGGTTCCCGCTCGATCACGTGCCGACGGATGACCTCTTCGATCAGCGGCTTCCTCAGCTCGCCTGTTGCCCGGTTGCTTCGCAGGACTGTCGTCGCGTGCGTCTCGCTGATGTGTGAGCGAAGCTCCAGCGCGGGCGGGGCGATCACCTGGAGGAGGAACAGGCAGCCCTGCAGGAGTGGTTGCAGGAGTTCGGCGCGGGCCGGCTGGGTCTTGTTGCCGACCTGCTTGGTTGCGCCGATCACCGAGAGCGCGGAGGCACCGTTCCAGGGCCTGAGCCCTTCAGGCAGGCGGTCGTGGGTGAACAGTTCACTGTAGGCGGCGAAATCCTGCGGGACCAGGACAGCCATCAGCCGCTGGGTCTGACTGGTCTCGACCGTCACACCGGTTCTGGTGCGGCGGGTCGAGCGGTGAATGAGGTAGGCGTCGCAGAGGTACTGGTCGACCTCGGTCAGCGAAGTGACGCCTTGGGCAGTGAGCCAGTTCAGCCAGGCAACGGTATGTTCACCGCGGTTGCTGGTGGTCTGCAGGGTCCGCTGGATCCGGTAGGCGCCGGGAAGGTCACGGACGCTCTCGTGCAGGGGGGCCATGAGGGCGAGGATGTACTCCTTGGCGACGGGTCTCCAGAGCGGATTGCGGATCTTCGCGAAGTCGATGATCTTGCGGACGTCCCGGAGCGAGCGAGGTAACCCCTCAACGTTGCGGAAGTCCCAGCGGTCCTGTTCGAAGACCGGTCCGCGGGTGCCGGGCCGCAGCCTCAAGCCGACCTCTTCGCAGATCGCTGTGCCCGCGAACACCGACGGACTGATGCCCGCGAGCGGGTCGGAAACGGTGATCATGCGGTGGTCTCCTCGGGCCTCAGGGGCAGTTCGTCGTCGGTTCCCGAGACCTCGGCGGCGGCCTGCCGAAGGACTGATTCGGGGAAGTAGGTGCTGGTCAGCAGGTCATCTAGCCGTTGTGTATACGGTCCGAGAGTGGCCATGAACGCGTGGGAGGGCATCTGCTGCCACTGGCGTCCGAAGTAGGCCCGCAGCCGCATCAGGTTCGGCGTGTGGCGGGGGGCGAACAGGGCCAGCGGGCAGAGGAGACAGACCCAGGGGCGGGCAGGGCAGGGCTTTCCCTTCGGGCCGTGCAGCCCCGAAAGCTGGTCGCCGCATCCAGCGGCGAAGACATCGCGTTCGCCTCCGATCAGCTCGGCCAGGGCCCCCTCGTCCAGGCCGAGCCCGGCGACCAGTCCGGGGAAGGCCGCGGCCACCGCGGCCGCGTCGTCACTGTCCTTGATCACCTGTGGTTCGGCCCGCCGCAGCAGGTCCTGCTGGGCGCCCTCGATGACCGTCTCGGTGGCGGCCTTCTGGGCGGGGCTCTGCCCGGCCAGGTAGTGGTCGCCCTCGACCTGCGGCGTGTGGTTCGGATCGATTGTGGCCCGGCTGCTGCCCGTCCATAGCCGTCGGTCCCGCGAGGCTTCGAAGGTGGTGCGGATCCGGTGAACGTGGACCTGCCACGGCTTGCCTGCCTTATCGACCAGGCCGTGGCCGCGGATCCAGACGTCCCGCGTGTAGGGGTCCAGCGGTTCACTCGACCACCGGTGTGGCCCGGTCACGCAGAACCGGGACCACAGCCGGCCCTTGAAATCCGCAGGCATGAACCGGCGGGCGAGTGCAGAGTGCTCGAGCCACTGCTCCAGCAGCCGCACCGCCGGACGAGAGAGAACCATCGACTCGGCCGCGGTGCGGCCCTTGACGTAGTCCAGCAGCACGGTCGCATCCCCGGCCCAGTCGATGTCCTCGAGCCCGAGATCGGCGATCCCGTCGGGGACAATTCCCGTACGGATCCCGAACAGCAGCTGGTAGCTGAAGACCGTTTCCGCGAGCGGGAACAGGGCACCGACCGCCCCCGCGACCCCGCCCGGGTAGAGCGGCAGGAGCTCCTGCTGATAGCGGCTAACCCCGATCTGGTTGCGGCCCAGACCTGGATGGTGCGGGCCGTCATGGCGGAGCGTCCACTGGATGTTCTCCCTGCTTAGCCCGCCTTCCCGCCAGTGCCGGCCGCGCTGCGACTCCATGAGCGAGCGACGGAACAGGCGGTAGGAATCGGTCACCGCCTCCTCGCAGACCTCCGCCAGCCGTTTCCACTCAGTCTCGGTGTAGGCAGGCAGCGGAACCCGGTCGCGGGACCGCCTGGATTTGAAGACCTGTCCGTCGATGTAGAGCCGGACGTCATCAGCGAAGACATGGTCGAGATCATCCAGGCGCCGCAGCACGGCCCGGACATGATGCTCGTGCTTGGCCGAGGGAAGGGCCATGAGTGCCTGCGCCAGACGAGGCCGGGTCAGCCGGGCCGCGTCCGCCTCGAACCCGGCCGCAACCAGGATGGGAAGGAAGTGCCGCAGGGACCCCTGGTACTCCCTCACCGTGCTTTCCCTCTTCAGCGGCCCGTGAGGATGGACCAGGTCAGCAACGGCCCGCATCAGCTGCCGCGCGAACACTGGCAGGGAACCGTTCCGCAGCAGGCAGTCGGCCCGCGAACCGTCGGGAAAGACGGCCGCCACTCCCAGCGGCTCTTCGATCACCGTGCCCGGCATCAGAGCATCACCATCTCGTCCGCGAACTCCGCATCCGCCTCACGTTCAGCTGCCTCGTCCTCGAGAAACCCCCAACGACGGTCGGTGTCGTCGTAGTGCTCGCGGAAGATCCGCAGCATGTCCAGGCGATTGAGGTACTTTTCCGTGGTCAGGACCGAGGAATGGCCTAACAGGTCCCGCAGGACCAGTAGCGGCTCGCTGGTGGTCAGGTAGTGCGCCAGGGCCGCGTCCGCCCCGCCGCCCGCAGCGGCCAGCCTGGCTGCCTGCTCGTAGAACCCGGCGACCATCCGCTCCATCACCGCCATAGCGAAGGTGTGCCGCAGCCGGTGCGGATGAACATGCGGGAACCGCGGGTCGAACCGCTCGGCGATCCGCTTCGAAGTCCGCTCGAAAACGCTTGCCCAGGCCGTGAACGGCCCGCCGTCCGACCGGACGGCCAACAGCATCGAACCACCGTCCGGAGCCACCAGACGGCGCCTCTGGGCCGGTCTCAGCGTCTCCCAGAGCACCCTGTCCCCGTTCACCCGGCCGCCGCGGGCGTCCATCTCCGTGACGAACAGCGGCTCGCCCCACCTCTTCGGCGGCAGCCAGGCCGAGCCCTCACAGGCCAGCATCCGCTCCAGCCCCAGATAGGCGTGGGTGCGGGCCAGCGCCGGGTAGGAGGCGAACGTGACCCGGAACTTGCTGCCCTTGGTGATGCTCTCCGGCAGCGGGAACGCGACCGGCATCAGTGTCGGAGCGGGCGGCAGCGCCGGAACCTCGCAGGCCAGCAGATAGGTGAACTCCTGCAGCCGCGTCCCAGAGGACAGTACGAGTTCGCCCACCGCCCCGTTGCGGGCCAGATGCCGGCCGCAGAAACGGCCCGGGCCCTCGTCCTCGGTGCCATCCGGCCGAAGGCCCGCCAGGCCGTTCACGAACATCGCGGCGAAGTCCTTCGCCAGATACTTGATCGTCACGTGGGCCTTGGGCGTCCGGCGCGTCGCTTCGTTCACCAGGATCTGCTGGACCGACTCCGCGTAGACGGCCGTCGCCTGCCGGTAGGTGAACGGCACCGCCGCCGCGTGCCCCTCCGCGACCGCCCATTTGTAAAACAGCCCCAGCACACTCATGTGCTGGTTCCACGTCTTCGCCCGCAGATGGCGTTTGGGATCACCGCAGGACCGGTCCACCGCGTAGACACTCAGCAGGGCCTTCAGCCGATCCCGGGTCTCGAAAATCCCTACCCCGTGCTGATCCGCAGCCATCGACCAGTCCCGCAGGATCCGCGCGTACGTCCCCCAGGACGACGGCGCCGGACACCCTGACGACGGCAGCAGCCGCAGCCACTCATTCACCAGCGACAACGGAAGCCGCCGACCATCCCCATTCTCGAACCGCAGGTCGTCACCGACCAGCATCGCCATGCCCTCGGGAATCAACGGCTTCGCCGACAACCCCCACGACTCCCAGCCCTCAGCCGAGAAGAACGCCACATCCATGACCGCGACCGTACGGAGAGACACGGCCCCACGCGCAACAAATGCGGTTCTGGCAACACTCCAACTGAATCTATGAGACACAGCAGTTAAGCAAGAACAACCCGTCGCCGGCGGCATGCCGGCCAGAGTCGCGGCATTGGCCGTGTGCCCCGCCGATCTGTCGCATGACAAGCGGGCTGGAAGTACTGCGCGCGAGATCGTGATCAAGGGTCGGAGAGTCGCTTTCCGGTCGCGTTCATGTGACGGAGGACATAACCGATTTGGGACGTGGGCCACCGTCCGTTCGAGGGTCTCAGACCTGGAGCTCCGCGGCCATGCCGGAAGGGACACCGTCACCAGATCCAGGCGTACGTGGAGCGGCTCATGCATCTCCACGTAGCGTCCGGCTATTCCATGCGCTACGGCGCATCCCATCCCGAGGCCTTGGTGCGGAGAGCCGCCGAGCGGGGGGCATGGAGTGGCTCGCTCTGACGGAGCGCGACAACGTCACCGGGGCCGTTCGGTTCGCGAAGTCGTGCGCAGAGCATGGAGTGCGCCGATCTTCGGCGTTGACCTGGCGGTTGCCTCCACGAGGATTGGCGGAGGTTTCCGCGAGGATTGGCGGAGGTTTCCGCCTGCCCCCGGCACTCGGCCGAGCCACGGCAACCTCGTGACCCGGCGGTCCCGCCCCGCCTCCGATCCGAGTCGGGGCGTCAGTCCGCGGAGTCCCTCTGCGGTGTCCCGTCGTCCACGGTGTCCGGATGTGAGACGCGGCTGGCGGACTGGTCGTCGGTGTGGCCCGCCCCTTGCGGGTCGATCGTGGCCGCCCAGCGTTCCGCCCAGCGGGCGAGGGGGTTCAGGGCGTGGCGCGCCTCCTGGCCCAGCGGGGTGAGCTCGTAGCGGCTGTCCGGTAGTTGGTGAATCACCTGGGCATCCAGCAGTTCGGTCAGGCGCTGTCGCATCACGCTGGAGGACATGTCGTCGCACCGCTTCTGCAAGGGGCGGAATCCAAGCGGGCCCGCGTGAAGCTCCCACAGGATGCGCAGACTCCACCGCCGCCCGAACAGATCGAGTGCGGCCATGAGGGGGCGGCCGGTGGTCGAGCCGCGAACAGGGTTGCCAGGTCTGGGTGTTGCCATGTCGCGATGTCCAGCTCTCCAGGGTTGATGCTTCGAATTCCGACACGCTAGCATCGGTGACTGCTTCGGAAATCGAAACGGAGGAGGCTGTTGTGGCACCTGCCCCGGCGACCTGGGTGAGAGGCGTTCCTGAAAGCCCGTGTCGACGGAGGCGAGACCAGCCGGGAGGACCGGTACATGCGCATGGTGCCCCGAGTTCGACGTCGGCGCAGAGTCGCACGGACGGCTCACTCGGAACTTGTTCGTGGCGGGGGACGGGCGACCGGTACGCGGGAGATCGAGTACAGGATCCACCAGGTCCTGTGAACTGTGAACCGGCCCAGCGGAACTTCAGTGCTGCCTCGTCAGCGGTTGCCGCCACCAAGCCAACGTCCACTCAGGCTGGAGACCAGATGACCACGACCGAGTTTCCCTCGGCGGCAGCACGGGCCGCCGCCGCTGCCGCCCTGGTCGAGGACGCGTCAGCGAAGGACATCACCACTGTGTGGAGCGTTCCCGAGGACCTGGCGGCCACGGCCGAGATCCGCACCCGGCAAAGCGGCATCGCCGCCGGCCTCCCCGTGGTCGCCGAGGTCTTCGCGCAGGTCGACCCCGAGGTCAAGGTCGAGCCGGCCGTCGCCGACGGCGCCCGACTGACCGACGGCCAGGTCCTGGTGCGCCTATCCGGTTCGGCGCGCAGCCTGATCACCGGGGAGCGTACGGCGCTGAACTTCCTGCAGCGCATGTGCGGCATCGCGACGCTGACCGACCGCTACGTCCAAGCTGTGGCAGGGACCAGGGCGCGCATCCTGGACACACGCAAGACGGCGCCGGGCCTGCGTGCCCTGGACAAGTACGCGGTCACCGCCGGCGGCGGCCACAACCACCGCCTCGATCTCGCGGCGATGGTCCTGCTCAAGGAGAACCACATCGCCGCGGCGGGCGGGGTGACCGCCGCGATCGAGGCGGTCAGGCGCGGGATGGCGCGTACCGGGCAGACCGTGGAGAGCGATGTCGAGGTGCAGACCGTCACACAGGCCGTCGAGGCCCTCGACGCCGGAGCCCGCTGGATCATGCTCGACAACATGCCGGTGGCCGACATCGAGCAGGTCGTGAAGGTCCGGGCCGGGCGGGCCGATGCTTCCCGGATCCTGCTGGAGGCCTCGGGCACCATCCGCCTGGACACAGTTCTCGCCATCGCCGGGACGGGCGTCGACCTCATCTCGGTCGGGGCGTTGACGCACAGCGCGCCCGCACTGGACCTGACCATGCTGCTGACCACCGGTCCGGTGCCATGTCCGAGGTAGCGGTTGTCGACGCGTGTCAGCGAGACGGCGCGGGTGGCAGCCCGACCGCCGTTCTGGATGATGCGCCGTACACCGACGAGGAGCGGTGCCGCATTCCCACGGAGTTGGGGACATCGCACGCCGTATTCCTCCGCGCGACCGGAATCGAGCGTCGTCAGCCCGCGTACACACTGCGGTTCTTCACCGCCCAGGGCGAACTGCCCGCCTGCGGCCACGGCACCGTCGCCGCCCTCGCCGTGCTCGCCGAACGGGAAGGCGGCGACCACGACTACCGCGCCGTCCTGCGTACGGCCCACCGCAGCTTCGACGGTCGGGCAAGCCGAAACGGTGACGGCCTGACGGCGTCGTTCGACCCGGGCCCGGTCAGCCTGCGTAGCGCCGGTGAACCCGAACTGAGGGCAGTCGCAGGCGGCCTCGGACTGACGGAGGACGCGGTGGCCGGCGACGCCTGCGTGGCGTCGAACGGGCGGCCGAGGCTCCTGCTGCCCATCCGAACCCGCGCCGCACTGGCCGAACTCACGCCGGACTTAACCCTGTTGCGTGCGGCCTGTGACCGCTACGGTCTGCTGGGCTGCTACGCCTACTCGCCCCCGGACCGACACGGCCGAGCAGCAGCCCGGATGTTCGCCCCGTCGATCGGCGTCCCCGAGGACATCGCCAACGCCAACAGCACGGCCTGCCTGGCAGCGCATGCTGCCGGGTTCGGCACACACCGCCTCGCTGTCGACATGGGTGATCACCTCGGCAGCCCGTCGACCATCACAGCGACCGCGCACCGCGACCGCACGGGACACCGGATCCGAGTCGGCGGCCAGGCAGCGATCGTGCGCACGGTCATGCGATGAGGCCTTGCGCGCTCAAGGCGAGGGTGCCGGTGCGCAGCAGGTCCAACTGCTCCTGTCAGAGCCCGGCCAGTTCTGGCGGCATCTGTGGCAGGGGCTCAGGGTTGATGGCCGATCACGTCGTACTGGTGCGACTCGTCCCTACTTGTCGGCTCCTCTTCGTTCTAGTCCGGGCCGCGGCCCTTCCGGCGAGGCCACTCATCGACTCGACCGGCTCTGGCTCGTCCTCGCCCGCCGACGCTCACCCGAGACCAATCCGATCCCAGCCCCAGCCGGTTGATCGAAGCCGTCCGACTTCGACGCGGTCTCCGTCGGCTCGGACCGCTACCGCGAACGCGGCCGCCTACCTGACCCACAGCGCGCCGGCCATGGATCTGAGCATGCGTCTGATCATCAATTCCGAACACAGGAGGTACCGTGGCCAAGGGCTACTGGGTCAGCGTCTACCGCACCATCGCAGACCCCGAGAAGGTGGCTGCCTACGACAAGCTGGCCCGTCCAGCCGTCAAAGCCGCGGGCGGGCGGCTGCTCTCCCGCGGCAGCCGGGTCGTCGCACACGACGCCGGAATCGCCGAACGCACCATCCTGATCGAGTTCGACAGCTTCGAACAGGCGGTCACCGCACGCGCGAGTGCGGCCTACCAGGAGGCGCTGGCCGTACTTGCTGACGGCGTCGAGCGCGACTTCCGCATCATCGAAGGCCTCGACTGACGACCGGTGCCGCGTCAGGGAGGAACACGATGCCAGCTGCGGGGATCACCGCGGCTCGTCAGCGCGCCGCACCGTCGCGAAAAGCGTCAGGCCGGTGGCATCGGCGGTGATGGCCGGTCTGAAAAGGGGGACCTGACGGGTCCGAATCCTGTCGACCGGGGTAAGTACGGATCGAAGATCCACCTGGTCACGGAACGGTCGGGTCTGCCCATCTCCGTCGGGATCTCCGGCGCCAACCTGCACGACAGCCAAGCTCTGATTCCACTCGTGAAGGGCATACCGCCGATCCGCTCGCGCCGCGGCCGGCGGCGGCGCAAGCCCGCCAAGCTCCACGCCGACAAAGGCTACGACTACACCCACCTGCGGCGATGGTTACGCGACCGAGGCATCACGCACCGCATCGCCCGCAAGGGAGTTGAATCCTCGCAACGCTTGGGCCGCCACCGGTGGACCGTGGAACGCACCATGGCCTGGCTCACCGGCTGCCGACGACTGCACCGCCGCTACGAGCGCAAAGCCGATCACTTCCTCGCCTTCACCAGCATCGCCTGCACCCTCATTTGCTACCGCAGGCTAACCAAATGAGATTCCTCGGCTCGGCGGCCGGGCTGTCGCCGGCGACCGTGACCCGGCTGACCAAGCAGTGGCAGGACGACCACGCGGCCTTCCTGCAGCGCGACCTCGCCGAGTCCGACTACGTGTATGTGTGGGCGGGCGGGGTGCACCCCAAGGTCCGGCTCGGGCAGGCGCACTCCTGCGTCCTGGTGCTGATGGGCGTGCGCCTGGACGGCACCGAGGAGCTGATCGCGCTGGCCGAGGGGCTGCGTGAGTCGACCGAGGTGTGGGCCGATCTGCTGCGCGACTGCCGCAGGCGCGGCATGCGCGATCCCGAGCTGGTCGTCGGCGACGGCGCGATGGGCCTGTGGAAGGCGCTGGTCGAGGTGTTCCCGGCTGCCCACCACCAGCGGTGCTGGGCCCACAAGGGCCCGAAATGTCACGAACGCCCTGCCGAAGTCCGCACAGCCCGGCGCCGGCCGGGGCCCCGGCCCGTTCCCGGACGATTTCCCCAACTGCACTCCCGCCCTACCACCCTTCAAGTAGTGCGCCAGCTCACCAGACCTGCTCGCCCGCCCGACGGCGCCGAGCGTAGGCGATGCTGAGAGCGGCGACCAGCGGCCCCCAGATCAGCAGGGGGGCATAGCAGACGTCCATGATCACGCCCGCCGTACCATGCGGGAAGTCGGGGTTATCCAGCGGCCCTCCTGGCGCCAGCGTGACCGCCGCGCACAGCCCCGTCACCGCAATGGCGCCCACTGCGGCAGGTATGACCACCGCCAGCGGCGGGATGCGGCGGCCGCCCAACCGCGGAACCCAGCGTGGGACCCTCTCGCCCCAAGGCTTCACCAGGCCAAGCGTCAGGCAGGCGGCCGCCTGCGAGGCCACCGACAGGATCAGCACGTAGGCCATGATCGAGGTGCCTGTGTACATCGAACCGAGTCGGCCGGTGAAGCCGACATCCACCCCGAACCCGAGGGAGAGCCGCCACACGCACGAGGGCACGGTACAAAGCACCGTCGCCCAGGCCGCCCAGACCGCCCAGCGAGGGGCGGCGATCTGGGCATTCGACGACGGGAACTGACAAGACATCACGAACTCCGGTGAGGCGAGGCGGACCGACCGCTTCACGATGTCACCACCCAGCACACAGCGTCATCATCCGACAAGCCGCGACCGCTCCCCTACGCGGGCGACCCGCACCTCAATCCCCAGGATGATTTCAAGGTCGGGGTGATCTTGTAGGTGTGCTGGTCACGATGGAGTGACGATGTCCGGCGACCACGCGACGTACGCATCGAAACTCCGTTGGCAGGTGACTTCCTGATCGGCGGCCGAGCAGCCGTGGGGTGCCGGGCGGCAAAGCGTTGGAAGCCACGAGGCGGCAGCCTCCTGATGGCCACACCCAGCGCCCCTGGCGACCCAACCATACGAATGGCTCGATCAACTCGATCAAGAAGGCAGGGCTGCCTGATCGCGTGTCACCCGAACCACAACTCGTGACAATTACTCCGCGCCCCCTGCAGTCAGGGCCACTGAGCCCCAGGCCGCTGAGGTCTTCCATGTCCTGCACGTGCGCTGAAGGCTTCACCGTCCAGACCGGTCAGCATCTCGGGGTCGCGCTCGCCGCGGGACATGGCCTGAAGCATGTCCAGGGCGGAAGCACCGGCGATGTCGTGGTCAGGCTGCTGGTGCGAAGGCCGTGATGGCCTCGACAAGGTCGGCCGGGGCTTCCAGCGGGATCAGGTGACCGGTGTGCGGGACCACCACGAAGTCGGCCTGGGAGAGGTAGGGCACCAGGTTGTCGCGGAGCACGTCAACGGGTTCGACCTGATCGTTCTCTCCGGCGACGACAAGGGCGGGAACGCTGACCATGCGCGTGTGCTCGGTGATGTCCTGCGCGATGCCGCGCAGCGGCCACTCGGTGCGGGCGGCGTCGGTGACGGTCCGCGAATCGGTCACGATCTGCGCCTTGACCGATGCGGGCAGCTCGGTGGCGGTGAGGATGTGGTCCCGTGCCCCGGTTACGGAATCGGCGGAGTCGTAAGCGTGCGACAGGGCTTCCTGGTACTCAGGGGTGATCTGTGCGGCGGGCTTCGCCGGGCCGGAGCCGACGAGGACGATGCCACGCAGGCCGGCGGGCCGGGTGGCCGCGACCAGCTGTGCGACCTTGCCCCCCATCGAATGCCCCACCAGGACGTAGTCGGTGACCCCCGCGTCGGCGAGCACGGCGAGCGTGTCGTCGGCGAGCTGACCGAGCGTGTAGGGGCCGGGCAGAGCACTCGACCGGCTCCACCCGCGGAAGTCGACCGTGAGCACGTCACGGCCCGCGAGGCGGTCGACGACGAGGTCCCAGGTGCGGGCGGAACCACCCCAGTAGTGCAGGAACACCAGGGTCGGTCCGGTCCCCGGCCGGTGGTCGTAAACGGGCAGAAGCGTCTGCTGCGTCATGCTCATGGTGGCTCTTCTTCCCATCAGTGTTCTGAGCGATTGTCCTGTGAGTTCATTGAAACTTCTGCACCCGGAACGGGGCATCGGCGCGACTGGTCGCCCGATGGTGAAAAATGGACACGTGACCGTGATTCGGCAGATGACCTACCAGCCCGCAGGGCGCCGCGCCGCCGCGGTCGAGACCATGACGTTCGACCGCCTTCGCGAGCTGAACGACGGCGGCACCCAGCGCGCCGACTTCCACGTCCTCGCCGTCATCGACGCCGGACACGGCTCGGTCACGGTGGACTTCCTCCACCACCCGCTCACAGAGCGGTCCGCGGTGTGGGTTCCACCCGGAGCGGTGCACAGGTGGGACGACATCGGCGATGTGGCGGGGCACCTCGTATTGTTCGCGCCGACAGCGCCGGTCACCCACGCCACCCGGCAGCTTGTCGCCTCCCCGGACCTGGCCGCGCACTGGAGCATCCCCGACGCCGACTGGCTGTTCGTCGACACCGCGCGCAACCATCTCCTCCTCGAAGCATCCGCCCCACCCGAGGACTTCTCCACGGAGCTGCCCGAAGTCCTGCTTTCCGCGCTCATCGCCCGGCTGCGGCCCCCGCACGCCGAAGCACGGTTCACACATCCGGTGTTCCGGTTGTTCCGCTCCAGCGTCGAGACGCACTTCCGTCACCACCACGACGCCGGCTACTACGCCCGTGCTCTGGGATACGCGCCCCGCACCCTCTCACGAGCGGTGCAGCAGGCCACAGGCCGCACCGCGAAGGCGTACATCGTCGACCGGATCATCCTGGAAGCCAAACGGCTCCTCGCGCACGACCGCCTCACCGCAGCCCGCTGCGCCGCCACGCTCGGCTTCCTCGACGCATCCAACTTCTCGGTGTTCTTCTACAAGGCGACAAACATGCGCCCGGGCGCATGGAAGGCGACGGTAGCCGTCGAGTGAGGCGGTGCACTCAAGAAAGGCACTCACATCCATCATCACGGAGTGTCACAACCATGATCGCCGGAACTCCGTACTCGCCTCGCTGCATCGGCGCCACCGCGCCTATCTGCGCCACCTCCAAGACTGCGCTTGCCCACAAGTGGGAGAACCGGCTGTCGACGCCAGTGTGGTACGGGTATGGGATGCGACGAGAGCGAGGGCGGATCAGCGCGGAGATCGACCGGGCGGGCTGCGACCTACGACGCCAGTGCCATGCAATCGGCGACTACATCGGAGAGAGCACCCGAGCCGAAATCGCCTACGCCCGGTCGCTGGGCAAGCCCGTGCGGTTCACGCACGCCGAAGTCGACCCTGACGCCTGACGGCTCGCTGCCACCTCGACAACCAGGGCCGGCAGCCCGCCGCCTGACCGTCTCGCGGTGGCTTCGGCCGCCGCCCCACCCCACACCCTCCGCAGGCATCCCTTGGAATTGATCACCTAGTGGCTTTCGGATCGTCGAGTGGGGCTGGCCATGGATGTGCGTCCGGCAAGGTTGGAGAACGTGGGCATGCCGAGGTCGATGGTGTGCTGACGGGCTTCCTCCGCCTCAAGCTGGGCAAGCTTGTCCTGGGCGCCGGCAAGGCTGACTTCGAGTCCCTCCAACTCGCCGAGCCAGCCCTCGCGTTCTGCTTCCAGGATCCGGGCCAGGAGGTTGTCGCGGATTTCGGTCAGGCGGGGGCGATGTGCGGGGGAGTCCGCTGCGGATGGCGTCGGTGATGTAGTTCCGCCGGACCAGCAGGACACGCTCCTGGTCGGTCTTCGAGGGTGCGCTGCAGAAACTCGCCCATCGCCCATCCCCAGAAGGCCCGGCGCTCCCACTGGTCCAGATCCCGGCGTCGTCCGCCGACGTCGTAGGCCCAGGTGGAGCCTGGCCTCTTGGCGTGAGTGAAGGTCTCACCGAGGATCTCGAACCGGCCGCCGGCCGGAGCTGTCTGGACGGCCCGCAGTCGAGTCTGGGCGTTGTCCAGCAGTTCTTTCGCGGCGCGGACGACCGTCGGCAGGGCCGGCAGGCGTTGCCGGGTGCGCTGGTCCATGCGGGCCTCGGTCCTACTCGGTCCGCAGCGCGGTGGCGGTCCGGGTCCGTGCCGCCCAGCTGGCCGGCAGCAGTGCGCCGAGCAGGGCGATCACGATCCCACTGGCCAGCAGGGGGATGAGCAGCCCGGCGGTGTAGACGTGGGACACGCTCGGCGGCAGGTGCCGGCCGATCGCGTTCCCCATCGGGGTCAGCGTCGCCTTCTCCACCGCGACCCCGAGCGGGACCGCGATCAGCCCGGCGATCAGGCCGGTGAGGGACACAGAGGTCAGTACCATCGCAATGGTCTGCTTGGGCGTCATCCCGAGGGCCTTGAAGATCCCCAGGTCATGGACCCGCTCGCGGGTGTCCTGCACCACCGTGCTCAGCACCCCGAGCGCGGCGATCACGATCATCAACAGCGTGAGCGTGGCCACCAGGGCGCCCATGGTGATCACTATGATGTTCTTGCCCCCGCCCGAGTTAGGCTGGACCGAGGCGTTCAGCGGGGTCAGCGCGGTGGCGGCTGAGGTGGACCAGTCCGTTCCGTTGACGTTCGAGGCCAGCTCGACGTTGAACTGGTCGATGTGCGGGGTCAGACCGGCGGCGGTGAAGGTGGCCGCATCCGTCATGACCGTGTAGTCGCCCACGTTGGTGTCGAAGTTGATGCCGACGACCTTCAGCGACAGTTGCTTGTTCTGCTGCACCACGGTGACGTTGTCACCGACGTGGATCCCCACCGCCGAGGCCAGCTTGTCGCCGACCACGGCCTCGCCGGGCGCCGAGTACCAGCGGCCGGACAGCAGCTCCAGGTTCGTCCAGGAGAAGTCGCCGGTGACCGTGAACACCCTCGCCGGTTCGCCGCCGGGCGGGGCGGCGACCATGGTCGCGCCGCTGTCGCCCCAGCCGAACGCGGTCTTCGTGCCCGGGGTCTTGGCGAGCGCGGCGGCCACCTTGGCGGCGTCCAGGTGCGGGTTGCGTGGGTCGTTGGGGCCGTAGAGACCCCAGGGCACGCCCACGTCGGCTGTGGGTATCACGAACTCCGACCCGACGTTGAAGCCTGAGGTGCTGGCGTCCAGGTACTTGTTGAACCCGGTCTCCAGCCCCACCGCGAACGTGACACTCACCACGCCGAACAGCACCGCCGCACCGACCAGTACGGCCCGGGCCGGCCGGGCGAACGGCTGGGCCAGCCCCAACGACACGGCCCGGGGCAGCGGCAGCCGCGAGGCCAGACGCTGCGCCGTCTGACCGCCCCCGGCCCTGGGGGCGCGTCCGACCACCAGAGCCCGCACCGTCGGCATCCGGCCGGCCCGCAGTGCCGGCATCAAAGCCGCGACGCCGACGATCAGCAGGGTGCCCAGCGGCACCACGGCGCTGACCCACAACGGAATCGTGGCACTGGCCGCGCCGAGCTGCTTGGTGGCCCCGTCCAGGATCGGCACAGCCAGGAGGTTGCCGAAAACCGTGCCGAGCACCAGGCCGAGTGTCGCCGGGATCATGGCCTGCGCGGTGTAGGCGCGGGCCACCTGCGAAGGGGTGAAGCCCAACGACTTCAGAATCCCGATGCGCCGGATTCCCGAGGACACAGCCCCGCTGACCACGATCGAGATGATCAGCACCGACATGAACAGCCCGAGGATCCCGAAGCCGATCAGGAACGGCACGTAGGCCTTGGCGTTGCCGGTCGCCTGCTGCTCCGCGGTCAGGTACGACTGTCCGCCCTCAACCGAACCGGCCGGCGCGGCGGCGGCCACCGCCTGCTTGTCGGTGGCGATGTCGGCGGCGGTCCCGGCCTTGGCGAACCGATAGAGCATCTGCTCGTCGGACGTGGCACCGGCGGCGGTGAGCCGCGCGAAACCGTCGGCGGTGGCGAAGGCGGTCGCACTGTTGGTCACCGAGCCGCCGAAGCCGACGACCTTGAACGACGGCTTGCCCGGCAGGGAGGAGAACACCACCGAATCGCCGAAGCAGACGGTGGCATAGTGCTGCCACGGCAGGGCGATCTCGCCCTGGCTGGTCGGCCAACGCCCCTGGGTCAGCACGAGTTGGTCCATCCCGGAGGTGCTACCCAGGTCGGGCCGGGTGGTTACGGTGATCGGACCGTTGTCGTGGCCGGCGAAATCCTTCTTGGGACAGTCCGTGCCGACGGTCGTGTCCAGGGCGGCGGCGATCGGGTACGGTCCGGCCGCCTCGGTGACGCCGGCGGCGTGCGCGGTGGCGGCGGCCTGCGCGGCCGTGGCCTTCGAGCCGTCGAACTGGACCGCCAGGTGCGCCCCGTTCCGAGCACTGAAGGCGTGGTCGAACGGGGCCTGCACGACGGCCAGCAGGCCGAGGGAGAGTACTGAGGACGTCACCGCGGCGAACGTCGTCAGGACCATGACGAGGGACTGGACCCGACGCCGGCCCACGCCGGAGCGTACGACCTTGCCCAAGGCGCTCACCGGCTCACCGCCAGCAGCAGGCGGGCCACGGCCCGGAATCCGACCTCGAAGAGGCGTAGGGGCATCGGCGGCTTGCGCAGTGTCATCCGACCGCTCCCGCCGGACGGGTCAGCGGCGTGCGGGCGGCCAGGCCGGCACCGCTGCCGTCGTTGACGACGTCCCGCTTGACCGTGCCGTCCACCAACTCGATCGTGCGGCGCGCGGTGCTCGCGGCCAACTGCACATCGTGGGTCACCAACAAGATGGTCTGGCCATCGCTGTTCAGGTCCACCAGCAGCTCGCGCACGTCGTCGGCCGAGCTCGAGTCCAGCGCGCCGGTGGGCTCGTCGGCCAGCAGCAGCGCCGGCTTGTTCATCAGGGCCCTGGCCACCGCCACCCGCTGCCGTTCCCCGCCGGACAGCCGCTGCGGATAGGCCTTGACATGCCGGTCGATGCCCAGCGAGTCGAGCAACTCGACGGCCCGCCGCTTCGCTTCGCCCTTGCCCATCCCGGCCAGCTGCGCCGGAACCATGACGTTGTCCAACACGGTCAGGTCGTCGAGCAGATTGAAGAACTGGAAGATCATGCCGATCGAGGCACGGCGGTACTTCGCCGAACCGGCCTCACCGAGCTGGTCGACGCGGGTGCCGTCGACGGTCACGGTGCCACTGGAAGGCTTGTCCAGACCGGCGATCAGATTCAGCAGCGTGGACTTCCCGCTGCCGGAATGGCCGAGGATCGCCACGCACTCACCAGCCGCCACGGACAAGGTCACACCGGCCAGCGCGGGCGGGCCGTCGTCGTACTTCTTTGTCGCGTCCTGGAGAGCGATCATCGGTGCATACGTCATGTCCACGAACCTACGAACAGAACGCTGTCCGTCGCGTCGGCCGGTGGGTGTCACCGTTCCCCAGGCCATCGGCCCGGGGGCGTATCCGGCGTACATCCCCAAGGCGACGCGCAGAGCGGACGTCACTGAATACGATCTCCGTATGGAAGAGCTTCTCCAGCGTCTCTCGACATCGAAGCGCGTGACCTGGCTGATGTCACAGGCCGTGGTGCTGGCCACCGCCTGCTTGTACGCGCTGATGCTCCCCTTGACGATGCCGACCCCTGAGTACGGCCTGTTCCGGTTCCCCGACCTCGGGTCCTACCAGACGACAGGTCTCTGCGTCGTGCTCGCCCTTCCGATCCTCCTGGTGCGCCGTCTGCCGGGGACCGTCTTCGCGGCGGTCCTGGGCGAATCAGTCCTCGGCGACATTTTCGGCGCGCGGCCCTTGATCGTGCTCATCCTGCTCGTTGTCTTGAGCGGGTACATCGCCGTCCGGCGGCCGAAGGCTGCCGCCGTCGGCTCCGTCGCGGGCGTCGCGGCCGCGTTCGTCAACGACATCCACGTCCACGGGCAGTCCGTCGGCGGCGCGGCCCAGTGGGCCGGGTGGCTCGCGTTGTGGTTCGCGGTCGCGTGGGTCTTCGGGGGGGTGTATCGCAAACGCCGTGAATACCTCGAAGCCCTGCAGGAGCAGACCGCGGCCCGCGCCATCGTGACCGAACGCCTGCGGATCGCCCGCGAACTGCACGACAGCGTCGCGCACAGCATCGGGATCATCACAGTGCTGTCGGGAGCGGCCGCGCGGGTCGTGGAGACCAGACCCGAGCAGACGCGGCAGGCGCTGTCCGGCATCGAGACCACCAGCCGGGAGACGCTGCTGGAGCTGCAGCGTATGCTCGGGGCGCTCCGCCGCGCCGAGCCGGACGACGCCATGCCGCAGGCCGCTCCGCTGGCGCCGGCCGGCAGCCTGGCCGACGTTCCGCAGCTCGCCGAACGCACGGCCGACGCCGGGGTGCGGGTCCACGTGGCCTGGCGGGGCGAGCAGCGTCCACTGCCGCCGGAGATCGAGCTGTCGGCGTTCCGGATCGTCCAGGAGTCGGTGACGAACGTGGTGCGGCATTCCGGGGCGCGGACGTGCCGGGTCGCGGTCGGTTACGAGCCGGAAGGAGTGACGATCGAGGTGGTGGACGACGGGGACGACGGTCTCGGCGGGCCGGGCCGTCCGAGGCACTCCGCGGCCGGCGGGAGCGGCTTCGGCCTGCTCGGCATGCGCGAGCGAGTGACGTTGCTGTCCGGCCAGTTCAGCGCGGGCCGGCGTCCGGAGGGCGGATTCCGGGTGACGGCGAGGCTCCCGGCATGAGCGTGCGGGTGCTGCTGGTCGATGACCAGCCGCTGATGCTGGTGGGGCTCGGGATCCTGATCGGCGACACCGACGACCTGGAGGTGGTCGGCGAGGCCGGCGACGGCCGCGAGGCGGTACGCCTGGTACGTGAGCTGCGGCCGGACGTCGTGGTGATGGACATCCGGATGCCGGGCATGGACGGGATCGAGGCGACCCGGCAGGCGACCGCCGAGCCGGACCCGCCCAAGGTGCTGGTGCTGACGACCTTCGACGACGACGAGTACGTCTACGGCGCTCTGCGCGCCGGCGCCAGCGGATTCCTGCTCAAGAGCATGGCCCTGGACGCGATCCTGGACGCGATCCGCGTGGTGGCGGCCGGCGACGCGTTGATCGCGCCGAGCGTGACCCGACGGCTGATCGCGGACTTCGCCGGAACGTCCGGCCCCGCGGCCCCCGAACCGGACGCCGAGCCCCCCGCGGACTCGAGTCCCATCGCGGGGATCACCGACCGGGAGCGCGAGGTGCTGGCACTGGTCGGACAGGGACTGTCGAACACGGAGATAGCCGAGCGGTTGGTGATCAGCGCGGCGACGGCGAAGACCCATGTCGCGCGTCTGTTCGCCAAGCTCGAAGCGCGAGACCGCGTCCACCTGGCGATCATCGCCTTCGACACCGGACTCGTGCCGCGTAGACGGTAGGGCAGGAGGAGAACAACGATCGCCGACCACGAGTTCGCCGCGTTCGCCAGATGCGCCAGCTCACCCACCTGCACCCGGCCTCTGCCGGAGGTCACCTCGGGCAGAAGGCCGAGGGTGTCGGAGGCCGCTTCCGCGGTCGAGGAAGATCGGACCAAGGAAAGACCTTTGGCAACGTCAGCGCCTTGTACGTGCTTCATCGCTGTTTTCACTGGCGTGTTCGCGTGCTGTCGCAACGAACCGACCTGAGAAACGCGCCGCGCGGTTCGTGAAGATCCACGCGCTCCGGCCCGCCTGGTGCACTGCGCCGTTCCGGCGTGGCGGTCTGCGCCCCCGTCGGACGGATCCTGGCCTGCGTCGACCTCAAGCCGCACATGGTCCGCGGCTGGCTGGCCCGACTAGCCGACCCGGAGTTCTTCACCCGTGCCGCTGACGCGTGCGCGCTCTACCGCACCTGCCCTGCGAACGCGGTGGTGATCAGCGTGGATGAGAAGACCGGGATCACCGCACGCTTCCGCGAACACCCCGACCAGCCCGGCCGCCACGGGCAGCGCACCCGCCGGGAGTTCGAGTACATCCGCCACGGCACCGTCTCCATCGCCGCGCTGAACGTCCACACCGGCCACGTCCTCACCGAGCGCATCGACCGCGACAACGCCGACACCTTCATCGGCTTCCTACGCCAACTCAACGAGTCCGTCCCCGCCGGCACCAGCATCCACCTGGTCATGGACAACGGCTCATCCCACGTCGCGAAGGAGACGAAGGCCTGGCTGGCCACCCGTCCCCCCGCTTCAACATCCACCACACCCCCCAACACGCCAGCTGGCTCAACCAAGTCGAGCTGTTCTTCTCCACCCTGACCCGACGTCTACTAGGCCGCGGCCAGTTCGCCTCCCGCGACGAACTGGCCGCGACCATCGACACCTTCGTCTTGGCCTACGAACGGACACGACGCCAAGCCCTTCCGCTGGACCTACGACGGCAGCACACTCAAAGCCACATGAACCCACGAAGGGTCAACGCGGCGCTGCACTAGGGCCTGTCTGACAAAGGATCTCGGAGGGGTTCGCGGAGCCAGAGGATGAGTGCGGCGAGGTGGACTCCGGCCATGTAGCGGGCGGCGAGTTTGTCGAAGCGGGTGGCGATCGCGCGGAACTGCTTCAGGCGGCCGAAGCAGCGTTCGACCACGTTGCGGGCCTTGTAGAGCTCGCGGTCGAAGGCCGGGGGCCTGCCGCCGGTCTTCCCTCGCCGCAGGCGGTTGGCCTTCTGGTCCGCCCGCTC